>NZ_JAUHQA010000001.1:2070164-2760219 GCF_030418295.1 Demequina muriae
CTGCCGGAAGGCGGGGTTCTCCACCGCACCGTCCGGGTCGATCATGACCTCTTCGTACAGTGCCGAGCCGATGCCCTGCGCGACGCCGCCCTCGATCTGACCGCGGCACTGCTCGGGGTTCATCACGGTGCCCGCGTCCGCCGACTGCACGGACCGCAGGATCCGCACCTCCCCGGTGTCACGGTTCACGGCGACGCGGAACGCCTGCACGTTGAACGACACGGATCGCACGTACTGATCCAGGGAGGACTCGGCGCGCGCCGCGCCGTCAACCGAGTGCGCCGCGTCGACGGCGGCGACCGCCACTTCCCACGGGGCCGTCCTGCCCAGGCCCCGTACGCCGTCGGCCTGGAGAGAGCAGTCGCTCGCCTCGGCGCCCAGCACGCGCGCCCCGGCCGCGATCAGCGCCTCGCGTAGCTCGAGACATGCCGCGTGCAGCGCCTTGCCCGCGACGGTGATGCCCGTCGATCCGAATGCGCCCGAGTCGTACGTGGTCGCGTCGGTGTCGGAGTGAGTCAGCACCACCTGGTCGCGTGGCACGCCCATGACCTCGGACACGATCTGGGAGTGCACGGTGATGGACCCGTTGCCGAACTCCGCGGTGCCGATGCCCACGCGATACACGCCGTCCGACCCCACGCTCACGGACGCCACGGCACGGTGACCGCGTGGCGGCAGCGTCGCAATCATCGAGGCCGCCATGCCCTCGCCGATCGACCACGCCGGACCGTCGGGCGCAGTGACGTCATCGGGGGCGGCGAGACCCGTGCGCGCCTGCTCGAGGCACTCATCGAGCCCATACGAGCCGAACACCATGTCGTCGTCAGGGGCGCCCGCCACCACGAACGGGTCGCCGGGCCGTGCGGCGTTGAGGCGCCGCAGCTCGAACGGGTCCATGTCCAGCTCGAGTGCGAGCTCGTCGAGCGCCGACTCGATGCCGAAGATCACCTGCCCCAGCCCGTACCCGCGGAACGCGCCCGAGGGAACGTTGTTGGTGTAGACCGCCTCGGCGTCGAGCCGCTTCGCGGGCACCCGATAGATCGCGATGGATTCGTGGCAGCCATGGAACAGCACGCCGGCGGCGTGGTTGCCGTACGCGCCGGTGTCGCTGAGCACGTCCACCGCCAGCGCTGTCAGCCGTCCCGAGGCATCCGCGCCGGCCTGCACCGAGACCCGGAACGGGTGGCGCACCGCTGTCCGCGTGAACTCCTCGTCGCGAGTCATCTCGTAGGCCACGGGTCGCCCCACGGCCAGCGTCGCGATCGCCGTGATGTCCTCGGTGAACATCTCCTGCTTGCCGCCGAACCCACCGCCCACTCGCGCCGTGAACACCCGCACGGTGGCCGGTTCACGGCCCAGCAGCCGTGCGAGTTCATCGCGCACCAGGAACGGCACCTGTGAGCTGGTGCGCACCGTGAGCCGACCGTCGTCCGCGACCCACGCGATCGAGCCGTGGGTCTCGAGCTGAGCGTGCGTCACTCGTGAGGTGGTCCACGTGCCCGATGCGGTCACGGCCGAGGCGTCCAGGGCCGACTCCACATCGCCCACCTCGCTGTGGGCCTGGGCGACGACGTTCCTCCCGGCGTCCGCGACGCGTTCCGATGGCGTGCGGTCGGGGTGCAGCAACGGTGCGCCAGGGGCGCGTGCCGCCTCCGGGTCGAGCACCGCGGGCAGCACCTCGTAGTCGACGCGGACGACGCGCGCCGCCTCGCGTGCGATCCGGGCGCTCTCCGCCACCACCGCCGCGACTCGCTGGCCGATGAACCGCACCGTGTCGTCGAGCACGCGGGTGTCGTCCGCATCGTCCGTGCGGTGCTCGTGCCGCGCCGTCGAGAACCGGCCCTGCGGCACGTCCTCGTGGGTGAGTACGGCGAGCACGCCCTCCATCGCCAGCGCCGCGGAGGCGTCGATCGCGACGATGCGCGCATGGGCGTGGGGCGATCCCACCACGGCGAGGTGCGCGGTGCCCTCGGGAAGCTCGTCGAACGTGAAGGGCTCGCGACCCTGCACCACGCGCCTCGCGGCCGGGGGAGAGGCCGCGGCCCCGACCCCTTCGACCCCGACCCGCGCATCGGCCGTGCGCACCAGGCCGCGCTCGCACCCGCCGCAGCCCTCGCGCGCATCGCCGCAGTGCTGGATCGCGTCCTGGATCGCGCGGTACCCGGTGCAGCGACACAGGTTGCCGCGCATCTGGCGCGCGAGGTCATCCGTCTGGTCCTCGGTGAGTGCCGACGCCGCCACGACCATGCCAGGAGTGCAGAAGCCGCACTGGAACCCGAAGTGGTCCACGAAGGACTCCTGCATCGCGCTGAGCTCGTCGTCGGGGGCGAGCCCGGCCGCCGTCGTCACCTCGCTTTCCATGGCACGGAAGGCCGGCGTGAGGCACGAGTGCACCGCCGTGCCGTCCACCAGCACGGTGCAGGCGCCGCAGTCACCCGAGTCGCAGCCCTTCTTGACGGCCGTGTGCCCCTCCTCGCGCAGGAATGTCCGCAGGCACTGACCGGGCGCCGGCGTTCCCGTGATCTCATCGCCGTCGACCCTCATGGCACGAGCTCCTCGCGCACCTCGGCCAGCAGCACCGCGCTCACCTGGCGCCGCCAGTCCGCCGTCCCGAGGGGGTCGGTGTAGTAGCCGTCGGCGCCGCGCACATCGGCGTCCAGCGTGGCCGCCGGCGGCAGCGTCGGGTACCGCAGCACCGTGGGGGTGAGCGTCGCGGCGGTGATGACGAACGTGCAGGCGCCGTCCGCATCGCGCCTCCCGGTCAGCAGCGCTCCGGAGCGCCCGTGCTGCGCCAGCGCGATGCGGCGATGGGCCGTGCGCGCCCCCAGGGCCGATGCAGGGAACAGGATGTCCCGCAGCACCTCGGTCGCGGCGAGCGCGGTCGTGCCATTGCCCGTGGGCAGGTCCGCGACAGGAACCACACGCTCGGTGCCGTCGGCGCTCCAGATCGTCGCCGTGGCATCCAGCGTCGCGGCGAGCGCGACCATGGACGAGGCGGCGTAGGAACGCACGATGTTGCCCCCGACGGTGGCGGCCGCGCGCACCTTGGCGCTCGCGAGCAGGGACTCGGCGCACTGGCCGAACAGCGCCGCCGCGGGGAAGGTCGCGGCGCCCGCCCATCGCTCGAGCGCACCGATGGTGGTCATCGCGCCGATGCGCAGGCCGCCCTCGGCGGTCATCGCGAGCTCGTCCCAGCCCAGCGCGGAGAGATCGACGAGGCCGGTGACGCCCGGCTGGTCCTCGGAGAACAGCCACGTGCCCCCGGCAAGGTAGCGCTCGCCAGGGACCAGAGCGAGGTCCGCGCGCGAGCGCGCCACCCTCACCCCCTGAACCGCCGTCAGATCCACGTCTCCACCTTCTCCTGAACCCCGTGCCCCGGCCATCGCATCGGCCGTGCTCCTGACGAATCTGCCACGAGTGTGACGCCTCCTCTCGCCATTCGGCGGGAAATTTACGTCCGCGAAACACCAGGGGATCGGTGGCGGAAACAGCCCGGTCGTAGTGTCCAGCGCAGTGACACCCCAGGGAGGGGGAGCCCGCTGCTGATGGCGAGCGGGACACTGCGCCCCGGGGCTCTGGGGCGCGTCACTGTGGACGAAGGAGCATTCATGTCCCTGCTTGTTGAGGCATTCGGTTCACGTGCCAAGCGGATGGCCGCCACCGCCGTCGCAGCCGCCGCCGCACTGTCGCTCGCGGCCTGCGCGTCGGGTTCATCCGACGAGGGCTCCGCGACGCCTGACGCGTCGGGCACGGCCCCCGCGGAGGCGGCATCGTACGGAGACATCTCCGTCCAGCTGTCGTGGATCAAGAACGAAGAGTTCGCAGGCGAGTTCTTCGCGGACTCGAAGGGGTACTACACGGAGGCCGGTTTCGACACGGTGAACCTGGTGCCTGGACCGTCGACCGGAGTCGCCGAGCTCGTGTCGGGAACCGTTGACGTGGCGCTGTCCGATGCGGTCTCGATCGGCGCAGGCATCGGCAACGAGGGCGCACCGCTCAAGATCATCGGCGCGACGTACCAGAAGAACCCGTTCACGGTGCTGTCGCTGGCCGATGGTGGCAACATCCTGACCCCAGCGGACCTCATCGGCAAGCGCATCGGCGTCCAGGACTCGAACACCGCCCTGTTCAACGCGCTGCTGGCCGCCAACGACATCAGCCCGGACGAGCTCGAGATCGTCCCGGTGCAGTACGACCCGGCCCCTCTGATCTCGGGAGAGGTCGACGGTTTCATCGCGTACCTCACCAACGAGTCGCTCATCGTGGAGAGCGAAGGCTATGCCACGGCGAACCTTCCCTTCGCCGACAACGGGCTGCCGTTCGTCGCCGAGACCTTCACGGTGACCGACGACGCGATCGCGAACGACCGCGAGATGCTCAAGGCGTTCCTGGTGGCGGAGATCAAGGGCTGGACCGACGCGGTCAACGACCCGGCGGAGGGCTCGCGCCTGGCCGTCGAGGAGTACGGCGTGGATCTGGAGCTCAACCCCGAGGTCTCGGCGCTGGGGTCGACCACCCAGGCGGAGCAGCTGGTGGTCTCGCCGGACACCGAGGAGTTCGGTCTGTTCGCCATCACCGAGTCGCTTCAGGAGGAGACCATCGCGTCGCTCGCCGGAGCGGGCATCGAGGTGAGCGCGGCGGACCTGTTCGACATGTCGCTGCTCGCCGAGGTGTACGAGGAGTACCCCGAGCTCGTGGACTACGCGGGCTGATCGACCGGACGCCTGACTGATATGACACGCACGAGCGAGGCCGGTGCCCAGGGGACCACCCTGGGCACCGGCCTGCACATCGACGGCCTCAGCAAGGTCTTCACCACGCGCAGCGGCCCGGTGGCCGCGCTGCAGGACGCTCACATCAGCACCGAGCAGGGAAGCCTGCTCGCCCTGCTGGGGCCCTCCGGGTGCGGCAAGTCCACGATTCTGCGCATCCTCGCGGGTCTCGAGGAGCCCACCTCGGGCACCATCCGCGTGGACGGACGTTCGCCCGAGGATCTGCGCGCCTACAACGAGCTCGGCATCGCGTTCCAGGACGCCGCCCTGCTGCCGTGGCGGTCGGTGCGCAAGAACATTCGCCTGCCGTTCGAGGTCGCAGGCGTCAGCGTCGATGAGGACTACATCTCGGAGCTGATCGCTCTGGTGGGCCTCACGGGCTTCGAGAAGGCCAAGCCTGCGCAGCTATCCGGCGGCATGCGCCAGCGCGTGTCGATCGCGCGCTCCCTGGTGCTCAAGCCGTCGGTGCTGCTGCTCGACGAGCCCTTCGGCGCACTCGACGACATGACGCGTCAACGGCTCAACATGGAGCTGATGAGGATCCTGGCCGCGAAGCCGGCTACGACGCTGCTCGTCACGCACGGCATCACGGAGGCGATCTTCCTCGCGGACCAGGTCGCTGTCATGAGCCCGCGGCCGGGACGCGTCAAGGAGATCATCGACATCGACCTGCCGCGGCCGCGCACCCCCGAGATTCAGCGCACCCCTGAGTTCCACGCCTACGTGGATCACGCCTCCGACCTGCTCTTCGGCGCGGGCGGCGCGGCGCAGGACGACTGATGTCAGCGCAGGACGACTGATGCCGCGGTCGCTGCCGGCGTGGGCGACCAGCCTCATCGGCGCCGTGGCCATCGTGGCGCTCTGGTGGCTGCTGTCCGTGACCGTGCTGTCGAGCGTCGGCTCGAGCGGCGCACCCGCGATCCCCGGGCCAGGGGAAGTGCTCGCCAGCTATGCCGAGTCCGGCTGGGAGTCCTACTGGCGCAACTTCTCGGTGACGCTCTCCGAGGCCGCGTGGGGGTATCTGTGGGGCAACGGACTGGCGCTGCTGCTCGCCGCCGTGGTGCTGGTGCTGCCGCGCCTGGAGACCGTCGCGATGCAGCTCGCCGTGATCTCGTACTGCATCCCCATCGTCGCGATCGGCCCGCTGCTGCTGCTCATCCTCGGCGTCCCCACGGCCGGCGAACCGTCCTCGACCGCGGTCTTCCTTGCGGCCATGAGCGTGTTCTTCACCTCCGTGGTGGGCACGATGCTGGGGCTCAAGTCCGCAGACCGCGCGAGCCTCGACATGGTCGCGGTGTACGGCGGCGGGCGCCTGATGCAGTTGCGGAAGGTGCGCGTGATCGCGGCGCTGCCCGCGACCCTCACCGCGCTGCAGATCGCGGTGCCGGCTGCGTTCCTGGGCGCGATCCTCGGCGAGTACCTGGGCAAGGTCGAGGTGGGCATCGGCCCCGCGATGGTGATCGCGCAGCAGTCCTTGAACGCGCCGCGCGTGTGGGCCATCGCGCTCGCCTCCGGTGCCGTGGCGCTCATCGCGTACGTCGCGGTGGGGATGGTGGCGCGCATGGCGGCGCCGTGGGCGAAGGGGAGCGCGGCATGACCGACGTCGTCGTCATCGACCCGCGGCAGACCGTCGACCTCGCCACGACCATGCGCTCCGAGGCCCGTGCGGCCACGGTCCGGGCGCTGCGCTCGTCCTTGCTCACGTTCGGCGCGACCATCGTCACGGTGCTGATCCTGTGGCAGGGATCGCTGATCGTCTTCGGGCTCTCGCCTTATGTGGCCAAGGGGCCCGTCGACGTGTGGCGGTACCTCGTGACCGAACCGGATGCCGCCGCCAACCGCGCGGAGCTCGGAGCGAACCTCGCGGTGACGCTGGGCGATGCGGTGATCGGATTCATCGCCGGCCTTGTCATCGCCATCGTGGTGGCGGTGGTGTTCCAGTTGTCCAAGGGCGTCGAGGCGGCGCTCATGCCGATCGCGCTGCTGCTGCGCACGGTCCCGCTGATCGCGTTCGCCCCCGTGGTCATCCTCATCTTCGGCCGCGGGGTGTGGACCACGGCCGTGATGGGAGGCATCGTCGTCCTGTTCCCGGCGCTCGTGAACATCGCCTACGGACTGTCGTCCGCGTCGCCGCAGATGCTCGACGTGGTCAAGGTCTACGGCGGGTCGTCGCTCACGGCGCTGCGCAAGATCGCCATGCCGGCGTCGCTGCCCGCGTTCTTCGCCGCCGTGCGCATCTCCGTGCCAGGCGCCATCACGGGCGCGCTGCTCGCCGAGTGGCTCGCCACCGGCGGCGGCATCGGCGGAGTCATCAACGGCTACTACGCGCAGGCGAGATTCACGGATATGTGGGCGTCAGTGGTGGTGGTCACCGCGGTGTCGCTGGTGCTCTACAACGTCATCCAGATCGTCGAGAACACGGTGCTGGCCCGCATGGGGATGGGGCAGACGACGCAGATGTAGCGAGGGTCGCGCACGGACTGAGGGGTCCCACAGCGCCCAGGCCGGTCCCCCCGACTGTCCTGGGCGCTGTGATGCGCCCATCCAATCGGAGTTCGCGCCGACTATCAAATCGTTTCGACGATGGGGGCGCGTCCCACGGCGGGCATCACGACATTCGCCCCGCACAGCACCACGCCGATGCGCGATCCCGGCTCCGGCACCCAGCGTCCGGTGAGCAGCGCGGCGAAGGGGGCGGCGACGCCCGGCTCGACGACCACGCGCAGCAGCCGCCACAGCCGGGCCTGCGCGTCCAGGACCTCATCGTCGGTCAGCACGACCGACTCGGCCTTCGCCCGGGAGAGGGCGGCCCACGGCACGTCGCCGATGCGCCGAGCGCCCAGGTGGTCCGCCGCCACCCCGGACACGGGAACGGTCACCGGCTCTCCGGCCTCGACGGCGGCCGCGTAGGACGCGGTGCCGACGGTCTCGCAGCCGATGATGCGCATCCGATCCCCGCACCAGGCCGCAGCGCCGCCGGCGAGCCCGCCGCCGCCGATGGCGAGCATCATCGCGTCGAGGGCACGGCCTGAGCTTGCCCGGGAGTCCTCGTCGAACTCCATCGCGACGGTGCCGGCACCGGCCATCACCACCGGATCGTCGAAGGCCTCGATGCTGGTGGCGTCGTGCTCGGCGAGGTACTCCGCCGCGGCGTCGAGGGCATCGCCGTAGGAGACCCCGATCGAGTGGACCTGCGCGTCGAGGCTCAGGAGCCGCTCGACCTTGGAGGGGTTGGCGGTGGTGGGAACGAAGATGTGGGCCTCATGGCCGAACTCGCGGGCGGCGTAGGCGACGGCCGCGCCGTGGTTGCCGCCCGAGGCCGCGACGATCCCGGCGGGCGCGATGGGCTGCGTCGCGACGTAGTGGGTTGCGCCACGGGCCTTGAACGCCCCTGTCACCTGCAGGAACTCGAGCTTGAACACCAGGGTGGCGTCGATGCCGAGCGTCTCTCCTGGGATCTCGATGATCGGAGTGTGGCGCACGTGGGCGGCGATGGCCTCGCCCGCGCGCGCGATGTCGTCAGCGGTCGGAATCGTGGTCACTCCACCAGTCTGCCGTGCCGAGCGGCGAATCGCCCAGGACCCGCGCATCGGCCGCACTCTGTCCGGCACTCACGGACCCCTACGGATGGCTTCAACCCGCTGTCCGGCACTCACGGACGGATCCCGCCGCTCAACCACCCTCTGCCGAGAAGTGCATCCAGTCCTCGCGGCCGTCCCAGTGGCCGCCCCAGGTCCAGCCGATCTCCTCGAACGCGTCGTAGACCACGCTGGGGTCGTAGATCATCCCGTCGCGCTTCCACTCGCGGTCCTTGTACGACTCGGCGAGCTCGGGGAACAGCTCCTCGCCCTTGTAGTACGGGTTGTGGAACGGGTTGATGTCGACCGCGAGCCCCTTGGAGTGCTCGGACCACACGGTCGCGGCGCCCACCACGCGCCGGCACCAGAAGGCGCTCGTGACGTTCTGGTCGCCGGTGGGCGGGGACAGGTGCTCCTCGAGGGAGATCACGCGCATCTCCTCGATCGGGAAGCGCGCGTCGTAGATCTTCTCGAACGCGCCCACCACCTCTTCGGCACGGTCGCGGTGGATCAGCATCTCGCCCGTGTGCGGCTCCTGGTCGAAGCCCCAGTAGGTCATGGTGATGTAGCGGAGCTCATCCAGACCGATGGGGCACTCGCGGCGCCAGGACGAGCGCGCCGCGACGTCATCCGGCACCTCGGTGATCTCGTACGCGAACTCCTCGGACTCGGGGTCGGGAAGCCACGGGCGCGGGGCGAGCTGACGGTCCTGCAGCTCCTCCGGGGTGGGCTTGCGCTGCCCCAGGTTGTCCTCCTGGATCGCGAGGGGGATGGTGCCGAGCCATATCGGTCGCGCGTAGAGATCGTCGTGGTCATCGCGGTCCGGCTGCTCGGAGACCACCGGCTCGGGCTCCGGCTCGGGGGTCGCCGTCGCTGTGGTCACGGCCTCGACGGTGACCGTCGGCGTGGGGGAGGGCGACAGGACGGAGCAGCCGCCGAGGGCGACGGCGGCAGCGAGGGTCAGGAGGGCAAGACGAGAAGGCACCGCACCAGGATACGGGGGCGAGGAGGGGCCTGGCGAGGGCCGATGCTCGCGCCACGGGTGTCGGACCTGCGTGGTGAGATAGGGGGGTGAGCGAGACCAACGATTCCCGTCCCGTGCAGGTGGACCCACGAGTCCGCCACCAAGATCTGGTGCAGCAGGTGGAGGAGCATCGTGCCCGCTACTACGGCGACGACGCTCCCACCATCTCGGATGCCGAGTACGACGCTCTCGAGCGCGAGCTGAAGGACCTGGAGGCCAGCCATCCTGAGCTGGTCGAGCCCGATTCCCCCACTCAGGTGGTGGGCGCGGCGCGCGGAGACACTGGGTTCGCGTCGGTCCGTCACCGCGAGCGCATGATGAGCCTCGACAACGCGTTCTCCCTGGTGGAGGTCGAGGCCTGGCTCACGCGCATCGGCAAGGAGGCCGGCGACCGTCGGATCGTGTGCGAGCCCAAGATCGATGGGCTGTCGATCTCGCTCACGTACGTCGATGGCGAGCTCACCCAGGGAGTCACCCGGGGCGACGGCACCACTGGCGAGGACGTCACCGACAACGTGCGCACCATTGCCGGGCTCCCGCACGCTCTCGCCGGTGATCACGTGCCCGCGCTGGTCGAGGTGCGCGGCGAGGTGTACCTGCCGGTCGAGGCCTTCCAGCAACTCAATGACCGGCTGCGCGAGGAGGGCAAGGATCCGTACGCGAACCCGCGCAACACGGCGGCGGGGTCGCTCCGGCAGAAGGACCCGCAGGTCACGGCGACCCGCCCGCTGGCGCTGACCACGTACGCCCTCGGCGCGCTCGAGTGGGGCGTCACGACCCCGCACCCGAGCATCGGCACCCAATCGGGCATCTACGAGGTGCTCGCCGAGTGGGGCCTGCCGGTCAGCGAGTTCGCGCGGGTGCTGGACGGCATCGGGCCCATCGAGGACTTCCTCGTGGACCTCGAGAAGCGGCGCCACGCCATGGTCCACGAGATCGACGGCGCGGTGCTGAAGGTCGACGACCGCGCCGTGCAGGCTGAGCTCGGCTCGACCTCACGTGCGCCGCGCTGGGCGATCGCGTACAAGTTCCCTCCGGAGGAGGTCCACACCACGCTGGAGGACATCCGCGTGGACGTGGGGCGCACCGGGCGGGTCACGCCGTACGGAGTGATGACGCCCGTGACGGTCGCGGGGTCCACCGTCACCTACGCGACGCTGCACAACCAGCACGAGGTCAAGCGCAAGGGCGTGCTGATCGGCGACACGGTGGTGCTGCGCAAGGCCGGCGACGTCATTCCTGAGATCGTCGGCCCGGTGGTCGCGGCACGCACCGGCGAGGAGCGCGAGTGGTCCATGCCCACCCACTGCCCGTCGTGCGGCACCGCGCTCGCCGAGCAGAAGCTGGGCGACAAGGACCTGCGGTGCCCCAACTCGAAGGCATGCCCGGCCCAGATCATCGATCGCATCGCCTTCATCGGCTCACGAGGGGCGCTCGATGTCGAGGTGCTCGGCGAGAAGGCCGCGGCGGCCATGGTGGAGTCGGGCGTGCTCGTGAACGAGGCCGGCCTGTTCGACCTCACCGCGACCGACCTGCAGCGGGTCCCGCTGTTCACCCTCGACTCGGACTCGAAGAAGGACGGCGTCGTGCGCGTGGCGGGCGACCTGTCCACCAACGGGCAGCGGCTGCTCGACAACCTCGCGGCCGCCAAGGAGCAGCCGCTGTGGCGCGTGATCGTGTCGCTGTCGATCAGGCACGTGGGCCCCACCGCGTCACGTGCGCTCGCGACCGCCTTCGGCACCATGGACGCCATCCGTGCGGCGAGCGAGGAGGATCTTGCGGCAGTCGAGGGCGTGGGGCCCGTGATCGCGGAGTCAGTGATGCGCTGGTTCGCGGTCGACTGGCACGTTGAGATCGTCGAGCGGTGGGCGGCCTCCGGCGTGCGCATGGCCGACGAGCGTGATGAGGCGGTCGAGCGCACCCTGGAGGGCCTGACAGTGGTCGCCACCGGGTCGCTCGAGCGCTTCACTCGCGACTCCGTCAAGGAGGCGATCATCACGCGCGGAGGCAAGGCCGCATCGTCCGTCTCGAAGAACACGGACTACGTCGTCGTGGGCGCGAACGCCGGCTCGAAGGCGGCCAAGGCCGAGCAGCTGGGGGTCCCCACGCTCGATGAGGCGCAGTTCGAACGACTCCTCGACGGCGGGCCGGAGGCGCTCGCCTAGGCCCTGCCGCCGCCCCGCTCGCGCCCGCGGATGGTGGGCTACATTGGATTCAGCCCGCACGCAGGTCGTCCAAGGAGTGTCATGGCCCAGACCATCCGCATCGTCGATCCCAGCGAGTCCAGCCGGCTCACGGAGATCGGGCAGCTGACCGCGTTGGCGTACCTGGCGGACGGGCTCGTCGACCAGGCGCACCCGTACATCCCGCAGCTCAAGGACGCTCACGCCCGCGCCGAAGACGCCCTGCTGCTCATGATGGCCGACGGCGAGAAGGGTGAGGGCCCGGTCGTGGGCACCATCACGGTGGTGCCGCCTGGATCGAGCTTCGTCGAGCTCGCGCAGGGCGACGAGTTCGAGTTGCGCATGCTGGCGGTGTCACCCATCGAGCGGGGGCGCGGCATCGGCCAGACGCTCACGCGCGCGGCGATGGATCTGGCCGTCGAGAAGGGCGCCTCGCGCATCGTGCTGTCGACCATGGAGTCCATGCACGTCGCGCACCGCCTCTACGAGCGCATGGGGTTCACGCGCCGCGAGGACCTCGACTGGACCGTGATCGACAACGCCGACGGCAGCGTCTCCAAGGTCTCGGAGGCCGAAGGCGGCATTCGCCTCATCGGCTACTCCTGGGAGCCCTGAGCCGCCACCCGCGCACCGACGCGAACCCGGTGGGGGAGAGCGCGGCCAGCCGGGCAGGCGGCCGATGCGCGGGGGAGACGGCGTGCGCGCCGCCACTACACTCGGGGGCATGTCTCTTGAACGCGCAGACGTGGCGCGCCTCGCGGCGCTCGCACGCATCGACATGACCGACGAGGACCTCGACCGGCTGGGTGGTCAGCTGAACGACATCGTGGACTCGGTGGCCAAGGTCGCCGAGGTCGCTGGCGAGGACGTCCCCGCCACCAGCCACCCCATCCCGATGTCCAACGTGCACCGCCCGGACGTGGTCCGTCCCTCGCTGTCGCAGGAGGCAGCGCTGTCCGGCGCGCCGGAGGCCGAGGACGGCCGATTCCGCGTTCCCCAGATCCTGGGGGAGGAGGCATGACCGCCCCTCACGACTGGACCCGCCTGAGCGCGGCGCAGATGGCCGCGGCCATGAAGGCAGGCGAGGTGACCTCCGTCGAGCTCACCCAGGCCCACCTCGACCGCATCGCCGCCGTGGATGGCGATGTCCACGCGTTCCTTCACATCAACACCGAGGGCGCACTCGCCACGGCCCGCGAGGTCGACGAGGCCCGCGCCGCCGGAGAGGACCTGCCGCCGCTCGCGGGCGTCCCCATCGCGATCAAGGACATCCTCGTCACCCAGGGCATGCCCACGACGGCCGGCTCGCGCATCCTCGAGGGATGGGAACCGCCGTACGACGCGACGGTGACCCGCAAGGTCCGCGAGGCGCGCATGCCGATCCTCGGCAAGACCAACATGGACGAGTTCGCGATGGGCTCGTCGACCGAGCACTCGGGGTTCGGTCCCACTCGCAACCCGTGGGACCTCGACCGCATCCCCGGTGGTTCGGGCGGTGGCTCCGCGGCCTCGATCGCCGCGTGGGAGGCCCCGCTCGCCATCGGCTCCGACACCGGCGGCTCGATCCGCCAGCCCGCCTCCGTGACTGGCACCGTGGGGGTCAAGCCCACCTACGGCGGGGTGTCTCGCTACGGCGCGATCGCTCTCGCCAGCTCACTGGACCAGCTCGGCCCGTGCGCGCGCACCGTCGAGGACGCCGCGATGCTTCACGAGGTCATGGGCGGTCACGACCCGATGGACGCGACCAGCCTCAACGAGCCCGTCCCCGGCTGCGTCGACGCCGCGCGTCAGGGACGCGAGAGCGACCTCTCAGGCGTGCGCGTGGGCGTCATCAAGGAGCTCTCGGGCGACGGCTATCAGGCCGGTGTCGAGCAGCGATTCGAGGAGGGACTCGACAAGCTCCGCGCCCTCGGTGCCGAGGTCGTCGAGGTGTCCTGCCCGTCCTTCGAGTACGCCCTCGCGGCGTACTACCTGATCCTGCCGTCGGAGGCCTCGTCCAACCTGGCGAAGTTCGACTCGGTGCGCTTCGGCATGCGCGTCGAGAAGGGAAACATCGAGCGCACCATGGGGGCGACCCGTGCGGAGGGCTTCGGTGACGAGGTCAAGCGCCGCATCATCCTCGGCACCTATGCGTTGAGCGCCGGCTACTACGACGCGTACTACGGCTCGGCGCAGAAGGTCCGCACGCTCATCCAGCGCGACTTCGCGGCCGCCTTCGAGAAGGCGGACGTGCTGGTGAGCCCCACGACGCCCACCACGCCGTTCAAGCTCGGCGAGCGCATCGACGACCCGCTGGCGATGTACCTCAACGACGTCGCCACCATCCCCGCCAACCTCGCGGGCATTCCTGGCATGTCGCTGCCCTCGGGCACGGCACCCGAGGACGGGCTCCCCGCGGGGTTCCAGATCCTCGCCCCCGCACATGAGGACGCGCGGCTCTACCGCATCGGCGCCGCGCTCGAGAAGGCGCTCGCCGAGGACTGGGGCGGCCCGTTGGCTGCGCAGGCCCCCGAGCTGGAGGTGGCTTAAGTGACCGCGCTGACGTACGAGCAGGCCATGGAGCAGTTCGACCCGGTGTTCGGCATCGAGGTCCACGTCGAGCTCAACACCAAGACCAAGATGTTCTGTGGCTGCGCGAACGAGTTCGGGGCCGAGCCCAACACTCAGGTGTGCCCGGTGTGCTTGGGCCTCCCGGGGTCCATGCCTGTGACCAACGAGAAGGCGGTCGAGTCCGCGATCCGGCTGGGCCTGTCGCTCGGCTGCCAGATCCGCGAATCGAGCCGCTTCGCCCGCAAGAACTACTTCTACCCGGACCTGGCGAAGGACTACCAGATCTCCCAGTACGACGAGCCCACCTGCTTCGAGGGCAGCCTCGACGTGGTGCTCGACGACGGCACCGTCGTGACCATCGGCATCGAGCGCGCCCACATCGAGGAGGACGCCGGCAAGAACACCCACGTGGGTGGCACCGGTGGAATCCAGGGCGCGAGCCACTCGCTCGTCGACTACAACCGCGGCGGCGTCCCGCTGGTCGAGATCGTCACCAAGCCCATCACGGGCGCGGGTGCGCGCACCGCTGAGGTCGCCCGCGCGTATGTCGCGACCATCCGCGACATCGTGAAGGCGCTCGGGATCTCCGATGGCCGCATGGAGCAGGGCTCGGTGCGCGCCGACGTGAACCTGTCGCTGCGACCCAAGGCCGCTCCTGGTGAGGACCAGAACGCCGTGCCGTTCGGCAAGAGAAGCGAGACCAAGAACGTCAACTCGCTGCGTGCCATCGAGCGCTCCATCCATCACGAGGCCTCGCGCCAGGCTGGGCTGCTGCTCGCCGGCGAGCCCGTCGTGCAGGAGACCCGTCACTGGCACGAGGACACCGGCTCGACGACGCCCGGGCGATCCAAGGAGGAGGCGGAGGACTACCGCTACTTCCCTGAGCCCGACCTGCTGCCGGTCGAGCCGAGCCGGGAGTGGGTCGAGGAGCTGCGCGGCACGCTGCCCGAGCACCCCGCCAAGATGCGGGCCCGCCTCAAGGAGGACTGGGGCTTCAGCGATCTCGAGATGCGCGACGCGGTCAACGCCGATGCGCTGGACCTCATCACCGCGACCGTCGCCGCGGGCGCCACGCCCCAGGCGGCGCGCAAGTGGTGGATGGGCGAGCTCGCGCGGACCGCGAACGACCGCGACGTGGCGATGCGCGACCTCCCCGTTACGCCCGCCCACGTCGCCGAGCTGCAGGGACTGGTCGACGAGGGCCGCATCAACGACAAGCTGGCTCGCCAGGTGCTCGAGGGCGTGCTGGCAGGCGAGGGGTCGCCCGCGGACGTGGTCGCTGCTCGAGGCCTCGAGGTGGTCTCTGACGACTCGGCGCTCGAGAAGGCCGTGGACGAGGCGCTCGCCGCACAGCCCGACGTGCTGGAGAAGATCCAGAGCGGCAAGGTGCAGGCGGCCGGCGCGATCGTGGGGGCCGTCATGAAGGCCACCCGGGGTCAGGCCGATGCGGGGCGGGTGCGGGAGATCATTCTCCAGCGGGCAGGCGTCGAGGGCTGACGCAGGCAGCAGTCACACCCCGGGCACGCGTGCCCGCGGGTGGTTGCCCGCATGCGCGCGTGCGTCCGGTGAGCACTCACCTGAGGCATCGAAATGCGTAGCGTTAACATTTCGCGCCGGTGCTCGTGATTCTCCTTTGGTCACGATCCCGTAACGGTGGCGCTCTGACACTGCGGACCCGTCGCGCCAGCGATATGTTTGCGAAGTCAACATAGTGTGACGTTTGCGATGCGAGAGCCTGACAAAGGAGTGAGGTATGACAACAGCATCTGTGACCAGGGGGGTTGACCCAGTGCTGGAAGACGCCTCGTTCGATACTCCCCACTCCTCCGGCGGCAGCATCATCCGCACGTTCATCTGCTCGGGGAGCGCGACGCCGCGGTCCCCGAGAGTGAACGAGCGCCACCGCACGGTGCCGATCGGCACTCAAGGAAGGAAGTTCTACGCATGATCAAGAGGAACAGGCTTGCGCTCGTCGCGGGCTTCAGCGCTTTGGCGCTTTCACTCGCTGCATGTTCGTCGGCGGAGGAGACGCCTGAGGCGGACTCCACGTCCGGAGGCGCCCCGGCCGCGTCAGACGAATGCAACGTGGGCATTGCGATGCCCACGCGCTCACTCGAACGCTGGATCAATGACGGTGAAGGCCTCAAGGCGCGCCTTGAGGAGAACGGCTGCACCGTCGACCTGCAGTACGCAGACAACGAGACCGACCAGCAGATCTCACAGCTGCAGAACATGATCGCCAACGGTTCGAACATCCTGGTGATCGCCGCCATCGATGGGACCACACTTGGGCCGGTGCTCCAGACGGCCGGCGACGCCGATGCGACCGTGATCGCCTACGACCGCCTGATCCTCGAGTCGGAGAATGTGGACTACTACGCCACGTTCGACAACTACTCGGTGGGCACCCTCCAGGGTGAGTACATCGAGTCGGAGCTCGGCCTCGCGAACGGTGATGGTCCGTACAACTTCGAGCCCTTCGCCGGAAGCCCGGACGACAACAACGCACGGTTCTTCTTCGCCGGCGCGTGGGACGTCCTGAGCGAGTACGTCGACAGCGGACAGCTCGTCGTGCCGTCGAACAAGGCTCCGGCCTCCGTCGACGACTGGCAGTCCATCGGCATCCTTGGTTGGGGCTCCGATGACGCTCAGGCCGAGATGGAGAACCGTCTCAGCTCGTTCTACGCCGGCGGCGAGAAGGTCGATGTGGTGCTCTCGCCCAACGACTCCCTCGCGGTGGGCATCGCCCAGGCCCTGCGCACCTCCGGCTACACCGCCGACGACTTCCCGATCCTCACGGGTCAGGACGGCGACAAGGCCGCAGTGACGCAGATCCTCGCGGGCGAGCAGTCCATGACGGTCTGGAAGGACACCCGTCTTCTCGGCGAGCGCGTCGAGACGATGATCATGTCCATCCTTGCGGGCGAGGAGCCGGAGGTGAACGACACCGAGACGTACGACAACGGCGTCAAGGTCGTTCCTTCGTACCTCATCACCCCTGAGGTCGTGACGGCGGACGACGTGCAGTCGAAGCTGATCGACTCGGGCTTCCTCCAGCCCGCGGACGTGGGCCTGTAAGTCTCCACCGACGGTGGTGGTCGTCGCTCGCGGCGGCCGCCACCGTCTGCCCACTGTGGGCGCTATGGGAAGGAACACTGTGTCGGATCTCATCCTGAAGATGACGGACATCGTGAAGGAGTTCTCCGGGGTGCGTGCACTCGACGGCGTCTCCCTCGATGTTCGCCGTGGCGAGGTGCATGGCATCTGCGGCGAGAACGGCGCCGGCAAGTCGACGCTGATGAAGGTGCTGTCGGGCGTGTACCCGCACGGCCACTTCGAGGGTCAGATCGAGTTCGACGGCGAGCCGGTCGAGTTCCGTTCGATCAACGACTCCGAGCACACCGGAATCGTCATCATTCACCAGGAGCTGGCGCTCTCCCCGTACCTGTCGATCGCCGAGAACATCTTTCTCGGCAACGAACGCGCGTCGCGCGGCGTCATCGACTGGCACGAGACCAACGAGCGGGCGCAGGAGCTCCTGAAGCGAGTCGGCCTCAACGAGGAGGTGACGACCCAGGTCCTCCATCTCGGCGTGGGCAAGCAGCAACTCGTCGAGATCGCGAAGGCGCTCTCGAAGGACGTCAAACTCCTCATCCTCGATGAGCCGACGGCCGCGCTCAACGACGATGACTCTGCGCACCTCCTGGACCTGATCAGGGGCCTGAGGGACGAGGGCATCACCAGCATCATCATCTCGCACAAGCTTGCGGAGATCCGCGCGGTCGCGGACACGATCACGGTGATCCGTGACGGCGAGACCGTCGACGACTTCAGCATGTCCGACGAGGACAACTCGGAGGGCCGTCTCATCCGCTCCATGGTGGGTCGCCCGCTGGACAGCCTCTTCCCACCGCGAACGCCGGACATCGGCGAGGAGGTGTTCCGCGTCGAGAACTGGAACGCCTTCCACCCTGTCGACACCGGCCGCCAGGTCGTGAAGGACGCGTCGTTCTACGTCCGGGCGGGCGAGGTGGTGGGCTTCGCGGGTCTGATGGGCGCCGGGCGCACCGAGCTCGCCATGAGCCTCTTCGGCCGCCAATACGGCGCGCACGTCTCGGGACGGGTCCTGAAGCACGGCAAGGAGATCTCGACGCGGTCGGTGAACGATGCGATCGCCAACGGCGTCGCGTACGTCACCGAGGACCGCAAGCGGTACGGCCTGAACCTCATCGCGACGATCGCCGCCAACATCACGGGCGCGAACCTCCGTGGTGTGTCGGACTACGGCGTCATCGATCTGCATGAGGAGATCGAGGTGGCCGAGGAGTACCGGAGGTCGCTCAACATCAAGACGGACTCGGTCAGCCGCGTCGTCGGCACCCTGTCGGGCGGGAACCAGCAGAAGGTCGTGCTGTCCAAGTGGCTCAACACGACGCCTGACGTGCTGATCCTCGACGAACCCACGCGGGGCGTCGACGTGGGGGCGAAGTACGAGATCTACGGGATCATCAACAAGCTCGCCGCCCAGGGCAAGGCGATCGTGGTGATCTCGTCCGAGCTCCCGGAGCTGCTGGGGCTCTCCGATCGCATCTACACCATCTCTGAGGGCCGCGTCACGGGAGATGTGCTTCGCAAGGACGCAACACAGGAACGACTGATGCAACTCATGACGGTAGGAGAGAACTGACGATGTCCGAGCCATCTACCAAGAAAGCGGCCGAGAAGCGCAAGTCCTCGGTCGGTGTCAGTGCGCGCGACTACGGCCTGCTCAGTGCCCTCGTCGTCATCGTGGCGCTGTTCCAGTTCTGGTTCACCGACGGAAAGCTCCTGCTGCCCGCGAACTTCAACAACCTGATCAGCCAGAACGCCTACGTGGTGATTCTCGCGATCGGCATGGTGATGGTCATCATCGCCGGCCACATCGACCTGTCGGTGGGATCGCTCGTCGCCATGATCGGTGCAGTCTCGGCGATCGCGATCAGCGAGTGGGGCCAGCCGGTGTGGGTCTCCATCCTCGTGTCGCTGCTGGTCGGCGCGGTCGTGGGTGCGTGGCAGGGCTTCTGGGTGGCATTCGTCCGTGTGCCAGCGTTCATCGTCACGTTGGCGGGCATGCTGATCTACCGCGGCCTGGCCATCGTGTTCCTGACCGGCGGCACGATCGGCGGCCTGCCCCAGGGATACGTGGCCATCGGCGCGGGATGGATTCCCGACTGGCTCGGCACGGTCAACGAACTCGACGTCCTGACGCTGCTGATCGGCGCGTTCGGCGCCGTCGGCTACGCGGTCTCCCAGCTGAGGGCTCGCACCAAGCTCAGGGCGCGCGGCCTGCCGCGCGAGTCGATGCCGCTCTTCGTCGGCAAGATCGTCCTGATCTCCGGAGCGATGCTGTTCTTTGCGTACCTGCTCGCCCAGCACAACGGCACGCCGTACGTGCTGATCCTGCTCGGCGTGCTCGTGCTCGCGTACTCGTTCATCCTCAACCGCACGGTGTTCGGTCGCCACATCTACGCGATGGGCGGCAACCGCTTCGCCGCGATGATGTCCGGCGTCAAGACCAAGTGGGTGGACTTCTTCATCTTCGTCAACATCGGCGTCCTCGCCGCCATCGCGGCGGTGGTGACCACGTCGCGCGCGGGTGCGGCGCAGTCCGGCGCGGGCAACTTCTACGAGCTGGACGCGATCGCTGCGGTCTTCATCGGAGGTGCGGCGGTCCAGGGCGGCGTGGGCAGGGTGTCGGGTGCCGTGATCGGCGCGCTCGTGATGGGGGTGCTGAACCAGGGGCTGTCCATCATGGGCATCGACTCCGCGTGGCAGCAGGTCATCAAGGGCCTGGTGCTCCTGGCGGCAGTGGCGTTCGACGTGGTCAACCGGCGCCGTTCCGGAGCCGCCTGAGCCGCCGCGTGAACCGTCTGAGCCGCCTGTCCAGCGGCGAGGACTGCAGTCGCGCGGCAATGCCAGACGAATGACCGCTTGACCTTCCAGTTGACTGGAAGGTTTACGGTGAGGGGACGTTCTCCTACCAGGAGGTCCCCATGGAACATCAGCAGCACGCACAGCACACGGCGCACCAGCAGCACCAGCAGCACCACGGCACGGACCATTCGGGCCACGCCGACATGTTCCGCCGGCTGTTCTGGTGGAACCTGGTCATCGCCGTTCCGGTGATCGCGACCAGCCAGATGGTCGAGCACTGGTTCGGCTACGATCTGCCCGGCACCGTGTGGATCCCTCCGCTGCTCGGGTCAGTGATCTTCGTATGGGGCGGCTGGCCGTTCCTGTCGATGGCGTGGCGGGACGAGATCACGTCGCGCCGGCCCGGCATGATGACGCTGATCTCGCTCGCCATCACGGTCGCCTTCCTCGCGTCGGCAGGCGCGACCCTCGGCCTCGGCGACCTCGACTTCTGGTGGGAGCTCGCGGCGCTCATCGTCGTGATGCTCCTGGGCCACTGGCAGGAGATGAAGGCGGTGGGACAGGCGCGGGGCGCGCTCCAAGCGCTCGCCGAGCTGCTGCCGGACGACGCCGAGCGAGTCGTCGACGGCGACGCCACCGAGACCGTTCCGATCTCCGATCTTGGTGAAGGCGACGTGGTGGTGGTCCGCCCGGGCGGCCGCATCCCGGCGGACGGAACGATCCTGCGGGGAGACGCTGCCGTCGATGAGTCGCTGATGACGGGTGAGTCCGCTCCCGTCGCCAAGCACGCGGACGATGCGGTCGTCGCGGGCACCGTGGCGACCGACGGCTCGCTGAGGATCCGAGTCACGGCCACGGGGGAGGGCACCGCCCTGGCCGGCGTCCAGCGCATGGTGCAGTCCGCGCAGGAATCGCGCTCCGGAACGCGGCGACTGGCCGACCGCGCGGCTGCATGGCTGTTCTGGATCGCGCTCGTCGTCGCCGCCCTGACCTTCATCGTGACCGCGATCGTCGATGACCCTGCGACCGGTCTGACGCGGGCCGTCTCCGTGCTGGTGATCGCCTGCCCCCACGCGCTGGGCCTGGCGATCCCCCTGGTGATCGCCATCGGCACCTCCTCGAGCGCCCAGCACGGGATCCTGATCAAGGACACCCAGGCGCTCGAGGCGATGCGCACGGTGGACACGGTGCTGTTCGACAAGACCGGGACGCTGACCGAGGGATCCCACGTGGTGACGGATTCCGCGGCGGTCTCCGACGGTCAGCTGGATCGAGTGCTCGCGCTCGCGGCGGCGGCCGAACGCGACTCCGAGCACCCCGTGGGTCGCGCCGTCATGGCTGCCGCCGCGGACCGTGGCATCGAGGTCCCCTCTGCGGACAGCGTCCAGACCGTGCCAGGGAAGGGCGTGCGTGCGGTCGTCGACGGTCACGAGGTGGCGGTGGGAGGACCCGCACTGCTGGCCGATCTCGGCGTGTCGGAACCCGAGTCGCTGGCGCGGGCGACGGCTCCGTGGCACGAGCGCGGCGGCGCTGTGCTCCACGTGGTGGTCGATGCCGAGGTGGTGGGCGCCTTCACGACCGCGGACCCGGTGCGAGACGAGTCTCGCGCCACCGTCGATGCGCTCCATGCCAGGGGCATCGCGGTCGCGCTCGTCACGGGCGACTCGCAGGCCGTGGCCGATGCGGTCGCCCACGACCTGGGGATCGACGAGGTCTTCGCCCAGGTGCTTCCGGGCGACAAGGACGACGCCGTGGGCAGGCTGCAGAGCCAGGGCAAGAAGGTCGCCATGGTCGGGGACGGCGTCAATGACGCACCGGCGCTCGCCCGCGCGGACGTGGGCCTGGCGATCGGCGCCGGCACTGATGTGGCGATGGAGGCCGCGGGCGTGGTGCTCGCGAGCTCCGACCCGCGCGGCGTGCTGTCGGTGATCGACCTGTCGCGAGCGTCGTATCGGAAGATGCGCCAGAACCTGGTGTGGGCCACGGGCTACAACGTGATCGCCATTCCGGTGGCGGCCGGCGCCTTCGCGTGGGCGGGAGTCACGATGCCACCGGCTGCGGCGGCGATCGCGATGAGCCTGTCGACCATCGTGGTGGCGGCGAATGCGCAGTTGCTGCGCCGCGTCAGCCTCCGCCCCGAGGACGCGACGCGGTGACCGCCGCCACTGTGCGCATCGGCCGTTCGGTGCTCGCGCCTGGCTGACTGTCAGGCGGCCGCACGCATGGGCGCTGACGTCGACGCGCGGAGCGTGAGCGACGTCGGCAGCTCGAGACGCCCGGACGGAGCGCGGCCCTCGTAGGCGATCTGGGCGGCCGCGCGGATCGCCGCGCGAGCCATCTGCTCGAGCGGCTGGCGCACCGTCGTGAGCGGCGGCTGCAGCCATTCGGACAGGATGACGTCGTCGAACCCCACGACGGACAGGTCCTCGGGGATGCGAAGGTGGCGCTCGCGGGCGGCCGTGTAGACGCCCGATGCAGTCTGGTCCGTGCCGGCGAAGATCGCCGTGGGGCGGCGGGACATCCCCAGCATGCGCCGCGCGGACGCGAGGCCGGAGGCCGGCATGAAGTCCCCGTAGTCCTGGAGGTGTGGGTCGAGCGGGATCCCATGGCGCCGATGCGCGTCCCGGTAGCCTTCGAGCCTGTCCTCGGAGCACCGGACGCCTTGCGGTCCTGTCACGATGCCGATGCGTCGGTGGCCGAGCCGGAACAGGTGCTCGGTGGCCATGCGGCCGCCCGCGCGGTTGGCGGCGGCGACCGTCGGCATGTTCCCGGGGGCGGAGCCGACGGGATCGACGAGCACGACAGGGGTGTGCAGGCGCCCCAGTTCGGCCGCGGCGCCTTCCGAGAGCTCGGAGACGACGATCACGACCGCGTCGGTGCGACGGCTCGCGAGGTGCTGGATCCAGCGGCGGTTGCCGACCGATCGCCCATGCGTCGAGGTCAGCACGATGCTGGCGCCCGCCCTCATCGCCTCCGTCTCCGCGCCCTGGATGAGCGGCATCGCCCAGATCGGATCGAGGTCGCGCAGCACGAAGTCGATGAGTCCCACGCGCTGTCGCTGCGCGGTGCCGCGACGCTGATACCCGTGCTCGTCCAGCAGTGCCTGGACCGCGGCGCGGGTCTCATCGGAGACGCCCGTCCGACCGTTGAGCACACGCGAGACGGTCGGCATGGAGACGCCGGCTTCCTCCGCGATCTGCGAGATCGTGACCCGGGGTGATCGACGTCGTTGTCGGTCGGAGGTCATCGTGGCACCTACTCCAGCGCCACGCGCAGGGGAGCGGTGGCGCCCCGTTCGAGGTGAAGCTCGGCGCTGCGACCGCCGTGCGAGACGCGGTAGTCACCAGCGAAGCCGCGCACGTGCACTCGACCGTCCGCGTCGGTTCTCATGTCCGTGGGGTGCGTCCACCACTCGCTCTTGATGAGCCCCACCAGGGCGTCGAAGGCGGGCTTGGCCGTTCCGTCGCGCCTCAGCAGCCCGGCCGGAGCGCCCAGCCAGGCGCCCTCGTCCGTCAGGCCCCAATAGGTGATCGACTCCACGGCCGGGTGGGAGACGAGCGTGCGGTAGTGGCGCACCACTTCGTCCGCCTGGCGGGCCTCGCCTTCGGGCGTCGACGGCCAGTCGTCCACCACGTAGTCGTTGAGGTCGACGATGTGGGCGGGCATGAGGTCGCCAGAGACGAGAGTGGTCTCCGTCATCTGCAGCGGCAGCCCGAACCTCGCGAACCGCTCGAGGATGTCCCACACGGCCTCCTCGCCGCGGTACCCCTGGTGCATGTGGGTCTGCAGGCCGATGGCGTCGATCTCGATGCCCGCGTCGAGACACTCCTCGATGAGGCGCTCGTAATCGGCGGACAGGTCGAAGTCGTTGAGGACGAGCCTGGCGTGCGGATTGCCCTCGCGTGCCGACTCGAACGCGAGGCGCACCATCTCGATGCGTCCCTTGGACTGAGCCAGCCGGGTGACGGCGTTGTGCTCGGCCGTGAACACGGGGAGGATCACTGCCTCGTTGATCGCGTCCCAGAGGTCCACCACGCCGGCGAATGCGCGGGTCTCGCGCGTGATGCGCGCACGCATGACCGATTCGGCCGCGACGTCGTCGAGGTCGAGCAGCCATTCGGGCGCCAGCGTGTGCCACAGCAGCGGGTGGCCCTTGACGGCGACCCCCCGGTCCACGAACCATTGCGCGGCACGGCGAAGCCGGTCGGTGTCAGGGGCGCCCTGGCGGGGCTCGAAGCCCCGCCAGTAGAACGGCAGCGTGGTGGCGTTGTACAGCTCGAGGTACTTCTCGGCCAGCAGGGGGGCCGATGCGGCGGAGGCTCCGCCGAACAGGTGCGTGCCCGCCTCGCCGTCGCCGCCGATCCACTCGATCAGGTCGAACCCGATGTTGCCGAAGGCGAAGTCGTGGCGCGTCTGCTCCACCGTGATCACCGCATCGGCGAGAGGGACGCCGCCACCGTCGGTGACGGTCACCGTCCCCTCGCCCATGCGGTGGTCGACGTCGTGGACAGGTGTCATACGACCCTCGTCGTGGTCCAGCGGGCCGATGCGGTGGTGACAGGGTGAGCGTCGCCCACCAGCGTGAGGCTCGCCTCTGCGAAACGCTCCTCGCTGGTGCCGGTCCAGAGTTCGATGGCGCCGGGCTCGACCACCCTCGTGAACGAGCGATCCGAGAACGCGAGACGCGTGGTCGGCACGGTGAACTCCACTCGCGCGCTCTCGCCGGGGCCGAGAGCCACCCGGTGGTAGCCCACGAGCTGAGCGACGGGCCGGGTGATGGATCCCACGACGTCGTGTGCGTACAGCTGCACGACGTCCTCGCCGTGACGGTCGCCGGTGTTCGTCACCGTGACCGCAGCGACGATCTCGCCGTCGGTCGGAGCGTCGGACGTTTCGAGACTCTCGTGCGCGAACGTCGTGTACGACAGCCCGTGGCCGAAGCACGCCGCAGGGCCGGTGGAGAGGTTGGTCACCTCGCCATCGCCGCCGAGCTTGGGGTGCAGGTACGAGTACGGCTGAGCGCCCACCGACCGCGGCAGCGTCACGGGCAGGCGGCCGGAGGGGTTGACCCGTCCGGACAGCACCCGTGCGATCGCGCCGGAGCCCTCTTCACCCGGGAAGAAGGCCTGGACGACCGCCGCGCAGCGCTCGATGGCCCACGACACCGCGTACGGGCGTCCGGTGAGCATCACCAGCACGACGGGGGTGCCGGTGTCGAGGATCGCCTCGACCAGGTCACGCTGCACGCCGGGGAGCTCGAGATCGTCGCGGTCGCAGCCTTCGCCGACGGTGCCGCGGCCGAAGAGGCCGGCCTCGTCGCCGACTACCACGATCGCCGTGTCGGCCTCGAGTGCGATCGTGACCGCCTCGTCGAAGCCGGAGCGGTCGTCGTCGTCGATGCCGCAGCCCTGAGCGGCGAGCACCGTGCCGGCGAACTCCTCGCGGATGCCCTCCAGCACCGACGGCGCCTCGAAGCCCAGCTCGACGCCTGGGCGCTGTGACAGCACGTGGTTGGCGAACGAGTAGCACCCGAAGAGCGCCGCGAACGTGTCCGCGTTGGGGCCGATGACGCCCACCACCTGACGCTCGTCCGTGGCATCGAGGGGCAGCGCGCCGTCGTTCGAGACGAGCACCACCGACTTCTCCGCCAGCTCCCTGGCCACCTCGCGGTGAGCGGGGGAGTCGAGGTCGACGCCCGTGGGCGGGTCCTCCTCGAACGTGGCGTCGAGCAGACCCAGGCGCTCCTTCTGCGCCAGGGCGCGCTCGGCGGCGCGGTCGACGTGCGCGATGTCCGCGACCCCGGACTCGAGCGCGGCCTTGAGTGGCGCCAGGTAGGCGTCGCCCGTGGGCAGCTCGATGTCGACGCCGGCGGCCAGTGCCTGCGCCGCCGCGTCGCCCAGATCCGCGGCCACCCCGTGGAGGAGGTGCAGGAAGGCGACGCCGAAGTAGTCGGCGACGACGACGCCGGTGAAGCCCCATTCGTCGCGGAGCTTGGTGGTGAGCAGTTCCGGGTCGGCCGCGACGGGGAGGCCGTCGATCTCTGCGTACGAGTGCATGATCGAGTGCACGCCGCCGTCGAGCACCGCCATCTCGAACGGGATGAGCAGGGCGTCCTGCAGCTCGCGTCGACCCGCGTGGACGGGAGCGAAGTTGCGTCCCGCACGCGAGGCCGAGTAGCCCACGAAGTGCTTGAGCGTCGCATCGACGCCCTCGGACTGGAGCCCGCGCACGTACGACGTGCCGACGGTGCCCACGAGGTACGGGTCCTCGGCGATGCACTCCTCGACGCGTCCCCACCGGACGTCACGGATGACGTCAAGCACCGGGGCGAGGCCCTGGTGAATGCCGAGGGCGTGCATCGAGCCGCCGATCAGCGACCCCATGCGCTCGACGAGCGCGTGATCGAACGCGGCTCCCCATGCCAGTGGCGTGGGGAACGTGGCGGCCTTCCATGCCGCCAGTCCGGTGAGGCACTCCTCGTGGACGAGCGCCGGGATTCCCGGCCGCGTGTCCGTCACCAGCGACCGCTGCCGCTTCCACAGGTACGCGGCCCGCTCGTCGGGATCGACGGGGTTGGTGCCGTAGACCCGAGTCAGGTGGCCGAGGCCGTGCGCCATCGCATCGTCCAGCTTGCCCGTGCTGGCGAGTTCGCCCTGGAGCGGGGCGACGGAGTCGCCCTCTTCGCCCTCCCAGAAGCCGACGATCTGCGCCAGCTTCTCGTCCAGCGACATCTCCGCGACGATCGCACGCACCCGAGGACTGATGCCCTCCGGGCGTTCGCCGGCGCGCGGGGGCGCGCTGATGAAATTGGTGCTCATCGTCATTACCCCTTCACCGCGCCAGAGAGTCCGTCGACGATGCGCTTCTCCATCATGAGGAAGAACACCAGTGCGGGGATCATGGCCAGGAAGGTGTAGGCCATGATGCCCGCGAAGTTCGCGGCATTCTGGCCCTGGAACTGAGTCACGCCGAGGGGCAGCGTCGTGGGCGCGTCGCGTCCTGTGAGCATGACCAACGGCAGCAGGTACGCGTTCCACGAACCGAGGAACGCGAGCACGCCCACGGTCACCATGCCGGGTCGCGCCAGCGGCAGGACCATGCGGAAGAAGAAGCCCACCCGCGTGAGTCCATCCATGAACGACGCCTCTTCGAGCTCGTCCGGCAGCGCCGCGAGGAACGGGCGCATGATGATGACCGTCACCGGCAGCGCGAAGGCGATCTGCGGAATGATCAGACCCCACATGCCGCCCAGCCCCAGGTCCTGCAGCAGCAGGAACAGCGGGAAGATCGCGACGGTGAGGGGGAACATCAGCCCAGCGGTGAACATCAGGAACACGCCCTCGCGGCCACGGAACGAGTACCGGGCCAGCGGGTACGCCGCCATGGTGCCGAACAGCACCACGCCGGCCGTGGTCGCGATGGAGATGATCGCCGAGTTGAGCGTGAACTCCCAGAAGGTGGATCCCGTGAGGATGTCCCAGTAGTTCTGCCACACCCACGGGTTCGGCAGGCCGGTCGGGTCTTCGGCGATCTGGCCGTTGGTGCGGAACCCGCCCAGACCCAGGAAGAGAATGGGGCCGAGCGTGAGTCCCACCGCGATGAGGGCCACGAAGATCGTGACGTAGATCGACGAGTCGCCTCCAAGCCTGGTGCGAGCGCGTGACTGGCTCGACCGGCGCTTCTTGACGTCGTCCTTGACTGCGGTGGCCATGTCAGGCCCCCTTTCCGGCACGAGCACCGTTGTCACGGCGCATGACGATCGTCATGTACGTGATCGCGGCGACCATGGAGAAGATGAACATGATGATCGCGAGGGCGGAGGCGTAGCCACCGTCGTTGCGCTGCGTGCCGATGTCGACCATCAGCGTCGCGATGGTGGAGTACTGGCCAGTCGAGCCGCCCTTGTTGAGCACCCAGGCCATGTCGAACAGCTGGATCGAGCCGATGATCGACAGGAACGCCCAGACGCGGACGGTGGGGCCGATCAGGGGGATGTTGATGCGCCACTGCACCTGCCACCAGCTCGCGCCGTCGATCGACGCGGCCTCTTGAAGCTCCGGCGGCACGCCGGACAGGCCTGCCAGGAACAAGATGATCGCCAGGCCGATGTACTTCCACGACACGATGAAGAAGAACGTCCAGAAGCCCGCCTGTGGATCCTCGAGCCACCCTCCTGCGGGATCGGAGATCCCTATCGCCGCCAGCATCTCCGTCACGGGACCGCGAGGGTCGAGCAGCATGAGCCACATCAGGCCCGCGACGACCTCGCTGAGGACGTAGGGCGCGAAGATGATGAGTCGCACGCTCGAGCGGCCGGGGAACTTGCGGTTCAGCACCAGCGCGATGATCATCGCGATCGGCAGCTGCACGAGCATGGACAGCGCGATGATCTGCGCGTTGTTGCCCACGGCATTCCAGAACGGCTGTGCGTACGCCTTCCAGAAGATCTCTTTGGTCTCGGGGTCGGTGCCGCCCATGAGAGCGCGGGTGTAGTTGTCGAATCCGATGAACTCCGCGAGCTCGAACGGCTGGCGGGAGTCCCACTTGTAGAGGCTGTAACGCGCGGCCATGATCATCGGGAAGATCACGAAGACCAGGAAGAGCAGCAGGGCGGGGCCGACGAAGATGACGATCTCGAGCCACTTGCGGCGGCGGTCGCGGCGGGGGTTGTATGCGGCGGGGGTGACAGGGGTGGACCCCGCCACCGATGCCTTGGCATCGGTGGCGGGGCCCGTTCCCGTACCCGAGGCCTCTAGTGCAGTCACCAGGGAGCCTCGCTTTCTTGGGATCAGGGGGTCGGGTGGATGAGTCCTACTCGGTCAGGGCGGCGGCGGTCATGAGATCCACCACGTCCTGAGCCTCACCGGTGCCGGCGAAGATGCTGACGATTCCGTCATTCATCGCGCCGCCGACGTTGGTGCCGAAGGAGGTGTCCAGCCAGAGCTGGACGTACTCAGCGTTACCGGCCACCTGGGCCAGCTCGACCAGCACCGGGTTGGTCACGGCGTCTGCCGCGGCCGGTGCGACGGGCAGGGCGCCCGTGGCCTCGGTGAACTCCATCTGGTTCGCGTCGCTCACGATGAACGACAGGAAGTCAGCGCACTCCGGCGGAGCGTCGACGTAGCAGGAGAAGCCGTCGCCGCCGCCGAGGGCAGCGCTCGGGTCACCGTTGCCGCCGTCAGTCGCGGGCATCGGGAACCAGCCGAGGTCATCCTGCAGCGCAGCGATGCCCTCGTCGGTGCCGTCCGTGAAGCCTTCGTACACGAAGACGTTCCACTGGCCCATGAGTTCCATGGCCGCGTCACCGGAGGCGACGAGTCCAGCAGAGGACGTCGCACCCGTCTGGGCGACCGTGGAGATGAACTGGTCCTGGAACGGCTCGGTGCCGAGGAACTCCTCGAGCTGCTCGCCAGCCTGGACCCAGCACGGGTCCGAGAAGTCACGGTCGACGCCTGCGGCCGCCATGACGTCCTGCGAGCACGAGCGCAGAGCGAAGTTGTACCACCAGTGCGCAGCGGGCCATCCGTCAGCAGCACCCACCGCAATGGGGGTGATGTCCGCGTCCTTGAGCGCCTGCACCGCGGCGTTGAGCTCGTCCATGGTGGCGGGCTCTTCAGTGATCCCGGCCTCCTCGAAGAGAGACTCGCGGTACCAGATGCCCTCGACGCCGAACGTGAAGGGCAGGCCGTAGGTCGACCCCTCGTGCTGCCACGGAGAGACACCGCCGCCGAGGCGTTCGATGTCGTCCGCAAGCGTCTCCGACAGATCCTGGACGTAGCCGGACTCGACCTGGCTCGCCAGCTCGCCGCCGCCCCACGCCTGGAAGAGGTCAGGAGCGTCCCCGGACTGCAGTGCAAGCGGGATGCGCGTGCGCTGCAGGTCCTCGTTCTGGACCTGCTCGATCTCGATGGTCACGTGCGGGTTCTCCGCCGTGTAGGCGTCGGCAACGGTCTGCCAGTAGTCGCCCAGGGCGTTCTCCCCGTTGTCGCCCGCAACCGCGTTGTGCCACCAGGTGAGGGTGACCGGCTCCGCACTCTGCTCCGCCTCACCGTTGGTGGGGGAATCAGTGGGATCCGTGGTTTCGCCGTCTCCGCTGCTGCAAGCAGCCAGCAGGAGAGCGGCAGATGTGGTGAATGCCGCGAAGGCACCCAATCGTCGCATGTTCGCCATGTCCTGTCCTTTCGATCTTCGTTGACCAGCTGAACACGGGAACTATGACACCCGGCTCGCTACGGTGTCAATCGTTATGGATAACGTTTTAGTCACAACGAGGTTGCAGTCCGTCGGCGCGGTAGCATCAGCCCATGGAACCCGCTCCTCGCGTCAAGATGGCAGACGTCGCCGCGAAGGCGGGCGTCTCCGTCGCGACCGTGTCCAAAGTGGTGAACGGCCGCTACGGCGTGGCCAAGGACACGGTGGAGCTCGTGCAGGGCGTCATCAACGACATGGGCTACGAGTCCAACCTCATCGCCGCATCCCTGCGCAGCCACACGAGCAACGTGCTCGGCATCCTGGTGCCGGACTTCGAGCCCTTCAGTGCTGAGCTCCTCAAGGGCGCCGCGCTCGGCGCCCGCGGAAGCGGCTACGAGCTCCTGTCGCACTCGGGAGGCGACCAGCACGGCTGGGAGCGCCGCTCGCTGTCACGCCTGGGCGGCACGCTGATCGCCGGTGCCGTGCTCGTCACCCCCACCGTGCTCGACGCCCGCACCATCGTGCCCGCGGTCGCGGTCGACCCCCACTTCGGGCCGTCGTCGATGCCCACCATCGACGCCGACTCGTACTCGGGCGCCAAGCAGGCGACCGAGCACCTGATCTCGCTGGGGCACCGCCGCATCGCCTTCCTCGGTGGCCGCTCCGAGCTGGACTCCGCCCACCTGCGCGAGGCCGGCTACCGCGACTCCATGGAGGAGGCGGGCGTCCCCGTGGATCCGTCGCTCGTGCGCGAGTCCCGCTACGCGCCCGACCGCGCCGCCGAGATCACCCGCGACCTGCTCGAGCTGCCCGATCGCCCCACCGCGATCTTCGCCGCGAACGACGTGACGGCGATTCGCGCGATGGAGGTCGCCCACGAGTACGGGCTCAGCGTTCCCGAGGACGTGTCGGTGGTGGGCTTCGACGACATCCCCGAGGCATCCCTCGCGGTGCCGCAGCTCACGACCGTGCGCCAGCCCATGCAGGCGATGGGCCGTGCCGCGATGGAGATGCTGCTGGACATCATCAACGGCGTCGAGCGCGAGACTCACGTGCGGATGTCGACCGAGCTGGTCGTCCGCGGCAGCACCGCGCCCCCGCCCGCCACGGTGCGCCCCGCCTCCATCCCCTGACCAGGGCGCGCGGGGTGAAAGACTGGCCGCATGATCACCGTCGCTGTCCCACACCAAAGAATCGCCGATGCGCTCGGGGAGCTCGGCGATGACGCCCGGGTCATCGTCTGGGACCCCACCTCCGGCCCCGTCCCCGAGGATGAGCGCGAGCGCGTCACCATCGCGTGCATTCCGCACCTGTCCGGTGGCAAGGCCGTCTACGACCGCATCGCCGAGTGCCCTGACCTGAGGGTGATCCAGATCCCCTCCGCCGGCTACGAGCACGCCGCTCCGTTCGTGCCGGCCGGAAAGAAGCTCGCGAACGCCAGGGGAGTGCACGACTCGCGGACCGCAGAGATGGCGCTTGCCCTCGCGCTCGCGAGCCAGCGGCGCCTGCCGCAGTTCTGGGATGCGCAGTCACGTGGCACGTGGGATGCGGATGTCTACGCCCCGTCGCTCGCGGACCGCCGGTGCCTCGTCATCGGCTACGGCAGCATCGGCGCTGCGCTGGGGGCGCGCCTGCGTGCGTGCGAGGCCCAGGTGACCGGCGTGGCGAGGTCGGCGCGGACCGCGCCCGACGGCACCGACGTGCGCGCGATCGACGACCTGCCGGCGCTCCTGCCGGACGCCGAGATCGTGTTCCTCGTCACTCCGCTCACCGAGCAGACCGAGGGCCTGGTCGACGCCGACTTCCTGGCGGCGCTGCCTGACGATGCGCTGGTGGTCAACGTGGGCCGCGGCAAGGTCGTGAACACCGAGGCGCTGCTGGGCGAGCTCCAGGCGGGACGGCTGCGTGCGGCGCTGGACGTGACGGACCCCGAGCCGCTTCCCGACGGCCACCCGCTGTTCTCCGCGCCCGGGTGCATCGTCGTCCCGCACGTCGCCGGCTTCGCGCTGCTCACCGACAAGCGCTACATCGCGCTGGTGCGCAAGCAGGTCGAGGCGGTGCGCCACGGGGACGACCCGGTCAACTTCGTCATGATGGGCGCGTTCCCCGCCTGAGGGTCACGTCCCCGAGGAGTCCATGTCCTTCCATTCGATCCACGCCTCGATGAGGGCGTTGATCTCGTCGCGATGCTCCTCGGCCTCGGCGATCGACACGATCTTCATAGCGCGAGCCTCGGGCCCGTTGCCTACGAGGCTCGGGAAGTGGCCGGGAATCAGCGCGCCCTGATGGAACATGAGGGTCGCGTAGTGCGTGGACTTGGGGAAGAAGCTCGCGATGTTGCCCTTGTAGACGAAGGTGGGCGTGGACCACTTGAGGCACTCGCTCACGCGGTCGTCGCTCGCCAGGATGATCTGCCGGATGCGCTGCACGACGTCCTTCATCGGATTGTCGTAGTGGCCCATCCACCGGTCGACCTCGTCCCTCCGCATGGTGTCGACGCTACCGCTGGACGCGGGCCTTCGCGCGCCGGTTGAGCTCCAAAGCCCGCTCGCGCTCGACCTTGTGGTCGACCATCGGTGCTGGGTAGGCGGGGGTGTCCAGCTCTGGCACCCAGCGTTCGACGTAGCGTCGATGCGGGTCGAACTTGCCCGCCTGCGTCTCCGGATTGAAGACCCGGAAGTACGGGGAGGCGTCCCGGCCGGTGCCGGCCACCCACTGCCAGTTGAGCTGGTTCTGCGCATGGTCGTAGTCCACGAGCGCTCGCCTGAAGTAGTCGGCGCCGCGCTGCCACGGCAGGTGGAGGTCCTTCACCAGGAAGCTCGCGACCACCATGCGCACGCGGTTGTGCATCCATCCCGTGGAGGCGAGCTGCCGCATTCCGGCATCCACGAGCGGGAAGCCCGTGCGGCCGTCACGCCACGCGACGAAGGCCGCGTCGGCCTCCGCGCCGGTCGCCCAGTCGTCCTCCAGGACCACGGTCGAGAGCGACTCGCGCCGCGCCTGCGGCTCGTGCCACAGGGTGTCGGCATGGAACTCGCGCCAGGCGATCTCGGACTCGAAGGTGCGGGCCGCCGGGTGGTCCACGGCGCCGGTGAGCGCGAGCACGGTACGCGGGTGCACGAGCCCGAACGCCAACGCGCTCGACAGGCGGGACGTGGAGTCGAGGTCGGGGCGATCGCGCTCGTCTCCGTAGTGCTCGACTCTGTCGTCGACGAAGGCCTCGAGGTCCTCCCGTACGCGGCGCTCGCGGAACTCCTCGGTGCGCTCGAGGGGATCCTCCGCGTCGGCGTGTGCGGCGATCTGGTCGAGGTCGGCGTCGGCCGAGTCCCTCGGGAGGCGCACGAAGGCGTCGGCATCGGCGGGGGCGGCGGGGGAGCGCCAGCCGTGCTCGCGCCACGCGCCGCGATACGGCGTGAAGACCCGGTACGGGGTGCCGTCTCCCTTGGTCACGCGCCCGGGCGCCACGGCATAGGGAGAGCCGATCATGCGCAGCTCGCGGCCGTCGGCCTCGAGAGCCGCGGCGACGTGCTTCTGCTCGCGCACGCCGGACGGCGTGTACTCCTGCGACGCCCAGACCGCCGTCGCATCGGCCTGCCGGGCGGCTGCGAGGACCGCATCGGCCGCCTCGCCCCGGCGCACCGCGAGGGCGCCGCCCGTGTCCTCGCGCAGCGACCACAGCACGCGCGCCAGGTGAGCGCGGCGTCGGCCCGACCAGAAGTGCAGGGCCGGCGTCCACGCGAAGACGGCCGCCGCCGGGCTGCCTTCCTGGGCGGAGAGCAGCGCGGGGTTGTCGTCGAGGCGCAGGTCGCGGCGGGCCCACCAGAGATGCGTCATGCCAGGCACAACGCAGCACGGCCGCCGGGCAATCCCGGCGGCCGTGCTGTGATGAGGCGTCGTGCGTTCTACGTGGTGCTCATGACCACTCTCGGAGCGATCATGCGTCCTGCGTGGTCGGCACGCCCATGCGACGTGTCAGACGTTCGCGTTCATGCGCGCGTGCGACTGGACATGGTCCACCGCCGCGTTGACGAAGCCGCCGAGGACAGCCGCCTGAGCGTCGTCCTGGAGCGATCCATCGTGGCCGAAGGCGGCCGGGTTGAAGTGGAAGAACGTCTCGGGCTGACCCAGCGTGGGCGCCGAGAAGTGCGCGAGGATGTTACGCAGGTGCTGCTGCGCCATCGCGGTGCCGGTGGTGCCGATCGACGCGCCCATGATGGCGACGGGCTTGCCGGTGAAGGAGTTCTGACCCCAGGGACGCGAGGCCCAGTCGAGGGCGTTCTTGAGTGCGCCCGGGATGGAGCGCGAGTACTCGGGGGTGACGATGATCAGACCATCGACGTCCTCGATGGACTGCTTCCACTCGGTGGCCACGTCGGGCCAGTTGCCGTCGAGCTCGTAGTTGTAGATGGGCAGCGCGGTGAGGTCCAGGTGGACGAACTCAACGCTCTGGTCGTCGGCGAGCGTGGGGAGCACGGTCGCGACCTTCTTGTTGATGGAGCTTTCGGCTACGGAGCCGACGATGATACCGATGCGAGTCATGGTGTGTCCTTGTCGTGGGGTTCGGATGGTCATGGCTGTCGGCAACGATGGCGACACCTGACCAACAATAGATGATCTTTCAACTATTCCCGCACGACGAACTTCTGTGGGTGATCTCACCCCTCCACGCAGACCGGCCGATGCGGTCGTCACCCAGGTGACGACCGCATCGGCCGGAGGGAGCGGGCGGGCGCTAGAGGCGCGTGTCCGCGTAGACCTCCGCGCCATCGCGCAACAGCTGGGCGGCTCCGGGGGCGACCTCGTCGTAGTGGGAGCGGAACCGCTCGTCGTCGACGTACATCTGGGTGAGGCCTCGGTAGGCGTCGGCGTCGGGGGTCCAGATCACGCTCACCCACGCGTGGTGCCGGGCGATCACGTCCTGGACCTCGGGGCTGTCGGGCGCCAGGTGGACCCGCACGGCAGCGCCGAGGGCCTCGACGATCTCGCGATCCGTCTGCATATGACGGCGCTTGCCGTCCTCGCCGAGCTTCTCCCACTGGGCGTTCGAGGCGTCGACGGTGGCGTCGCCCCAGCGCTCGCGGGCCTCGGGCTCATATTGCGTGTGGTCGAAGCCGTCGAACAGTTGGTCGGTGGTCATGGTCTTTCCTTTCTCGAGTGAGTCGATGGTGCGAGCGACCGTGGCGGCCAGTCGCGCGTAGCGGTCGCGCTCGGCGGTGAGGCCGGCGTGGTGGTCGCGCAGCTGCGCGATGGTCTCGGCGGGGTCGTGTGCGTCGACGATGCGCCTGATCCGGTCGAGGCCGGTGCCGAGTTCCCGCAGCACGAGGATGTGCTGGAGGCGGAGCAGTTCGGGACGGGCGTAGTGGCGCCGGCCGTCTGCGCTCGTCCAGGCGGGGGTCAGCAGGCCGATGCTGTCGTAGTGGCGCAGGGTCCGGCTCGTCACCCCGGTGAGGCGGGCGAGCTGGGCGATGTCGAGGGCGCCGTCAGTGGTGTCTGTCGTGGTCATGTCTCGACTGTAGAAGTTGACGCTGCGTCAATGTCAAGCCCCGTCTTTGCGACTGGTGCGCTCGGAGGCCGGCCGGCACGGCTCCCGCACCGTCGGGGCAGACGCCCGAGGGCCCGGGGGCCGGTCGTGTGACCGGCCCCCGGGCCCTCGCGGTTGGATGAGCGCGCAGGCTCAGCGGCGGCCCTTGCCCTTGCCCTGGCCCTTGCCGCCGGGGGCGACGTCGATGTCGAACAGCGTCGTGGTCCCCGAGACCTCGCTCGCGACTGCCAGCAGGGGCGAGCCGGTGGGCGAGTCCTGGGCCTCGATGAAGGCAAGGCCCTCAGGGCCGAGGTCGCCCGCCTCGGGCGACTCGGGGTCCGCAGCGAAGTCGCGGTTGTTGACGTAGGTCACGAACGTCGTCTTGGCGGGCACGGTGATGTCATAGACCATGATGCCGCCCACGCGCTCAAGGCCCACGAACGCGAAGGTGCGCGAGCCGATTCGTCCGGTAGTGACGGCCTCCGGCTCGGGGCCCTTGGCATCAGAACGGCTGTCGAACGTCGACTCGTCGTTGTCGGAGTTGAAGTGCGCGGGCGCCACCTGTGCGGTGATGGTCTCGAAGTCGTCGCCCGAGTCGAACACGCGCTTGCCGTCCGTGGACCAGATCGAGAAGGACCGCGCGCCGAAGCTGTAGAGCGTCTCGTAGCACGAGCCGTCGTCGCTCAGGCCCGATGCGGTGCTGACGTCGAGGCGTCCGAGCACCGAGTCCTCGAGCTGCGCCTCGGTCAGCACGCCATCGCACACGGGCGGGATGCCGTCGTCGCCCAGGTCCTTGATGCGGGCGGGCTCCTCGTAATCCCCGAACTCGCGGGCGTCGCCCTCGTTCGCGGTGACGAGGTACGTCCGTCCACGCGAGGAGTAGGAGGCGATCGCATCGGGCATGTAGAGGCCCATCACCGGGACGGTGCCGATCGAGATGGCGCCCTCGTCGTCGTAGGCGCTCGGGCCGTCCTCGTCCGAGGCGTCCATCCCGCTGCCCTCGATCGAGTGGTCCTTGGCACCCAGCGGAAGGATGTCGGTGACGGTCGCAGAGGCCAGGTCCACGACGGCGATCGCGTTGTTCTCCTGCAGCGTCACGTAGGCGGTGCGGGACTTGGTGTCCACGGTGGCGTACTCGGGCTCGAGACCACGGGAGACGGGCATGTCAGCGCCGTCGATGCCGGCGAAGATGCGCACGCCGGCCGGCAGTGCGTCCTCGAACTCGTGGAAGTCTGCGGTGGCGACGTCCTGCTGCGACGGCGCGCCCAGTTTCTTGGGCAGGTCGACAACGCTGATCGAACCCTCGGGGTCCACGTCGTAGTCGGCTGAGGGCTCGCCCTCGTTCGCGACCACGGCGCGCTTGCCGTTCGGGGTGATCGTCACCATGTCCGGCAGCGCACCGGCGCGCACCGCGCCCAGTTCGGCGCCGTCCGCGTCGAAGAACGCCAGCCAGCCATCGTCGGTCTTGTGAGGAGCCTCGACCGCCACCGCCACGAGGCCGTCCGAGCGCACGTCGACGGAATTGGCGACGGCGCCGGCGGGGATGGTGGAGCCGTCCGCCGATGCGAGGCCGGCTGCGGACAGGGTGAACAGCTGGACGGGAGCGGTCGCGTCCGACACGTCGAGCACGCGGATGTCGCCCGCGTTCGCGTCAACCGTGAACAAGCGCTGGGTGCCGGCGTGGAACGCGACGATCTCCGCCGCGGACTCGTCGAAGACGCCGGTGTCGTGGCTGCCGATGGGCGTGAGGGTCACGGTGCTGTCGCCGGTGGCGACGAGCGGCTCGTCGATCACGGCGGCGGTGGCCGGGACGGCGAGCACGGCGCCGAGGGCGACGGTGGCGCCGGCGGCTGCGCAGGACGCCACGAGGCGGGCGCGCGGTGATGATGCGGTGCTGAGGGGCACGAGGTTCCTCCGAGTTTCGGGTGCTCCCGACGGCGTCACTCGCGCCGGGAACGGCTGAGTCGAACAGGGGCCCGGCTCGCACCCCGGATCGCGGTGAGGAACTGGGCTGGGGTCAACGTATCGACGCGAACGGGACAAATGCGCCACGGAACGATGACGCCTGGGTGAACGTCTGATGACGGCGTCGCATCTGCCCCGGCATGGCCTTGAAAGTTGACACAGCGTCAACTTCAGGCCGCGTTTTCCCTCCTGTGCCGCGGCCGACGCATCGGCCGTCCTAGACTCCGGACTATGACGACGACGCCTGACATGAAGCCCCGCTCCCGCCAAGTCACCGACGGACTGGAGGCCACCGCGTCGCGCGGCATGCTCCGCGCCGTCGGCATGGGCGACGACGACTGGGTCAAGCCCCAGATCGGCATCGCGAGCTCGTGGAACGAGATCACGCCGTGCAACCTGTCGCTGCAGCGCCTCGCGCAGGCATCGAAGGAGGGCGTGCACGCCGGCGGCGGGTACCCGCTCGAGTTCGGCACCATCTCCGTCTCCGACGGCATCTCGATGGGCCACGAGGGCATGCACTTCTCGCTCGTGTCTCGCGACGTGATCGCGGACTCGGTCGAGGTGGTGATGAGCGCCGAGCGCCTGGACGGCTCCGTCTTGTTGGCAGGCTGCGACAAGTCCCTGCCCGGAATGCTGATGGCGGCCGCGCGGCTCGATCTCGCATCGGTGTTCTTGTATGCGGGGTCGATCATGCCCGGCCACGTGAAGCTGTCGGACGGCACCGAGAAGGACGTCACCGTCATCGACGCGTTCGAGGCGGTGGGCGCGTGCGCTCGCGGGCTGATGTCGGAGGAGGACAGGCTCGCGATCGAGAAGGCGATCTGCCCCGGAGAGGGCGCGTGCGGCGGCATGTTCACCGCGAACACGATGGCGTCCGTGGGCGAGGCCCTTGGAATGTCGGTTCCCGGATCGGCATCGCCGCCCAGCGCCGACCGCCGCCGCGACATGTACGCGCGCAAGTCCGGCGAGGCCGTGGTGCAGATGCTTCGGCAGGGGATCACCGCCCGCGACATCATGACCAAGGAGGCGTTCGAAAACGCGATCGCCGTGGTCATGGCCTTCGGCGGCTCGACCAATGCGGTGCTTCACCTGCTGGCGATCGCTCACGAGGCGGACGTGGACCTGACCCTCGACGACTTCTCCCGCGTGGCCGCCAAGGTGCCGCACCTGGGCGACCTCAAGCCCTTCGGCCAGTTCGTGATGAACGACGTGGACCGCGTGGGCGGAGTGCCCGCCGTGATGAACACGCTGCTGCAGGCGGGGCTCATGCACGGCGACGTGATGACCGTGACCGGCAAGACGCTCGCCGAGAACATGGAGGACCTCAAGCCGGAGAAGATCGACGGCCGCGTGGTGCGCGCGCTGAACAACCCCATTCACAAGACCGGCGGCATCACGATCCTCAAGGGATCGCTGGCGCCCGAGGGCGCGGTCGTGAAGTCGGCAGGCTTCGACGACTCGGTATTCACCGGCACGGCGCGCGTGTTCGACCGTGAGCGCGCGGCTCTGGATGCGCTCGCGGATGGGACGATCACCGCTGGCGACGTGGTGGTGATTCGCTACGAGGGGCCCAAGGGCGGGCCCGGGATGCGCGAGATGCTCGCCATCACGGCCGCCATCAAGGGCGCGGGCCTGGGCAAGGACGTGCTGCTGGTCACCGATGGCCGCTTCTCGGGTGGCACCACCGGCCTGTGCGTGGGCCACATGGCGCCCGAGGCTGTGGACGGCGGTCCCATCGCGTTCGTGCGCGACGGCGACCAGATCACGCTCGACGTGGAGAACGGCCTGCTGAACCTCGACGTCTCCGAGGAGGAGCTCGCCGCCCGTCGTGAGGGCTGGGCGCCGCTGCCTCCCGTCTACACGAAGGGCGTGCTCGCCAAGTACGCGAAGCTCGTGCAGTCGGCCTCGCGCGGCGCGGTGCTCGAGTAAGCGTTCCTCGAGGTGGGGGACCCGCACGGCCCTGACGTCCCCGCTCCTCACGCAAGTGTCGAGTCTTGGTCGTTGTGGGCGGCAGATCTGCACGGAATTCGACACGTACCGGAATGGTGCGGTGCGAGCCCGTGGGCCGGCGGGGTGGGCAGGTGCGTGGGCGCTATCAGGCGGAACACGGGCCGATGCGGGGGAGCGGCCGGAAGCCACACCTCGGCAGCGCCCGGGGCCGCGTGCGACGATGAGTTCATGAGTCACGACATTGGGCCCATTGACCATTCCTTCACTGCGCCCATCGGCGTCGAAGTGAAGGGCGAGACGTGGGCGTGCGTCGAGATGCCCGACTCCGCCGAGTTCTTCGGTACCGGCAAGTCGGTGAAGGTCGACGCCGAGGTGGACGGCGAGGCGCTCGAGAACGTGGGTCTCATGCCGACGGGCAAAGGCGGCCACATGTTGTCGCTCAGTGCGAAGGTCCGCAAGAAGTTGGGGAAGGACCTGGGCGACGGTGTCACCGTGCGCCTCACGCGCCGGCTGACGTAGAGGCGACACTGATTGCCCACTCGGTGACGCGCAGACCTCATCTCCGACACTGAGCGCCCACAGGGGCGCTAAGGCGGGGATGGGGCAAGGTCGTCTCGTTTGGTGAGACGGTGAACCACAATGTGAGATTGTTGGCCCAAATGGCGACATGACCGCCCTCCTGGGCGTACAGTCGATCCCATGCAGACGATTCTCGTAGTTACCGGGCGCGCGGACCTCTAGTCCAAGCCCAGGCATCGTCCGCGCGCATCCCCCGACAGCCACCCAAGGCCGAGGGGTTTTTTCATGCGAGGCGGACGCGAGAGCCGCCTCAACATTTCGACTCAATGGGAGAGAAGATGGCACAGGTCAAGGCACCCAAGCCTTCGGCGCTGATGAGCCCCGCGCCCGGGTCCGCTCGGCCGCCCTCGACGGCGACCGCATCGGTCAGCGAGGGCGAGCGGATGTCGGGAGCCCAGTCGCTCATCCGTTCGCTCGAGAGCGCAGGAGCCACCGATATCTTCGGTCTCCCCGGCGGCGCGATCCTGCCCGCGTACGACCCGCTCATGGACTCGACCCAGCTGCGCCACATCCTGGTGCGTCACGAGCAGGGTGCAGGCCACGCCGCGCAGGGCTACGCCCACGCGACCGGCCGTCCTGGCGTGTGCATCGCCACCTCGGGCCCCGGCGCGACCAACCTGGTCACGCCCATCGCCGATGCGAACATGGACTCGATCCCGCTGGTCGCCATCACCGGTCAGGTCGCTGCGGCGTCCATCGGCACGGACGCCTTCCAGGAGGCGGACATCGTGGGCATCACGCAGCCCATCACCAAGCACAACGTGCTGGTGACGGACCCGGACGACATCCCGCGCGCGGTGGCCGAGGCGTTCTACATCGCCTCCCACGGCCGCCCCGGCCCGGTGCTGGTGGACGTCGCCAAGTCCGCCATGCAGTCACAGACCACGTTCCACTGGCCCGAGCGCATCGAGCTGCCCGGCTTCAACGCTGGCGCCCGTCCGCACGCCAAGACGGTGCAGGAGGCCGCACGCCTGCTCGCGACCGCCCGCCGCCCCGTGCTCTACGTGGGTGGCGGCGTGATCCGCTCGGGCGCATCGGCCGGACTGCGGCGCCTCACCGACCTGTCGGGAGCCGCAGCGGTCACCACGCTGATGGCCCGCGGTGCCCTGCCCGACTCGCACCCGCAGAACCTGGGCATGCCCGGCATGCACGGCACCGTGGCCGCGGTCGCCGCGCTGCAGAAGGCGGACCTCGTGGTCGCCCTGGGCGCCCGCTTCGACGACCGCGTGACCGGCAAGCTCGAGAGCTTTGCCCCGCACGCGACCATCGTGCACGCGGACATCGACCCGGCGGAGATCGGCAAGAACCGCGCCGTCGACGTGCCGATCGTGGGCGACCTCAAGGAGGTCTTCGCTGCACTGGTGCCCGCGCTCGAGGCCGAGCACGCGCGTCACGGCAAGCCCGATCTCGAGGCCTGGTGGGCGCAGCTCGACGATTGGCGCACCACGTACTCGCTCGGCTACACGCCGACGGACGATGGTCACGGCTCTCCGCAGTACGTGATCCAGCGCCTGGGCGAGATCTCGGGGCCGGACACGATCTTCACGTCCGGCGTGGGCCAGCACCAGATGTGGGCGAGCCAGTTCATCAAGTACGAGCGTCCCAACACGTGGATCAACTCCGGCGGCCTGGGCACCATGGGCTTCTCGGTGCCCGCGGCCATGGGCGCCAAGGTGGGCGAGCCCGACCGCACGGTGTGGTCCATCGACGGCGACGGCTGCTTCCAGATGACCAACCAGGAACTGGTCACCTGCGCGCTCAACGAGATCCCCATCAAGGTCGCGATCATCAACAACTCGTCGCTGGGCATGGTGCGCCAGTGGCAGACGCTGTTCTACAACCAGCGCTACTCGAACACGGACCTGCACACCGGTCACGGCACCCGCCGCATCCCCGACTTCGTGAAGCTGTCGGAGGCGATGGGCTGCGTGGGGCTGCGCTGCGAGACCGATGCGGACGTGGACGCGACCATCAAGCGCGCCATGGAGATCGACGATCAGCCCGTGGTCGTGGACTTCACCGTCTCGCGCGACGCGATGGTGTGGCCCATGGTGGCGGCAGGCACCAGCAATGACGAGATTCAGTACGCCCGCGGCATCGCCCCCGAGTGGGACCGCGGCGAGGAGGAGTGACAGCATGACCAAGCACACGCTCTCGGTGCTCGTCGAGAACAAGCCGGGCGTGCTCGCACGCGTCTCCGGTCTGTTCTCCCGCCGCGCCTTCAACATCCACTCGCTGGCCGTGGGCCAGACCGAGCACCCCGGCATCTCGCGCATCACCGTCGTGGTCGACGTGGACGCGCTGCCTCTCGAGCAGGTCACCAAGCAGCTCAACAAGCTGGTGCACGTGCTCAAGATCGTCGAGCTCGACCGCGACAAGTCGGTCCAGCGCGACCTGCTGCTCATCAAGGTGCGCGCCGACGTCCGTCAGCGCGCCGACGTGCTGCAGATCGTGGACCTGTTCCGCGCTCACGTGGTCGACGTGGCACCCGATTCGCTGGTGATCGAGGCCGTGGGCTCTCCCGACAAGCTCGAGGCGCTGCTCGCAGCCCTCCAGCCGCATGACATCCGGGAGATCGTGCAGTCCGGCACCGTCGCCATCGGCCGCGGCGCGAAGTCGATCACCGAGCGCGCCTTCGAGCGCGTGAGCGCTTAAGCCCCGGCGTCACCACCCCAAGCCGGCCCGCGCATCGGCCGCACGCAGTTTCCCCCACTTGACCACTGTTCACACTGAAGGAGAGAACCACCATGGCTGAAATGTTCTACGAGCAGGACGCGGACCTGTCGATCATCCAGGGCAAGAAGGTGGCCGTCGTCGGCTACGGCTCGCAGGGCCACGCGCACTCGCAGAACCTGCGCGACTCGGGCGTCGAGGTGCGCGTCGCGCTCCGCGAGGGCTCGCGCTCGACCCAGAAGGCCGAGAACGACGGTTTCACGGTGCTGTCCGTGGCCGACGCCGCGCAGTGGGCGGACGTCATCATGATCCTCGCGCCGGACCAGCACCAGCGCACCATCTACAACGACGACATCAAGCCGTACCTGACCGAGGGCAAGGCGCTGGCCTTCGCGCACGGCTTCAACATCCGGTTCGGCTACATCGAGGTGCCCGAGGGCATCGACGTGCTGCTGATCGCCCCCAAGGCCCCCGGCCACACCGTGCGTCGCGAGTACGTCGCGGGTCGCGGCATCCCGGACATCGTCGCGGTCGAGGCCGACGCCACGGGCGGCGCCTGGGACCTCGCACTGTCGTACGCGAAGGCCATCGGCGGCACGCGCGCCGGCGTCATCAAGACCACCTTCACCGAGGAGACCGAGACGGACCTGTTCGGTGAGCAGTCGGTGCTGTGCGGCGGCACCAGCCAGCTCGTCCAGTACGGCTTCGAGGTGCTGACCGAGGCCGGCTACCAGCCGGAGATCGCCTACTTCGAGGTGCTGCACGAGCTCAAGCTCATCGTGGACCTCATGCACGAGGGCGGCATCACCAAGCAGCGCTGGTCCGTGTCCGACACCGCCGAGTACGGCGACTACGTCTCCGGCCCGCGCGTGATCACCCCCGAGGTCAAGGAGAACATGAAGGCCGTGCTCGCAGACATCCAGTCCGGCGCGTTCGCCGAGCGGTTCATCGGTGACCAGGACAACGGCGGCAAGGAGTTCGCGGAGCTGCGCGCCAAGGGCGAGGGCCACCCCATCGAGGAGACCGGCCGCGAGCTGCGCAAGCTGTTCGCCTGGAAGGACGACGTCGACTCGGACTACGTGGACGGACAGACCGCTCGATGACCGTGGAGACTCAGCCACAGGCGTACCGCCTCGCCGTGGTCGCTGGCGACGGCATCGGCCCTGAGGTCGTGGCGGAGGGGCTCAAGTGCCTCGCCGCGGCGACCGAGGGGACCGGCATCACGTTCGAGACCACCGAGTTCGACCTGGGCGCCAAGCGCTGGCACGCCACCGGCGACACGCTCGCGGCGGATGACCTCGAGGCCATCAAGGGCCACGACGTGATCCTGCTGGGCGCGATCGGCGACCCGTCGGTCCCATCCGGCGTGCTCGAGCGCGGCGTGCTGCTGCCGCTGCGCTTCGCTCTGGACCAGTACGTGAACCTGCGCCCGTCACGCCTGTACCCGGGGGAGGTGTCGCCGCTGCGCGATGTCGACGCCGTGGACTTCGTGGTGGTCCGTGAGGGCACCGAGGGTCCGTACGTGGGCAACGGCGGCGCGCTACGCGTCGACACGCCTCACGAGATCGCGACCGAGGTGTCGATCAACACCCGCCACGGCGTGGAGCGTGTGGTCCGCTACGCGTTCGACGTCGCGTCCAAGCGTGACCGCAAGCAGCTCACGCTGGTGCACAAGCACAATGTGCTGGTGCACGCCGGTCACCTGTGGCGCCGCACGGTCGAGGCCGTCGCACCCGAGTTCCCGGACGTCACGTGGGACTACCTGCACATCGACGCCGCGACCATCGTGATGACCACGAACCCCGGCAAGTTCGACGTGATCGTGACCGACAACCTGTTCGGCGACATCCTCACCGACCAGGCGGCTGCCATCTCTGGCGGTATCGGCCTCGCGGCGTCGGGCAACGTCAACCCGGACCGCACCTACCCGTCGATGTTCGAGCCGGTGCACGGCTCCGCGCCCGACATCGCGGGTCAGGGTATCGCCGATCCGTCAGCCACCGTGCTGTCGGTGGGGCTCATGCTCGACTTCCTGGGCTACCCGGAGCTCGCTGCTCGCGTGGAGGACGCCGTGGCGGCCGATGCGGCGGCGAAGGACGGCACTGCCCGCACCACGGTGCAGGTGGGCGACGCCCTCGCGGCACGGATCCGCGGCTAGCACCATGCTCAGCGCCCCGGCAGTGCATGAGCGCACGTTGTCGCGAGAATCGTGCGCTCATGCACTGCCAGCGCACACCCACGAAGGGGAACTGGGATGACTGACACCACCGCATCGGCCGCGCAGTCCAGTGTGGTCGCCTCGAATGCCGCCGCCTTCGAGGTCCGCCCCAGCGCGAACCCGCTGCCGGCGATTCAGCGGGACGCCGCCCTCGCGGACCTCAAGTTCGGCACCCAGTTCACCGATCACATGGCGCGCATGCAGTGGCGCAAGGACGAGGGCTGGGGCGACCGCCGCGTCGAGGCCTACGGCCCGCTGCAGCTCGACCCCGCCGCGGCAGTGCTGCACTATGCGCAGGAGATCTTCGAAGGTCTCAAGGCCTTCAAGTGGGCCGATGGCAGCGTGCACCTGTTCCGCCCCGAGGCCAACGCCGAGCGCTTCAACCGCTCCGCGCATCGGCTCGCGCTGCCGCAGCTGCCCGTCGAGGACTTCGTGGGCTCCCTCGAGGCGCTCATCGCCGCCGACGTGGCGTGGGTGCCCGGCGTCGAGGAGTCGAGCCTGTACCTGCGCCCCTTCATGTTCGCCTCCGAGGCGTTCCTGGGCGTGCGGCCCGCCCACGTCATCGACTACCTGCTGATCGCCTCTCCCGTGGGCCCGTACTTCCCGGGCGGCGTCAAGCCGGTGTCGATCTGGGTCGCGCAGGGCTTCCACCGCGCCGGACCCGGCGGCACGGGTGACGCCAAGTGCGGCGGCAACTACGCGGCCTCGCTGCTCCCTCAGCAGCAGGCCGCCGAGCACGGCTGCCAGCAGGTGCTGTTCCTCGACGCGAAGAACGACCGCTACCTCGAGGAGCTGGGCGGCATGAACGTGTTCGTGGTGCGCCGCGACGGCACCATCGAGACCCCGCGTCTGACCGGCACCATCCTCGAGGGCATCACGCGCTCCAGCGTGATCCAGCAGCTCGAAGATGATGGCCGCAAGGTGATCGAGAAGGACATCACGCTGGACGAGGTGCGCGCCGGCGTCGAGGACGGCGACATCGCCGAGGTCTTCGCGTGCGGCACCGCCGCGGTCGTCACGCCCGTGGGACGGCTCGCGTCGCCCACGTTCGACGTGCAGATCAACGGTGGCGAGGCCGGCCAGGTGACCATGGGCATCCGTCAGCGCCTCACCGACATCCAGTACGGGCGCGACGAGGACACCTACGGCTGGATGCGCCGGGTCGCCTGACGGTTCCTCGGGTCGCCGGGGCAATCCGGCCGATGCGCGATCAGTCACGATTCGCGGCCGCCTGATGGCGCGGCGGGCTCCGTATCAGATGGAGCTTTCAGGGCTGAGGGTGGGGAACGCCCAACTGCCGTGGATGATCTCCGCCCGCGGTCGATAGAGCCTGACCAGGTAGTTCCAGCCGTCCGTGATGGGCAGCGCATTCGGAACCTCGTCGGGATAGTCACCGAACCGTATGGTGATCGTTCCGTCCGCGTTGCGCTCTCCGGTGACGTTGTTGACCGTGTAGGCGCCGCGCTCGTTGGGTTCGAAGAACCCGGCCGCGTTGTACACCGAGACGGACCAGAAGCCATCGACCGGGACGTCTCCCACCGTGAGCTCGTAGTGCCCTACCGGGAGACGCGGGTCGACCCCGACGTACCTCGCCTCCGTTGACGGCAGCCCGCCCCATCCGGCCGCAGTACCAATGAGATGGCGGACAGGGTCCACCTGATCCTTCGCGCCGAACATGCCGTCGAAGCCGGTGAGGTTGCGAGCAAGGGAGAGCAGCGCTTCACGCGTCTCATCGAGTGCGGACGAGTCGTAGTCGGGCATGTCGAACGGCTTCGCTGACGCCGCGTCGACGTGGATCTGATCCTGCAGGGTCGCGACGGCCGCGAGATCCGTGGCATCGGTGGGATCCACCAAGGTTCGCACTGCCACCACGACATGGGGCGTGCCGAACTGATCAACCGACAGTCGGTGCTCGCCAGCGTCGTGGAAGATGGCGTCGATGTAGTGCTGCTCATTGACGACCATCGCCGAGAGGTACCGGTCGGAATGCTCAGGGATCGTGAGGGTCGCACCGGCGCTGATGTCGACGACCGCGAAACTGTACAGCGTGTCCCGGTTCAGACGAATGACGGTCTGCTTCTCGACCGCAGCCGGCTCGCGACTGTGAAGGAGGCGATTGACGCCCCCTGCGTCGTCCTGCAGGTCTCGCATCATGCGGTGCGTCTCTGCGACAGCGAAGTTGTCTGCGTTGACGTGAATGGCCACCATGTGATCATGGCACCACTGTGGCCGCCACGCGCGATGGCGCCGACCGGGCCGGCCACGTACAGTCGTGAGCCGGCGCTGGCCTGGTGACATCGGCCGATGCGCGTGTCTGGCTTCGCAACGCACGTATCCTGACGCGTCACGCCCCACGCCCTACCGAGGATCCATGAGAGGACCCCGCATGCCCCGCAAGACCATCATCATCACTGGCGGCAGCGACGGCATCGGCGCGGCGGCGGCACGCAGGCTGGCGGCGGACGGCCACGAGGTCGTGATCGTGGGCCGCAACCCCGAGAAGACGGCTGCGGTCGCGAAAGACGTCGGCATCGCCCATCATGTTGCGGACTTCGCGGATCTCTCCCAGGTGCGCGACCTCGCCGCCACGCTGCTCGAGTCGCACCCCGCCATCCACGTGCTCGCGAACAACGCAGGCGGCATCATGGGCCACCGCGAGGTCACCGTCGACGGTCACGAGAAGACACACCAGGTCAACCACCTCGCGCCGTTCGTCCTCACCATGGAGCTGATGCCCGCTCTCGAGGCGGGCCGCGCGACCGTGATCCAGACCTCGAGCGCGGCGGCGCTGAGGTTCGCCGCTTTCGACATCGACGATCTCCACGGCGAGCGCGGCTATGCGCCGCAGACCGCGTACGGCAACGGCAAGCTTGCCAACATCCTGTTCACGGAGGAGCTGCAGCGCCGCTACGGCGACCGCGGCATCTCCGCAGTGTCCTTCCACCCGGGACTCGTGGCGACGGGTTTTGCAAGCGAGACCACTCACTACATGAAGTGGCTCTATCACGGGCCCCTCAAGCGGCTCTTCACCATCAGCGCCGACGAGGGCGCCGGCCAGCTCGTGTGGCTGGCCACGGGCGAGCCGGGTGTGGACTTCGAGCCCGGTCGCTACTACGAGTCGTACAAGGTCGCGACGAAGGTGGCTCCCGAGCTCGGGGACGCGGACCTGGCTCGCGACCTGTGGGAGCGCTCCGCCAGCCTCGTCTGAGCGCTGGCCTCGTCTCAGCACTTGCGGAGCGAAGTCCGGCCGATGCGCGGGCCGGCTACCCCGTGTGCGCTCGGCTTGTCAGGGGAGCGCGGCTCGTTCGGTGATCACCACTCAGCGCGACCGCGTCCTGGATCAGGAGTGCCGCGGTCGCGAGAGCGATCACCGCGAACGTGGCGTCGATCCCGCCGTCCGGCAGCACGGTGCCGATGACGGCGCCGTCGGTCTCCGGCCGCATGGCGACCCAGAATGAGGCGACGAGAGCGGCGCACCACAAGATTTGGCCCGCCACCGCGACGACGCTGCACCATCGTGCCCACGCGGCTGCCCACCCACGCAGTCGTGGCGATCGGCGTCGCAGGACCCAGCCCGCGACGAGCATCAGGATCGTCACCGCGGTGACGACCGCGAGCACCTGGTTGCCCCACACCGGCATGGTCCGCTCGGTCGGCAGCACACTCGCGTTGGGCGAATCCCACGAGGCGACATTCTCGGGCAGCCCGAGGAGCAGAAACACGGCCGGCACCAGCAGCAGTGCGCGCCCCAGCGCCGAGCCCACCCCTGGCCGATCCGCCTGCGATCCCATGGGATGGATCATGGCACGCTGTGTTCATGAGAAGGGCTGGCAGCGCGACCGTGTTCTTGGCCGAGCTCGGCATGTACGTCGGTGTGGCGTGGTGGGGACTCGCCGCGTACGAGGGCGCATGGTCGTGGATCGTCGGCATCGGCCTGCCGCTGGCCGTCATGGGCATCTGGGCCGTGTTCCTGTCCCCGCGCGCGAGCATGCCGCTGCCGGACGGCGCGCAGGTGGCCGTCCGCATCGCGCTGCTGCTCGTGGGTGCCGCCGCGTTCTGGGCCGTGGGGATGCCGGTCCTGGCGATCGCGCAGGCGGTGCTCGCGATCGTCGGCACAGCACTGTCGCGGCGCGGCCGCGGCGACCACCGTCCGTGAGGCGGCCGATGCGGCGGCTGGGTCGCGACACAATGGCACCATGACCCCCGTCCGCAGCGAGCAGCGATACCGCGAAGCCGAGGCGGCCATGTGGGCGCATCACGGGATGCAGCCTTGCGAGCGGTGGGTCGAGGCGGACGCGCTCGGCATCCGCGTGCGCGCGAACGAGTACGGCGAGGGTCGGCCGGTGGTGTTCATCCACGGCACGCCCACGGCGGGCGGCGTGTTTGTGCCGCTCGTGGGCCAGCTGAGCGGCGTGCGTGCCGTCGTGGTCGACCGCCCCGGGTGCGCGCTCAGCGATCCGCTGGACTACGCGGGGATGTCGCCGGATCGCGCGCGCGACGTGATCGAGATCTGGATGTCCCGGCTCGTGGAGTCGCTCTCGGATGAGCCCGTGGACCTGGTGGCGAGCTCGGCGGGTGCGTTCGTGGCGCTCGTGCTCGCGGTGCGCAGGCCGGACCTGGTGCGCAGCGTCGCCCTGCTGGGCGCGCCCGCCGTGGAAGGGATGAACCTGCCTGTGTGGATGCGCCTCGCCACGTTCGCGCCGGTGGCCCGCGCCGTCGCCCGCCACGACGTCAACGAGGGGGACCTGCGCCGTTCCTTCCGGTCCATGGGCCACGGCGACCTGGTGGCCCAGGGCGGCGTCTCCCAGGCGGACCTCGAGTGGCGCTATGCGCTGTCCCGCGACACGGACACGTACGCGCATGACATGCAGATGATGCGCCAGGCAGCCACGTGGCGAGGGCCGCGTCCCGGGTGGGTGGCGACCACCACCGAGATCGAGTCGTTGACAGCGCCGTCCCTCTGGGTGGCGGGGGAGAACGACCCGTTCGCCACCCCCGAGCGCATCCGCGAGTGGGCGTCCCACGCTCGTGGCTCGACCGTCACGGTCATGGACGGCTCGGGGCATCAGCCGTGGATCGACCGACCCGCCGCTCACGCACGCGTGCTCGAGGACTGGTGGGCGAGCATCGGCGCCTCGGCCGCGTGACGAAACTTTCGCAACTGATCAGGAGCACTGCATGAACGTCGCTGACGTGTGGAACACCATCTGGGACGACGCGACCACTCCGGTGGTCGCGTCCACGTGGGCCGCGCTGTGGCCCTTGGCGGTGGTGGTCGTGTGCCTTGCCGTGCCCCAGGTCTGGCACCTGGTGCGGCACGTGGTGACCATCGCTCACGAGGCGGGTCACGCGAGCGTCGCGACGCTGCTCGGCCGGAAGGTGCGCGGCATCCGGCTGCACTCGGATACGTCGGGGCTCACCACGCATTCGGGCTCCACCAAGCGACTGCCCCTCGCGCTCACGGCCTTCGCGGGCTACCCGGCCCCGGCGCTGCTGGGCCTGGGCGCTGCGGCGCTGCTCGGCGCGGGGTACGCCTTCGGTCTGCTGTGGGTCCTGCTGGTGGTGCTGGTGCTCGTCCTCGTGCAAATCCGCAACGTGTACGGGTTCGTGGTGATGGTGCTGGCCATCGGCGGCTTCGGGTGGCTGGCGTGGTCGGGGCCCGACCCGTGGCGTGTGGGCGTGGCCTACGGCGTGACGTGGCTGCTGCTGTTGGGCGCGGTGCGCGCTGTCGTAGAGCTGCACGGCTCGCGGCGTGGCGCCCAGGGAGGCGGTTCCGATGCCGATGCGCTGGCCCGGACCACGCGCGTGCCGGCCCTGGTCTGGGTGGCGCTGTTCTGGCTGGTGACCGTCGCGTGCGCCGCCGGCGGCGCCTGGCTGATGCTGGGCGAGGTCCTCGGCGAGTAGCGGGCGACCGCACTCCCTGAGAACCCCCTGCCCGTTCTCAGCGACCTCCCAGAATCCGCGACGAGCATGGATTCATGACGGCACCCCGACCGTGGGTGCCCGAAGGGAGAAGGCTCATGCGAGGAATCGACCACAGCGTCGCACCGGTGATCTGGTCGGGGGTCTTCTGGCTGCTGGTGGTGCTCGCGATCGGCGCGGCCGTGTACCTGACCGCGCGCATGGTGACGGACAGGCGGGCCGATGCGCTCGCCGAGCAGTCCGCCGCCGCGCCCGCCGCTCGGGTGGAGCCGGCGACGACCGCGCGCGCCATCCTGGACGAACGGCTCGCCAAGGGCGAGATCGACGTCGACGAGTACAAGCAACGCCTGGAAGCGCTGGACCAGTAGCGCCCGGCCCTGGCCCGCATCGGCCGTTGTCGCACCGCGGACTCCTCTCCCTGCGGAGCGCGAGGACGGCCGATGCGCGCTGGGCGAAAATCGGGACCTTTTCCGTTCTAAGTTACGCAACCGTAGGTTACGATCTCGATATGACCGCAGAAATGTCGACGCCGACGCTCGTCCAGCGTGACGAGATCACGCACCTCACCGCCATGCTGGCTGCGCGCGCCCATGCCGCACCCGACGCCGCCTTCGCTGAGGTCAAGGACGCCGACGGCACGTGGCGCACGATCACGCTGGCCGAGTACCACTCGCGTGTGCGCGCCGTCGCGAAGGGCCTGATCTCCCGCGGCGTCAAGGCCGGAGACCGCGTGGGCATCATGGGCGACACGCGTTACGAGTGGTCGGTCATGGACTTCGCGATCCTGGCCGCCGGCGCAGTGAGCGTCCCGGTCTACCCGTCGTCGTCCGCGACACAGGTGGAGTGGATGGTGGCCGATGCAGGCATCACCCTGGTCGCCGTCGACACTGCGGAGCGGGCCGGGCTGGTGACTCAGGCCTCGGTGACGATGGTGATGCTGGACGACGATGGCCTGGATGCGCTCGCCGCCGCAGGGGAGTCGGTCTCCGACACCGACCTCGACGCTCGCACCGCCGACGTGGTCGGCGACGACATCGCCACCATCATCTACACCTCGGGCACCACCGGCCGCCCCAAGGGTGCCATGCTCTCGCACGGCAACTTCGTCGAGCAGGTGCTGAACATCGAGCGCGATCCCGGCTACGGCGGGTTCGTCGCGGGCGATGACGCCCGGCTGCTGCTGTTCCTGCCGCTCGCCCACGTGTTCGGCCGCATCGCCATGATTCTTGCGCTGTCCGCCGGCACCGTCATCGGGTTCGCCCCGAGCCACAAGACGCTCGCGGATGACCTCGGCACGTTCCGCCCCACCTTCCTCGTGCTGGTGCCGCGGGTGCTCGAGACGGTCTACAACAGGGCCGATGCGGCGCAGTCGGGGCTCAAGAAGCGCATCTTCCGATGGTCCGCCAAGGTCACGCGCCAGTATGCACTCGCTCGCGAGACCGGCACGCCCGGGCTCGGCCTGAGGGTGAAGCTCGCCGTCGCGGACCGGTTGGTGCTGTCGAAGCTGCGTGCCAAGCTGGGCGGCAACCTCAAGTACGCGCTGGCAGGCGGTGCGCGCCTGAACGAGGACGTGGGCCACTTCTTCCAGGGACTCGGCGTGACCGTGCTGCAGGGCTATGGCCTCACCGAGACCACCGCCGCCGCGATGGGCACGCCCGAGGACGCCAACGTCATGGGCACCGTGGGACGGCCCATCGCGGGCAACGAGATGAAGCTGGCCGACGACGGCGAGATTCTGCTGCGCGGCGCGAGCCTGTTCCAGGGCTACTGGAACGCTCCCGAGGCCACGGCTGAGGTCATGCGCGACGGCTGGTTCGCGTCCGGCGACATGGGCGAGATGGTCAATGGCGCGCTGAACATCGTGGGCCGCAAGAAGGAGATCCTGGTGCTGTCCTCGGGCAAGAACGTGCAGCCCGCGGTGCTGGAGAACTCCATGCGCTCGCATCCCGCGATCCAGGACTCGGTGGTGGTGGGCGAAGGCAAGCACTTCGTCTCCGCGCTGGTGGCGCTGGACGAGGCGATGCTGCCCGCGTGGCTCAAGCAGCACGAGCTTCCGGACATGACTGTCGAAGAGGCGGCGAACGACTCGCGAGTGCGCGACCTGATCTCGCGTGCGATCGCGCTCGCGAACGCCCACGTCTCACGCGCCGAGTCCATCCGGGAGTTCCGCATCCTGCCCAGCTCGTTCTCCGAGGCGCGCGAGGAGCTCACGGCTTCGCTCAAGACGCGTCGCAGCGTGATCATGGCCCACTACGCGGCCGTGGTCGACGAGATCTACTCGAAGGCGATGCCGCCCTCGCGTCCGTAAGACGCGTCTCGACTGGCAGCGTGTCCCGCTCCGAGCCTCACGCGAGGTCGTAGATCAGCGTGACCTGCCCGGTGGGCAGGGGAGTGGCGGAGCTCAGCGCCAGGTGCCGTGGCATGAGCGCGGCGTCCCACAGTGCCGTGCCGCGTCCCAGCACGACCGGTGCCACGCGTAGGCGCAACTGGTCGACCTTGCCGGCATCTAGGAGCGCCGATGCGAGCTGGAGGCTTCCCCACAGGATGATGTCGCGCTCGTAGCGGGCCTTGAGCCGGTCGGCAATGGCACGCGGATCGCCAGTCTCGACGGTCGCGGGCGCGTGGTGACCCCATGGCGCCTCGCTGAGCGTCGACGAGACGATGTGCTTGGGCAGCCGGTTGATGGGCTCGGCGAGAGGATCGTGCTGCGGCGTCGCGTGCGGCCAGTAGCCGATGAACAGTTGATACGTGTTTGCGCCCAGCAGGATGGCATCGGTGTGCTCCAGCTCGGCGAGCGCCTGATCGACCATGGGCCCCGGCTCCGAGACCGAGTCGTCGACCCAATCGAGTTCCCCATTGGGTCCTGCCGCGAACCCGTCGGCGGTGACGTGCTGCTCCACGATGATGCGTCCCATGGGGTCAGGTTAGATCTGTTGCGGACTAGGCGCACGAGATGTGGCCAGCGCACGGAGATAGGCCGAATGCAGTCACTCATGAGTACATCCGAAGAATGCGGGGCTGTTAGACCATTCATTGGCACACCCGAGGGAAGCCGATACTCTCAGGGCATGAGCAAAGGAATCGGCCGAGGAAACTACGGCGCGTATGCGTCCGCAACCGGGTCGCTCGAAGGCCTGGGCAAGTCGGTTTGCACCTTCCTGGAAGCCTTGCTCGCAGCCGAAGAGGTGCCGGTCCACAGTGTCTCGCATCGTGTGAAGACTATCGAGAGCGCTGACAGCAAGATGGCACGCAAGTCGGAAACGTATGGCACTTATGCTGACCTTCTGGATCTACTTGGGATCCGCATAATCACCTACTTTCCGGACGATGTCGATGCTGTCTGCACGATTGTCGAGCGCGAGTTCGACGTCGACTCGCTGAACTCGGTCGACAAGAGGGAGGCGCTGGCGCCAAACGTGTTCGGATATCTCTCCGCGCATTACGTCGTAGCCCTTGCCGACAACCGAAGTAAGTTGCCCGAGTATCGTGTATGGGCAGACTTACGGTTCGAGGTGCAGGTAAGGAGCATCCTGCAGCACGCTTGGGCGGAAATTGAGCATGACCTGGGATACAAGTCTGAAGAGGCGCTGCCGCGCTCATTCCGGCGGCGGTTTTCTAGGCTTGCGGGGCTCCTCGAGTTGGCCGACGCAGAGTTTCAGTCAATTCGAGTCGATCTAGCCGCATACCAAGTAACGGTTGGTGAGCGTGTCGAAGCATCACCTGGAGAGGTCGGACTGAACCAAACGTCACTCCGCGCCTGGCTCGAGCGCTCGGAGGTTGCGGCGCGCGTAGACGAAGAACTTGCTGAGATTGCCGAGGTTGCGTTGCGCGTCACTGAGGACGAGCGCCTAGCACGCGACGCCCGGACTCTCGCAGAAGTAGGCGTTGATACAGCCGAGCAACTCACGGTGGCGATGGCCAAGTACGAACAGTACATTGTGAAGTTCTTCGATCTGTGGTGGAATCGCGCCCTACCCGATACGCCTGAGCGCGCAAGCGCCATGCACCGTGATCTTCCTCACGGCATCTCGTTTTTCTATCTCGCTTACGTTCTCATAGCACAGCGATCCGAATCTGAACTTCGAGACTACATCGAAGCCAAGGGCTTCCGCAGCGGAAGCAAGAAGCAGGTGATCGCTCAGGTTCGCGAGACCTGGGACGCCGTCGTTCGCGAACTCGGCGAGCCGTCTGCTTGACGTGACCTAGCAGCACAACCCGGGAAATAGCTGGGGCCACTCGAGGGCTTCGTTTCGATCCCGGAGGCCAAGGCATCGGAGCGGTGTCAGTCAACCCGTCCTCGTGCGTGAGGCGACCGGCCTTGGTGCGAAGCACCGTCCTAGGCCTATTGGCCATTCGCGGGTCGACGGGCATCGGAGAGACGCGACGCTAGAGGGATGGAACAAGGCACGCGCCGACCGTTTCTCGTCAGCCCACACCGATAGGTCTGCATGCGGTTCGCACGCCCGGCCAGCGGGCGGCGCGTGCGCTCGCTGATGGCTGGGCGCGCGGCCGCTGAGGACAGCGGGTGGACTTACTTGACACCACTAAGAGAGCACCGGTGTGCACCACGAGCCATAGCCTCCCGGGCTGTGGCGTGCCTCGCTGCCCTCACGCCGCGTACCAATAAGCTGCGCGGCAGGAGGTTCGAGTGGCTCAGGGCGCGAAGTACATTCAGGTTGTCGGTGCAGTGATCGTGCGCGGTGGCGAGATCCTGTGTGCTCAACGGGGCCCCGACGGGGCACTCGCCGGAATGTGGGAGTTCCCAGGTGGAAAAGTTGAGCGCGGTGAGCAAGCTCGCGACGCGCTGACTCGTGAGATCGACGAGGAACTGTTCTGCGACGTCGCCGTGGGCAACATGCTCACGACTACGGTCTTCGAGTACGACTTCGGGACGATCGAACTGACGACGTTCTGGTGCGAACTGGTATCGGGAACACCGGTACTGACGGAGCATGCCGAGGTGCGCTGGTGCCGACCGGAGGGTCTGCAAGACCTCGAGTGGGCGCCCGCGGACATCCCCGCTGTTGAGCTCATCGTCGAGAGTGCGGCTCTCGCCTAATGGGTGTCGAGGAATACCTCGCGTCCGCGCTCGAGCGCGACGTCAGGTTCGGGTACTTGGATTCCGACGCATCAGCGCCCCGCAACGGAAACCCGCTTGTGGTGCTCAACAACGACTCGGGATCGATGCTCCGAGTCCTTCGCGAGGAGCTCCGGCATTGCACGGCGTTCTCGTTCTCGGTGGCGTTCGTCTCGCCGGGCGCGATCGCGCTGCTCAAGCAGGAGTTGGTGGAATTCCAAGGCCGTGGACAGATCGTCACATCCGACTACCTTGGGTTCAATCGGCCCGAGGCATTCTGGGAGTTGCACGAGCTTCAGAAGCTCGGCATCGACACCCGGATTCACCACCAGACTGCTTACCACCCGAAGGGGTACGTCTTTGAGCACCCGGATCGCATAGTCGGGGTGTTGGGCAGTTCCAATCTCACTAAGAACGCACTCGTACGCAATCACGAATGGAACCTCAAGGTCACCGCGGCGAGCCGGAGTGACCTCGCTCAGCAGTTTGCGGCACTTGTTGACGACCAACACCGGGAGTCCGATCCACTGCATGCCTCGTGGATCGAGCGCTACTCGTCCCGGTACGTAGCGCAGAGAGGTTTCGCCCGTGCGTCACCCCGCAGCGTTCGCGCACCCGAACCAAACGCCCTGACCGAGATTGCGGTGGGGCCCCAGCCCGACGGCGATGTGCCCCAGGAGTTTGGGGAGTTCGACGTGTCGCCTTTCGCGACGAACACGTCTCGTGGATCGTCCGTCCAGGTGAGCTCGGAGGAATCCGCGGGTTCCGGCGCATTCAGCGAGTCTGATGTCGACGCTACGGGCCGGATTCTCTACGAGCCCTCGCAGACGCCACACGACCAACTCACGCCCAACCGCATGCAGCAAGACGCGCTCCGGTCTATCGCAGACCTGCGCGCGCGGGGCAAGACCAAGGCCCTGGTGATCTCGGCTACGGGGACAGGCAAGACGATCCTGTCCGCACTCGACGTGCGCGCATATGCACCAGATCGCATGCTCTTTGTCGTACACCGTGAACAGGTTCTGGACCGCGCTATTGCCGAGTTCAAGCGCGTCTTGGGAGGCGAAGATCGCGACTTCGGGAAGCTCACTGGAAGCCACAAGAGCATCGACTCGAAGTACCTCTTCGCGACGGTCCAGACGCTTTCCCAGCCTGCGGTTCTCGAGCGATTCGATCCGAGGGCCTTCGGGTATGTACTCGTCGACGAAGTGCATCGCGCAGGAGCGGATTCGTACGCTCGCGTCCTGGAGCACTTCAACCCGGGGTTCCTCCTGGGAATGACCGCGACTCCCGAGCGCACTGATGGTCGGAACATCTTCGAGCTGTTCGACTTCAATGTGCCATACGAGATTCGCTTGGGGCGTGCGCTCGAGGAAGAGATGCTGGCGCCATTTCACTACTACGGCGTCACTGACATCACCTATGACAATGGCCAAACCACCACGAGCGAGACGGACGTTGCAAGGCTCGGGTCCAGTGTCCGTGCGGAGCACGTGGTTGCAGCGCTCGAGACATATGCGCAAGCGGGCGTGGCGCCCCGAGGGCTCATCTTCTGTGCGCGCCGGGAGGAAGCCCAGGCGCTCTCGACCCACCTGAATACGATGACGCTTCGCGGACATCGACTGCGGACCGTCGCACTGACCGGGCAGGACGCCATCGAGAAGCGTGAAGCCGCCGTCGAGAGCCTCGAGCGCGGCGACCTTGACTACGTGCTCACGGTCGACGTATTCAACGAGGGCGTGGACATCCCCTCCCTCAACCAGGTACTGATGCTCCGCCAGACACAGTCCGCGATTGTCTTCGTCCAGCAGTTGGGTCGCGGACTGAGGAAGGACCCTGGCAAGGAGTACCTCGTTGTCATCGACTTCATCGGCAACTACGCGAACAACTATTTGATCCCAGTCGCACTCTTCGGAGACGAGAGTCTGAACAAGGAATCGCTGCGCAAGGAGATGCAGAACGCCGAGGAGTCTGGTGTGACCGCAGGGCTCTCAAGCGTGCGCTTCGACCACATTGCTGAGCAGCGTGTGCTGAAGGCGATATCGAGCACGCGGCTCGACAGCATGCAGAACCTGAAGGCCGCGATGGAGACGTTGCGCAACCGCGTTGGTGGTGTCCCGAGGCTTTACGACTTCTATCGCTTCGAGTCGGTGGACCCAGTCATCCTCGCAACCAAGGCCGGCAACTATCCAACCTTGGCTGAGAAGACTCTCCGAGCCGCGCACGGGCTCAGCGAGGAGGAACTCGACTCGCTCACGTTCTTGTCACACGAAGTCCTCGATGCGAAACGGCCGCACGAGGCGCTCATACTTATGGCTCTGCACGAGCACGGAGAGTCCACCGTATCGGCGTTGCAAGGGCGTCTCCAGGCGGCAGGCGTGCCAGCTTCGCGCAGGCACGTCGAAAGCGCTGTGCGCGTGCTGACGCTTGACTTCCACACGGAGCAGGAGCTCAAGCGCTACAACCGGGGCCTCGTGCTTCGCGAGGGTGAGACGGTCCGGCTCGCCCCAGCGTTCGGCGACGCATGGCGAGACCGCCGTGCATTCGCAACCGAAGTCGACGACCTCCTCAGAACCGCACTGGCAATCGTGAGTTCCCGGTACGCCTCGCATCGGCCGTTCACTCCGGGGCGCCAGTACTCCCGCAAGGATGCGTGCCGGCTGTTGCTGTGGCCTAAGAACATTAGTTCAACCATCTATGGGTACCGAAGTGACATCAAGTCCGAGACGTGCCCGATCTTCGTGACGTACCACAAGTCCGACGACGTATCAGCGAGCACCGCCTATGGCGATGAGTTGCTCGATCGCTCCACGATGCAGTGGTACACCCGTTCGCGCCGCAGCCTCGAGAGCAAGGAGGTTGCGGCAATCGTCAACGGTGCGGTCGTGCCGCATGTCTTCTCGAAGAAGGACGACGCGGACGGAAGTGAGTTCTATTACCTAGGTGCGGCGACGCCTAGCGACGTTGAGCAGACCACCATGCCCGACGAGAAGGGCGAGGACCTCTCAGTAGTCCGTATGAAACTTGTCTTCGATCAACCGGTCGACGCAGGCGTCTACGACTACTTCCACCCGACGGTCATGGCGTAGGGCTCAGGAATACCCACCCAAACCTGCACGTTCCTCCGACCATGACCACCATCGGAATCATCGGCGCCGGGAACATCGGCTCCAACGTCGCCCGCGCTGCCATCGATCATGAGTACGAGGTGCTGATCGCGAACTCGCGCGGCCCGGAGACCCTGCAGGAGTTGGTGCGGGATCTGGGGAAGCACGCCACGGCCGTGACGGTGGAGGAGGCGATCCGCAAGGGCGACCTCGTGCTGGTCGCGATTCCTCTCAAGAGCATCGACGATCTGCCTGTCGAGCCTTTCGAGGACAAGGTGGTGATGGATGCGAACAACTACTACCCGCAGCGGGACGGGCGCATTGAGGCGCTGGACCGCAACGAGACCACCACCTCCGAGCTGCTGCAGGCGCGACTGCCGTACAGCCACGTCGTGAAGGCGTTCAACAACATCCCAGCCAAGCAGATCCCCACGGACGGTCTGCCCAAGGGGGACCAGGACCGGCGCGCGCTGCCCATCGCGGGCAACACGCCGCACGCCAAGGCCGCGGTCGCGGGATTCCTCGACGACCTGGGGTTCGACGCCGTGGACCTCGGCCCGCTGAGCGAGAGCTGGCGCGTCGAGCGCGACACCCCCGCGTACGTGAAGCGCACCACCGCCGACGAGCTGTGGGCACTGACTCGCGACATCGAGCGCGTCCAGCAGGTCTGAGCCCACGCATCATCCCCACCGGCCGCTTCGACCGAAGCGCGCCACCAACCACGGAGGAAACCCGATGAAGGCAGTTCTGAACGACACCGTTCTGGCAGAGGCAAGCACCGAGGACCTCGTGAAGATCGAGGGCAACTGGTACTTCCCACCGTCGAGCATCCGCGACGAGCTCACGCCCACCAGCCCCACGCAGTACCGCTGCTCGTGGAAGGGTGACGCTCAGTACTTCAACGCGGCCCTCCCCGACGGCGAGCGCGCCGACGTGGCCTGGTCCTACCCGGACCCGCTCGCCGGCGCCGCCGACCGCGTGGGCAAGGACTTCTCCGGCTACGTCGCCTTCGACCGCTCCATCGAGATCACGGAGTAAGCCTTCCTCGTGCCCGCGCTCCGCGCGTCGCCCCAGTGGTGACCCGTGGAGTGCGGGCTACGTCGCGTCTGGGGGGACCGCGCCAGCGTGGGTGTCGTCGAAGGTCTCCCGGTGGGTGAGGATGGCCTGCTTGTGGTCATCGACCCAGGTCGCGAGGGCGAGCACGGGTGCGCTGAGCGATCGGCCCAGCTCCGTGGCCCGGTACTCCACCCGCGGCGGAATCTCCGCGTAGATGGTCCGGTGCACCAGGCCGTCACGCTCGAGTGACCGCAGGGTGCGCGTGAGCATGCGTCGGGAGATTCCTGGGATGGAGTCGAGCAGCTCCGTAAAGCGCAGCTCCCGCTCCTCGAGCAGCCCAATGGTGATGAGCGTCCACTTGTCCGCCAGTCGGTCGAGCACCGATCGGAAGATCGCAGGATCGTCCTCTTGGCAGATCGACAGCATCTGTCCTTGGGCGTGGTCACGTTCCATGGAGGCACCCCTCGGTCTCATCGGTGTTACTCGGTCACGTTGAAGTGACCGGTTACCGAGTGTTACACAAGTAACTATGAGTAACCAAGACTACCGGGAATCGACCCCCGAGGGCACATCCCTTCGCCGCGAGCAGCGGGTGTCCGACCCCGCACCCGGCGCACTCCACTTCGGCATCGGAACCTTCGCCTTCCAGCCGCCCGCCGAGGGTGGCGAGCAGGTCTCGGGGCAGCAGGTGCTGCGCGATGTCGTGGAAGAGGCCGTCACCGCCGAGCGTGTGGGACTGGACTCGTTCGGCATCGCCGAGCACTACCGACCCGGAATGATGGACAGCGCGGCCCCGGTCATCCTGGGCACCATCGCCGGCCGCACGTCCACGCTCAAGCTGGGCACGGCTGTCACGGTCCTGAGCACGCAGGATCCCGTCCGCGTCTACAACGAGTTCGCCACGCTTGATGCCGTCTCGGGCGGCCGTGCCCAGATGATCGTCGGCAGGGGATCGGCGACCGAGTCGTTCCCGCTGTTCGGCTTCGATCTGCAGGACTACGAGGAGCTCTTCGAGGAGAAGCTCGACCTGCTCATGCGGCTGCTGCGTGACCAGCCGGTGACCTGGTCAGGGCGCTTCCGCCCCGCGCTCGAGCAGCAGGTGCTGGAGCCGCCCGTGGCGCCGGGTTCGTTGCCGGTCTGGGTGGGAGTGGGCGGCAGCCCGCAGTCGGCGATTCGCGCCGCGCGCTTTGGCCTTCCGCTCATGTTCGGCATCATCGGCGGGACCATTGATCGGTTTGCGCAGCTGGCCGATCTCTACCGCAGGGCTCTCGCGAGCTTTGGGCAAGAGGAGCAGCCGGTCGGGCTTCACATTCACGGACTCGTTGCCGACAGCGATGAGGAGGCGCGTGAGAAGTTCTGGCCGGTGTGGTCGGACATGATCAACGGCGAAGGTTCTCGCCGCGGCTGGTCCATACACCGCGAACGCTTTGATGCGGAGGTCGACGCCGGCACCTTGGTGGTCGGCTCGGCGGAGACGGTCGCGCAGCGGGTCGCCGAGGTGATGAGGCGTTCAGGCGCCTCCCGGTTCGACTTTGTCGCAGCGGCGAGCCGCATGCCGCACGCGGACAAGGTCGAGGCCATCGAGCGCTTTGGGCAGGAAGTGGTGCCTCGTGTGCGGGAGCTGCTGGCGGCGCCGGACGGTCCAGGCGGCGAGAAGCGCTGACGAAGGCCGGCGGCTCGTCAGCGCGTCTGCGCGTCGAGGCACCGGGTGAGTTCCGCGGACAGTTCGGCCATCGCATCCAGCTGAATCAGGTGCCCGGCGTCCTCGATGAGTGAAAGCGAGGCGCCGGGGATGGCGCGTTGCAGCCGCTGCGCGCGGTCCACGGGGATCCACGTGTCGTCCGTGCCCCACACGATATGCGTGGGGTCGTCGATGGCACCGCAGAGCGGCTCGACCTCGTCGGTGAAGCGCTCGTCGGCCTGCGCGATCTGTCGGTAGAAGGCCGCCTGCCCGTCGTCGCCCAGCCAGGGCTCCACGAGCATCGCGAGATCGTCGTCCGCGAGGCCGCGGTGGCTCGCGCCGCGGATGTAGGCCTCGACCGCGCCGCGGTGGATCGCGGGCGGCAACTGGGCGAACACGTCCGCGTGCTCCTTGACCAGGGTGAAGAATGGCGAGCCCCACGGCGACAGCGCGACCACGTCGACGAGGCACAGCGACGCGTACCTCGCGCCATGGAGGAGGCGGGCCCGCAGCGCGACCGCTCCACCGAAGTCGTGGGCCACCACGTGAGGCCGGTCGAGTCCCCACTCGCCGAGCAGGTATGCGAAAAGCTCGCCCTGGACCCCGAGGTCGACCGCGTGGTCAGGGTCCTTCGATGATGCGCCGTAGCCGGGCATGTCCCAGAGGTGGACGGTGAAGCGCTCCGCGAGCACCTCCGCGATGGGCCGCCACAGCGCCGACGACCACGGCGTCCCGTGCAGCAGCACCACCGGTGGCCCGTCCCCCAAGAGGTCCCATGCCACGGTGCGCCCGCGCCAGCGCAGAGTCTGAGTCAGCGGTGGAACAGTCACCCTCCGATCCTCTCAGCACGCGTGCGGCCGATGCGCGGGTTGCCTACAGGTCCTCGGCAATCTGCTTGATCATCGCCAGGCGGCGGTCCCACTCGGCTCCCACGCGCGCCAGCGCATCGGCCGTCTCCGTGAGCCTGCTGCCCAGAGCGCGATAGCGGACCTCGCGGCCCACGCGCACCTGGTCGACCAGGCCCACGTCGAGCAGCACCGCGAGGTGCTTGGCAATGGCCTGCCGCGACACGGGCAGGCGATCGGCGAGGGCCGATGCGGACGCATCGCCCTCACCGAGAGCCTCCAGCACGCTCCAGCGGGTGGGGTCTCCCAGCGCGGCGAAGGTGGGGACCAGGGTGTCCGTGGTCACGCGTCTCCCTCGAGGTAGGCGACGAGCTTGTCCAGCTGAACCGTCCACCCTTCCTGGTTGCTGTGCAGCGCCCCCTGGGGGTCCTTGAGCATCTCGAATCCCGTCTCGTGCACGTGGAGTCGCGTGCCGCCCTCAATGGCCTCGAGCGTGAAGGTGAAGACCGTGGACCGGCCGTCCACCAGCTCGGTGTCGCCGTCGCTTCCCCAGCGGTAGGTGACCGAGCGCATCGGCTCGACGGACTCGATGCGGATGGGGGCGGTGCCGTATCCCTCGAAGGTCCACTCGCCCGTGCCGCCGGGCTCGAGCGCGGTGAGGGTCGCGGCCGAGGTGTGCCAGCGCTCGATGTGCTCGGGCTCGGTGACGGCGGCCCAGACCTTCTCGGGAGGGGCCGCGATGGTGATGGTGCGCGAGACGGAGAAGACGTCGTTGTCGATTTCCGCGGGCGGGTTCTGGGTGGGGCTCATGGGGTTCTCCTCGGTTGCGAGATGTGCAACCACAGTGTTGCACCACAGGCGCAATGATGCAACCGTAAGGTTGCTTCACGCGTCACACGCCCCGTCACACGGACGCGATGAACCATGGCGGTGTCACCACAAGAAAGGGACACCATCATGGAACTCAAGGCAATTCTCGACAGGCTTGCGGACATCATCATGGCTCGTGGCACCGGGGCCGTGCGCGACGAGCTCGGCGTGCTCGCCCGCAGCGCCGAGGCCGACCACCCCGGAGCCGCGGCGGCACTGACCGATTGGCAGGGCACGGAGATCGCGAGGGAGCGGGCGTTCGCAATCCTCCGCAGGGAGACCTCGTACGCCGACGCGGTGCAACGCCACGAACTCGCGTCGAGCCTCCTCGCGCTCCACGGAGTAGCGTTGGCGGCATGAGCCCTGCAGGGCGCAGGTGAGGGGAGGCCCCACCCCATGCTGACCGTTCGGCTTCTGGGCCGCCCGCGGCTGGAGCGCGAGGGCGTGCCCATTCCAGGCCCGCGCGGCCACAAGTCCTGGGCTCTCCTCGCGCGGCTGGTGTGTACGCGATATCCGGTGACGCGCCAGACGCTCGTCGACGAACTGTTCACGCAGGCCGACGATCCGATGGGCGCGCTGCGGTGGAGTCTCGCCGAGCTGAGGCGGCGGCTCGGCGCACCCGAGGCCTTCCACGGGAACCCGCTCACGGGCGACCTCGGCCCGGGGATCGAGGTCGATGTGACCGTGGCCGCACGCGGGAGGTTCGCGGGCCCGCCGCCGGAGGGCCGCCTGCTCGAGGGCGTGGAGGTGCGCGACAGCGCAGCATTCGACACCTGGCTGCTCATTGAGCGCGAGCGAGTTGACGCCAAGATCAGCTCGGGGATCCACGAGGCGACCATCCAAGCGCTGGCGAACGGCGACGCGGAGAGGGCAATCGACCTGGCGCGGGCACTGATCTCGCGAGACGAACTTGACGAGGGCCCGCATGTGCTCCTGGTCTCGGCGCTCGCTGCTGCCGGGCGCTACGAGGCCGCGGCTCAGCAAGCGGAGGCCAGTGCTGCGATGCTGCTTCGCGAGCTCGGGGTGTCGCCCAGTGCGTCCTTGCGCAACGCGGCCCGCCCACCGCCCCGTCGGCTGGCCGTGAGTATCTCTCCCCAGGCGACCATCGCGACGATGCGCGCCTCGGGCCTGGCGGCCCTCTCCGCCGGGGTGCCCGATGCGGGAATCGAGAGATTGCGCGCCGCCGCCGCAGCGGCGGACGAGGCGGGGGATCCTGCAGTGACGTCCGAGTGCCTGCTCGAATTGGGCACCGCACTGGTGCATGGGGCTCACTGCAACGATGACGAGGGTGCCGTGGTGCTCGGGAGTGCGCTCGCGGTCGCGCTGGACGCGGGCCACGATGCTGTGGCGTCGCGCGCGCTCGCCGAGCTCGCCTACGTCGATGTCCTGGCGGGCCGGCGCGTGCCGGCGCGCACTCATCTCGAATCGGCGCGGGAGATCGCCGCGAACGATCGAGGGCTACTGGCGACGGTCGCGTCGATCGAAGCCTCGGACCTGCACGACCAGGGACACCTGGGTGCGGCGCTCGAGAGGTTCGAGGAGTCGCTCGCTCATTCCCAGGCGACCGGCAAGGTGCGCCGAGAGGCGTGGGCGTGGGGTGTGGGTGCCCGCACGCAGTACTGGCTGGGCGACTACGCCGCCGCCGAGCGGTGGTCGCGCCAGGCCCTGGAACTTGTGGAAGTGGAACGGTGGGCCGCGTTCCGGCCGTGGGTCGAGTCCTGCGTCGCGCACGCGGAGCTCGCCCTGGGCTGCGATCCAGCCGCCGTGCGGGCTGGTCTCGAGTCGACGTTCGCTCTCGCTCGCGAGCTGAGTGACGCCTGCTACCAGGGTGCCTCTGCCAAGGCGATGGCGCTCGCCTGCGACGCTCTCGGGGACCGCGACGGCGCGCGCGCGTGGCTCCGAACGGCGGCCGCGGCCTGCGCGCGCGAGACGGACGCCTATGTCTGGGTGAGGGCAGACGTGGCCCTCGCTACCGCCGAGCTCGCGCTCACGTGGGGCGATCGCGCTCTGGCCTTGGAGCAGGCGGAGGAGGTGCGCACGATCGCGGTCCGATGCTGCATGGACGGGATGCTCGCGCGCGCCTCGATGGTGCTCGATCGTGTCGCTCCAGGCCGTGCGCCCGCGTTCAGCGGTGCAGGTGCAGCCCGGCGATGATGCGGTCCACCACGTGGGCGCCCAGCGCGGACAGCACGTCTGCCGGCTGACGCTGGAGCGGTCCACGCGTGGCGATGTCCGCGAAGCCGTGAACCGCGGACCAGCAGGGCCACTCGGCGTGCTCGCGTTCGGAGGGGGAGAGCGCGCCCGCCTCCACCATGCCGTCCAGGGCGTCCAGCAGCAGCTGGAACGGCGGCGGCACCTGAGCATCGACGGTGACACCCGGCTCACCGCTCGCGTTCGGGTCGAACGTGAGGAGCGCGAGCTCGAACCACCCCGGCTCGGCGATCGCGAAGTGGATGTAGCCCAGGCCCACGCCGCGCAGCCGGGCGATCGCACGATCCTCAACCCGCGCATCGGCCGCTGGCTGTGCCGCGTCGACCTCAGCGAGCAACGCCGCCGTCTGCTCGCGCATAGCCGCCGCAAGGCGATCCTGCGCGACGAGCGCGGCCGCGACCGTGAGCGCTCGGAAGTCCTCGAAGTGGCGATACGCCGCGTTGGGGGCGACTCCCACGTGTCGGGTGACGGCGCGCAGTGACAGGTGCTGGGGGCCGCCGTCCCGCGCGACCTCCAGCACGGCGTCGATAAGCGCGGGGCGCAGGTCACCGTGATGGTACGTCTCTTCCTTCGTCGCCATCTGTTGCACCTTAAGGGATCGGTGTGTACCGTGTTTCAGGTCCGATGTGGACACTGTGAACATAGTACCGGTCCGACCGCTGAATGCCCGAACCGGACCCACCCCGGGGGATTCCTGATGACTGACCTTGCCATCGAGACCGCTGGTCTCACCAAGACGTACGGCGACCTGCGCGCCGTCGACGGCATCGACCTCGCCATCTCGCGCGGCGGCGTCCACGGCTTCCTGGGGCCCAACGGCGCCGGCAAGACCACCGCGATCCGCATGCTCGCCACGCTCATCCGCCCCGACGCCGGCCACGCCCGCGTGCTCGGGCACGACATCGTGCACGACGCGGACGAGGTGCGCAGCCTCGTGGGCCTCACCGGCCAGTTCGCCTCCGTGGACGAGGACCTCTCCGGCATGGAGAACCTGCGCCTCATCGCACGCCTCTACGGTTACCGCGGTGCCGCCGCCGTGCGCCGCGCCAATGAGCTGCTCGAGGCGTTCAGCCTGGCCGATGCGGCAGGCAAGCAGGTGAAGAACTACAGCGGAGGCATGCGTCGCCGCATCGACATCGCGGCCTCCATCATCGTCAGCCCCGAACTGCTGTTCCTCGACGAGCCCACCACCGGCCTGGACCCGCGCGCGCGCAACGAGGTGTGGGACATCATCCGCGCCCTCGTCGACTACGGCACCACCGTGATGCTCACCACGCAGTATTTGGACGAGGCGGACCAGCTCGCGGACCGCATCAGCGTGATCGACACCGGCAGGATCATCGCCGAGGGAAGCGCCACGGAGCTCAAGGCGTCCGTGGGCGCCGGGTCGCTGCACGTGCGCGTGATGCACCGGGACGACCGCGACGCGGCCCACGAGGTCCTGGTCCGCGAGCTCGGCGTCGACGTGATCCGCGAACCCGACCCCCAGGCGCTCAGCGCGTCCGTCGAGGATCGCGCCCGTGCCACCCGTGCTCTCGGCGCGCTCGAGGGCGCGGGCATCGACGTCGCCCAGTTCTCCCTGGGCCAGCCCAGTCTCGACGAGGTGTTCCTCGCGCTGACCGGCCATCCCGCAGAAGAAGCTCCATCATCACAGGAGGAGGCGGCATGAGCGCCACCGAGACCACCGCATCGGCCACGGCCACCGGCCAGCAGCCGCACGCGATCGCATCGGCCCTCGCGAGGGGCGAGCGCCCCGCGCGCCCGAACGCCCTGTCGACGTCCGTGACGTTCGGCTGGCGCGCCCTGCTCAAGATCAAGCACGTGCCCGAGCAGCTGTTCGACGTCACGCTGTTCCCGGTGATGATGACGCTGATCTTCACGTACCTGTTTGGCGGCGCCATCGCCGGCTCGACCCAGGACTACATCGCGTACCTCGCGCCCGGGATCCTGGTGCAGTCCGTGCTGTTCATCACCATGTACACCGGCGCGACGCTGCGCGAGGACATCGACAGGGGAGTGTTCGACCGCTTCCGGTCGCTGCCCATCTGGCGCCCGTCGGCGCTGGTGGGCATGCTGCTGGGCGACGCGGTGCGCTACTCGATCGCCGCGCTGGTCACGGGTGTGGTCTGCCTGATCATCGGATGGCGGCCGGGCGGTGGGCTCACCGGCGTGGTGCTGGGCGTCCTCACGCTGCTGGTGTTCGCGTTCGGCCTCACCTGGGTGTGGACGTTCCTCGCCCTGCTCATGCGCTCGCAGCGCGCCGTCATGGGCACCGCGATGATGATCCTGATGCCGCTGGTGTTCGGGTCCAACATCTTCGCGGACCCGTCCACGATGCCCGGCTGGCTGCAGGGCTGGATCAGCGTGAACCCGGTGGCGCACCTGGTCGATGCCGTCCGTGCCCTCATGGACGGGGCGTCCGCGGGCGGCGAGATGGTGTGGGTGATCGGCTGGTCCGCGGCGCTCGTGGCCGTGTTCGGGTCGCTCACGATGTGGAAGTACCGCGATCCCCGATAACCCGACCCCCGTCCCGCTCGACCCACCGCCGGTCGTGCTGCGGTACCCGTTGGCAGGGCGGTTCCGCGCGCGGAACAGTCCAGCACGGCGCGTGCCGAGTCACGGGACTCATCTGATGGGCACCACGTTCGCGATCGACCTGATCCCTGTGGACACTCGCGGACGGTCCGCGCCCTGGAGCTGGCGTGCGGCGCTGTCGACGGAGCCGCCACAGGGGTTCGTGGGCTTCGGGGCGACCGTCTTCGCGCCCGCGGCGGGAACGGTCGTCATCGCGCAGGACGGCGAGGCGGATCACGTGGCGCGCCGGTCACAGATCGCTCTGCTGCCGTACATGGTCGGTCAAGCCGGCCGTGTGAGGCGCGGTCCGGGCGCTATCGCAGGCAACCACGTGGTGATAGCGCTGCACGAGAGGGGGCCGTTCGTGCTCGTGGCGCACCTTCGAGAAGGCTCGGTCCGGGTCGCCGTGGGGGATCACATCGAGGCCGGCCAACCCATCGGTCAATGCGGGAACTCCGGCAACAGCACCCAGCCGCACGTGCACGTGCAGGTCACGGACTCGGTCGAGTGGTCTCGAGCGCGGGGGATCCCCCTCGCGTTCAGCACTCCCCGCGGTGTCGAGCTCCCGGCCGAGTCGCAGATCGTGCTGGCGGCGCGTCCGGAACCTGGTCCGGGCTGAGAGTCCCGTTCGAGAGTCGCAGATGTGTATCGACCACCCCGCTGAGTGCGGGAAAATGAACCAGTGACACCCAGCACTGACCTCGAATCCCGCACCTACTTCTCCACCCTCGATGGCGCCCTCGCGGACTTCGAACTGCCCCTCGGGGCCGTCGACAAGGCCCGCGCCGCCGTGCGCGCGCTCGACTTCGAGCACGTGTTCATCCCGAGCTCCCGCGACCACGTCGCGCTCGAGCGCGCCGGGCAGACCACCCCCGTCGCGTACATCACGCGGACCTTCGTCGCGATCCACCCGCCGGACGGCGTACGCGACTGGGTGCAGATCGCCGAACCGGAGAGCGTCCCGCCGGCACCGGCCGATGCGGGGGCTCGGTCAGGCATCCGGCGCGCCTCGCCCCGGCGCAGGGCCGCAGCGGAGCCCGCGCGCGCTCAGGCGGTCGCGACGTGCCCGTCCTGCTACACCAACTTGCCGTCGACGGGCGTGTGCGACTGGTGCGGCTGAGCCGCTGATCCTCTAGTCCGCTGAGCCGCTAGTCCACTGAGCAACTAATCAACCACGGCGATCGCGTCGATCTCGACCAGTGCCTCCGGGCGACCGAAGCCGGCGACGATCACCACCGTGATCGGAACCGCGTGCGACCCCCACACCTCTTGTGAGGCGGCGAACGCCTCCTGCACGTCGGTGTCGGCGTGGAGATAGATGGTCAGCTTGACCACATCGTCCTGCGACGCGCCCGCCTCGGCGAGCACGGTGAGGACGTTGCGCAGCGCGACCTCGGTCTGGGTGACGAGGTCGCCGGTGATCACGCTGTCGGCGTCGGCGCCGTTCTGGCCGCCCACGTAGACCGTGCGGGAACCCGTGGCGACCGCGCCCTGCGAGAACGCGGGGGAGCGATGCATCGACTCGGGGTTGAGGTGCGTGACTGCCATGACTGCCTCCCGTCCGCGGGCGCGGTCGGCCCGCTCCTTTGACGGTAGCGCGGGAGAGGGCCCGATGCGCGGCGAGGCGGGCGCGTCGCCTTCACCAAGCGCGGTTAAAGTGACGGCATGAGCGACTCGACGACTGGCACCGCACCCACCTTCGCCGTGACGCAGAACCCCGCGCCCGCATCGGCCGCGGAGCGTGCTCACCGCATGGACTCCCAGCCTTTCGGCACGGTGTTCACCGACCACCTCGCGAAGGCGACGTGGACGGCGGAGCAGGGGTGGCACGACCACCGCATCGAGCCGTTCGGCGACCTCGTGCTGCACCCCGGCGCGACGGTACTGCACTACGGCCAGCAGGTGTTCGAGGGTCTCAAGGCGTACCGATGGGCGGACGGGTCGATCCACCTGTTCCGGCCCGAGGCCAACGCGGCGCGTCTCGCCACCTCGGCCCACCGCATGGCGCTCGCCCCGCTGCCCGAGGCCGACTTCATGGCTTCCGTCGAGGCGCTGCTCACGGTGGACGAGCAGTGGGTGCCGTCCGCGGACGAAACCAGCCTCTACCTGCGCCCCATGCTGATCGGCACTGAGCCCTGCCTGGGCGTGCGGCCGTCGCGGACTGTGGAGTACGTGCTGCTCGCGTCTCCCGTGGGCGCGTACTTCCCTAATGGCGTGAAGCCCGTGTCGATCTGGGTCGCGCAGGGGTATCACCGTGCGGGCAACGGTGGCACCGGTCAGGCCAAGACGGCCGGCAACTACGCCGCGTCGCTGCTCCCGCAGCAGCAGGCCACCGACCACGGCTGCGACCAGGTGCTGTTCCTCGACGCCGCGCGCGACACCTACGTCGAGGAGCTGGGCGGCATGAACGTGTTCGCCGTGCGCCGAGACGGCACCATCTGGACCCCGCGCGTGACCGGCACCATCCTCGAGGGCGTGACGCGCTCGTCGGTGATCGAGCTGCTGCGCGCCGAGGGCCGCGAGGTGGTCGAGCGGGACATCTCGATCACCGAGCTGCGGGACGGCATCGCCGACGGTGCGATCCAAGAGGCGTTCGCGTGCGGCACGGCCGCCGTGGTGACGCCGATTGCCCGCCTGGTGTCGCCCGACCACGACGTGGTCGTGGGGGACGGCGGCCCCGGCACCGTGACGATGGCGCTGCGCCAGCGGCTCACGGACATCCAGTACGGGCGCGCCGACGACGTGATGGGCTGGATGCGTCGCGTCGGTTGAGAGACCGGCACGGTTGACTTGCCTGGTCAGTCCGCTAGCATCGGGCGCGAACCGACCGGACCCGCGGTCGGAGTCTGAGGGGACACATGAGTAACGTTGCTGCCCGCCGCCGTCTCACGGCCGCACTCGCGACCATCGCACTCGCCGCCGTGGCGTTCGTCGGAGGCGCCGCGTCTCCCGTGAGCGCAGCAGAGGTGGGCTTCAGCGTCGATGACTTCGCGGGCAACGCGATGGGCACGCGGGAACTCGTGCCAGGCAACAACACCTGCTCCCCGTCGGGCAACAACCAGCTCACCGTGGGCGGCGGCACCATGACGGTCGACGTGCGAGTGCCCGATACGATCGGCTGCCAGTTCGGCTCCGCTCAGGTGCGGTGGACGGCGCCCACCGCCGTCGACATCACGCAGGGCGGCGCGGACCGGATCATCCTCAACTACCGAGACGTGCAGTCGGGATCAGGCAACGGCGTCGTCTTCGCACTCAGGGTCGAGGACGTTGACGGCAATGTCGCGAGCGTGGGCGGCCTCCAGCGCAACGTCGGCTCGGCAGGGGACTTCCTGACCATCCGCTACGCGCCCGCCTATGACGGCGATGTCTCCTACCTGTCGAACGCGGACGGCATCGACAAGACCCGCGTCACGTCGATCACCCTGACGGTGGCCGCGACCAGCAACAACGAGAACGTGGCGGTGACCTTCGACGGCATCGGCACCAACGTGGGCGAGCCCACGTACGAGATGCCGTCGATCCTCGCGGACGAGGCCTACGGGTTCCCGGCCTCGCAGACGACCACGCGCACGTTCGACGTGACGGGCTTCCCCGCGCCCGACGTCAGCGTCACGAACACCCCGGCCTGGATGACGGCCACCACCAGCAAGGGCACCGACACGACCACCGTCACGCTCACGGGCAACCCGGGCACCACCTACGGTGAGGCGACCATCAACGTCCACGCGGACGTGGCGAACAGCCTGACTGCGGACCGAGACGTGCGGATCGTCACCGCGTCGCCGGTCGACGTCACCTATACGGCCACCACCACCATCGTCGACCAGCCCGGCCCCGTGGTGCTCGGCACCGCCACGGCGATTCCGGACGTGAGCGTGCTCGGCACGCCCGCCGGGCTCCCCGCCGGCACCGCGCTTGCGATGGACGGCGACGACGTGGTGCTCACGGGTACGCCCACCGAGTCAGGGACGTTCGACATCGACGCAGAGGTGGGCAACGAGTGGGAGCAGGCCGCCTTCGCGCGCTCGCTCGAGGTTCATGCGCCTGCGGCTCTCAGTCCCGTGGACGACGTGGATCTGCTGCGCGGGGAAGAGATCGACCCCATCGTGCTCGAGGCCGTGGGCTACCCCGCGCCCGAGTACTCCAGCACGGCCCTGCCGGACGGACTGGCGCTGTCGGCCACGGGAACCATCACCGGCACCCCCACGGCCGTCGGCACCACGTCGGTCACGGTGACCGCGGCCAACGACTCCGGCACCTCTCAGCAGACCTTCGACGTCGCCGTGGGGGACGCTCCCGTGGTGACGCTGCCCGATGCCATCGACGCCTACGTGGGCGCGAGCTTCGACCTGACCGTCGTGGTGGACTCGTCGTCACCGGCCACCGTGGTCGCGAGTGGGCTTCCGACCGGGCTCTCCGTCGACTCCTCGGGACCTGCCGCACGCATCGTCGGCACGCCCACGCTTGCTGACGGCACCGACGAGGAGCAGGGGACCGCCCAGGTCACCGTGACCAACGAGTTCGGCGCCACGGTGCACCCCATCGACTGGACGGTGCTCCGGCCCCAGACGCCGGTCATCGAGGTTGCCGACGAGGCGCGCCTGACGCTCGGCGACGCCCTTGACCTCCCGGTGACCGTCACGAGCGTGCCCTCGGCCACCGTCTCGGCGACCGGCCTGCCCGCCGGAGTGGAGTGGGTGCCCGACGCCGACGGTGGTCGCCTCGTGGGCGCCCCCGAGGCCGCCGGAACTTCCACGGTGACCATCGCCGCGGACAACGGCCTGCTCGCACCCGTCACCGCGACGGTCTCCCTGGTGGTCGACCTTCCCGAGATCATCGTGGACTCCTCTGCGGCCACGGTGACCGCCGGCGACGCGATCACGGTCTCCGCGAGCGGGTTCCAGCCCGGGGAGTCGGTCGAGGTGTGGCTGAACTCGGACCCGATCCTGCTGGCGTCCACGACCGCCGGATCCGCCGGTGCGGTGACGCTCACGGTCGCCATTCCCGCCGACGTCCCCGCAGGCGAGCACACGCTCGTGGTGCAGGGCGCATCGGGCGCTGCGGGCGAGGCGCCGCTGACCGTGCTCGCCGCCGCCGAGCCTGCCGGCCCTGACGGCGATGGCGACGGCGATGGCGACGGTGCGGGTGCGGGGGAGAGCACGGACGGCGCGCTGTCCTCCACGGGTGCCGAGCCGTTCACGCTGCTGGCCGCGGCCGTGCTCGCCCTGGCGACGGGTGGGATGATGCTCGTGGCGCGTCGCCGCATCGGCTGACGCCTCGAACCGCACCCTGCCGACGGATTGGACCTGACCCGTGGACGATGACGCCCGCGCTGCCGCCCCGGCACCCTCCGCGGCGACTGGCTCGCGCGTGCGCGTCAACCAGTACGGATACGAGCCGGGCGCGCGCAAGCGGGCGACTCTGGTGTGCGACGCGGTCGCACCCGTGGCGTGGGAGGCGCGGTCGAGCATGGGAGCGGTCGTCGCCTCCGGCTCGACGACCGTGCTGGGGGCCGATGCGACCGCCGGCCTTCACGTGCACCGGGTGGACTTCTCGACCGTGGATGAGGCGGGGATCTACGCGCTTGAGGCGGATGGGGAGCGCAGCGCATTCTTCGTGATCAGGGAGGGGCTGTACGCACCGCTGATGACCGATGCGCTGGCGTACTTCTATCTGGCGCGATCGGGCACGGAGATCGAGGCGAGCATTGTCGGCGACGACTACGCACGAGCAGCCGGTCACGTGTCCAATGCGACCGGCCGTGACACGAACAAGGGCGACCTCAACGTCGCCTGCCAGCCGGCGGAGGAGTCGGTCACGGTCTACGGGGAGCCGTGGACGGCCGACTACCGACTCGACGTGGCGGGCGGCTGGTACGACGCCGGCGACCACGGCAAGTACGTGGTGAACGGCGGCATCGCGGTGGCGCAGCTCCTGGGTCTGTGGGAGCGGGCGCTCCGCGTGGGCGGTGCCGCTGTCGACGCCCTGGGCGATGGCTCGCTTCCTCTTCCGGAGCACGGGGATGGCGTGCCAGACGTGCTGAACGAGGCCCGGTGGGAGCTCGACTTCCTGATGTCGATGATGGTGCCCGCGGGCGAGGCGCTCGAGGGCATGGTGCACCACAAGGTGCACGACTACGGCTGGACGGGCCTGCCGATGCTGCCGGCCGACGACCCTCGTGAGCGGTACCTGCACCGGCCCTCCACGGCGGCGACGCTCAACGTGGCTGCCACGGCTGCGCAGGGCGCGCGGCTGTGGGAGCCCTATGACCGCGAGTACGCAGGGGTGCTGCTCGCGGCCGCGACGACGGCGTGGAACGCGGCGCTCGCGCACCCGGAGCTGTACGCCCCTCAGGCCGATGGCGCCAACGGGGGCGGGCCCTACGACGATGACGACGTCTCCGACGAGTTCTACTGGGCAGCAGCGGAGCTGTTCCTGACCACGGGGGAGTCCGAGTACGCCGACTTCCTGGCCTCGTCGCCGGTGCACTCCGCCGACTCGTTCCCGGTGCAGGGCTTCAGCTGGGACCAGCTCGACGGCATCGCCAAGATCCAGCTCGCGACGGTGGACAGCGCGCTGCCCGACCGTGCCGACATCGCGCATCAGGTCGTGGCCGGGGCACGGGCGATCGCCGCGATCCAGGCGCAGCAGGCCTTCGGTCAGGCGCTGCCCGCGGACGGCTACGTGTGGGCCTCCAACGCTCAGATCCTCAACAACATCGTGGTCCTGGGCGCCGGCTACGACCTGTCCGGCGACGAGTCGCTGCTGGCCGCCGCCCGCGAGAGCATGGACTACCTGCTGGGACGCAACGCGCTGGACCTGTCGTACATCACCGGCTACGGCACCCGGTACGTGCAGAACCAGCACTCGCGGTGGTTCGCGCATCAGGCCGATGCGTCGCTGCCGCACCCGCCCGCGGGCTCCGTGGCGGGCGGGCCAAACGCGGACGTCGCGACGTGGGACGAGGCGATCACGGCCCTGTACCCGGGCAAGGACTGCGCTCCGCAGCTGGCCTATGTAGACGACATCTACTCGTGGTCCACCAACGAGATCACGATCAACTGGAACTCGGCACTGGCCGCTGCGACCGCCTTCCTGGCCTTCCCCGAGGCCCGCGTCACCCTCTAGCTGCGCCTCGCGTGCCGCCCTGCGCCATCACCCCCAGCGTCACCACCGCCCTGCGCCCCAGGTAGTCGCCAGGCCCACTTTCGCCGCCGCCGTGCCTCCTGCGTAGTCCCGGTGACCATGCCGCCCATCGACCGCTGGCGAGAACCGTGCACCGGGCGCATCATCGAGCCATGACGAAGTTCCTGATCACGTTCCCCAGCGTGGCGATGGCGGCGCTCACTGAAGACGAGCTCGCCGCCGCCTCCGCCGACTCCCACACGGTTATCGAGGAGGCGAAGGCGGCGGGCGTCTACGTGTTCGGCGGCGGGATCGACGAGGGCGTCGACCCCGTGCTGGTCGCCGGGGACGGCACGGTGAGCGCAGAGACCCACCCGGGCTCCCCGGTGACGGGTGGCGTCCTAGTACTGGAACTCCCGTCGCGGGACGACGCGGTCCAGTGGTCGGCGAAGATCGCCGCCGCCTGCCGCTGCCCGCAGGAGCTGCGCGCGTTCATGTACGACCCGGCGAGCTAGCCGTTCTCCTGGGCCCACTCCTGGAGGAGCATCACGTTGTCCTGGTGGCCCTCAAAGTCTTCCGCGAACCGAGTCTCACCGGTGTCCGGGTTGATGGTGACGAAGAACAGCCACTCGCCGTCCGCGGGGTCGATCGCGGCCTCGAGCGCCTCGCGGGATGGCGTCGCGATCGGTGTCGGCGGCAGCCCGGCGTGGACATACGTGTTGTACGGGGAGTCCGCCTCTCTGTCCTCAGCGGTGGTGAACGGCGACTCGTCGCCGTCCTCCCCGAGGGCGTAGCGCACCGTCGAGTCGAGCTCGAGCCGCATCCCCGCATCGACGCGATTGCGGATCACCCGCGCCACTTGAGGCATGTCCTCGGTGCGGCTCGTCTCCTGTTCGACGAGCGACGCGATGATCAGGACCTCCTGCCACTGCTCGCGCGGCACGCCGTGCAGCGCCACTTCCGTGCCGAGCACCATCGACGATGCCTGTCCGGTGAGGGTGCCCGCTGAGGCGGAGCCGTCCTCGGTCCAGGTGGCGTGCTCGCCTGGTGCGAGCCAGCCCTCGGGGTTGCCGTCCGCCTCGGGTGGCAGTTTGAGGGCGACGGATTCGCGCGCCGTCTCGACGTCTGTGTCGTATGCCTCGGCCAGCCGCTCGATGATGGCATCGGCTCGCTCGCCGGGCTCGACCTCGATGATTCCACCCTCGGGGAGGGCGGTGCTCGGCTCGGGCGTTGGCGCCGAGTCGCCTGACACGGACGGCGACAGCGTCCCCATGGGCGCGACCGCATCGGCCCCCCGCAGTTGCAGGGCGCCGAAGGCGCCTGCCCCCACCACCCCCACGCCAGCGAGCGTGGCGACTCCCGCCCGCACGGTGCGGTCGCGGCGCACGCGCCGGGTCACCGGGCCGTGGCTGCTGGCAAGGGCGGTGCCGGCGTACGTGGTCGCACCTCGGTGCTGGATCGCGGCGAGCTGTTCGCGAGCGGTGCTCATCATCTGCCTCCTCGGGCATGGGCGTCCACAGGGATGGACTCGGGGGTGTCGAAGTCGACGTCGGCGCAGACCTCGCGCAGCCGCGCGACCGCATCGGACAGGTAGCGCTTGACCGTCCCGACCGCGAGGCCGAGTTCGCTCGCCACGCCCGCGACGGGCAGGTCGTCGAGGTACCTCAGCACCACGCACGCGCGTTCGCGCGGCGGGAGGGTGAGGATGGCGGCGTGCAGATCCAGGTGGGCGGCCACGCGGACGGAGGGATCGGGGCCAGCGGCCGATGCGCGGGCGAGGGAGTAGTCGCCGTCGTCGCCTCCGGCGCGTTGCGGGCGAGCGGTCGCGCGGCGGTGACGATCGATGAAGGCCGTCGAGATGGCGCGCTTCACGTACGCGTGCGCGGCGTCGATGTTCGCCACGCGGCGGCTGGAGCGGAAGGTGCGGACCAACGCCTCCTGGAGAAGGTCCTCGGCCTCGTGCGCGTCTCCCGTCAGCACGTACGCGTAGCCGAACAGCGCGGCCGCGCGCTCGCGCATCAAGGCGTCGAGAGTGCTCGACCAGGCGCTCATGCGGTCATCGTCCCATTGCTCATAGTGGCTAGGACGCAAGGAGGCGTCCCCAGGTTGGGTGCGCTCTCGATGTCCACCGCAGTGGCGCCGATGCGCAGCCGCGTGGCAGCGGTCGCGCATACTGTTCTGGTCATGTCACGAGACCACGCCGAGTACCGATCCGCGGCCCCCTCGCTCGAGTACACGCTGCTGCGCAAGCGGATGCGGAGCATCCGCATGCGAGTGGTGCCGCCGGACGGCGAGATCCGTGTGAGCGCGCCGCACGCGACGCCGCTGTGGCAGATCGATCAGTTCGTGACGTCCAGGCGCACCTGGATCGCGAACCGACGCGCGTTGCTGGTGGGCATGGAGCCGCGGCTGGAGCACGGCGCCGAGGCGGAGGCGCTGAGGGCCGAGCTTGCGGACTGGCTCGAGATCCTGCTGCCGGCATGGTGCGCGGAGTTCGACGTGGAGACGCCTCACCTCTCTCTGCGAATCATGCGCACGCAGTGGGGGAGCTGTCGACCGTCCACGCGCCGCATCACGCTCAACATCGAGCTCGCGCGGCGCGGGTTCGAGATGGCCGAGTACGTCCTCGTGCACGAGCTCTGCCACCTGTTCGCGAACGGCCACGGGCGCGACTTCTACGCGCTCATGGACCTCCACCTGCCTGACTGGCGCGACCGCCGGAAGAGGCTGGGTCCGCTCTGAACGCCTGACCATGGGACGACGTGATACCACTTTGATACCATTGGGGGATGGCGATGACAGTGCGGATGACGGCGGAGCAGGACGCGATGGTCACGGCCCTCGCCAAGCGGTGGGGCGTCTCGAAGAACGAGGCGATTCTGCGAGCGGTCGAGGAGACGGCGAGCGAACACGACCGCGCTCGCGAGGTAAGTGAGATCTCACGAGAGATGATCGAGCGCTGGGGGCCGGTGCTGGACCGGCTCGGCTCGGTGTGATGACTCGTTTCCTCGCGCTTGAAGAGCTGCTGGACCTGTGCCGCGACCTCCACGTGGGTCCCGTGCGCGACATCGGTCTCCTCGACGCATCCGCGCAACGGCCGCAGACCACGCTGATGGGTGCGGACGCCTATCCCACCATCGAGATGAAGGCCGCCGCCCTGCTGCACTCCATCGTCGCGAATCAACCGCTCGGCGACGGGAACAAGCGGCTGGGATGGCATGCGCTCACGGTGTTCCTTGCCCTGAACGGGCGGAATGTGACACTGACTCTCGACGAGGCATTCGACCTCACGATGGCCGTCGCCAGCGGCGATCTGCGCGACGTGGAGGATATCGCGGCGCGACTGCGCACCGAGGCGCGGTAGCCGCGAGGGTCAGTCGCCCTCCACGTAGGTGCTGGCGCCCTTGACGTCCACCCACGAGGTCGAGTCGAAGCGCGTCACGCCCAGCAGCGACACCTGATTGTGGAGCACCATCATGATGTCCGCGTCGACGTCCGCGGCGAACTCGGTCATCTCGAGATCGCCGTCGTAGTGCCGCTCGTCGATGACGTACAGCTCGCGCACCCGCTCGGCGAGGTACATCGCGAACGGGTTGCCGTACGAGTCCTTGAGGAGCACCGCCGTGGTGTCCGACGGTGCATCCTCGTTCACGATCCGCAGCAGCCCGGAGTCGCCGCCCAGGAACACGCGGTAGCGATTGGCGTACAGCGAGTCCTCTTCGAGCCGGTAGGTGTTGATGAGCGGTGAGTCGCACGCGTCGTCCAGGCACTGGCGCGCCGAGAAACCGCCTTCCGGCTCCATCCAGGAGAGGAAGTCCTTGCCCGGGGTCACGGGCGCGGTCACGCGGCGCCCGAGCGTGCCGTAGAACGCCGCATCGTCGTAGATGACGCGCTCGTACGAGCGAGCGTCGTCCGGAATGTCGACGCCGAGCTCGTCCCGCGCCAGCTCGGCGGACTCCTGCACGGCGAGCGCCGCCGCGTCGGCCGTCCAGTGGTGATCGTTGCGGAAGTACTGCACCCGGAACAGCTCCGGGTCGTCGAAGGTCTGGGTGAGGTCGAGCATCGGGTCGCCGGTGTCGAGCGCGGCCAGCACATTCGGCCGCTCTGTGACCAGGTCGTTGCCCCACGCTTCCGGGGTCACCTCGGGTCGCAGCTCCTCCTTGCGCGGGGCGTAGATCCACATGAGCGGAATCTCGGCCTCCGCGAGCTGGTCGGACAGCGCCTGCGCGTTGGCGGCCATGTTCTCCGGCACCGAACGATCGAGGTGCCGCTCGAACAGGAACCCGTCGGGACCGTCCATGTAGACGTCGTCGACCACGGGATCCTGAAGCGCGTCCGTCTGCACCACTGCGTGGATGGACAGCCACGTGGCGCGTCCGGGGATCTGATCGCCTGCCCAGTCCTCGACACCGGCCATCCACGACTTGTCGATGACCGCCTCGATGGCCTCCACCGGCTCGTCCGGATCGGGCGCAGGGAACTCGACGAGGTCGCGGCCGTCGAGGTTCGAGGCACGCGGCTCCGTGCGCAGGGACAGCCCCACCAGCCCCACGATGACGATGGCGAAGAGCGCGACGCCCGGGAGGAGAGTCACGAGGAGAGTGCGGCGGCGCCGGGGGGCGGCGTGCGAAGGGGTATCAGCCATGTCAGAACCTGAAGTAGATGAACGGGGCGTACGTCAAGGAAACCATGTAGGCGGTCGCGATCAGCATGCACGCCACCACCACCACGGACCAGCCGATCGCGGCGCGTGTCGACAGCACGCGTGCTGCGCGAGTCTCGGCGAGGGACGTGAGGGACTCGTCGTCGTCCGGCAGCGCGATCTGACTGCGGACACGATCCATCAGCCACTTCGCGGCACCCGCGGCGAGCGCGATCGACACGATCGCGAGGCCCGCACCGCGCTGGAGGGCGAGCGTGGCGTGGGCGTCCCACAGGGGAACCCCGCCCGCGCCGAACAGCGAACGGTAGTAGGCCATCGCCTGGCCCACGTCGACGGCGCGGAACAGCACCCAGCCCAGCATCGCGACCAGGACGCCGTACACGTGCTGCAGCCATCGCGGCAGGCGTTCCAGGGGCTTCCCGATCGCGAACCGCTCGATGCCGATGAGCACTCCGTAGTAGAGGCCCCAGAGGACGAACGTCCACGCCGCGCCGTGCCACAGGCCCGTGAGCGCCCAGACCACGAAGAGGTTGCGCCACACCTTGAGGGGCGAGACGCGGGAGCCGCCCAGCGGGATGTACACGTAGTCGCGGAACCATGACCCCAGCGAGATGTGCCACCGCTGCCAGAACTCGCGGGCGGAGCGTGCGAGGTACGGGTAGCGGAAGTTCTCGTGGAAGCGGACGCCCATCATGGCCGCAAGGCCGATGGCGATGTCCGAGTAAGCGGAGAAGTCCAGATAGATCTGCAGCGAGTAGAGGATGACTGCCAGCCACGCGGCCCCCACCGACGTGGGATGGCCGCTCGCGAACAGGCTGTCGACGATGGGTGCGATCGAGTCCGCCAGCACGGCCTTCTTCGCGAGACCGGTCGCCACGCGGATCGCGCCATACGTGAACAGTCCCGGATCGAACTTAGGGTTCGCGAGTTGAGGGCCGATGTGGGCCCACCGCACGATCGGCCCCGCGACCAGGTGCGGGTACATCGCCAGGAACCCGGAGAAGTCGAGCAGCCCGGGGGCGCCGTCGTCGCGGCGGCGGTAGATGTCCACGAGGTAGCTGATCGACATGAACGTGTAGAAGCTCACGCCGATGGGCAAGGGGAGGTTGACGTCGGCGGACACGCGCTCGAGGCCCAAGGAGTCGAGGACGAACTCGAGGTACTTGAACACCACCAACGGGATCGAGATCACGACGATGCCGACGGTGAGCCACCACTTGCGGGCCACGCCCTGCGCGCGCAGCAGCACCTTGCCGAGGTAGTAGGTGACCATGCCGGTGCCGAGGATCAGCAGCACCAGGACGGGCTCGCCCCAGGCGTAGAACACCGCGCTCGTGACGAGCAGGGGAATGGTCCTCCATCGCGCAGGGAAGACGTAGAACAGCGCCATCGCGATGGGCAGGAACAGGAAGACAAAGACGATGCTCGTGAAGACCATCGGCTAGCTCCTGTCCGTCATCAGCGTCTCGACCACGCGCGCTGAGGCCGACCCGTCGTCCTGGGGACAATACCGAGCGGCGAAGGCGTCGATGTCGAAGCCGGGCAGCGCGCCCTCGGTCAGCGCCGTCTCGATCGCCTCATGCACCTCGTCGTCGGTGCGCGTGAGGGGGCCGGGCAGGTCCTTCTCCATGTCGAGGTAGAAGCCACGGAGCTCGTCCCGGTACCGGTCCAGATCCGGCACATGGAAGATCATGGGCCGGCGCAGGTTCGCGAAGTCGAAGAACAGTGACGAGTAGTCCGTGATCAGCACGTCTGTCGCCGCCAGCAGGTCCTGCGTGTCCGGATAGTCGGAGACGTCGACGACGGCGCTGGACGCCTCGTCAGGAATCACCACGGTGGTGCGGTCCAGGACGTGCTTGCGCACCAGCAGCACCGCATCGGCGCCGAAGCGGCGGGCGAAGAGCACGGGATCGATGTTGCCCGCGGGCCCCTGGCCGCTCGCGCTTCCCAGCTGGTCGTCACGGAACGTCGGCGCGAAGAGCACGATGCGCCGGGTGGGCGAGAGCCGGTACGCGCGGCGCACACGCGCCTCGGCTTCGAGCCGTGCGACGCCGAAGAACACATCGTTGCGTGGGTACCCCAGCTCCACGATGTCGCCGTCGAACTGGAAGGCCGATCGCATCACGGACGAGGAGTGGGGGTTCGGCGACAGGAGCACCGACCACTGCTGGGCCGCCGTCGTCGCTCTCTCGACGTAGCCGGAATCCCGTCCCGTGACCACGTCGAGATCGTGAAGCATGCGCTTGAGCGGAGTGCCGTGCCACGTCTGGATGTAGACGCGCCGGGCGTCGCTGTGGACGTAGTGCGGCAGGCTCTGGTTCGAGACCCAGAATCGAGCCCGGCCCAGGTGGACGAAGTAGCGCAGCGACAGGCGCTTGACCACGTCGGCCCCTCCGCCGATGTTCGCTGGCCGCCCGTTGTACGCCCACACCGTGCGAAGGTCGGGCCTGCTGCGCAGGACCTCCTCGTAGATCGCCCGCGGGCTGTCACCGAACTGCTTGCCCACACCGGACTCGAACACCACGCGGCGATCATCCCGCGGCAGCGCCGATGCGACCCGGAGTACCAGGCGCGCGAGCGGGAAGTACAGATCGGAGCGCCGCAGTCGCCGGTAGCCCGACGTCGCGATGCGCTCGAGAGTCCGTCGCGCATCGGCCGTGATGCGCAGTCGCCGCGTGCGATGGGCCGATGCGATCGCGGCGTGGATCCGTGCGTTCGCCTGCTGGTCGCGCGGGGGGTAGTACGAGTCCGCGACCTGGACGTTCTCATCCGAGGGCTGGAGACCGTTGCCGATGACTCTCCCCAGCGCGCCGATCACCTGCGCCCGCGTGAAGGCGATGTCGCCGGGCAGGTCCGAATCGAGGTCGAGGTGGGATCCCTTGCGGCCCAGGAACCGGTCGCGGTCGAACTGGAAGTACAGCACCGGTCGGTGGAGCAGCGCCGCATCGAAGCCCACGGAGGAGTAGTCCGTGAGCACCACAGCGGAGTCGATCAGCAGGTCCTGCACGCTGATCTCGCCCGGCCGCATGACAGTGACGCCGGCATCCTCGAAGTCGGCGACGTAGCGGCGCATGTTGGGGTGCAGCGAGAGCACCACCTCGAGTCCCGCATCGGCACACATGGCGACGAATGTCGGGTCGGAGAGCAGACCGTGCCACTCGCGCGAGTACTCGCTGCCCGCATAGTCATCGGGGTTGGCAAGCCAGTCGCGCCAGGTGGGAATCACCAGCAGTCGCTTGCGGGGCGTGGGATGGTGCGCCATCAACGTGTCGAAGCGCGACAGCCCGGTCACGGCGATCTGTCTGGGCCGGTAGCCGAAGTCGCGCACCAACAGGTCGCGCTCGCGCTCGGAGCTCGCAATGACGAGGTCGGGCGAGAAGCCGTCGGCGTCGCGACCGTAGAGGTCGGCCATCCACTTGGTGCCCATGATGCCGTGCTGCAGGAACACGCGCAGGCCCCTCACCCGTGCATCGAAGCGGTCGGTGCGCAGCGGGTACAGGTATCCGGGGTGGTGCGAACCGATGATGCGGGTGGCGTGCAGGACCGTGCGAGCGTGATCGATGGTCCCCGCCCTGACGACGGTGCCCACCGCGGCCGCGCGGTCGAAGTCGGGGCTGTCGGCGTCGATCACTGCACGCGCGTCGATCTCGGGGTGATGCTCGCTCAGCCATGAGAAGAAGGCGAAGGCCGTGTCCTGGAACCGGTCGGGCCGCTCCCCGATCACCCAGATGGGCCGCTGAGAAGGGTGCCGCACCCGGGCCCACGCGCGCCGCGCCCGGATGAGTCGTGACTCGGATCGGATGAACGACATCACGTCGCGCGGCAGCCGGCTGTGGGTGAAGGAGAGGCGTTTCGCCTTGAAGGTGAAGAAGGGGCTGAAGACGTGGCCACGGTCGCCGTCGACCGCGAAGCTCGGGTCCATGCGCACCACGCCCGCGGTGCGGGGCCGGGGGACGCGCACCCGCACGGTGTCCGCGTGCTCGAACGTGATCTCCAACGAGACGTCGAGGGTGCCAGGGTCGACGAACGCGTCGAGCGTGTCGGTCCACGCCAGCGTGGCGCGGAACGCGTGCCGCTGGAGGCCTCCCACCGCCTTCGACGCACGCCAGGTGCGGAGGGGAACCGCGACCTCGTTGTCGGTGCCGCGCTCGCGCAGCACCAGGTTCGCTGACGAGGCGCCGTGGGGCGGAACCCAGGCGCGCCCCATGATCGTCGTGCCCGACTGACGGGAGACCATCGCGTTGGTCACGACCTTGGGCGTGGGCGGGAAGGGTGGGCCGGAGACCACCACGACGGTGCCCGCTCCTGAGATCGAGACGAGGGCGGCGGAGGAGCCCGCGCGGAAGGGACGCATCTCCCCGACGGTCACGTCTCGCGGCAGTGCGAGCGGCGCACGTGAGTCGCCGGTCATTGCGTGGAGCGACCAGCGTTCGCGCTCGTCGCCGGCGAAGCGGCGCAGGTCGATCTCTGCGACCGTGCGTGCGCCGTCAGTGAGCAGCCGCAACGGGATCTGGACTCCCGACGTCCGCGACACCGCGACCACGGAGTGGGGCGGGGGATCGAGGTGGGTAAGCGACACCATGACGGAATCGCCGTGCTGGCGGAGGGCCGTCGAGACAGCACTACGACCACCTGCGTGCACGGAATCCATCCTTTTTTGCGCATGCTGCGCTAGCCGGGGAGATGTGAAGAAGGTTCATTTTACCCAGCGGAGGCTCAGATGCTTCTCAGGCGCATCGCCCCATGCCCGCGCATCGGTGCGATGCCGCTGATGTGCCGCCAGCGGGCGCTATGCCATACTGAACCCGATGTATGCCGCGATCATCATTCCGTAGCGCGTCGGCGACCACCCTCCCGACGCGCAGCCTCCCGTACCCTGGGGGGCTTTTTTGTTGGGCGAACGGTGGTCGCACGTTGTCGCGGGTGAGCACGAACCGAGGAGAACACGATGACGGATCTCACAGTGGAGGTCTACGACACGACTCTGCGCGATGGCGCGCAGCAGGAGGGCATGAATCTGTCCGTCGCGGACAAGATGGCGATCGCACCCCTGCTCGACGAGCTCGGCGTGGGCGTCATTGAAGGGGGATGGCCCGGCGCGGTGCCCAAGGACACCGAGTTCTTTGCGCTCGCGGCCAAGGAGCTGACGTTCAGGAACGCTCAGCTCGCCGCCTTCGGCATGACGCGCAAGGCCGGCACCACCGCCGCCGCGGACCCGCAGGTGCGCGCGCTGCTCGACTCAGAGGCGCCCATCGTCACGCTGGTCGCAAAGTCGGACATCCGTCACGCCGAGCGCGCGCTTCGCGTCGCGCCCGACGAGAACCTGCGCATGATCGAGGAGACTGTCGCGTTCCTCGCGGGGGAGGGCCGGCGCGTGATCCTCGACGCGGAGCACTTCTTCGACGGCTACCAGTACGACGCCGAGTACGCGATCCGCGCGCTGCAGGCGGGCGTCGCGGCCGGCGCCGATGTGGTGTGCCTGTGCGACACCAACGGCGGCATGCTGCCCGATGACGTGAGCGAGATCGTGCGCGCCGTGGGCGAGCGCGTGGACGCAGTGCTCGGCATGCACGCACACAACGACTCCGGCTGTGCGGTGGCCAACTCGATGGCCGCCGTGGCCGCGGGCGCCACCCACGTGCAGGGCTGCGTGAATGGCTATGGCGAGCGCACGGGCAACGCAGATCTGGTCGCGGTGGTCGCGAACCTCGAGCTCAAGCGCGGCGTCAGCGCACTCAAGCACGACGGCCTCGCGGAGTCGACCCGGATCGCTCACGCCATCGCCGAGATCACCAACATCGCGCCGTTCGCGCGCCAGCCGTACGTCGGCGCCTCGGCCTTCGCGCACAAGGCTGGCCTGCACGCATCGGCGATCCGCGTGGATCCCGACCTCTACCAGCACCTGGACCCTTCGCTGGTGGGCAACGACATGCGCATGCTCGTGTCCGAGATGGCGGGCCGCGCCTCGATCGAGCTCAAGGGCAAGGAACTCGGGTTCGACCTGGCGGGGCAGAACGAGCTCCTGGGCCGCGTGACGGATCGCGTCAAGCACGCGGAGGCCGCCGGCTACACCTTCGATGCGGCCGATGCGTCCTTCGAGCTCCTGCTGCGCAGCGAGCTGGGGGAGACGCCGGCGTTCTGGGACGTCGAGACCTGGCGCGTGCGCGTCTCGTCAGTGCCGGGCGACCCGACCGATGCCGACGCCGAGGCCGTGGTGAAGGTGCGCGCGGGATCCGAGCGCATCGTCGCCCTGGGCGAGGGGAACGGACCGGTGAACGCCCTCGACCACGCCCTGCGCGACGCGCTGTGCGGCGTCTACCCGGAGATCGAGGAGTTCGAGCTCACCGACTTCAAGGTGCGCATCATGGAGGCGTCCCACGGCACCGATGCGGTCACCCGGGTGCTCATCACGACCGTCCACCGCGAGACCGGGACGACGTGGCGCACCGTGGGGGTGGGCCCGAACGTCATCGAGGCATCGTGGGAGGCGCTCGCCGACTCGCTCGTCTACGGGCTGCTCAAGGCGGGCGTCGAACGGCGCTAGCGGGGGCGTCGGTCAGGCACGCTGCGTCGTTCAGGTGCGCTGCGTCGTTCAAGTACGCAGTGCCGGTGCCGTCCACGATGCGAGGGCCTCGGGGAACATGGGGCGTGCGATGTGGAACCCCTGCGCATGATCGCACCCGAACTCGGTCAGCAGATCGATGACCGCGGCGCACTCGACGCCTTCGGCCGTGCACTCGAGGCCGAGCGCATGGGCGAGGTCCAGCATCGAGCGGACGAAGATCTCCGCCTCCCGGGTCTCCGCGATCTCCATCACGAAGGAGCGGTCGATCTTCACCTCGCTGAACGGCAGCGCGGCCAGCTGGCGCATCGACGAATAGCCCACGCCGAAGTCGTCGATCGAGAGGCGGAAGCCTTGAAGTCGCAGCCGGGTGAGCAGCTCCAGCGAGAGCCGGGCATCCTCGAGAGGGCTGGTCTCCGTCAGCTCCAGGATCACCCGGTGGGGATCCACGCCGGCCTTCTTGCAGGCTCCGGCGAGGCGCTGGTCCAGTCCCGGCGTGCTGAACTCGCTCGCGGACAGGTTGATCGACAGGTGCTCGTCGCCGGGACCCACCACATCGGCGAACCACGCCAATGCGTCCGCGAACACGCGGTCGGTCAGCGCCGCCGCCAGGCCGGTCTTCTCTGCGCGCGTGACGAAGATCGACGGAGGAACCGGCACGCCATCGACCTCCCACCTCGACAGCACCTCGTAGCCCACGACGGCGCGGGTCCGGCAGGACACCTTGGGCTGGAGAGCGAACCTCACGTCGCCGTCGTCGAGCGCTCGCTGGAACACCTCGACGAACTGCGGGTCGTCCCAGGGGGAGAGGGGCTCGTCGCTGCCCAGCGCCGCCTGTCGGCGCGGGTTGGGGGTGGCACTCAGCACGGCCTCGACGTCAGCGGCCGTGAACGGCTTCGCCAAGGCCCCTGCGTAGGTGAGCCCGTGGGCCGCGGTGACCTCTTGGGCGGCACCGATCACCCGGGCGCCCATGCCGCTCGAGATGACGACGGCGGCCTCGGAGCCCGCCTTGGCCAACGCGTCGAGGACTGCCAGGCCGTCCATGTGATCCATCACCAGATCGACCACCACGTGGGTGGGATGCCACTGGCGTTCGATCTCGAAGAACGTGGCGGCGTCATCCGTGACGCGCCCCTCGAAGCCGGCCGCCTCGACGTGCGCTCGCAGCATCTGACCGACGAGCGGGTCGTCGTCGATGATGAGTACGCGTCCAGCGCCGTCTGAGTCGATCATCACTCCTCGCCTGCCGCCCCGGTCATCTGTTCATGAACGCGAAGGGCCAGCTCCTGGGCCGAGTACGGCTTGGTCAGCAGCGCGACGCCTTCGTCGAGTCTGCCGTCGTGCATGATCACATTCTCGGTGTAGCCCGAAGCGTACAAGACCGGGGTGCCCGGACGAGCGGCGACCACGTGTCGTGCGAGGTCACGTCCGGTCATGCCCTCGGGCATGATGACGTCGGTGAAGAGCAGATCGATGGTCTCCATCTCCTCCAGACGCGCGACGGCCTCCGGACCGGTCGAGGTCGGCACCACGTCGTACCCGAGGGCGCGCAGGTGATCCGTGGCGAAGCTGCGCACCAGCGGGTCGTCCTCTGCGAGCAGGATGACGCCGCTTCCGCTCTCCGGCGCTGTGCGGGTGGCACGGGCGGACGTGGCCGCAGCGGACCCGGCGGGCGCCAGCGGCAGGTAGAGCCGGAAGGCGGATCCGATTCCCACCTCGGAGTAGACCGTGATGTGGCCGCCGCTCTGACGTGCGAACCCCCACGCCATCGCGAGGCCCATGCCCGACCCTTGTCCCACCTCCTTGGTGGTGAAGAACGGCTCGAAGAGGTGGTCGAGAGCCTCCGGCGCGATGCCGGTCCCGGAGTCCGTCACCGTCACCGTCACGTAGGTGCCGGGATCCACCTCGGCGTGGGCGGTCGTGTACCTCTCGTCCAAGTGCTGGAGCGACGTCTCCAGGGTGAGGGAGCCGCCATCGGGCATCGCGTCCCGGGCGTTGATCGCGAGGTTCAGCACCGCGTTCTCGAACTGGCCCGGGTCCACCAAGGCCGGGGGCAGTCCCGGCTCCAGCACGGACGTGATGGTGATCCCGCTGCCCAGGGTGCGGTGCAGCAGGGGCGCGAACTCCTCGAGGAGCCGGTTGAGGTCGGTGTGCTGGGGGGAGAGAGGCTGACGCCGCGCGAAGGCGAGCAGGCGGCTCGTGAGCTGACCTCCCCGGTCGGCGGCCTGGCGGACGAGTCCGATCATCTCTCGAGACTCGGGCGAGATGCCGCCGTCACGCGCGACCGCATCTGCTCCACCGATCACCACCGTGAGGAGGTTGTTGAAATCGTGAGCGATGCCCCCGGTGAGGCGCCCCACCGCTTCGAGCCTCTGCGCCTGCTCGAGCTGTTCGCTCAGGAGCCGCGTCTGCGTGACGTCCCGGAGGAACACGGTGATCCCGAGCTCGCTCGGCGTCGCGGTGATCTCCAGCCAGCGATCCTGGGTGCGGTCGTGGAAGGACAGGAACTGCTGCTCGCGGGTGGCGATCGCCGTGCGATAGGCGTCGTGGACCGGCGTGTTGATGATGTTCGGGTACTCCGTCCGAAGGTCATGGCCCAGCAGTGACTCCCGCGCCTGGCCCAGCATCTCCTGGGCGTGGTCGTTCATGTAGGTGATGTTCCAGTGAGCATCGAGACCCAGGACGCCGTCGGACATGCTGTCGAGGATCACGTCGCGCTCGCGTGCAAGCTGCTGCGCCTGCTGCTTGAGCGCCCGGGTGCGGTGGATGTCGATGGAGCTTCCCCACCAGCGCGCGACCCTGCCGTCGTTCCCGACTTCGGGCTTGGCGCTCACGCGGTGCCAGCGATGCTCGCCATCGCGACTGCGCACCCGACACTCAACCTCGTACGGCTGCGCGTTCTCGATCGAGGTGGACCACCGCTCGACCATCATCTCCTTGTCGTGGGGGTGCACGAGGCTGAGCCAGCCGTCCCCGACGAAGTCCTGCACGTCGCCGCCGGCGTAGTCTGCGAGCGCCTCGCTGACGTAGTCGACCACACCGTCCGCGGTCGCGCTCCACACGGCGAGAGGAAGCGCGCGCGTGAGCTCGGTGAACCGGCGCCGCTGCGCCTCGGCGGAGGACTCCGCCTCCCGCCACGGGGTGAGATCCTGAATCGTCCCTCGCAGAAGCTGGGGCCGGCCCTGCTCGTCGCGCAGAGGCTCTCCGATGATGAGGATGGTGCGGCGAGCGCCGTCGGCCGCGTCGATGAGGCACTCCTCCATGAATGGATCGCCGTCCTCGGCCGAGAGTGTGATGGCGTCGCGGAGTCGATTGCGGTCACCCGCGGTGAAGTACTCGAGCGACTCCTCGGAGGTGGGACGGTAACCGGCCGGTTGCCCGTGGATCTCGGCGACCTCATCCGACCAGGTGACGTCGCCGGTGCCGTAGTCGTAGGTCCAGGTGCCGATGCGGCTCAGACGGCCCACGGTGGTGAGGGCCGGGGCCGCACTGGCCACGGCGGAGTGCTCTGCGTCCGCGGGCTCCGGATCTGCCGAGGCTGCCGGGCCTGCCGCGACTGCCGGACCTGCGGAGGCCGGGGAGGGTGGTACGACGGGGTGCCTCCAAGCCGATGCGGCGGCCACGAGGAGCGCGAGGACCATCGCCGCCGCGCCGAGGATGGCGATGATCGCCGACTGCTGCGTCGCGATCGCGAGGACGACGATCAGCCCTGCTAGCGCTGCCGTGACGACGGCGCCGACCCGTGCCGCACGCGGTATCGCTGTCTGCATCGACGCCATGATGGACTGTAACAAGCCCGGGTGGGGCGGGTGAAGGGACACGTGACCACTTCCGCATGAGCGCACGCCTCGCGGCGCGTCGGGTGGCGGCGCGGGGAGCTGATCGCCGTCCTCGCCTTACAGCGCCACTCCCACCAGATGGCCGATGCCGTAGGTGATCGCCATCGCCAGCGTGCCGCCGACCACGTTCCGCACGATCGCGCGGGGGTACGGAGAGTGCGCGATCCACGCGGACGTGGTGCCGGTGAGCGCGAGCGCCACGACCACGGCGGCGAAGGTGAGCGGCACCTGCAAGGGGGGTGAGGCGAGCAGGATGGTCAGCAGCGGAATGATGCCGCCGACGGTGAAGGCGCCGAGCGACGCCACGCCCGCCTGCAGCGGGCTGACCAGCTGCTTGGGGTCGATCCCGAGGTGCATCAGTGCGTGGATCGCAAGGGCGTCGTGCTCGGTCTGCTCCTTCGCGGCCAGGTGTGCGGTCGGTTCTGACATGCCGGTGCGCATGTTGAGCCGCGTGAGCTGCTCGAGCTCCCACTCCGGCCGCTCGTCGTGCCAGCGCTCTTCGCGTGCGAGCTGTGCGTGCTCGGCGTCGCGCTGCGACGAGACCGAGACGTACTCGCCGACGCCCATCGACAGCGCGCCCGCGGCGAGTCCGGCCGCGCCCGCGGCCAGGATGGCGGCGTGGTTCTCGGGCGTCGCTGCGGCCACTCCGACCACCAGCGCCGCGATCGAGACGATGCCATCGTTCGCCCCGAGCACGCCCGCTCGCAGTTGGTTCAGGCGGCCGGTGATGCGGTTCTCATCTGGTTCTGCGCGACTGCTCATGCGGTCAGAGTAGGCCTGCGCGAGCATCGGCGCTAGCAAGGCGAGCCTCATTTGGGAGCACCGAAACCCCTGGTAACGGTACGGTTGAAAGCGGAATTCGGCGCGGCGTCGTGCGCTGCGTGGCTACTGCGCGCCCACGTCGAGCATCTCGATCACGGGTGCGCCGGCCTCGTCGGACGCGTCGAGGTCGACGAGCGCCGTGAAGGCCCAGTCGTGATCGCCTGCGGGATCGTCGATGACCTGACGGACCACCCAGGCGCCCTGCGGAAGCGTCGCGTCGGGCGCGGATGCGAGCGCCGCTCGCGCACGCCCGTCCTCGTGGTCGTCGCCGGGCTCGACGAAGGTGATCAGCGCGGCCGCACGCGCATCGGGCCCGATGCCGATCGCTTCACCGCCCTGTGCCTCGAAGAGCGGGTCGAGCGCGTCGCGCCACGCCTGCGCGTTCCATCCCGAGGCTCCGTCGAGCGCGCCGAGCGCCGAGTAGTCCTCGCGCGACGCGAGTTCGATGCGCCGGAACATCGCATTGCGCACCAGGCGGCGCAGCACGCGAGGGTTGCCGGACATAGGACGCGAGGGACCGGCCACGGTGCTCGACGCGGCAGCGGCGTGGGGGTCCACGTCGTCGCCGATCGCGACCTCGGGGTTGAGCAGGCGCTCCCACTCGTCCAGCAGCGACGAGTCGGTCGAGCGCACGATCTCGCCGAGCCAGGCGGTGATGGACTCGACCTCGTCGGTGCGGTGCTCTTCGGGAACTGTCTGGCGCAGGGCGCGGTAGGCCTCAGCCAGGTAGCGGAGCACCACCCCCTCGGTGCGCTCGAGGCCGTACACCGACACCAGGTCGCCGAACGACATCGCCTTCTCGAGCATGTCCCGTACGACGGACTTGGGGGACAGTTCGGCGCCGAGGATCCAGGGGTTGGTGCGGCGGTAGGCGATGAACGCGGGTTCGAGGAGGTCCGCGAGGGGCTTGGGCCAGGTGACGTCCTCGAGCAGTTCCATGCGCTCGTCGTACTCGATGCCGTCCGCCTTCATCGCGGCGACGGCCACGCCCTTGGCCTCGTGCTGCTGCGCCATGAGGATCTGGCGTGGATCCGACAGCGTCGCCTCGATGACGGAGACGACGTCCATGGCGTGATCGGGTGCCTCGACATTGAGGAGGTCCATCGCCGCGAGGGCGAACGGCGACAGCGGTTGGTTGAGTGCGAAGTTCCGGGGGACGTCGACCGTGAGTCGCACGGATGGGCGTTCGCCCCGCGGGTGGGTGGGGTCGGCCACCCGGTGATGCTCGACGACGCCGGCGATCCTCAACGAACGGTAGATCCTCAGCGCCTGGCGCATGTGTGCCGAGCGTTGAGCAGGCGTGTCGTGCACGGACTCCAGGAGGGTGCGCATCGCGAGCACCGGGTCCTCAGGCTCGCGGTCCAGGAACGGGTTGGGAACGCCCCGGGACAGGATGTTGAGGACCATCGCGTGCGTCACCGCGAACCGGCTGGTGAGCGGTTCCGGAGGCGCGTCCCTGAGCCTCTCGAACGTCGCATCGGTCCAGTTCACGGAGCCCGCGGGAGCACCCTTGCGCACGATCTTCTTGAGCTTCTTCGGATCGTCGCCCGCCTTGGCGAGCGACTTCCGATTCTCGATCACGTGCTCGGGCGCCATGACGAGGACCTCGCCCTCGGTGTCGAACCCCGCACGGCCCGCGCGCCCCGCGATCTGGTGGAACTCGCGCGCCGTGAGGTGGCGCATCCGCTCGCCGTCGTACTTCACCAGGGACGTGAGCAGCACCGTGCGGATCGGCACGTTGATGCCGACGCCGAGGGTGTCCGTTCCGCAGACCACCTTGAGAAGGCCCTGCTGCGTGAGCCGCTCGACGGTGCGCCGGTACTTGGGGAGCATGCCGGCGTGGTGGACGCCGATCCCCGCCCGCAGGAACTTGCTCAGCGTCTTGCCGAAGCCCGTGGAGAAGCGCGTGTCCCCGAGCGCATCGGCGATGGCCTGGCGTTCCGTCTTGGTCGCGACCTGAGTGCTGAGCAGCGCCTGCGCGCGATCCACCGCGTCCTTCTGCGTGAAGTGGACGATGTACACCGGCGCGCGGCCGGTCTCGACGATCCGCTCGACCACCTCGGGAAGCGGTTCGGTGCTGTAGTCGAAGGTGAGCGGGACCGGGCGTTCGAGAGTGGTCACCTCGGCGACGGCGCGGTCGCTGCGGTCCTTGAGCGCGTCGACCAGCCACGCGGTGTCGCCCAGCGTCGCGGACATGAGCACGAACTGCGTGCGCGGCAGCTCGATGAGCGGCACCTGCCATGCCCAGCCGCGCTGCGGGTCCGAGTAGAAGTGGAACTCATCCATCACGACGAGCGAGGCGTCCGTCGCCGCACCGTCGCGGAGCGCGAGGTTCGCCAGGATCTCCGCGGTGCAGCAGATGATCGGGGCGTCCGGGTTGACCGCCGAATCACCCGTCATCATGCCGACGTTCTCGGTGCCGAACATCTCAATCAGGGCGAAGAACTTCTCGCTCACGAGCGCCTTGAGCGGCGCCGTGTAGTACGTGCGGCCGCCGGTGCCGGCGCGCTGGGCGGCGAGCGCGGCGAAGTGCGCTCCGGTCGCCACGAGAGTCTTGCCGGAGCCGGTGGGCGTGGCCAGAATCACGTGCGAGCCCGACACGATCTCGATGAGCGCCTCGTCCTGGTGCGGATACAGCGGAAGACCCTCGTCGGAGGCCCACGCGCTGAACGCCTCGTAGAGCGCGTCGGGGTCGGGGGCGACGCCAGGCGTCGGCTCTGGCAGGCGAGTGAGGAGTCGGGCGTCGGCGGAGGTCATCGTGACCATTGTGGCGGACGGGAGTCCTCGCGTTCCCACACGAGGGAGCGGGGCCCCGAAATGAGTGCCGACGTTCCTACGTCGTGGGGGTGGGGCGTTGACCCATGACCGCAGAGCCCACGCGCACCATCGTCGCGCCCTCCGCGATGGCCCACTCGAGGTCGCGGGACATGCCCATCGACAGGTGCCACGCGTCAGTCAGGGGGAGCGCGCCGCTCTCGGAGCGGATCAGGGCCGCATCGCGGATCTCGCGCAGCCGGCGGTAGCCGGCGCGCACGGCCTCCTCGTCGCGGGAGTGGAGCCCGATGGTCATGAACCCCGTGACCGTCAGCGCGGGCAGCGCCTGCACCGCCGCAGCGAGGTCCAGGGCGTCGTCGGGCTCCACCCCTGACTTGGACTCCTCGCCCGAGACGTTGACCTGGATCATCACGTCGAGCTCCCGCCCGGCCTCGACGCACAGCCGTGACAGCCGCTCCGCGAGTCGCATCGAGTCGACGGTCTGGACGCAGTCCGCGAACTCGACGGCGATGGCCGCCTTGTTGCGCTGGAGCTGGCCGATCACGTGGACCCGCGCCCCCGCAGCGCGCAGCGCCTCGCCCTTCTCGGCGAGCTCCTGCATGCGCGACTCGCCCACGATCCTGGCGCCGGCCGCGACCGCCGCCACCGCCGCATCGGCGCTCCAGGTCTTGGTCGCGACCAGCAGGCGCACGCCCGACCCCGCCCGTCCGCACGAGGCCTCGGCGATGTGGACCCGGGCCTTCACGTCGGCCACGCGCGCGGCATAGTCCCAGTCACCGGGGGGAGCGGCGAGCGTGCTCATGCGTCCTTCGCGATGGGAGCCGTCGCCGCGTCGGTGAGCGACACCAGGTCCGCGGGCGCGAGCTCGATGTCGAGGCCGCGGCGCCCGCCCGAGACGTACACCTGGTCGTGGTCGAATGCGCTCGAGTCGATGATGGCGGGCAGCTTCTTTCGCCCGCCCAGCGGTGAGATGCCGCCCAGCACGTACCCCGTGACACGCTCGGCCTCGTCGGGCTCCGCCATGATCGCCTTCTTGACGCCGACGGCGCGCGCCACGGCTTTCAGGTCCAGCAGTCCGGCCACAGGCACGACCGCGAGCATCAGCGCATCGTCCGCCTTGACGCACAGCGTCTTGAAGACGCGTTCCGGGGCCGCGCTCAAGGCCTGCGCGGCCTCGTGCCCGTACGAGAGCTCGGACGAGGGGTCGTGGTCGTAGTGGTGGAGGGTGTGCGCGACGTCCGCCGCGAGCAGAGCCGCGACTGCGGGCGTGCTCGCACTCTCGTGGCTGCTCATGGGCACCAGTGTGCCGCATGTGCGACGGCGTCCAGCCGCGCGCATGGCCTACGCTCTCGGGGTGACCAGCGACACCCTGACCCCTGTGGACATGTGGACCGACGGCGCCTGCAAGGGCAACCCCGGCGTGGGCGGATGGGGAGCGTGGATGCGCACCGGAGGCAAGGAGCGCGAGCTATTCGGCGGCGAGCTCCAGACCACGAACAACCGCATGGAGCTCACCGCGGTGATCGAGGGCCTCAAGGCGCTCAACCGGCCGTGCGCCGTGACGCTTCATGTCGACTCCACGTACGTCATGAACGGCGTCACCAAGTGGATTCACGGCTGGAAGCGCAACGGCTGGAAGACCGGCGACAAGAAGCCGGTCAAGAACAAGGAGCTGTGGATCGCGCTCGACGAGCAGGTCGCGCGGCATGAGATCACCTGGGTGTGGGTCAAGGGCCACGCGGGAGATCCGGGCAACGAGCGCGCGGACCAGCTGGCGAACAAGGGCGTCGACAAGGTCCGCGGCGCCTGACCCGCCGATCCGCCAACCCGCCCGCCCTCCTGCTGTAGGAAGGTTCTGTACACCGTTCGTGCTCGGAGCACGTCCTGGAGGACGATTCTGTGCGCTCGGCCCTCCGCGCTAGCCTGCCGAGGTGACCTCCCGCCCGCTCCCGTCGACTGTTCGCTCGGCCGTCGAGCATCGCGTGGAGGTCAAGAAGTCGGTCTTCCTCGCTCGGCTCGAGCCCGTCGCGTCCGTTGAGGCGGCCGATGCGGTCGTCGCCCGGGTGCGCAAGGAGCACTGGGAGGCGCGGCATCACTGCACGGCGCTCGTGATCGGGCCGCACGCGGACCGGCAGCGATCCAATGACGACGGCGAGCCCGCGGGCACCGCCGGGGCGCCCATGCTCGAGGTGCTGCGCCACCGAGAGGTCACCGACCTCGTGGCCGTGGTGACCCGCTGGTTCGGCGGGACACTGCTGGGCGCCGGCGGACTCGTGAGGGCGTATGGCGGCGCGGTGACCGGCGCGCTCGATCGCGCTCGGCTCGTGGAGCGGGTGCACCTCACCCAGGTGACGGCCGATGCGCCCCAGGCGGAGGCAGGCAGGATCGTCGCGTACTTGCACCAGTGGGCGGAGGCGCACGGTGCCGTGCTGGACGATCCTGTGTACGGCAAGGCGGTGAGCCTCTCGATCCACGCGGCGCCAGAACTGGTGCCGGTGCTCGAGGCGGACATGGCCGCGCTGACGGGTGGTGCGGTGGCGATGACGGTGGGCGAGACGGCGATCGTGGACCGGCCTGCGCCCTAGTCTCGTGGTCCTGACGTGCCTCGTCGACGTGGACCGAGAGTGAACCGTGGACATCACTTGCCTCGGTGGCGGATCCGTACGGGCCTATCGTCCCGGATCGGGGTTCCAGAATTCGGATTACCCTGGCATGCAATGCACACGCGATTCGTCTCCGCACGCCGCGACAGTTCTTCGGTCGCGGCGCGAGTGATCGCGCTCGCGGGTCTCGTGGCCGTGATGGCTGCGCTGGCATTCGGCTCGCTCCACACCACGGGAGATGCGGCGCCTATGGCCGCCGGCGTGGCGCACGCAGTCGTCGATTCCACTCATGCCGACGCGGGTTGCGCCACCTGTGGCGAGCACGAGGGCGGCGTCATGGCGGCGTGCCTCATGGTGCTCGTGATCGTCGTGATGATGAGCTCGACGCGGGGCATGCCGCACTCATGGGAGATCAGGATTCCCGCGCGTGAACGTCGGTGGGCGCCGCGAACCCTCCACCGACCGATGACTCCCAGCCTCAACGTTCTCTGCATCTGTCGTACGTGAGGGATCGGCGCGCATGCCCGCCCGTCTGGGCCTGGCAGTCAGTCTCGCGCCGCATCCGTCTCGACCCGCTCCCACCCGGACCGGGCGAACCCTCACTCACCTCACGACACAAGGACTGATCATGCACCGCACCCTCTCTCTCACCGCGCGACGCACCGTCGCGATCATCGCCGCCACTGCGGCCATCAGCATCGGCGTCTCGGCCTGCTCGGGCACGCCCGAGACTGAACCCGTCACCGATTCCTCGGCACCCACGGCCGCCGCTGAGGCCACCGCCACGGCCGACGCCATGCTCGAGGCGCAGGGGCTCGACGGCCTCGACACCCGCGCGCTCATCGACACGCTCGATGCGACGGCGCTGTCCGAGCGGCCCGAGGGCCTCATGGCCTCCGTGCGCCCCGACGAGCTTCTGCTCACGGACGCGACTGGCGCCGAGGCCTCCGTGCCGATGCCGGATGACGCGTTCTACGTCTCCTTCGCTCCGTATGTCGACACGACCCACGAGTGCTACTTCCACTCGCTCACCACGTGCGTCGGTGAGCTCCAGGGCGAGCAGATCGACGTTGTCGTGACTGACTCCGCGACCGGCGAGGTGCTGGTCGACGAGACGATGACGACGTTCGACAACGGATTCGTCGGCATGTGGCTCCCGCGGGACATCGAGGCGGACGTGACCGTGGAGCACGACGGGCTCAGCGCGAGCACCACCGTCTCCACGTCGAACGCTGACGACGCGACCTGCATCACGACGATGCAGCTCGCCTGACGCGACCGGCAGGACACCATGAGCGATGGCGGCGGGGACCCCGGAGGAACGGGGTCGCCCGCCGCCATGGCTCTGCCTCGAGCGTCGATGCCGGGGTGCTGAGCCCTCTCCAGGGAGCACCCCCAACCGGATCGGTCCGCGGTACGTTCTTGCTGGCATGACAGGCGGGGGGACCACGGGGTGAGCGGTTGGCGCGAGACGCTCGACGACCTGGTGCGGCTTCGCGGCCGGGCGCTCTTCGGCTACGCGTACATGCTCACGGGGGAGGCGACGAGCGCCGAGGACCTGCTGCAAGACGCCCTCGTGAAGGCCTTCCGCAGCGGCCGCCACGCGCGAGACCTCGATGCTGCGCACGTGTACGTGAAGCGCTCCATCGCGACGTCGTTCATCGACGCTGGCAGGCGCGCGGCGGCGCGGCCCGTCGTCGCCTCGGGCGGCGACCAGTTCGAGACCTGGGCCCGCCAGCATCCGGCGGCCGCGGATCACAGCTCCCGCGTCGACAACGCGATCGACCTGCGGGCGGCGCTCCTCACGCTGTCTCCGCGCGAGCGCGCGTGCGTGGTGCTCCGCTACGTCGAAGACATGTCCACGGCGGACGTGGCGGACACCCTCGGGATCGCAGTGGGGTCGGTCAAGCGATATGTGTCCGATGGGGTCGCACGGCTCAGAATCGCGCTTCCGGAGATGCGCTTCGAGGGGCCAGAGACGGTGGCGGTTCAGGCGCATGAAGGGGGGACGCGATGAGTGACGCGCGTGAGGCGTTCCACGACCTGCACGGACTCGCAGGCGCGGGGTTCGATGACTCGACCCTTGCCGACGGACCCGATCGAGTGGGACGCCGGGTGGCGCGGTGGCGCGATGTCCGTGCGGCGCTGATGTCGGCGGCGAGCATCGTGGCGATCGCAGCAGTCGCGGTGGGCGTCAACGAAGCGCGCTGGGCCGAGCCGATGCCCGGCGAGCCGCTCGCGCCTACCGTGACCGCATCGGCGATGCCCGAGCCCGGAGTCTCGACGGGACCTGCGGACCGGGTCGGGTGTGCGGAGGCGACCGTGGTGCCCGGCAAGGCGGTGGGGAACTTTGGTGGGCTCGAGGGTTGGTTCAACGGAACGCCCGTGGCACCGTGCGCGGAGTGGGACGAGCAGATTCTCGATCATCCCGACACAGTGCTGATCCATACCGGCGACAACACCATGGTCGAGGCGTACTACCGCACGAGCATCGACGCGCTCGGTGTGTACGCCGATTTGGGACCGGACTTCGCGGTGCCGAACCCCGCGCCCGACTGGCCGGCAGACTCGTTCGTGCTGATCGACGCGCGCACCGGTGAGGTGCTCGAGACCTGGCCGGTGTCCGACTTCGCGACGGACCTGATGGAGGAGGCGCAGGAGGCAGAGCGGCTCGACGAACGTCTGGTGGCCGACGCGAACGCGCTGGCAGATCACCTCGAGTCACTCGCCGCGTCCGAGGTGGCACCCGAGGGGTATGTCTTCGAGACCTCGTCCCGCGGGGCGGGGGACGACAGCGACATCGCGTCGGTGCTGACCTACGAGCCCACCCCGAGGCCGAGCGGGCCGTTGGGGTCGCATGGCCTCGCGGTGCGGCTGCAGCCAGGCGACAACGACGAGCTCATGCCCCCCGAGGCGACACTGGTCGAGCGCGACCTGATCGTTCCGGGGTCCGTGATGTTCGAGTACCCCGGGACGGACTCGCTGCAGCTGTCGATCCCCATCGGCTCGGACGCGCACCTCACGCTGGTGGGCAACGGCAACGCGGCCGATGGCTACCTCCTCGTGCCCTTCGCGCGCGAGATTCTCGCCGAGTAGGAACCCGACAGCGCCCCCGGACGGATCCGGGGGCGCTGCGGTGGTGCGAGGGTCGCGGACATGTCTCCACGTGCGTTGCCCCGCGAGGGTGAGAGAGCTACGGGCGCCTCTCGGCAGGCGCGCCCCCTCCGGTCGTGGTGGTCGAGTGAGCCCCAGCGGCGACGGGAACGACGGCGCCCGGCACCGGCGCGCCTGCCGCCTCGGCCTCCGCCAACTCTTCCGCAGTGGGGGACCGGTGGCTGTCGGTGGGGCGGGCGTTCACCAGGATCGCTGCCACGACCGCGGCGAGCAGCACCGCACCCACGGACACCCACATGGCCGTGGTGAAGCCCTGCACCGCGGCCTCGCTGACGTCCGCAGCGGCCCCGCCGTTGTCGGCGATCCACGTGCTGGTGACGGTGGCGGCGACGGTGTTGAGCAGCGCGATGCCGATCGACCCGCCCACCTGCTGAGTGGTGTTCAGCGTTGCCGACACCACGCCGGCGTCGGTGCCACGCACCCCGCCGGTGGCGGTCGCCATCGACGGCATGAACGTCAGGCCCATGCCGAGCCCCAGGAACAGCAGACCGGGGAACACGCTGACCCAGTACGACGACCCGACCTCGATCTGCGTGAGGTAGGTGAGCGCCGCGGCCGCGGTCAGCAGTCCTGGCACCATGAGCCGGCGCGGGCCGACCCGCGGCAGCAGGCGTGCGGAGAGCACCACCGCGCCGGTCATCATGCCCACCACCATGGGCAGGAACGCGAGGCCGGTCGCCATGGGTGAGTAGCCCTGGACGCCCTGCATGTAGTACGTGAGGAACAGGAACACGCCGAACATGCCGATCTGCGAGAGCCCCACCGCCGTGAGCGCACCGACGCGGTTCCGGTCGCGCAGCAGGTGCAGCGGCAGCAGGGCGTGCGGCGTGCGGCGCTCCACCTGGACGAATGCGGCCATCAGCAGCACTCCGACGGCGAGCGAGCCGAGGACGATCGTGGAGGTCCAGCCGTCCTGCTCCGCCTCGCTCAGTCCGAAGACGATCGCGAGCAGTCCGCCCGAGGCGAGCAGCGCGCCAGGAACGTCCAGGCGCACGCGGACGCCTCCAGTGCCGTGGTCACGCAGGAACAGCGCAGCGCCGACGACCGCCAGCATCGCGATGGGCACGTTGACCATGAGCGTCCATCGCCAATCGACGTACTGAGTGAGAGCGCCGCCAAGAATGAGGCCGATGGCGGCACCGCCGCCAGCGATCGCGCCGTAGACGCCCAGGGCGCGGGCGCGCTCGCGAGCGTCGGTGAAGGTGACATTGAGCATCGACAGCGCGGCCGGCGCGAGGAGCGCGGCGAAGACGCCCTGAAGAGCGCGGGCGGTGATCAGGATCTCGAAGTTCTGAGCGAGACCTCCGAGCGCTGAGGCGACGGCGAAGCCGCTGAGGCCGATGATGAGCGTGCGCTTGCGACCCAGGACGTCGCCCAGCCGCCCGCCGAGCAGCAGGAGGCCACCGAAGGCAAGCGTGTAGGCGGTGATGACCCATTGGCGGTCGGCGTCAGAGATGCCGAGGTCGGCTTGGGCAGTCGGCAGAGCGATGTTGACGATGGTCATGTCGAGCACGACCATGAGCTGTGCGAGCCCGATCGCGGCGAGGCCCCACCAGCGGCGGGGATCGGGTGTGGTGTCCATGGGGGACCTTTCGTGACGGCGACCGCGGTGGCGACGAGTGCGTCTGCGGTCGGCGCTGGCGGGAATGCCGGTGAGGGCGTGTGCGTGACCTCGGGCGAGGTCGGCGCGTGGAACGGTGGCGGAGGTGCTTGCAGAACTTCCTAGCCGTCCGGTAAGTTACGAGAGTGACGCTAGCGGCACTACTAGCCGGCCGTCAAGTAGATTTCTCAAGAACTTTCGGAGCAGGTAGGGAGCAGTCATGGTGGAGTCAGGCACGCGCCGACGGGGCGATACGCGGGAGCGCATCCAGACCGTCGCGCTCGAGCGCTTCACCGCCAACGGCTACGACCAGACCTCCCTGCGAGAGATCGCGGAGGACCTCGGCGTCACGAAGGCGGCGCTGTACTACCACTTCAAGACCAAAGAGGAGATCCTCGATTCGCTCCTGCGCCAGGTCTCGACTGATGTCGATGCGCTGGTGTCGTGGATGCTCGACGGGCCGTCCACGCGTGAACGACGGCTCGAGATGATCCGGCGGCTCGGAGAGGTCACCCGCGGTGCCGGTGGCGGGGTGATGCAGTGCGTCCAGCAGAACGAGGTGGCGCTGCACAACCTTCGCGCCACCACGGACCTGGTCCACGACATCAAGCAGCGGCTCTGGGCGGCCGCGCTTCCCGAGGACGCCACGGTCGAGGACAAGCTGCGCATGCGCATGGCCGTCATGGGCGTGCTGTTCGCCAACAAGCCGGGCAGTGACCTGGGTGGCACCGCGGACGAGCGGTCCGCCGCCGCGCTCGCGATCGCCGCGGACGTGATTCCCTAGCTGGACGGGTACGAGAACTTCCTCCACGATGCACCGCGAGGGCGAAGCGGGTACAGAACCTTCCTACAGCGGGGTGGGGGAGAGGATCGCGTCGCAGATCTCGATCAGGCGCTGGCGCAACGGCGCCGCCCGCTCCGAGAACTCCCGCTGACGGCGCGCGTACTCGCTCTTGCCCTCCGGGGTCTCGACGGGGATGGCGGCGAGCCCGTACGAGGACACGTCATACGGCGACGCCTGCATGTCGACCCGACGCACGTCGCGCGCCAGCTCGAAGCAGTCGAGCATCAGGTCGCTCGGCACCGCAGGCTCGAGCTTGAGGCACCACTTGTACAGGTCCATGGTCGCGTGCAGGCAGCCGGGCTGCTCCATCGCGGGCTGGGAGAGTCGCGTGAGCGCGTGGGCGTTGCGGGGAGTCGCGTCAGCAGTGAAGAACCGGAACGCGTCGAAGTGGGTGCACTGCAGCGGATGCGCCTCGACCACCGCATCGGTGCCGTCACCACCCAGGCGCAGCGGCAGCCCGTGGCGCCGGCCAGCATCGGAGGCGCGATAGACCATCGCCCACTCGTGCATCCCGAAGCAGCCCAGCAGGGGAGCCCGGCCCGCCGTCGCGACCAGCAGACGCCGGATGTGCGTGACGGCGTCGCCGCGGTCGGCGCGGAAGGCCTCGGCATCGACAGCGGTGACCTGACCCTCCGTGCGGTACCAACGCCACTCCTGGTGCTCGGGGGCCTCGGCAAGCGCGACGCCGATGCCGGGGTGCCACCGGCGGAGCCTGCCGGGCTTGGTCGCGTAGTACTCGAACAGGAAGTCCTCGATCGCGTGGCGCTCGCCACGCGAGCGTCGTTCGAGGTGGTCCGCCGTGAGTGCGTCGGCCCGGTCGCGGTGCGTCGATGCACGCGCGCGCCAGTCCGCGGCAGCGAGCGGCGCGACGCGAGACACGGCGGTGGTGGGCATGGGCGCCATTCTCGCAGGGCGGGCGCGCTCAGAGGTCGCAGTCGCAGATCGCATTGATCTCGACCACGCGTTCACCTTCCTCCTCGTGCGCCCACGCATGCGCGTCTTCCTTCGAGGCGAAGCGGCGCGGCGCGAGGCGGCCATTCGCCATGAGCACGGAGATCTCGATCTCCTCGCGCGGGTCGCTCCACTGAGCTTCCCGCGCATCGTCCTGATGGCCGCTCACGCTCGCTCCCTGGTGCCGGACTCCCACCACTCGAGCACCCTGAGTGCCCGGAGCGTGATCCACCGGCTGGGCTCGCCGACCTCTTCGAGCGGGAAGTGCATCCGGCCGGCATGCGCGCGGTCCAGGTCCCAACGCCCGTCGTCGCGCTGCTTGGAGCTCAGCACGTCGATGGCCTCGGCGGCGCGGGGATCGGGGGCCCGGCTGGCGACGCGAAGGTGGTCGAGACCGCGCAGGATGTCGTAGTGCCACTGGGAGGGGAACGCGAGCCGGAGATAACCGGGATGAGCGACCTCGCCGGTGGTACGGCGGCGGAACATGCGTCGTTCGAGCAGGTACTCCTCGCCCCCGCGCAGCGCGGCGTCCACGGGCACGCGCCCTCCCGCCGCACCGTAGGCGGCGAGACCTTCGAGCACGTTGACCGTGGTGTCGAAGCTCGAGACGGACGATGCGTGGGGAGCCTCGCAGTTCCACCCTCCGTCGGTGAGCCGCTCGGTCAGCAGGCGCTCGACGATCGGGGTGGCGTCGCGGCCGAAGTACGTGGCGATCGCGACCGTGCGGCCGTTGATGCACGGCTCGACCTCGCCGTCGAAGAACGCCTGGCCGCCCTCCTCCCAGCGCACGCCGTCGCCGGCGCGCGTCACGGCGGCGGACACCGCAGGATCGGCAGGGTCGACGCCGAGTTGGCACAGGAGTGACAGCGTGGGATAGGTCGCAGTCCATGGCTGTCCTTCGCGCTCGTACAGCGCCTCGGAGAAGGGGCTCGGGAAGCACGCGCCGCCATCCCAGCTGCCGTCGTCCCACTGCAGTTCGAGAAGGCGAGCGCCCCATCCTTCGTGCGCGACTCGTGACCGCTCGGCGGCGACGGCCCCGGCATCGGCGCCCTGCAGGTCGCGCATGACCTGCCAGCGGATGGACGGGTCGCCCTCGAGGAGCCACGCGAGCACGTCGTTGCGCGGAGAGCTCATGAGGCGAGCGTAGGCGGCGTGCGCGGCAATTGCGCGCCATGGACTACCGCCAGCGCGCTGCCGCAGCGGTCGATGCGCTCGTGAGCATGCGTTCGAGGGGGCCCTGTCCTGCGATCGCCCGCCACCCGCACGCGAATGCCACCAGCGATGCCGCGAGCACCACGAAGGACACGTTGGACGGCTGCCAGACCATCTCGACGCCGACCGAGGCGATGACGATCAGGTGCGCCACGTACAGCGTCAGTGCCATGGAGCCCGACGCGATCAGAGGCCACAGTGCTCGCGGCCAGCGCGACGCTGCCAGCAGGGACAGCCCGATCACGGCCAACGCGACGCCACTGTTCTCCACCATCTCGATGGGCGTGTACGAATGGGCCTCGTCGATGAGCCAGTGCTCCCGAGTGGTCGCGGAGACGTCGGACAGCCGTTCCCGCAGCACCCATCCCGTGACCCGTGTGCCCGCGGCGATCGCTGCCCCCACCGCGACGAGCCGCACCGCAGCCGACGTGGACCGCAGGTCCATGCGCCCGACAGCGAGGCCCATCATGACGTATGCCATCCATGCGAGCGCGGGGTAGTGACCCGACCACAGCGAGTGCAGCGGCGGCCACTCGCCCAGGCCTGCGTCGGCGGACCACTGCGCTGCCATGCGCGCGAGCCACCCACCGCCGAGCGCGCACACGGCCGCGATGCCCAGCAGTGCGCCGGTGCGCCACCGCAGCATCGGCAGCGACAGCAGGAACATCACGCCCAGGTTCATCAGGATCACGATCACCGGCGTGCCGAAGCCAGCCAGCAGGACTCCGAGCGCGATCAGGATCGCGGCACGCACGGCGATGCGCACGCGCGTGTGGGAGAGGTGGTCGGCGGTGACCGCGGAGACAGGCACGGTGCCACGAGTCGTCACCATCAGGGTCATCGAGATCCCGGCGAGCACGGCGAAGAGTGCGGAGGGGTAGCCGTGGGTGACGGTGAGCCATGCCCAACCGTCGGACTCGTCTCCCCGGATACCCTCGTCGCCGGTGTGGGAGCCGACCATGCCCAGCACGGCGATCGCGCGGGCGACGTCGAGCCCGCCGATGCGAAGGCGCGGGCGTTCGATGGTGGCCGAGTGCGTCGCATCGGCCGTGCTCGCGTGCATATCTCGCATCGTACGCATCGGCGGAAGGCCGCCCGCCCGGCGTTCCGTCGCGTGCGCGGACGCCTCGCCCGGCTACGCTGGAGACCATGCGCATCGCGAGATTCACCACCGGAGGCGAGCCGCGGTACGCGGTCGTCGACGGAGAGCCGGGGCACGAGGAACTGGTGGTACTCACCGGTGACCCCATGTACACGCCAGGGGAGGTGACCAACGAACGCATCCCCCTCACCGATGACGTGCGACTCCTCGCGCCGGTGATTCCTCGCTCCAAGGCGATCTGCTTGGGCAAGAACTACGAGGCCCACGCGAAGGAGATCCCGCATCGCGGGCCCGCCTCCGAGGTGCCGATCCTCTTCCTCAAGCCGAACACCGCGGTGATTGGCCCGGACGACCCCATCGTGCTGCCGCACTACAGCGACGACATCCAGCTCGAGGCGGAGCTCGCCGTGGTGATCGGCCGCGTGTGCAAGGACGTCACCGCCGAGCGTGCGGAGGACTTCATCTACGGCTATACCTGCGCCAACGACGTGACCGCCCGTGATCTGCAGCGCGCCGAGGACCAGTGGTTCCGCGCCAAGGCCTTCGACACCTCGCTGCCGCTCGGTCCGTGGATCGAGACGGAGCTCGCGACGGATGGCGCGGAGATCACTTCGCGCATCAACGGCGAGGTCGTGCAGAGCGGCAACACCAGGGACATGATCAGGAACGTCGCCCAGGCCGTCGCGATGGCGTCCGAGGTGACCACGCTGCTGCCCGGTGACGTCATCCTCACCGGCACCCCGTCGGGAGTGACCAAGTTGAGCCACGCTGACATCGTGGAGATCGAGATCGAAGGGCTGGGAGTGCTGCGCAATCCGGTGATCCGCCGATGACGGAAACGACCACGACGGCCGATGCGGTGAGGGTGCGGTTCTGCCCGTCTCCCACCGGCACGCCCCACGTGGGACTCATTCGCACCGCACTGTTCAACTGGGCGCACGCGCGCCGCCACGGCGGCACGTTCGTGTTCCGCATCGAGGACACGGACGCCGAGCGCGACTCTCAGGAGTCCTACGAGCAGCTGCTCGACGCGCTGACGTGGCTGGGCCTTACGTGGGACGAGGGGCCCGAGGTGGGCGGCCCGTACGCTCCGTACCGCCAGTCCGAGCGGCACCAGATGCACATGGACGTCGCACGTCGGCTCGTCGAGGGCGGATACGCCTACGAGTCGTTCTCCACCCCGGAGGAGGTCGAGGCGCGTCATCGCGAGGCCGGGCGTGACCCCAAGCTGGGCTACGACGGCTTCGACCGGGATCTGACCGAAGAGCAGCAGGCCGCCTTCCGCGCGGAGGGCCGCCAGCCCGTGATCCGCGTGCGCATGCCTGACGAGGACATCACGTTCACGGACCTGATCCGTGGCGACGTGACGTTCCCCGCGGGCAGCATCCCTGACTTCGTGATCGTGCGGGGCAACGGCCAGCCGCTCTACACGCTGGTCAACCCGGTGGACGACGCGCTGATGCGCATCACTCACGTGCTGCGCGGCGAGGACCTGCTGTCCTCGACGCCGCGCCAGATCGCGCTGTACCGCGCGATGGTCGAGATCGGCGTCGCCGAGCGGGTGCCCGAGTTCGGCCACATGCCGATGGTGACGGGGGAGGGCAACAAGAAGCTCTCCAAGCGTGCGCCCGAGTCGAACCTGTTCCTGCACCGCGACCGCGGCTTCATCCGCGAGGGACTGCTGAACTACCTGGCGCTGCTGGGCTGGAGCATCGGCCCCGACCGCGACGTGTTCACGCCGGAGGAGATGGTCGCGGCCTTCGACATCCGGGACGTCAACCCCAACCCCGCGCGGTTCGACCTGAAGAAGGCCGAGGCGATCAACGCCGAGCACATCCGCAAGCTCCCCGTCGGTGAGTTCGTGGTGCGCATGGCGCCCTACCTTCACGCGAGTGGGCATCTCTCCACGGCGGACACGCGCGAGCTCCTGCCGCACGAAGAGCAGATTCTCGCCGAGGCCGCGCCGCTGGTGCAGACGCGCATGACGCTGCTGGGCGAGGCTCCCGGCATGCTCGGATTCCTGTTTGTGGGCGACGAGGAGTTGACCCACGACGAGGCCGCACTCGCGAAGCTTCCGGAGAACGCCGCCGAGGTGCTCGACGCCGCGATCCGCGTGATCGACGGGCTCGAGGAGTTCGACGCGGAGGGTCAGCAGCAGGCGCTGCAGGCGACGCTCGTGGACGAGATGGGAATCAAGCCCCGTTTCGCGTACGGGCCGCTGCGGGTGGCGATCACGGGCCGGCTCGTGTCGCCGCCGCTGTTCGAGTCGATGGAGATCCTCGGCAAGGATCACGCGCTCGTTCGTCTGCGTCGCCTGCGCGCGACGCTGTGACGGCAGGGCTGTGACGGGCGGCCCGGTCCGGGGCCTGCTGCTCGATGTCGACGACACTCTCGTCGACACGCGCGGCGCCTTCCGTCACGCCCTGATCGCTGTCGCGCAGGAGTATCTGAGCGAAGGGATCGACCCCGAGTTGCTGGTGCAGTTCTGGCGCGCGGACGGCTCCGGCTGGTACCGGGCTCACACGCGCGGCGAGATGACGCACCGCGAGCAGCGTCAGCGGCGCGCGAACGAGCTGCATGCCGAGTTCGGGGGCGACCCCATGGACGACGAGGCCTACGACGTCTGGGACGCCCGCTTCGAGCGTCACTTCCGTGAGGGATGGCGCGCATTCGAGGACGCGGCACCGTTCCTCGACGCCCTCGATGAGGCTGGCATCCCCTACGGCGCCGTCACCAACGCGGACTCGGCCTACCAGGAGCTCAAGCTGGCTGCCTGCGGGCTCGACCGCGTCGAGGTGTTCGTGGGGGTCGACACGTTCGGCGTCGGCAAGCCCGATGCGCGGGTGTTCGTCGAGGGCGTGCGTCGCCTGGGCCTCGACCCGGCAGAGGTCGCCTACGTGGGGGACGAGCCCGACATCGACGCGGGCGCCGCAGCCGCTGCGGGGCTGACCGGCGTGTGGCTCGACCGACCCGGCGCACGCCGAGGGACGGCAGAAGAGACGGCGCCCACGTCGGCGGGCGTCGTGCGCGTCAGCGGACTGGACGAGGTTCTCTCCGCGCTCCGGTAACGGCGCACGGCGGCTGCTCTCAGGAGGACCTCGCTCATCTCTGGCCCCGCGCTCTCTGGCGACGTATCGTCGTATCGAGAGCGCAACGGCGCCGGTCCCCACCCGCGGCGTGCTCGGGCGCTCACGGGAGCGCGATGGAGACCGTCGACGTGGTCGAAGGGCGAGAGGGCAGCGGCGCTCGGCCGCCACCTCTCCGGCGGTGGCATGTGCCGTGGCGCGTGCTCGGCGTGATCGCCATCGCGGTCGCCGTGCTGGTCGGGATCGACCAGTTCTCCGAAGGTGATCCGGTGGTCCAGGAGGATCCCACTCCCGAGGTCCGGTCCGGCACCATCCTCACGGACGAGCAGCAGACGCTTCTCCTGTTTCACGAGTGGACCGACGAGCAGCAGGTCGCCGCGTGCATGCAGGAGCGTGGGCTGCCCTACGAGGCCGATCCCCAACGAGAAGCGGGGCGTGCAGGCCGCGTCGCGTCGTTGCTCGACATCGCGGCGGCCCCCACCGGCGCGGACATCGCCTCCGCCACCATGCGCAATGCCCACACGCTCGCCCTCCTCGACCCTGCGGAGCAGGACTCCTGGCGCACTGCGCTGACGGCGAAGTCCAGCGCCGGTGGGTGCGCGTCCCCGTCGCACCTCGTCTACATCGACAACACCAGGGCCGTGTCAGAGGCGGTCGACGGCGCGAGGGCGGACGCGGTCTTCCGTGCGTACGTGGCCGAAGTGCTGTACCTGCGAGAGGACCCCGTGCGCGCGGTCCAATCGGCTGCCCTCGTGGGAGCCGGGCGGGCGGAGCCTGCCGCCGATGGGCAGTGGGACGCGGAGCTCGCGCGTGTGAACGAAGAGCTCGGTGCCGCGATGGTGTGGATTCCCCACGATCCGATGCGCGTCGCGTCGTACGCCGACGTGGCGGGACTCGCGAGCGACGGCACGGCGCTGCTGGTGCGCGTGGGGCGCGAGGGTGCGCCCCGCATCGTCCCGGGAACGGCGGGCGTGATGCCGGACGTCGTCACGTGCGCCGGCGTCCAGATCGAGATCGCGGCGTGGCCATCCTGGGCCGCGTCCCGTGGGGGAGTGGACGGACCGGCGGCGATCGCGCATCGGGCGATCACCGAGGGCTTCTGCGGACGGTGACCGTCCACTCTCGCCGCCGCGGGGCCGCAGGGGTAGGGTCCGAAGTGAGGGGCGCGACGAGGCGAGGTGACGGGTGACTCAGGAGTACGTGGTCGTCGAGGACCAGCACGCCGCGCGCGACCGACCGCGGCTCTCGGCCCCGCGACGCGTACGCCGCACGCGCATGGTCCTCGTCGCCGCCGCAGCGCTCGTGGTCGTGGGAGCTGGCATGGTGCTGGCGTGGCCCGACGACCGTGCCGATCCTCTGCCGGAGCCCGATCCGCCCACCGCCACGGCCGCCAAGACCACCGCCGTCGTCTACCAGGAGTGGAGCGATAGGCGCGTGCTCGTCGAATGCCTCGGGGAGCGGGGCTTCTCCTACGAGGCGCGCATCGTCGATCACCAGGACTCGCTCGGGACGGTGGCGCAGTACCTGGGCCTGGAGCCCGCGACCGCCACACCGAGCGCGCCCGTGCCGATGCTGCGCCAACCCGACCTCTACCTCGGCCGGGGTGGCAGCGTGGTCGAGGAGGCGCTGCGCGGTGAGGCCACGTGCACGCTGCCCCGCACGCCCGTCGACACCGCGGATGACGCTGCGGTCGATCGGGCGGTCGCGGCGGCACGGGCCGACGAGCTCTTCCTCGTGACCGTCGCTGAGCAGGTGTGGGTGCAGCAGCACCCGGCGGAGGTCACTCACGAGATCTCGTTGCTGCGACACGACCGGTCCGCCGGAGCAGACGCAGAGGAGTCGATGCGCTGGAACGAGGCTCTCGCTCTGGTGGCGGACGTCGCCAGCGAGGGCACCGTGTGGGTGCCGGTGGTGACCGCATCGCAGGGCACCTTTGCGCAGTCAGTGGGGCTGACGGTGAGCGGCGGCGCGGTCGCTGTGCGCGTCGGCGAGGAGGATGCGGCGCTCGACCGGGGCACGTACATGACGCGGGCCGAGGCCATCCAGTGCGGCCCGGTGACCATCAGCGCCGCCGTCAAAGGACCGTGGGGCGACGGGGACGATCTCGCCGATGTGATGGACGCGCTCGGCACCGCCTGCAACGCCCTGATCAGGGGCGGAATCGTCGAGGCCGAGAGCCTCGCCGATGTGTACTGGGACTGACGCGCCGCGCGCGACGCGCTCGCGCGTTCGGTTTTGGACAGGCGGCCGATGCAGGGTAGAGTGGTTCGTCGGCCGGGCTTGCTGCTCGGCCTTCGTCTCGGGTCCGCCCGAGGGCGTTGGGGTATGGTGTAATTGGCAGCACGAGTGATTCTGGTTCATTTAGTCTAGGTTCGAGTCCTGGTACCCCAGCCAGAAGAGAAGGCCCGCTACGGCGGGCCTTTTCTCGTCTCCGGGCCGATGCGCGGGCGTGGGTGACGGTGGCAGGGCGGCCCGTCGCACGCGCTACTCGAACTGGCTCAGGACGATCTCGGCCGCGCGTGCCACCAGCGCATCGTCATACTCCGCCGTCGGGTCCGTGCGTTCGGTCAGCACGGTGATCACGATTGGGGCGCGGTCGGGTGGGAAGACGATCGCGACGTCGTTCCTCATCGGCCCGGCTCCCCCCGACTTGTCGGCCACGGTCCAGCCGGCCGGCGCACCTGCGCGCACCAGCGCATCGCCCGTCGCATTGCCGCTCATCCAGTCGATCAGGGTGTCGTAGTCGTCACCGGCGAGATTCTCGGGATCGCTCAACGCGAGCAGGTTCTCGGCGAATGCCGCTGGTGTCGTGGTGTTATCGGTGCTGCCAGCATCGACGTCATTGAGATCGGGTTCGTCGTCGACGACCCGAGTCGTCGTGTCGCCCAGGGCCGCGAGACCCTCACCGAGGGCGGACGGGCCACCGAGCCGTTCGAGAATGAGGTTCATGGCGGCGTTGTCGCTGTCGCGCACCGCCGCCTCGGCGAGTTCCATGAAGCTGAGGCCGGTGCTGATGTGCTCGCTCGTGACGGGCGAGTAGCCCGCCCGATCGACGTCGCTCTGGGTCCACGTCACCGTTGTCTCGCGCTCATCCGGTGCCGCGGTGCGGAGCAGCTCGGCCGCAGCGAACGCCTTCAGAGTCGACGCGAAGCGAAAGCGCTCGTCAGCACGGAACTCGACCGTGGCGCCCGTCTCGGTGTCGACTGCGCTCACGCCCACGCGAGCCTCGAACTCCGCCTCCAGTTCCCGCAGTTCGCGCGTGGTCGCCCGATCCGCGGCCGTGGGAGTGGCAGCGGGAGACGAGGACGGCGCGACCGACGGGGCCGACGGCTCAGGCGCCTCGGCGACGGGTGCGGGCGACGCGCAGCCGGTGACCGCCACCAGCGCAAGCGCGATCACGGCCGCGTGCGAGCGGACTGCGGTGCGAGGCATCATCGAGATCCTTCGGATCAGCCGCCCTCTGGCGTCGACGAGGCAGGGGGCGGGGACGGGGACGCCGACCACGGTAATCGATCGGCGTCCCCGGTTGGCCCTATGCGGACTCGAGCACCACCTGCTCTCCGTCCCAGTCGGCGCGCACCTGATCGCCTTCTCCGACGGTGCCGTCCACGATCTCCTTCGCCAGAGCGTTCAGCACCCGGGTCTGGATGAGCCGCTTGAGCGGACGCGCCCCGAACGCGGGGTCGAAGCCGTCGCGCGCGAGCGATTCCCGAAGGGCGTCGGTGACGGTCAGCGCGATGTCCTTCTGCGCGGCGATCCGTGCGACGGCCTTCGCGAGTTCCGTCTCCACGATGTCGCCCATCGCGGACGGGTCGATGCGGTCGAAGATCACGACGTCGTCGAGCCGGTTGAGGAACTCGGGCCGGAACGCCGTGCGCAGCGCCACCTGCAGGTTCGCCTCGAGCGCGGCCCGGTCCACGCCGTCCCATCCGAGCACGATGTCGGAGCCGAGGTTGGACGTCATGATGAGGATGGTGTTCGTGAAGTTCACCGTGCGCCCATGACCGTCGGTGAGGCGACCGTCGTCGAGCACCTGGAGCAGCACGTTCCACACGTCGGGGTGGGCCTTCTCCACCTCGTCGAACAGCACGATGCTGTACGGGCGGCGCCGCACGGCCTCCGTCAGTTGTCCGCCCTGGTCGTAGCCCACGTACCCCGGGGGCGCACCGATCAGGCGCGCGACGGCGTGGCTCTCCATGTACTCCGACATGTCGATGCGGATCATCGCCCGCTCGTCGTCGAACAGCTGCTCCGCGAGAGCGCGCGCCAGCTCGGTCTTGCCCACACCCGTGGGGCCGAGGAACAGGAACGAGCCGATGGGCCGGTGCTCGTCGGCGAGCCCCGCGCGGGCGCGCCTGATCGCATCGGCCACGCTCGCGATCGCGCGATGCTGTCCCACCACGCGTTCGTGGAGGCGGTCCTCGAGCTGGCCCAGCTTGGACGACTCGTCGGTCAGCAGCTTCTCGACAGGCACGCCGGTCCACTTCGCCACCACGCTGGCGATGTCGTCGCCGGTGACCTCCTCGCGGAGCATGCGCTCCTCGGCGGGGATCGCCTCGAGCTCAGCCCGCGCATCGGCCATCTCCTTGTCCGCCGCCGGAATGTCGCCGTAGCGGATGCGGCCGGCGCGCTCCAGCTCGCCGTAGCGTTCGGCGCGGTCAAGCTCGCCGCGGAGGGACTCCAGCCGCTCCGTCGCCGACGAGACGCGGACGATGAGGTCCTTCTCGCGCGCCCACCGCATGTTCAGCTCGTCCGACTCGGCCTTGAGGCGCGCGATGTCGGCGTCGATCTCGTCGCGTCGTGCGCGGGCGGCGGGGGACTTGTCCTTCGCCACCTGCGTGCGCTCGATCTCGAGCTGCATGATCCGGCGGCGCGCGCGGTCCAACTCGATCGGCATCGAGTCGAGCTGCATCTTGAGAGCGCTGGTGGCCTCGTCGATGAGATCGACGGCCTTGTCCGGCAGGAACCGGTCCGAGATGTAGCGGTCGGAGAGGCGGGCCGAGGCGACGATCGCCTCGTCGGTGATCTTCACGCCGTGGTGGACCTCGTACTTCTCCTGAAGCCCACGCAGGATCGCGACCGTGTCCTCGATCGATGGCTCGCCGACGTAGACGGGCTGGAACCGGCGTTCGAGCGCGGAGTCGGTCTCGATGTGCTCGCGGTACTCGCCGAGCGTGGTCGCACCGATCATGCGCAGCTTCCCGCGCGCGAGCATCGGCTTGAGGATGTTGCCCGCGTCGACGCTGCCGTCGGCCTTGCCGGCTCCCACGATGGTGTGGAGCTCGTCGATGAACAGCAGGATGCGGCCCTCGGCCTGTTCGACCTCGGTGAGGATGGCCTTGAGTCGCTCCTCGAACTGCCCGCGGTAGGCGGCGCCCGCGACCACCGAGCTCATGGCGATCTCGATCACGCGGCGGTCCTTGAGGGACGAGGGAACGTCGCCGGCGACGATGCGCTGGGCGAGGCCCTCGACGATCGCCGTCTTGCCCACGCCGGGCTCGCCGATCAGCACGGCGTTGTTCTTGGTGCGCCGGGTGAGGACCTGCATGACGCGGCGAATCTCCTCGTCGCGGCCGATGACGGGGTCGAGAGAGCCCGACTCGGCGAGGGCGGTGAAGTCCTGGCCGAACTGCTCGAGGGCGCTTGGCTGCTGGTCGGCCTGGGGCGCCTGCTGTGGGGTGGTCATGATGAACCTCCTGCTTGATCTGACATGAGGCTCGAAGTTGAGCCGTATGCACTCAAGTTTACATAACTCACCTACGCTCGGCAACAGGAGGCGACGGACGATGCGGGGGAGAGGGTGGCGAGAAGGAGAAGGCGGGCTGCGGAGGGACAGCCGAGGAGCTCGCTATCGTGGCCCGTGGTCGAGTGCGCGGCCGCGATTAGCGCAAGGGTCGAAACATCGGCTATCATCGTGACTCGCGTTCGCCGCAGGTTGGGCGGACCGCTAGGGCCCCGTTGTGTAGCGGCCTAGCACGCCGCCCTCTCAAGGCGGTAGCGCGGGTTCGAATCCCGTCGGGGCTACGGAAAGACTCCTCACCATCAGGTGGGGAGTCTTCTTCGTTGTGCGACGCGTGCACACGGTGGTGCACTGCGTCGACCTCGTCGTGCCATGATGCGAAGAGAGGGGAGGTGGCTCGGCCGTGACCTTGGGCGAGTACTTCCCTGCCACGCTGGCGGCGGCCCGCCAGGGTGCCACCTGGGCGTGGGAATCCATCTACCGTGACCTCTACGGCCCGTTGCACGGTTTCGTGCGGGGATCTGGTGTGCCAGGCGAGGCGGAGGACGTCGTCTCCGAGACCTTCCTCAACATTGCGCGCGACATCCACCGGTTCGAGGGAGATGAAGATCGGTTCCGGGCGTGGACCTTCACGATCGCGCGCCGTCGCATGCAGGACGCGTGGAGATCGCACGGTCGTACGGCGCCGGTCACCGGCGAGGTGGACCTGTCGACGATCGCTGACGAGAGGTTCCTCGGCAACGTGGAGTCCGAGGCGCTCAGCGACCTTTCATTGATGGAGCTGCGCGCAGTGATTCGGGGACTGACCGCGATGCAGCGTGATGTCCTGATGCTGCGAGTCGTCGCGGACATGTCCGTGAAGGACACCGCCGAGGTGCTGCAGAAGTCGGAGGGCGCGGTGCGCGTGCTGCAGAACCGCGCCGTCCGCGCGTTGCGCGACGCCCTCGGTCGCGACGACTCTGACACTCCTGGAAAAGAATCTGACGATGACGCGTAACGTCCGGGGCCCGTCGAGCGATGACCACAGTGAGATGACTACTGACGAGCACTTCTCCGACCGCGACCTGAACGCGCTGTTCTCCGGCCGCGCGATCGCCGATGCGCGCCTCGCGGAGCTTGGTCCGGTGATGGCCGCGCTGCGGTCGACGTCCGCCGACGCTCCGTCAGATGATCAGGTGGCCGCCATGGCGGTCGCACTGTCCCGGGCGGTTCCTGCGACGACCGATGGTGGCGTCGCACGAGCCCACGCCCGGCCTTCTCCGCGACGTGGCTCGGCGCTGTCGCGGCGCCTCGTCGCCATCGTGGCAGGCGCCGGTCTCGTGGGAGTGGGATTCGCGGGAGCCGCTGCCGCTGACGGCGCTGCGCCCGGGGACACGCTCTACGGGCTCGACCGCGCCCTCGAAGCGGTGGGCATCAACAATGGGGGCGCGCATGAGCGCCTCGCTGAGGTGCGGGTGCTGCTCGAGACGGGCGACGTCGACGGCGCGCTCGTCCACGCCGAGCAGGCCACCGACGAGCTCGACCCCGAGGCGACCGAGGCGCTCAGGGCCGCCGCCGAATCGGTGGCGTCGGCAGGGTCCGATCAGTCGCGCGAGGTTCGCGAGCAAGTGTCGGCCATGCTGATGTGGATGTCGGAGACCGACCTGGAGGGCCGTGAGTTCGGCCAGGGCGTCGCCGAGCGCGCACGAGCCATCGGGAACGGCAACGACCCGGCAGCGACTGACGGCGTGACGAGCGAGAACCCCGATGCTGCGGCAGAGGGAAATGCTGGCAAGTCGCAGCAGACCCGCCCGCCCGTCGGTGACGACCGCGGCGCCTCTGGAGACGCCGGCCAGTCCGATGGTGGAGCCAAGCCCGAGAGCAAGGGCGGTTCGGGCGCTCCCGCCAAGCCTGAGGACGCCGCCCCGCCCGCCGACGCGGGGTCCCCGAGCGACTCCAAGTCGCCCGCGGAGCCGGGACCGGCCGAGGATTCAGGCAAGACAGGAAAGTCAGGATCGTCGGGGGACACGGGCAAGCCCGAGAACCCAGGCGAGGACGGCAAGAACGCAGGAGGAGGGCGGCCTTAGTCGCTTATGGCGAGCGGTGACGGCCGGGCGATGCGGCAGTGATCGCTTCGACGTCCTCAGTAGTGGCGAGGCGTGCACGCCACTCGGTCACGAGCTCCCCAGGGGGAGTGCCGCAGGCCGGGTCATCGGCGGGCCGCCGAGGGCGTCTCGCCGCTACTGCGGAATACACGCCATCCCTGATCGTGCGGGGAATCCACCGGATTGCTCCGCCGATGCGCCAGGGCCAGCCCAGGCGCGATGCGACGCTCGCCACGGCGTCGGAACGCAGCCGCGGGCCGTCGGGGGTGGCGATCACGAGCGTCGACGCGGCCACCGCGGGGGCCAGACCCATCGCGTCGAGCGCGGCACGGCCCACCGTGCCCGCACTGCCCGCGATCAGGAACCGGCGTTCGCGATCATGGCGGATGAGCCACGCGACGAATCCGTTGCACAGCCCGCAGTCGCCGTCGAACACGACGATGGCACGCGGCTGGTCGGTCATGCGGTCAGGGTAGATCACGCATGCGCGCGTGGTTCACGGTCGATGCGGTGAATCCTTCGCCCGGCTGGCGGCCATGACAGTGGCGAGATGCTCGCCCCACTGCACCGCCTTCTCTTCCTGGCCGCCGATCAGCAGCGCCGCCGGCTCCGCTGAGCCGGTGACGAGCGCGACGGTGAAGGTGCGCGGCTCTTCGATCGGAGTGTGCCCCAGTGCCGTCAGGCGGCTGGTGATGGCGCGCGCCGCCCCATGCCCCAGTGGCCCGCGAATCCCGGTCTCAAATGCGGCGAACTGACGGTCGGCGGGGGGCACGGCCTCGAGCCAGTCGCGAATCGACGGGTGGCTCACATCGGCGTGGAGGCCCGGGCGGCCGTACACCTTCGACATGGCGGAGGTGCGGGAGGCGTCAGTGGGAAGGTTCATCGCGTGCACGGGGGCGCCGACGATGAGGAGCCGCGCTCGGGCCACGACGGAGGGGGTGGCCTTGTCGGTCGTGAGTGCGACGGCGCCGTTGCCGAAACCTCGCGCGATGGCCTGCGCGATGGCGGCGGTGTTGCCCCACAGCGACTCATATACGACGACGGTGTCCATGCTCCAGGTCTACTCCGGGTTCGGCGCGGTCGCAACGGACCTTGGTCCCGCTGCGGAGCGGGTCGAAAAGTTCATCGCCATGGTGACCAGTCCGCCCGCCGACGTCGTGCGAACACGTAGCGTCCCTCCCCGACGGAGGGACGTCTTGCATTCGCTTGCGCACCAGTTCGGGGTGCGACGGCACTACTGATTCGGGCCTCCGGGTCCGACGGTCCCTAGGAGGGGAACATGGCAAACGCCACTGAGACGATGACCACCGTCATGACGATCGAAGGCGCGACGGCGGCCGCTCTTGTCGACTACGAGTCGGGCATGACTCTCGCCACTGCAGGGGGCGGAGTCGATCTCGATCTTGCCGCCGCGGGAAACACCGAGGTGGTGCGCTCGAAGATGCGCGTCATGGACTCGCTCGGACTGGACGACAAGATCGAGGACATCCTCATCACGCTCGGCAAGCAGTTCCACCTGATCCGGCTCGTCACGTCGCCGAGCGGTCACGGGCTCTTCATCTACCTCGTGCTGCAGCGTGACCGGGCGAATCTTGCGATGGCACGCCGCCAGCTCCAGTCCGTCGAGCAGTCGCTCTCGATCTGATGTCCCTCGCCGTGGCGAGCGGTCGTGATCGCTCGCCCGGGAGGTCGGCGCCATGTCAGACATTCACAAGATCGTGATCGCCGGCCCCTTCGGGTCAGGCAAGACCACTTTCGTCCGCACCATCTGCTCTGACGCCATCGGCGCTGAGCGGACGGTCTCCGACGCGACCTCGCGGCTCAAGGAGCAGACCACCGTCGCGATGGACCACGGGACGGCGACCATCGCGGTCGGCGTCGACGAGCGCGTCGTCACGCTCTTCGGCACGCCCGGACAGGAACGGTTCAGCTTCATGTGGCCGATGCTCGCGCACGGGATGGCCGGGTACGTGCTGATGGTCGACGCGAGTCGGCTGCAGGCGCAGGCTCAACTGAAGTCCATCGTCCGGCGATTCGGTGCCTTCGCGCCCGGAGCCCCGTTCGTGCTGGCGGTGAACCGGTGGGACCCCTCCGAGGTGAGCGGCGACGAGCTCGCGGAGTTCGTGGGAGTGCCGCGGCACGCGCTCGTCGCGTGTGATCCTCGCGATCCCGATGCGGTCCATGCGCTGCTTGCCCGGCTCATCTCCGCCGTCGAGGCACAGGCGATGGTGGGCGGGGTGCACTCGTGATCATCCCCAAGCACGGGCTCTTGGCCGGTGCGCGACTCCGGCACACGGTCCGTGGCGTGACTCGAGTCATCATCGCCCGTACCGATGGCATCGCACTCTACGACGACGTTCCGCTCAAGGAGCGCGACGGCGGGGCGGCGCTCACCGCTGCGATCCTCGGCCTCGCGGCGACCGCGACGGCGGCCTTCGGCCTTGGCGCCGCGCGCGCATCGTTGACAGTGGGGGAGTCGGGCACCGTCGTGCTCGCGCCCGTCGATGCGGGCCACGTGCTCGCCATCCTGATGGACGCCGATGCGGATCCGATCGCCGGCGGTGATGCCGTGCTCGACGAGGCCGAGAGACTGCGTGCGATCTCCGGCATGGTTCGCACGTCGTGATCGCGCGCGACCGCTGCGCTCACTACGCACAGGAACTGCACGCCCACCCAGGCGTCCACCGCGTGATCGTCGCGGGTCATGACGGCATCGCCCACTACGACGATGCGGCGCTTGGCGCGCGTGAGCAGGGAGCCGCCGCTGCCGCGACACTTGTGGGCGTCGCGGGGCTCGTGGCGCAGGCTCTCGGGGTCGACGAGGCCGAGGGTGCCGTCATCTACGGTGCTTCTCGTCAGGTCATCACCCGCTCAGTGGACGGGGAACTCGTGCTCGTCGTCCTGGCGGAGGCTGGTGAGCGAGGCAACGGCGTCTACCGCGCGGTCAGGCGAGTCGCGGCGGCGCTGGCGGAGGAAGCTGCCGCACGGGGGTCCGACGACGCACCGCTCAAGGGGCCGAGCACATCGGCGTGATGCGCTCGGCCCCTCGCGGTGAGTGAGCGTCAGCCCGTGGTGCAGGCGTTGCCGTTCACCCAGAACTGCTCGGGAGGCGCATCGGCCAGCGTCCCGGGCGCCCCGATGAACCCGATCGTGGTGCGCTTGCCGGGCTTGATGGTCCCATTCCACGGCATCGACTCAGCCGTGACGAAGGCGCCCTCCTGGCTCCACTGAGCGCTCCAGGCCTGCCTGCTCACGGTGTCGTCAGCCGGGTAGCCCCACGTCAGGGACCAGTCGGTGATCGCCGTATCCGAGGTGTTCGTGATCCACACCTGGGTGTTGTAGCCAGCCGGCCACGAGCCGTGAACCGTGTACGACACCGCGCACGGCGCGACCTCGGTCGCGGCCTGACCCTGATCCGCCATCCACGAGGCGACCCAACTGAGCGCCGCGTTCCAGTTGACGGTGATCTCGTTGGTCGACCAGGACTGGATGTGGTCCACGTAGCACAGCTGCGGGGCGCAGTCCTGATCCGGGTAGAGGCCCTGGATGGTCGGGTCCCACGTGCCGTAGTCCGGGTTCGGACCGCCCGCCACCGAGCCTGCAGGTGGGTTCGGGAGCTCGGCATTGAGCTGGTGAGCGAACCAGCGCGAGTGCTGGTTCTGGCTCGTCACGTCGCCGTACTCGGTGACGTACGACACGTTGAGCGCGTTGCGGCCGAGCAGGTAGTCCATGGACTCGATCACCGCATCGGCATACGCGCGCTCTCCCGTGAGATCGAACGCGGTGCCCAGGATGACCTGGTTGTTGAGCACCGCCGAATTCGATCCCCACTCGAAGGCATCGTCAGCGAGCGCGAGGCCGAACTCCTGACCCTCCTGGACTGCCAGCAGCGCGTCGGCACCGGCGATGACCTGGTCGACGATGGTCGAACGGCGCTCGTAGTCGTTCGGCACTGTCGCAAGGTCCAGTTTCGCGAGCGCGGCGAGCGAGCCCCAGTAGAACCCGTCCGCGACGTCGTCCGCGCCGTCGACGTCGGACGCCAGCAGGAAGTCCTCGTATTCATCGTCGCCGGTCGTCAGGAAGAGCTCGGCCGCAGCCCAGTAGAACTCGTCAGTCACGTCGTCGTCGTCGTACGGACCGCCGCCGTCCGCACCGTCGGCCACCGGGGCGTAGAGGTCCGGGGTGGCGAGCGCCGCCGCCCACGTGGACCGGGCGGCCGCAAGCAGCTCGTCAGCGAAGTCCTCGTCGTACGGCGCGAACAGGCGAGCGCCCTGCGCCGCGGTGGCGGAGAGGTTGAGCGTCGCCGCGGTCGAGGGCCGGTGCAGCTCCCGCACCTGCGCGTCGTTCGCCGGCATGAGTGGGAGGCCCGTCCAGCCGTCATCGTGGATCTTGTGGTGGACCATGCCAGCGAACTGTGCTCCCTCTGGCACCTGCATCGCCAGCATGAACTCGAGCTGCCAGCGCGCCTCGTCGAGCACGTCGGGGACGTCGTTGCCGGTCTCCGGCACGTTCAGCGTGCCATCGGCGAGGGCGCCCAGCTCGGCCGATGCGGCGGTCTTGGTGCGTTCGTACGTTCCGAGCAGCTGAGCGGCCGAGATGCCGCCGTTCACCACGTACTTGCCGTGGTCGCCCGCGTCGTACCAGCCGCCCACGACGTCGAGCGTGTAGTCGCACCCGTCCCAGCCGTACCCATCGGTGTAGACCGCCGCCGCATCGGCCGCGTTCTGACAGGGAACGTCGAGGTCGCCCTTGTTCGCGACGCCGTCGGCAGGCGACGACACGTGGCCGGCGGCCCGTGCGTACTCCTCACCCACGATGTCGCCGTCGATCTCCAGCCCTGAGCGCGCCAGGTAGAAGTAGTTGAGCGCGTCGTAGCGCAACTGCTCGTAGGCGTCCGTGCCGATCTCGAACTCGTAGGACGCCTCTCCATCCGCCACCAGCGTGTACGTGCCGGTCGCCGTGACGTCGGAGAAATCGATGCCGTGCACGTTCTGATCCGCGGACTCGTCAGTGCCGAGGGGGACCGACATGCCGGAGGAGGCCACCGCATCGGCGCTGTCGAGGAGCTCCCACCCGACGGGCTCCGTCGCGTCGGTGACGAGCGTCGCCTCCTTGGGTCCGTGGGTCAGGTAGCCGACCTGGTTGACGCGCACGCGGGGGCCGGTCTCGGGCTCGTATGGCTCTACGGTCACGCCGCCCAGGTAGGACACGTTGTCGAGGCAGAACTCCCACTCGGAGGCGGCGCCGCCGACCTGGAAGCCCAGCCGAGGGTCGACCGGGTCGTCGTTCGCCTGGTGCGAGGTCTCATAGCGGGTCCACTCGGCGTCGTTGCCTGCCGCGATCTCGCCGTACGAGGCGTACGCGCCCCCCTCCTGCTGCACGATCGCCCGCACCGGCCCTGCCGCGCTCGCGTCGAAGCTGAACGAGTAGTCGCCGGCTACGAGCTGCAGGTCCTGGAACAGCGCCACATCCCACGGGTTCGTGGTGCCCGCCGGCACCGTCGCGCAGAACGTGCCGTCCTCGACCCGTGCGCTCCCGTCGACGAATCCGTAGTGGGTCCACCCGGTCAGGTCGTCGTCGAACGTGCCGTTGACCACCTGCTCGACGCCCGCGGGCGCCACCGACACGTTGTCCACGCAGAAGGTCCACGGGTCGCTCGCGCCGCCGACCTGGAACGCCGTCTGCAGTCCGGTCACGTCCTCGTCGACGGTGAACGATGTCTCGTAGCGCGTCATCTCGTCGGTGAGCGGCTGCGTCACGTTGGCGAGCTGGGTCCACGGGTCCACGGGGAACTGGACGAGCCCCACCGCGGTCGACGTGCCTGTCGAGGACGACGCGTCGAAGCCGAACACGTAGTCGCCGGGGGAGAGGCTCAGCCCGTCCTGGCCCACGATCGCGTCCCACGGATTCGCGGTGCCGCCGGGCACGTCGACGCACAGGGCGCCGGTGTCGATGCTCGCGCTGTCGGTGAGGTTCGCGGTGGTCCACCATGGGTCGACGGCAGACTCGAAGTCGCCGTTGACGACGTCGGCGCTCGCGGGCGCCAGCCCTACGGCGACAAGAATGGCGGCGCTCGCCGCGGCGATGGAGGCGCGTCTGGACGCTGCTCGGTTCACAATGCTCTCCTTTGAGCCATCGAGGTATCCGGGACCTTCACGGGCCGGGCGCGAGGCGCTCCGAAGTCCGTGTCAGGAACGTAGCAAGAAACGTTTCGATACGCGCGCGGTAGAACGTTCACATTCGGAAATGGGTGTTCTGCCAGGGGCGATGATGCAAGCGCGCTCGGCCGGGGAAATGGCGGACTCGAGCGCGCATCGGCCCCGCGGGGCGGTGCGGCGCTAGTGGTCGGTGCGGCGCAGCACGTCGCTGAGCTGGCGTGCGGCGTCCATGACGGCCGATGCGTGGGCCGCTCCGGGGTGCGCGGTGAGCCTCTCGATGGGGCCGGAGATCGACACGGCGGCGATCACCGTCCCGGCCGTTCCCCACACGGGTGCCGAGACGGACGAGACGCCCGCCTCGCGCTCCCCGGCGCTCTCGGCATGGCCGGCGTCACGGACCTGCGCGAGATCGGCCGCCGTGAAGTTCGCGTCCGCCAGCGCCTGGTGGATGCGCGCGGGCTCCTCCCACGCCAGCAGCACCTTGGCCGCGGATCCTGCGCTCATGGTCATGGTCGTACCGACGGGGATCGAATCGCGCAGGCCCACCGGGCGGTCGACCGCGGCGATGCAGATGCGGTGGGCGCCGTGCGGGCGGTACAGCTGGCTCGACTCGCCGGTGCGGTCCCGCAGCGTCGTCAGCACCGGCAGTGCCGCGGAGACCAGGCGGTCCTCGCCCACGGTCGCGGCGAGCTCGGAGAAGCGCCTGCCGAGGATGAAGGCGCCGCGGGCGTCCCGGCCCACGAGGTGGTGGTGCTCGAGCGCGAGGGCGAGGCGGTGCACCGTGGGCCGCGCCAGGTGCGTGGTGGTCACGAGCTCGGCGAGAGTCGCCGGTCCCTGCTCGAGCGCGCCAAGAATCGCTGCAGTCTTGTCAACGACGCCGACGCCGCTATGCTTGTCCATAGAGCGATACTAGCGTCTCAAAATATGAGATGTCGAGCACGGAGGTTGAGATGGGAAAGACACTGGCGGAGAAGCTGTGGGCCGACCACCTGGTCCGCAAGGGCGAGGACGGCGCGCCGGACCTCATCTACATCGACCTTCACATGTGCCACGAGGTCACCAGCCCCCAGGCCTTCGAGGGTCTGCGCCTCGCCGGCCGCGAGGTGCGCCGGCCCGACCTCACGATCGCGACCGAGGACCACAACACTCCCACGCTCGACATCGACAAGCCGATCGCGGACCTCACGAGCCGCACCCAGGTGGACACGCTGCGCAACAACGCCAAGGAGTTCGGCGTGCGCATCCACTCGCTGGGTGACGCCGATCAGGGCATCGTCCACGTGGTCGGCCCGCAACTGGGCCTCACCATGCCGGGCATGACGGTGGTCTGCGGCGACTCGCACACCTCCACGCACGGCGCGTTCGGCGCGCTGGCCTTCGGCATCGGCACCTCCGAGGTCGAGCACGTGCTCGCCACGCAGACGCTGCCGCTCAAGGAATTCAAGACGATGGCGATCAACGTCGACGGCGCTCTGCCCGAGGGCTCCACGGCGAAGGACATCATCCTCGCAGTCATCGCCAAGATCGGCACCGGCGGCGGTCAAGGCTACGTGCTCGAGTACCGCGGCGAGGCCATCCGGTCGCTGTCGATGGAGGCGCGGATGACGGTCTGCAACATGTCGATCGAGGCCGGCGCCCGCGCCGGACTGATCGCGCCTGACGACACGACCTTCGAGTACGTGAAGGGCCGCCCGCACGCTCCCGAGGGCGCGGACTGGGACGAGGCCGTCGAGTACTGGCGCACGCTCGTGACGGACGACGACGCGGTGTTCGACACCGAGGTCAATCTCGATGCGAGCGAGCTGGAGCCCTTCGTCACCTGGGGCACCAACCCGGGCCAGGGACTGCCGCTGAGCGCCTCGATCCCCAACCCCGAGGAGATCGCCGACGCCGACGAGCGCGAGGCTGCCGCGAACGCGCTGGTCTACATGGGCCTCGAGCCCGGCCAGGCGCTGCGCGATCTTGAGATCGACACCGTGTTCCTCGGATCGTGCACCAACGGCCGCATCGAGGACCTGCGTGCCGCCGCCGCCATCATTCAGGGCCGTACCAAGGCCCCGAACACCCGCATGCTCGTCGTGCCCGGCTCGGCGCGAGTGCGCCTGCAGGCCGAGCAGGAGGGGCTGGACCAGGTGTTCCTCGACTTCGGAGCCGAGTGGCGCAACGCCGGCTGCTCGATGTGCCTGGGCATGAATCCTGACCAGCTGAAGCCCAAGGAACGCGCCGCCTCCACCTCGAACCGCAACTTCGAGGGACGCCAGGGCAAGGGCGGCCGCACTCACCTGGTGAGCCCGCTCGTCGCCGCCGCGACCGCGATCCGCGGCACGCTGTCCAGCCCCGCCGACCTGGAGGACGCCGACGTGCTCGTCGGTGCCTCCGCCTAAAGGAGAGACGCCATGGAGAAGATCACCACCCACACCGGCATCGGCGTCCCGCTGCGCCGTTCCAACGTCGACACCGACCAGATCATCCCCGCCGTGTACCTCAAGCGCGTGACCCGTACAGGCTTCGAGGACGCGCTGTTCGCCGCGTGGCGCGGCGACGAGTCGTTCGTCCTCAACCAGGAGTCCTACAAGAACGGGTCGGTGCTGGTCACCGGCCCCGACTTCGGCACCGGCTCGTCTCGCGAGCACGCCGTGTGGGCGCTCAAGGACTACGGCTTCAAGGTCGTCCTGGCCCCGCGCTTCGCTGACATCTTCCGCGGCAACTCCGGCAAGCAGGGGCTCGTCACCGGCATCGTCACGCAGGAGAACATCGAGCTCATCTGGAAGCTCCTCGAGGCCGAGCCCGGCAAGCAGATCACCGTGTCCCTCGAGGACCGCACCGTCACCTGCGGCGAGCTCACCGTGCCGTTCGAGATCGACGACTACGTGCGCTGGCGCCTGCTCGAGGGGCTGGACGACATCAGCCTGACCCTCCAGCACGAAGAGGAGATCACGGCCTTCGAGGCGACGCGCGGCTCGTGGCGTCCGAAGACCCTGCCCGCCAAGACCGAGCCCACCTTCCACGTGGAGGCGGCCCGCCCGGTCGACGCCTAGCCCTCCGCGCCGCCTTCCCCTATAGGAAGATTCTGTTCACGGTTTGCCCTCGGGGTGCATGCTGTAGGAAGATCCGGTGCGCTTGCGCGCGGAGCTGAGCGACCGCATCGGCCGGGGGTCATGGGATGCTCGTCACCATGACTTCCCAGGCCCCGGTGGAGATCGCGCCCCTGCGCGCCGACGCAAGAACGGTCGGCCGCGTCACGGCCGCCGCATTGGTGTGCGGTGCGGCGGTGCTGCTGTTCGCGATTCATGAGCGCCCCCTCGGGTACGTCCCGTTGATCGCGGGGGTGGTGCTCGCGTTCCTGATCGACCGCAGCCTCGCCAAGGACCTGAGCCTGATCGCGATCGGTCAGCTGATCATCTCCACGATCTCGCTCGAGGCCGACCTCTCCGATGCCGGGATCACCCGATTCGCCATCGCGCTGTCGCTGGCGGTGCTGGTGCCGTGGGCGCTCGCGCGCTACTGGCTGAAGCACGACGCGGTGAAGTTCCCCATGTTCACGGGCCGCCGCTGGAGTCGCGCGCAATGGTGGTACCTGGGGTTCGTCGTCCTCGCCGGGTACCTGATCCTGCCCTTCTACTTCATCGGCTCCGGCGCGTACATGAACTGGCCGGAGATCACCGGCGGCAACGAGATCGCGCGGCTCTTCGTGGGGGTGAACGCCGTCGGCATCTGGGACGAGCTGTTCTTCATCTGCACCGTGTTCGCGCTGCTGATGCGGCACTTCCCGATGTGGCTCGCGAACATCCTGCAGTCCTTGGTGTTCGTGTCGTTCCTGTGGGAGCTCGGCTACCGCGAGTGGGGGCCGCTCCTCACGATCCCCTTCGCGCTGATCCAGGCGTGGATCTTCTCGCGCTTCAAGTCGCTGCCGTATGTCCTCGCGGTGCACCTGCTGTTCGACGCCGTCGTGTTCGCGGTGCTCGTGCACGCACACCACCCGGACCTGTTCAACATCTTCATCACCGTGCCGGGGCGCTAAGGAGGCTGGCTGCAACGTTGTAGCCTGAGTGCCACGATCTGAGGAGCAGGGACTATGACGCCGACGTTGCGAGAGGTGGCACAGCTCGCAGGCGTGTCCATCAAGACGGTGTCGAATGTGATCAACGGCTACCCGCATATTCGACCGGCCACCCGCGCACGGGTCGAGGCCGCGGTCGCGGAACTCGGATACACGCCCAATCTCACGGCCCGCAACCTTCGCGCCGGACGCTCGGGTGCCATCACCCTGGCCCTGCCCGATATGGCCCTGGCGTACTTCGCCGAGTTGGCGGCTCAAGTCATCGAGGCGGCGGAGTCCGCAGGCCTCATCGTCCAGCTGGAGCACACGGGTGGGGATCGTGACCGGGAACTCGAGCTTCTTCGCAGTCCACGACGCCAGTCCAGCGACGGCCTGATCTTCAGCCCGCTTGGCATGGGCCAAGAGGACGCTGCCGCGCTGGACGTTCCCTACCCGCTGGTGCTGCTCGGCGAGCGCATCTTCGACGGACCAGCCGACCACGTGACGATGCGCAACCAGGATGCCGCGCGCGCGGCGACGGAGTATCTGCTCGAATCCGGCCGCCGCAGGATTGCCATCATCGGAGCGCACGAAGGCGAAGTGATCGGCTCCGCCGGACTTCGGTTCGCAGGCTACCGCGCGGCGCTGGAGGCGGCGGGGGTTCCGGTCGACCCGGACCTGATCGGCTACACCGGGCTGTGGCATCGCGCGAACGGGGCCGAGGCGATGCGCGGGCTCCTTCGATCCGGGGTCGAGTTCGATGCAGTGTTCGGCCTCAACGACACCCTCGCCCTCGGAGCGGTGCGCGTGCTTCTTGAGGCGGGGCTGAAGATCCCCGAGGACGTCGCAGTGATCGGATTCGATGACATCGAAGAGGTGCGGTACTCGGTGCCGTCCCTGACCAGCGTGCACCCCGGTCAGGACTGGATCGCTCGGACGGCTGTCGAGACGCTCATTGCGCGCCTTGAGGCGCACAGCCGCGGCCACCGACCGCCACCTCAAACGCAGCTCGCGGAGTTCTCCATCGTCGAGCGCGAGTCGGCGCCGCGACGCTGACTCAGGCCGCGCACGCGACCCAGGTCACAGAATCATAAAGTCCCCGTTGAGCGGTTGACAGGCGACATCGACGCCCCCATGATGTCTTTACAACGTTTACTTTCCAACGTTGTACAAGCTAGGGCTCACCGCAGAGTTACCTATGTGGCTCACCGCGGGCCGGTCCCATCGCACTCAGACAAAGGTGTCGAACACCGCGAGAGGAAGCACCACATGAACATCAGACTCATCGCAGCCACGGGGTTGGCCGCGCTCGGCGTGGCGACGCTGGCCGCATGCTCGTCCGGCGAAGAAGGCGAGAACGGCGAGAGCGCCGGTACGGGCGGCTCGGACCAGGCGTGCACCAACGAGATCGTCAACGAAGACGCCACGCAAGTGCTGGTATGGGCGTGGTACCCGTCCTTCGAGCCCGTCGTCGACCTGTTCAACGAGACGCACGACGACGTTCAGGTCTGCTGGACCAATGCCGGCCAGGGGAACGACGAGTACTCGAAGTTCTCCACCGCGATCGAGGCGGGCTCGGGAGCCCCCGATGTGATCATGCTTGAGGCCGAGGTCCTCTCCAGCTTCACCATCCGTGACGCGCTCGTGGACCTTACCGAGTACGGCGTCAACGACATCGAGGGCGACTACACCGAAGGTGCATGGTCGGACGTGAAGAGCGGCGACGCGGTGTATGCCGTGCCGGTCGATGGCGGGCCCATGGGCATGCTCTACCGCAAGGACATCTTCGACGAGTACGGCATCGAGGTGCCGGAGACGTGGGAAGACTTCGCAGTGGCGGCCGAGGCGTTGAAGGACGCGGGCGCTCCGGGAGTGCTTGCCGACTTCCCGACCAATGGCAGGGCGTACAACCAGGCGCTCTTCGCGCAGGCCGGCTCGGTACCGTTCGAGTACGACAGCGCCCAGCCGCAGGAGATCTCGATCGAGGTCAATGATCAGGGCGCCAAGGATGTCAACGCCTACTGGGCCGACCTCGTGGACCGTGGTCTGGTCGCCACGGATGACGCCTTCGCCGCCGATTACAACACCAAGCTGGTCGATGGCAGCTACGCCGTCTACATTGCAGCGGCATGGGGCCCGGGCTACCTCGCAGGTCTGTCGGACGCCGAGCCGGACGCCCAGTGGCGCGCAGCCCCGGTTCCTCAGTGGGACCTGGCGAACCCGGTGCAGATCAACTGGGGTGGATCCACGTTCGCCGTGACCTCGCAGGCGGAGAACCCTGAGGCCGCAGCACTGGTGGCGAAGGAGATCTTCGGCACCGAGGAGGCATGGAAGATCGGCATTGAGGAGGCGGCGCTGTTCCCGCTGTGGACGCCGATCTTGGAGTCCGACTACTTCGCCGACCTTGAGTACCCGTTCTTCGACGGTCAGCAGATCAACCGGGACGTGTTCCTGGAGGCGGCCGCGGGCTACGAAGGCTTCACGTTCAGCCCGTTCCAGAACTACGCCTACGACCAGCTCACGGAGGAGTTGTTCGCCATGGTGGAGGGGCAGAAGTCGTCTGACCAGGCGTTGGACGACCTCCAGGCCACCCTTGTCCAGTACGCCAACGACCAGGGCTTCACGGTCAACTGATCTCTCCGATCGGGCCGGGGGGTCAACCTCTCGGCCCGGTCGCGGGGTCCCGATCACTCACGGAGTCTTCGCCCATGGAAACCACGACATCCCCTGCACGCGCCAAGGCCGGCAGTGCGCAGCACCCCGGAACGGTGGCGCGACGCCGTCAACGGGTTGGCTGGCTGTTCGTCTCGCCATTCCTCCTCATCTTCGTCATCTTCCTCGTCGTCCCGCTCGGCTATGCGTTCTACATGAGCCTCTTCACCTCGACGCTCGCTGCCGGCAAGTCGTTCACCGGCGCAGACAACTACATCAAGGCATTCACGGACCCGATCTTCCTGGAAGGAATGGCGCGCGTCGGCTTCTTTGCCCTCGTGATGATTCCGCTTCAGATCGGCATCGCGCTGCTGGCGGCGCTCGTTCTCGACACCCTCGCGACCAAGCTGTCGAAGGCCTCGCGCCTGCTGATCTTCGCGCCCTACGCGATTCCGGTGGTCATCGGAGCCCTGATGTGGGGCTTCCTCTACAGTCCGCGCTTTGGTCCTGCCACCACCATCTTCGAAGTGTTCGGCATGCAGGCGCCGGAGTTCCTGTCCGCCAACCTCATCTTCGGCAGCCTCGTGAACATCGTGACGTGGCAGTGGTCGGGCTACTACATGATCGTGATCTACGCCGCGCTGAGGTCGATCGACGCGTCGATCTACGAGGCGGCTCGCGTCGATGGTGCGACGGGCACGCAGATCGCGCTGCGCATCAAGGTGCCCATGATCTCCTCCTCGATGGTCATGGTGCTCATCTTCGCGATCATCGGCACGCTTCAGTTCTTCACCGAGCCAGTGGTGCTGCGCAACATTGCGCCGGGCGCCATCGATGCGGCCTTCACGCCGAACATGTATGCGTACGCACTGGCCTTCCAATACAGCCAATTCAATTACGCATCGACGATCGCCTTCTCGCTGGGAATCCTGGTGTTCATCGGCTCGTACATCTTCCTGTACTTCACTCGCAAGCAGAGCGGATTGGAAAAATGAGCGCCGTCACTGACAAGCCTTCAGTTCGAAAGAGCCGTTCCTCGCGAGATCACACCGAGCGCGGCGTCGGAGACAACCGGCGCATCGGCTCGCATGTGCTGCTCGGCATTCTCGCGATCTACTTCATCCTGCCGCTCTGGTGGCTGCTGGTCTCGTCGACCAAGTCGACCTCGAGCCTGTTCTCGTCCGCGCCGCTGTGGTTCGACAACCCAGCTGACTTCGTCGACAACGTGCAAGGGCTGTTCACCCACCAAGGCGGCATCTACTGGACGTGGCTGGGCAACTCGTTCCTGTACGCCTTCACGGGTGGAGTCGGCGCCACGATCCTCGCAATCCTGGCGGGGTACGGATTCGCGAAGTACCGCTTTCGCGGTCGTGGCGTCGCCTTTGGATTCATCCTGGGATCGGTGATGGTGCCGCTCACCGCGCTGGTGGTGCCCACGTTCCTGCTGCTGAGCAACGTGGGGCTCATCAACACCCCGTGGGCGGTGATTCTCCCGTCGCTCCTCAGTCCGTTCGGGGTGTACCTCATGCGTGTGTACACCCAGGATGCGATTCCCGACGAGATGCTCGAGGCGGCGCGGATCGATGGATCAGGCGAGTTCCGCACGTTCTTCAGGATCGCGCTGCCGATGCTGAAGCCCGCCATCGTGACCGTGCTGCTCCTCAGCGTGGTGGCCACCTGGAACAACTTCTTCCTGCCGCTGGCGATGCTCTCGGACCCTCAGCTCCTGCCGGTCACCGTCGGACTGAACAACTGGACCAAGTTGTCGAATGCAGGCGCGGGCGGAGAGCAGGTCTGGAATCTCATCACTTCTGGCGCCTTCATCTCCATCCTGCCGCTGCTGATCTCGTTCCTCTTCCTTCAGCGCTATTGGCAGGGTGGCTTGGCCATCGGCTCCGTCAAGTAACCCATCACTCCTTCACAGAAAGCACCACTTCGCATGCCACACGCTCATCTGACCATCGACCCCCATTTCACCGTCGGCACCATTGACCGCCGCCTGTTCGGAGGTTTCGTCGAGCACCTGGGACGCCACGTCTACGACGGTATCTACGAGCCGGGGCACCCGACCGCCGACGAGGAAGGCTGGCGCACCGACGTGATCGAGCTCGTCAAGGAGCTGGGCGTCGACACGATTCGCTATCCGGGCGGAAACTTCGTGTCCGGGTTCCGGTGGGAGGACTCGGTGGGGCCTCGGGACCAGCGCCCACGTCGGCTGGACCTCGCATGGCACTCGACTGAGACCAACGAGGTGGGGTTGCACGAGTTCTCATCCTGGCTCGAGAAGGTCGGCAGTGAGCTCATGCTCGCGGTCAACCTCGGCACGCGGGGAACGTCCGAGGCGCTCGACTTGCTCGAGTACGCGAACATCCCCGCGGGCACCGCGCTGTCCGAGCTCCGCCGCGAGCACGGCCGGGACCAGCCCTTGGGCGTCAAGATGTGGTGCCTGGGGAATGAGATGGACGGGCCTTGGCAGCTGGGCCACCGAGACGCCGACGACTACGGGAAGATCGCGATTCAGACAGCCCGGGCGATGCGACAGGTCGACCCTGCCATCGAGCTCGTCGTGTGTGGCTCCTCGAGCGCTCAGATGCCGACCTTCGGAGCGTGGGAGCGCACCGTACTCGAGCACACGTACGACGCCGTGGACTTCATCTCCTGCCACGCCTACTACGAGGAGTACGACGGCGACCTCGCGTCGTTCCTGGCATCGGCGGTCAACATGGACCGTTTCATTGAGACGGTGGTGGCGACGGCGGATCACGTCAAGTCACTCAAGAAGAGTGACAAGACCATCAACATCTCTTTCGACGAGTGGAACGTCTGGTACATCACGCGCTTCGAGAACGTCGACAAGATCGAGGGGCTCGACAACTGGCCCATCGCGCCGCGGCTCCTCGAGGACGTCTACTCGGTGGCGGATGCGGTCGTCTTCGGCAATCTCATGATCTCGCTGCTCAAGCATGCTGATCGCGTCACGAGCGCCTCGCTTGCTCAGTTGGTCAACGTCATCGCGCCCATCATGACCGAGCCAGGAGGCCCCGCATGGCGCCAGACCACCTTCTTCCCGTTCTCGATCACGTCCCGTCTCGCGCGCGGTAAGGCGCTGGAGCTGAAACTGGATTCACCCACCTATGCGACGGACCGCCATGGCGTGGTCCCGCTGGTCGACGCAGTGGCGACCCACGACGAGGAGACCGGGCGCAGTGCCGTGTTCCTGGTCAACCGCTCGGCCGATGAAGCCGTAACGCTGACAGTCGATGTGGCCAGGCTCGGCGACGTGTCGGTGCTCGAGGCGAATACGCTCAGCGACGACGACATCTACGCACGGAACACGCTCGACGAGCCGGAGCGGGTCTCGCCGCACGCGAACGACACCGCGCACATCGAGGCGGGCGAGCTCACCGTGACGCTCCCACCCGTGTCGTGGACCGCGTTGGCGCTCGGGTGACGGGTCGCTGGACCTGGCGAAGCGAGCGTGGCGGTCGCCGACGGTGGCTGTTCGCCGTTGCGCTTGTGGCGAGCGCCATGGTGGCGGGCTGCTCACCTGGCGGTAGTGGGGGTCTGGAAGGCGACCTGGACGTCCACGACCCAGCGCTGGCGAAGGACGGAGACACGTGGTTCGTGTACGCGACCGGGACGGGCACCGTCAAGGACGGCAACATCTCGGTGCGGTCGTCCGAGGACGGCCGTACCTGGAGAAGGGCGGGGTTCGTCTGGGACGAGAAGCCAGCGTGGCTGAGCGAGGCGGTGCCGGGCGTCGACAATCTCTGGGCGCCGGAGCTCATCGAGCACGATGGCACGTGGTACTTGTACTACTCCGCGTCCACTTTCGGGTCTCAGACCTCGGCGATCGCGTTGGCCACCAACACCACGCTCGATCCTGGTGACCCGGCGTATGAGTGGGTCGATCAGGGGCCGGTCATCTCGTCATCCGGGGAGAACGACTACAACGCGATCGACCCCGGCATCGCGGTCGACGACGACGGCACGCCGTGGATGGCGTTCGGATCGTTCTGGTCTGGGATCCGGATGGTCGAGCTCGAGTGGCCGAGCGGGATGAGGGCGGGGAAAGAGGAGCCAGCGCGGGTCGCTGACCGGGGCGCGCCGCCCAACGCCGTCGAGGCGCCTTACCTCGTCGAGAGGGATGGTCAGTGGTTCCTCTTCGTGTCCTGGGACAGCTGCTGCAGCGGCTTGGACAGCACGTATCGGATCGCGGTGGGCCGCTCCGACTCACCCCAGGGGCCCTTTGTCGACCGGGACGGCGTGCCGCTGCTCGATGGGGGTGGCACGGTGCTGCTCGAGACGGAGGGCGAGCGCATTGGCCCAGGAGGTCAGTCGGTGTACGACGGTGTGGTGGCTCTTCACTACTACGACGAGGCGCTGAATGGGCAGCCTCAACTGGGACTGATCGATATCGAGTGGGACGACGACGGCTGGCCCACGCTGACCTGGTAGTTCTCAGCGGTGCAGCCACGCCCGCGTGCCGAACGACCCCAGCGACGGCGCCACGGCCCGCGCTGCCCATGCGATGTCCTCGGCGAGCCGCGTATCGTCCAGGCCCAGCGTGGCCACCCTCCACACGAGTGCCCCGTGGAAGAAGTCGCCCGCGCCCAGGGTGTCGACCACCTCGACAGGGTCGATCTTCACGGATCCCGTCGCGCCAGGCGTGCGCCACACCACGTCGTCAGCGCCGCGCGTGATGACCGTGCGCTCGACTCCCAGCGTCGCGAGCCACGCGACCACGTCGTCGGGTTCGCGCGATCCGTCCGGGGTCGCGAGATCGGCCGATGCGATCACCACGTCGACCTCTCGGACCACGTCCGGGGTGTGCGGCTTGACGCTGCCGGCGTCCATGAGCACGGGGATGCCCGATGCGCGGGCGGCCTTCGCGGTCGCGATCGCCCTGGCGGGGTGGTAGCCGTCCACGAGGACCGCGCGCACCTCGTCGAGCGGTGGCACCGGCGCGGCGGCGTCCTCGAGCGCGGTGGCACCAGACGAGGGCGACACGACCGCGCGCTCACCGGTGCCGCGCGTCACCATGATGGAGGCGGTGACGGGCGGTCCCGCGCCTTCGTCGTCCGCGGCGAGCGGCACGGCGCAGGTCTCGAGGTCGGCTCTGATCACGGCGGACAGCGGATGGTCGGGAAGCTGGGTGACCAGCGTCGGGGCACCCCCCAGATGAGCGAAGGCCACTGCCGCATTGGTCGCCGGGCCTCCGGCCGCGAGCAACGACTCCCGCGCGACGACCTTCTCGTTCGCGCCCGGCACGCGGTCCACCGACTGGATGACGTCGAGGGTGCACAGGCCGACGAACAGGGCACGGGGCGCAGATGCGGTCACGGCACCATCGTGTCACCCAGGCGTGGACGAATTCTTCCTCCAGCGCGCACCCCGAGCGCGAACTGGGTACAGAACGTTCCTACGGGGCGAGGGCGAGGGCGAGGGCGGTGCGGCGGGGCGAGGGCGGTGCGGCGTGGCGCGAGCGACGCGCCGATGCGGTACCCGCTCGCGCGATGAGGGAAGATAGCAACCATGACCGACTCCATTCGCGTCCACGGCGGCGAGCCGCTGCGTGGCGAGATCACGGTGCGCGGCGCCAAGAACTTCGTCTCGAAGGCCATGGTCGCCGCCCTGCTCGGATCCACGCCATCCACGCTGCGCAACGTGCCCAACATCCGCGACGTCAAGGTCGTCTCCGAACTGCTGCGCCTCCACGGCGCCGGCGTGGACTACAACGTCGAGTCCGGCGAGATCGCGCTCGACACGACGTCGTTGCAGTACGCCGACGCCCTGCAGATCGCGACTCACGCAGGATCATCGCGCATCCCGATCCTGCTGTGCGGCCCGCTGCTGCACCGGCTCGGCGAAGCCGTGATCCCCGACCTGGGCGGGTGCCGCATCGGCGATCGCCCCATCAACTTCCACCTCGAGATCCTGCAGAAGTTCGGTGCGCAGGTCGAGGAGGGCGGGGACGGTCTGCACCTGACGGCTCCGAACGGCCTCACGGGCATCGCCCACACGCTCTCGTACCCGTCTGTGGGCGCCACCGAGCAGCTGCTGCTGACCGGCGTGCTCGCGAAGGGCATCACGACCCTTGAGAACGCGGCGGTCGAGCCCGAGATCAAGGACCTCATCGACACCCTGCAGAAGATGGGCGCGATCATCTCGGTCGACACGGATCGGTCGATCACCATCGAGGGCGTCGAGACGCTGCACGGCTACGACCACACCGCGCTCGCCGACCGCATCGAGGTGGGCTCGTGGGCGTCGGCCGCACTCGCGACGCGTGGCGACGTCATGATCCACGGCGCGCAGCAGCGCACCATGGGCATGTTCCTCAACGTGTTCCGCAAGGTGGGGGGCGAGTTCGACGTGCGTCAGGACGGCATCCGGTTCTGGCACCCCGGTGGCGACCTCAACGCGATCGCGCTGCAGACCGATGTCCACCCCGGCTTCATGACCGACTGGCAGCAGCCGCTGGTCGTGGCGCTCACGCAGGCGAAGGGTCTGTCGATCGTCCACGAGACCGTGTACGAGAACCGGTTCGGATTCACCGAGGCGTTGGTCGCGATGGGGGCAGAGGTGCAGCTCTACCGCGAGTGCCTCGGCGACAAGAAGTGCCGGTTCGGCCAGCGCAACTTCCGCCACAGCGCCGTGATCTCTGGACCGACGCCGCTGCACGCCGCGGACATCGAGGTTCCGGACCTGCGCGGAGGCTTCTCTCACCTGATCGCCGCGCTCGCGGCCAAGGGCACCTCCACCGTGTCCGGCATCGGCATCATCGACCGCGGCTATGAGGCGTTCCGTGACAAGCTGACGGCGCTCGGCGCGGCGGTCGAGTAGCCCGTGCCTCCCACGATCCCCGCCGGGTTCCGCGCCGTCGCGGCTCTCGTCAAGCCGGTGCTCACGGCGACCACGCGGCGCCACTGGTCCGGCGAAGAGCACCTGCCGCGCGACCAGGGCTTCATCGCCGTATCCAACCACGTGACGTATGCGGACCCCTTCACGGTCGCGCACTACCTCTACGACCAAGGGTTCGCCCCGCACTTCTTGGCGAAGGCATCACTGTTCGAGATCCCCGTGGCCGGCAAGTTCCTGGCGAGCCTCGATCACGTTCCTGTCCACCGGGGCAGCGCCCAAGCGCGCGAGGCCGTCGAGGCGGCCGTGCGGCTGCTGGAACGTGGGGACTCGATCGTGGTCTTTCCCGAAGGCACCCTCACGCGCGACCCCGAGATGTGGCCCATGCTCGCGCGCACGGGAGCCGCACGCATGGCGCTCGCTCACGACGTCCCCGTGGTGCCGATCGCGCAGTGGGGCGCGCATGAGCTGCTCGCGCCGTACTCGAAGCGGCCGCGCCTGTTCCCCCGGACGGACGTCACGGTTCAGGCGGGTCCGCCGGTCGACCTCGACGAGTTCCGCGGGCGTCCCCTCGACATCGAGGTGCTGCGTGCGGCCACCGACCGCATCATGGCTACGCTGACCTCCATGCTGGAAGAGATCCGTGGTGAGAAGGCGCCGGCGAAGCCGTGGGACATGCGTCGCGACGGTGGCGGCCGATGACCCGCGCCGCAGTACTGGGAGCCGGGGCGTGGGGGACCACGTTCGCGGCGGTGCTCGCGGACGCCGGCACCGAGGTCACGCTCTGGGGTCGCGACGCTGAGGTCGCGGAGCAGATCAACACCGAGCGACGCAACGAGCGATTCCTTCCGGGGATGGATCTCCCTGAGGGGATTCGGGCGACGGACGATGCGCGCTCGGCTCTCGCGGGCGCCGACATCGTCGCGGTGGCCCTGCCGGCGCAGCGGGTGCGCGGCATCATCGCCGACTGGGCCGATGCGGTGCCGGCCGATGCGGTGGTGGCCTCGCTCATGAAGGGCATCGAGGTCGGCACGCATGCGCGCATGAGCGACGTCCTGCGCGAGGTGTGGGGACTCCCCGCGGAACGCACCTTGGTGGTCTCCGGGCCCAACCTTGCGCGCGAGATCGCAGTGAAGCAGCCCACGGCCACGGTGGTCGCGGGCACGGACTCGTCGGCCGCAGAGATGCTCGCGACGGCGACCGCATCGAACTACTTCCGTCCGTACACCAATCCCGATGTGGTGGGCGTCGAGCTGTGTGGAGCGTTCAAGAACGTGATCGCCGTGGGCGTCGGCGTCACCGACGGCATGGGATTCGGACACAACACCACGGCCACGGTGATCACCCGCGGCCTGGCCGAGATCACGCGCCTCGGCGTCGCGCTGGGCGCCCATCCGGACACGTTCTCCGGTCTCGCTGGCATGGGCGACCTGATCGCGACCTGCGCGTCTCCGCTGTCGCGCAACCACACCTTGGGAGCGCACATCGGCCGCGGGCTGAACCTCGTCGACGCGATCGAGCGCACCGGCGGCACCGCCGAGGGCGTCCAGACCTCCCTGTCCATTCAGGAGCTCGCGCGGGAGCACGGCGTCGACGTGCCCATCTGCGACGCAGTCGTGGACATGCTGCACCACGAGCAGCCGCTCTCGGAGGTGCTCACGTCGCTGCTGTCCCGGCCACGCAAGGCGGAGCTGAGCTAGCGTGAACGCCGCGTCCCGGCCCACCGTCGCCGTGCTGTTCGGCGGACGGTCCTCCGAGCACGAGGTGTCGTGCGCGACCGCAGGCGGCGTGCTCGGCGCGATCGACCGCGACCGCTGGAACGTCGTCGCGGTCGGCATCACGCGCGAGGGGCGCTGGGTGCCCGTCTCCGCCGATCCCGACCAGTGGCGCATCCGCGATGGCGCGCTCCCTCACGTCCCCCACGACGAGCGGACGGTGCTGCCCCCACGGGACGCCTCCGAGCGCACGTGGCGCGTGCTCGGTGCGGACGGCACCGCATCGGCGCTGGCAGACGTGCATGTGGTGCTGCCGCTGCTCCACGGGCCGTTCGGTGAGGACGGCACCATCCAGGGCGCCCTCGAACTGATCGACGTGCGCTACGTCGGATCAGGCGTGCTCGCCTCGGCGGTGGGCATGGACAAGGCCTACATGAAGATCGCGCTGCGCGCCGCTGGACTGCCCGTCACGCCTGACGTGGTGCTCGCGCCGGGGGAGAGCCCCGATGGGCGCCGTGCCGAGATCGAGGCGCTCGGCATGCCGGTGTTCGTCAAGCCCGCACGTGCGGGGTCGAGCATGGGCATCTCGAAGGTGTCGGAGTGGTCGCAGCTCGACGCCGCCGTGGCCGCGGCGGTCAAGCACGACCCCAAGGTCCTCATCGAGCAGGCGGTGGTCGGTCGCGAGATCGAGACGGCCGTCCTCGACGGACCCCAGGGGGCCGTGGCGTCACCCGCGGGTGAGATCGTCACCGGCGCCGGCCGCGAGTTCTACGACTTCGAGGCGAAGTACCTCGACGACGAGGCCGTGGACCTGCGGTGCCCCACCGAGCTGGCGGACGACGTCGCCGCGCAGGTCGCCGACATGGCGCTGCGCTCCTTCGCGGCGGTGGGGGCGGAGTCGCTCGCCCGAGTCGACGTCTTCGTGGGCGACGACGGCACCGTGACCGTGAACGAGATCAACACCATGCCAGGGTTCACTGCGACCAGCATGTACCCGCGCATGTGGGCGGCCGCGGGCGTGAGCTACCCGGAGCTCATCGAGACGCTGCTCACCGGCGCGCTCGAGCGCGCCACCGGCCTGCGCTAGTCCGCGACGCCCGGTTCAGCTGCACTCCAGCCCGTTCTCCGGCGCCAACGCGGCCGCGGGCGACAGCTCCGCGAGCACGTCGCCGACCGCCTCGTCCGCGCGGACCTGCGGCACCGTGAGCTCGAGAGCGGGGGAGCGGCCGAACGTCACGGCGACCCAGTCCTCGCCTTCCTCGCGCAGCAGCCAGTCGACGGTCGCCGCAGGCGTCTCGACCGCGATGCACTGCTCAGTGGTGGGACCGGGCGGCTCGACACCGCAGCGGGCCAGGATCGCGTACTCCTCCCCCCACGCCTGCGTGGCCTGCGACGTGGTGGCGCGCATCTCCAGGCCACCCACCGTCTCGGGGATCGCGAGCATCACGCGGGCGCAGTCGGGGTCGGCCGCGTAGGGGGCGGCCTCGATCACCTCAGCGTGCGCGCATCCCGCCAGCAGCGGCAAAGCCGCGACGGCCGATGCGGCGGCGACGGCAAGGCGGCTGGGCATGACTCCCAGCCTAGTTCGGCCGCCCGGTGCCCCCGGCCATCGCATCGGCCCTGGCGGGCGGCGGGTGCCGGAACCGGTAGCGTCGATCCGTGACTTCTCGCCGCGACCTCTTCAGGGGTCTTCCCCACAGGCGCGCCCTGTCCCTCGCGTGGCCCATGATCGTCGCCAACGTCTCGGTGCCGCTGGTCGGACTGGTCGACACGGCGATGCTGGGGCATTTCTCGGACACGCAGAACCTGGGCGCCGTCGCGGCAGGCGCGATCGTGCTCTCGGCGGCGTACTGGGTGCTGTCCTTCCTGCGCCTCGGCACCACCAGCCTCGTGGGCCGCGCGGTCGGGGCGGGGCGGCCACTCGACACGATCTCGCACCTCCAGCGCAGCCTGATGCTCGCGGGCGTCATCGCGGCGGCGATCCTGGTGCTGCAGTGGGTGCTGATCCCGCTAGCGATGACCATCGTCGCCCCCGCGGGCGAGGTGCGCGAGCTGGCGACCGCGTACGGACAGATCCGCGTGCACTCGCTGCCGGCGGTGCTGGGAACCTCGGTCATCACCGGATACTTCATCGGCTCGCAGGACACCCGCAGGCCGCTGGCGATCGCCGTCGTGGTCAACCTGCTCAACCTGGTGCTGGACATCGCCTTCGTGGGCGGGCTGAGCTGGGGCGCTGCTGGAGCCGCGTGGGCGACGATGATCGCCGAGTGGGTGGGTCTCGCGGTCGCCGCCGTGCTGCTGTGGAGGTTCCTGGACCCCACGCTGCGGGAGCGGCTGCGCAAGTGGCGCGGTCAGGGCCTGCGGCGTCGCTGGCGCGCGCTGCTGACCATGAACGCCGATCTCGCGGTGCGCACGGCCCTGCTGTACGTCGCGCTGACATTCCTGACGGCCGCCGGAGGGCGCATCAGCGAGGACGTCCTGGCCGCGAACGCGATCCTGCTGCAGGTGACGCTGCTCGCGAGCTACGGACTCGACGGGTACGCCCACGCCGCGGAGGCGATGAGTGCGAAGGCCCTCGGCACCAGGAACCTCACCGAGTTCCACCGGGTGAATGCGGCGGCCACCCTGCCCGCGCTCGGGATCGCCGCGGCGTTCACGGCGCTCTTCCTGGTGGCCCAGGACCCCTTCATCAGCCTCATGACGAGTCTGCCGGACCTCGCCGCGACGACCGCCCAGTACTTCCATTGGGCCGCGTGGCTGCCGCTGATCTCGGTGGCGGCGTATCAGCTCGACGGCGTCTTCATCGGCTCGGGGCAGTCGCGCATCATGCGGAACACGATGCTCGTGGCGGTCGTGGGCGTCTACCTGCCGGTCTTCTTCGTGCCCGCGTGGGTGACGGGCGAGGCCAGCAACGACGGCCTGTGGCTGGCGTTCACGCTGCTCAACGTGGCGCGGGGAGTCCTGCTCGGAGCCGCGTACTGGCGCCTGACCCGCACGCGGGGCTGGCTACGGACGGCCGATGCGGGAGCCTAGGCTCGTGCCATGACGACTTTCGGAGAGATGGGCGAAGACGCGTTGATCGCGTTGTTCGCGCCGCGACTGCCCAGCACCGACGCCGAGATCCTGGGCCCAGGCGATGACGCTGCGGTGCTCTCGGTCGACGGCGACCTCGTGGTCAGCACGGATGTGCTCGTCGAGAACCGTCACTTCCGGCTCGAGTGGTCCACCGGTGCGGACGTGGGCTGGCGGGCCGCCATGCAGAATCTTGCGGACATCGACGCGATGGGCGCGGTTCCGACCGCGCTGGAGGTGACGCTGTGCGCCCCCTCTTCCACACCCGTGGAGTTCGTGCTCGGGCTCGCGGACGGGCTCCGGGAGGCCTGCGAGCCGCACGGGGTGGGCGTCGTGGGCGGCGATCTCTCGGGGGCGAGCGAGATCGTGGTCGCCGTGACCGCGATGGGGGAGACTCACGGCACCGAACCGATCACGCGGGCCGATGCGCTCGCAGGGGATGTCGTGGCCGTCGCGGGCGCGCTCGGCGGGGCCAAGGCGGGGTACGAGCAGCTCTCTCGCGGCGAGCGCGTGGACGCGGAGGCGGTCGACCTGTTCCTGCGCCCTCAACCGCGCATCGGCGCCGGACTCGAGGCGGCCCTGCACGGCGCCACCGCGATGATGGACCTGTCAGACGGGCTGGCGCGCGACGCCGCGAGGCTGGCGCGGGCATCGGGGCTGACCATTGCGGTCGACTCGGCCACAGTGCCCGTTCACCCGGCGGCGCAGCGCACCGCCGAGGCGCTGGGGGAGCCCGACAGCGCGCTCGCGTGGGCGTTGTCCGGGGGTGAGGACCACCACATGCTGGCGACCTTCCCGCGTGCGTCGGTGGTCCCCGAGGGCTGGCACATCATCGGGTCCGCGGTCGACGGGCCCGGAACGCTGCTGGTCGACGGCGAGACGCCGGCGGACCCGGGGTGGGACCACTTCTCCTGACCGGAGGGCGGACGCGAAAAAGCCGACGCCCCCCGAGGGGTGCGCCGGCTTCCCGAGTACGCCGTCGTCAGACGGCGCGCTGAACCTTGCCCGCCTTGAGGCAGGAGGTGCAGACGTTGACGCGCTTGGGCGTTCCCGCCACCACGGCGCGCACGCGCTGGATGTTGGGGTTCCAGCGACGCTTGGTCCGGCGGTGCGAGTGCGAGATCGAGTGTCCGAAGGACGGACCCTTGCCGCAGACGTCGCAGTTGGCAGCCACGATAGTTCTCCTCAGTTGCACTTGCGCTTCGCCCGACTGGGCGGCGCCACGTTCATCTGTCCGGTGTCGGACAACCGCACTAGGGTATCTGACGAATGGCGCACCGGGCAACCGAGGCGCGGTCGAGCGGTCGCCATGTGAGCGGGGTCGACGGTCGTCACGGTCCACCGTGACACCATGGTGCCAGGAAATCGGGCAAGAGGCGCAGCGAGATCGGCGCCGGAGAACTGCGCGCATGTCGCGTGACGGGCGGGATGGATGCACGAATCTGCGGACGTGAGGCGCTGGCTCGACGCCGGTGCCCGTGCCGTCAAGCATGCCCGCGAGCGTCTGGACGCGATCAACGTCTTCCCGGTGGCGGACTCCGACACCGGCACCAATCTCTACCTCACCCTGCAGGAGGGGAACCGGGCGGTCGCGAAGCTCAGAGCTGACGCGAGCCACCGTGAGGTGGTGGCCGCGTTCGCGCGCGGGTCGCTCGTGGGCGCCCGCGGGAACTCCGGGGTGATCATCTCGCAGTACCTCACCGGGTTCCTGTCGGCGATCGATCATCACGGAGGCCTCAGCCGCGTCGACGGGCGGGGCATCGCCCAGTCGCTCGATGCCGCCGCCGCTGCCGCCTACCGCGCCGTCGGCTCGCCCGTCGAGGGCACGATCCTCACCGTGGCGCGCGCCGCGGCGACGGGCGCTCAGCGGGCGGTGGATGCCCGCGCCGGGCGCGATGCCACCCTCGTCGCGGCAGTCGAGGACGCCCGCGCCGCCCTCGCGCAGACCCACGAGCAGCTGCCGCTCGCCAAAGAGGCGGGCGTCGTCGATGCGGGCGCCGCGGGACTGGTGCTGCAGCTCGAGATGCTCGCCGAGACCCTCGGCGGCCCCGAGGTGCTCAGCTCCCTCGACAGGGTCGAGTGGGAGGTCACCGACGCGGGCACCACCCGCATCTCGTACGTGCACCACTCTCACGAGGGCGCATACGAGGTGATGTTCGTCGCCAAGTCCGATCACGACATCCATGCGGCCCTCACCCGCGACCTCGAGGCGATGGGCGACTCCGTCGCCGTCACTGGGACGCACGGGCTGTGGCAGGCGCATGTGCACACGGACCAGCCGCATCTGGCGGTCGAGCGCGGGATCGAGGCCAAGGCCCGTCAGATCGTGGTGCGCAATGTGCGCGTGGGCCATGATGCCGACCGCGCCTCGACGGGCATCGTCGCTCTCACGCACTGCCCTGGCCTTGCGGAGCCGCTCGCCGACGCGGGCGCGATCGTTCTCGTGGTGCCCGATCCCACCGCGCTCAAGCGCCGGGCGCTGCGACGAGCGGTGAAGGACGCCTCCGGCACCGCGGCGGTCGTCGTGGCGGGCCACCCGGCCCTGCGCGCTGCGGCCGAGGAGCTCGCACGTAAGCGGCGCAAGCCCCGGCTGACCATCCTCGACAGCCAGCACGAGGCGCAGGTGATCGCGGCGGTCGCCGCCGCGGCCCTCGTCACCCCGGGCCAGGACCTCGCGGACGAGATGGCGGCCGCCGTCGCGGCGACCGTGGTGGGGCAGAGCAGCGGCGACGCGCTCGACGACGATGTCGACCGCCTCATCGTCCCCGACACAGAGGTCGTGTCGCTGATCCTGGCCGCAGGCATGCCTGCCAGCGTGGCCGACGCCGTGCGGATGTCCGTGAGAGCCGCCGCCCCCGACGCGGACGTGAACGTGTACCGAGGCCAGCAGGCCCACCCCGGGGTGCTGATCGGCGTCGAGCGCGCACCCTCATGAACGGCGCCGACAGGCTCGCGGAGCCGCTGTCGCGCGTGCTGGGCGCTCGTACCGCCGGGGGACTGGCCAAGCTCGGTCTCGAGACGGTCGAGGACCTGCTGCGCCACTACCCGCGCCGGTACGGCTCGCCGGGGGAGCGCACGGACATGTCGGCGCTCGCCGTCGGTGAGCACGTCACGGTGATGGCCGAGGTACGGTCCACCCAGGTGCGCAGCATGCGCTCGCGGGGCGGCGCGATGCTCGAGGCGATCGTGACCGACGGCCACGACACGCTGCAGCTGACGTTCTTCGCCAAGCGCGCGGGCGTGCTGCGCATGCACGAGTCGAAGCTGAAGCCGGGGAGCACCGGGCTGTTCACCGGCACCGTCGGCGACTACCGCGGCAGGCGCCAGCTCACCCACCCCGACTACCTCATCGTCGGCGTAGATGCGGCCGACGAGGCCGAGGCCGTCCTCGAGGCCTCGCGACCCATCCCGATCTACCCGGCGGCCGCAGCGGTGCCCACGTGGCGCATCGGCCGCTCGGTGCGCACGGTGCTGGACCCGCTGACCGAGGAGGACGTTCCGGACCCGATCCCCGCCGCGATCCGTGCGGAGCGGTCGCTGCCGACGCTGCTCGAGGCGCTCCGCGCCGTCCACGTGCCCGATGCGCCATCGGACTGGGAGCGCGGGCAGGACCGCCTGCGGTTCGAGGAGGCGCTCGTCCTGCAGACCGCGCTCGCCCGCCGCCGCGCCGCTCGGGAAGGGCTCGCCTCCACGCCGCGCCCCCCGCGTGACGGCGGACTGGTGGACGCGCTGGACGCAAGCCTGCCGTTCACCCTGACGCCGGCGCAGGAGACTGTGGGACGCGAGATCGCCGCCTCCCTCGCCGGTGCCACGCCCATGATGCGACTGCTTCAAGGCGACGTGGGCGCAGGCAAGACGGTGGTCGCGCTGCGCGCCATGCTGCAGGTCGTGGACTCCGGGGGTCAGGCCGCGCTCCTGGCGCCGACCGAGGTGCTCGCCGCGCAGCACCTGCGCAGCCTGGAGCAGCTCCTGGGTCCGCTGGGCCACGGCGGCATGCTCGGGGGCGACGCGCGCGCGACGCGCCTCACGCTCCTCACCGGTTCGCAGGGGTCCACGGTGCGCCGCCAGGCGCTGGCCGACGCGGCCTCGGGAGCTGCGGGGATCGTGGTGGGCACTCACGCGCTGCTGAGCGAAGGCGTGCAGTTCGCTGATCTGGGCCTGGTCGTCGTGGATGAGCAGCACCGGTTCGGCGTCGAGCAGCGCGATGCCCTGCGCACTCGCGGCGACCGGCCGCCGCACATGCTGGTGATGACGGCGACACCGATCCCGCGCACGGTCGCGATGACGGTGTTCGGGGATCTGGAGACGTCGACCCTCGCCGACCGGCCGCCCGGTCGCGCGGAGACCGTCACTCACATCGTGCCTGCGGACAACGAGGCCTGGCTGGCGCGAACCTGGCAGCGCGTGCGCGAGGAGGTCGACCAGGGCCATCGCGTCTACGTGGTGTGCCCGCGCATCGACGCCGATGAGCCAGCAGTTGACGGCGGCGCGCCGCCGAGCGATGCGGCCGATGCCGGCGGCGACGAGCCGCTCGTGCTCGAGTGGGAGGGCGATGACGCACCCTCGGCAAGCGTCCCGCTCGCGTCGGTGACGGAGACGGCCGCGATGCTCGCCGCTCGGCCTGAGTTCGCAGGCATACGGATCGGACGTCTCCACGGGCGGCTCCCGGCCGATGCGAAGGAGGCGGCGATGGCCGCATTCGCCTCGGGCGAGGCGCCGGTGATGGTGTCGACCACCGTGATCGAGGTGGGGGTGGACGTCCCGCAGGCGACCGTGATGATCGTGCTCGACGCCGAACGGTTCGGGATCTCGCAGCTGCACCAGCTGCGCGGGCGGGTGGGGCGCAGTACCCTCGCCGGCCTGTGCCTCCTCGTGTCGCGCGCGGAGCCCGGCTCGGTGTCCCGCGAGCGGCTCGAGGCGCTCGCGTCCACCACCGACGGCTTCGCGCTGGCGGAGAAGGACCTCGAGCTGCGGCGCGAGGGAGACGTCCTGGGCGCGGCGCAGTCGGGCGGGCGCCACTCGCTCCGGCTGCTGCGGGTGGTCAGGGATGCGGCCCTGATCGAGGAGGCGCGGGTCGTGGCACGTGACCTGGTCGCCGCCGACCCCCTGCTCGAGACCGCCCCGGCCCTCGCCTCGGCCATCAGCCTGTGGCTGGGACCCGAGCGCGAGGACTTCCTCGAGCGCGGCTGACGTCAGCCGACGGGTGGACGCCCGCCGCTCTCGTAGTACTCGGTCACCGTGACGCCGCCCGGCAGCGGCACCTCATGATCGAGGCCCACGAACGCCCCCTCCCGGTCCTGCCACAGCGCGGGCTCGACGAGCGCGTACTTCTCCTCATCCCACGTGGTCCAGTCGTCCATGAGCAGCCCACCGGTGTCGCTGGAGTTGGGGTTCACGACCCAGAACGTGTGATGCAGGTGGCGGTCCACGATGAGGTCCCGTAGGTATGTCATCCAGCGGTCCTGGCGCTCGTCCTCCCCCAGGCGGCCGCCCCACTCGCCGATCAGCAGGGGTGAGACGCCCTCGTCATGCAGGTAGAGCCATGTCGGCCCCCAGACGTCGCGCTCGAGGCTCGCGCCCGAGAACGATCCCCGGAACCACGGCTGCTCGTAGACCAGCGGGCCGTAGTCGTGCGGGGAGTACATGACCTTGTCCGCGGGGCCATCCACTGGCTGGACGCCCGCCAGCCGGAGGTTGCCTCCCCACCAGGTGATGTCGTAGTCGCCCGGATCGTTCGAGGACCACTGCTCGCCGTCGGCAGGGGTCGCCTCGATGCCCTCGACCAGCAGCAGCGCGTGGGGATGCACGGCGTGAATCCGCTGCGCGGCCTCGGACGCGACAGCGCGCCAATCACCGTCCGAACCGTCGCCCCAGGTGGCACGCGGATTCTCCGGCGGCTTCCCGTGAGGCTCGTTCTGAAGGTCGAAGCCGACGATGGTGTCGTCGTCGCGGTAGCGCTCGGCCACCCACTCCCACGCCACCAAGAAGTCCTCGGTGGTGATGCCCTCGGCTGTCCAGAGGGGAGCGATGTGGCCCGCGTTGTCCGCCTTGGCCGAGTGCACGTCCAGGATCACCTTGAGCCCGTGCGCCTTCGAGGTGACGAGCAGCGCCTCGAACGCCTCGAGGGTGGTGGCGCCGTCGAGCTCGGGATTGGTGCCGGCGTTGACGTTGGAGGCGGCGGGGGCGTTGCCCGATCGCCACTCGAGCAGCAGCTCGGTGGAGATCGGCACCCTGAGCACGTTGAAGCCGCGCTCCGCGATCGCCGCGATGGTGCTCTCCAGGTTCACGGACCAGAGGCCGTGCAGCACACGCTCGGTGGTGTTGAAGCCGAACCAGTTGGCACCCGTGAGCCAGACCGCGTTGCCATCGGCGTCGATGATGCTGTTGCCGTCGACGCTGAGCCAGTCGTCACCGCTCGGTGCGTTCAACGGGGGAGCCACGTCGGCCGCGTCACCGGGGCCCGGATCGTCCCGGTCGGCGTCGCCATCGCCATCGCCCGCTGCGCTCGCCACGGCGCCGCCGCAGGCCGCGGAGAGCGCATCGGGCGTCCCCGACGCAGTGAAGCCGAATGTGGCCTCGTCGCCCTCGGCGACCGTCGCGTTGTACTCGAGGTTCTCGGCCTCGACCAGGCCCTGGGCACCGCGGGCCAGAGTCGTGTCCCACGCGCCGTCGACCACGGCGTCGCCGAGCTCGAGCATCACGGACCAGCCCTTCAGCGCACCGGCGCTCGCCCGCACCGCCACGTCGGCCGTGAAGCCGCCCTCCCACTCGTCACGGATCACCACGTCCACCGAGCACTCGGCTGGAGCGCCGTCCGCGCCGACGGCGGGCGTCGAGGAGGGGGTGGCGGAGGCATCCGACGAGGCGTCCGAGTCGACGGACGTCGCCAGCGCCCACGTCCCTGCCACCACGAGCACCAGCACGCCCACGGACGCGCTCGCGGTCATCACCCAGCCGCGGCGGGTGGTCGGCGGCCAGCGCCGCGCGGGCCGCTGGCCGGGCACAGTCTCGTCGGGCACAGTCTGGTCGGGCTCGCTGTGCGCGCGCTCGTCGTCGGCGGCGTCTCCAGGCGTGGTCTGGTCGCTCATGAGCCCCCCCATAGGTCCCGGCACAGCCTAGCGACGTCCCGAGCAGGACCGAGCCAGTGCCCAGGACGGGGGAGCCGCGACCGCGCTCTGTACGGCCGCGCAGGCCGTGTCGTAGCCTGAAGATCAGGCCCGACGCACGAGCAGGGACAGGCCGCCACGGCCACGCGCGCAGACGAGGAGTGACGGCATCGGTGACGTGTGGTCGCTGTGGCCCTCGGTCGGGGCGCTGGCGGTGGCCGTCGTGGTGCTCGGCTTCGGCGGCACGCGCCTGGCGTACGTCGCGGACGAGATCGCGGAGCGCACGCGCATGGGCAAGGCGACCGCGGGCGCGCTCCTGCTGGGCGCCGTGACCTCGCTCACGGGCATCGTCACGACCGCGACGGGAGCGCTGTCCGGAGACGCGGACTTCGCGATCGCCAACCCGATCGGCGGCGTCGCGATCCAGACGGTGTGGATTGCGATCGCGGACCTGCTGTACCGCCGCACCAACCTCGAGCACGCGGCCGCGTCGCTGCCCAACCTGCTTCAGTCGCTGATCCTGCTGGCGCTGCTGGCACTGCCCGTCGCCGCCTACGCGACTCCCGACCTGACTTGGGGGTGGTTCCACCCGCTGACGCTGGCGATCCCGGCGCTGTACCTCTACGGGCTGCGGCTCGTGAAGTCCGTTGAGGACCACCCGCAGTGGACGGCTAAGGAGACCGCTGACACCGGCGACGAGGAGTCCCCCGAGCAGTCGAACAAGACGATGCGCGCACTGTGGGGATGGTTCGCGCTGCTGGGTGCGGTGGTGGCCGGGTTCGGCTGGGTCGTCGCGAAGGCGGGTCTGGGCGTCGTCGCCGCGACGGGCATACCGTCCTCGATCGCAGGCTTCACGATCACGACTGCGATCTCCTCGCTGCCCGAGCTCATCACGCTGCTGGCGGCGGTGCGCATCGGCTCGATCGAGCTGGGAATCGGCAACATCGTGGGCGGCAACGTCTTCGACACGCTCATGATCGCGGTGGCGGATCTGTTCTTCGTCGGCGGATCGATCTACGCGTCGGTCGGGCCCCGGTCGCTGGTCCTGCTCGCCGGCACGGCGCTCATCTGCGCGGTGCTCGCCGCCGGGCTGGTGGTGCGCGACAGGCGCGGCATCGGTTTCGAGGGGGTCGCGATCCCCGGGATCTATCTGGCGACGATCGGGTTCGCGATCATGGCGGCCTGACGACGTCTCTCGGTGACGCATGCGGACCCCCGTACCCTGGTCCGCATGACGCGCATCATCGCCGGAGACCTCGGAGGACGCCGCATCGCCGTGCCCCCGCGCGGCACCCGTCCCACGACCGATCGCGTCCGCGAGGCGCTGTTCTCGCGACTGGATCACCAGGACGCGCTGCACGGTGCCCGGGTGCTCGATCTGTTCGCAGGGTCCGGGGCGCTGGGCCTTGAAGCGCTCAGCCGCGGCGCGACATCGGCCACCTTCGTCGAGGCGGCCGCCTCCGCCGCGCGCGTGATCACCGCAAACGCCAAGGAGCTCGCCACGACCGACCGCGCTCGCGTGGTCAAGGAGCGGGCGCTGCCGTTTCTCGCACGCACCACTGATCAGTGGGACCTCGTCCTGATCGACCCTCCGTACGACATCGCCGCGGAGGATCTCGCCGCGGTGCTGGAGGCGCTCGCGCCGCGTCTCGCGGCCGATGCGGTGGTCGTGCTGGAGTGGACCAGCCGAGCCCCCCAGCTCACGTGGCCTCCCGGGCTGGTCATCGAACGCGAGCGCGACTACGGCGAGACCCGCCTGCACTGGGCCCGCTGGGGTAGCGTCGAGTCATGACGCTCGCAGTTCTGCCAGGCACGTACGACCCCATCACGCTGGGCCACGTGGACATCGCGGTGCGGGCCGGCCGGCTGTTCGACGAGGTGGTCATCGGCATCGCCCACAACTCCACCAAGTCCCCGCTGCTCGATGTCGAGACCCGCGCGCGGCTTGCTCGTGAGGCGACCGCGCACCTGGAGGGGGTGCGCGTCGAGGTGATCGACGGTCTGCTGGTGCACTTCTGCGAGCGGGTGGGAGCCACCGTGATCGTGAAGGGTCTGCGAGGCGGTGCCGACTACGACGTCGAGCGTCCGATGGCGCTCATGAATCGTTCGCTGACCGGAGTGGAGACGGTGTTCGTCACGGGCGACAACGCACTGAGCCACATCGCCTCGTCACTGGTGAGGGATGTCGCACGGCACGGCGGCGACATCGATGCGTACGTGCCTGCCGGGGTCGCGGAGGCAGTCCGCTCGGCGCTCGACGCGGCCTGACCATGCGGGCGCTCGCGCCGGGTTGAGGGACCCCCCGAGGATCACGTAGGATAGTGCGCCGGTCCTGCCGAACGTGCACGGGCCGGGGTCCACCAGGACCGGAAGGATGGGAGGCGCGGATGTCGCACCGCCCAGACAGCTCTCCGTATGTCTTCTCCGTGAGGGACATCGCACGGAAGCCGGGCGCTCAGCGCACGGTGAGCGGCACCTTTCCGGCCCCCGCGGTCCTCGGCACCGCTATGGTCGGTGTGCCGGAGGGGACGGACGTCAAGCTCGATGTGAGCCTGGAATCCGTGTCCGAAGGCATCTGGGTCTCCGGAACCGTGACCGCTGAGGCGGTCGGCGAGTGCGGACGATGCCTGGACGAACTGCGACTCGACGTCGCGGCCACGGTCCAGGGACTGTTCGTGCACGACGACCCGCACGGGGGTCAGGGTGACGAGGAAGCAGAGGATGTCTTCGAGTTCGACGGGGAGAACGTCGACCTCGAAGAGGTGGTGCGGGACGCGGTCGTGATTCAATTGCCGTTCACCCCGCTGTGCCGCCCGGACTGCCCGGGCCTGTGCGACCAATGTGGCGCCAGGCTCGCGGACGATCCGGACCACGCCCACGAAGTGATCGACCCGAGGTGGTCGGCGCTCACAAGTTTGACTGAACAGGAAGAGAGTTAACCGTGGCAGTTCCGAAGCGCAAGATGTCGCGTTCGAACACGCGTGCACGTCGCTCCCAGTGGAAGACCACTGCTGCGAACCTCACCGCGTGCCCCGCGTGCAAGGGCGCGAAGCTCGCTCACGCAGCATGCCCCACGTGCGGCGCCTACAACGGTCGCCAGTACTCCGAGGCGCTGCGCACCGAGCACGGAGCCTGATCAGGCCTCGCCGTATGTGCGAGGCACTCAGGTGAGCGTTCCAGGGCAGGCTGCGGCCACCGCCCTGGCAGAGCGGTTGGGTGTCGTTGTCGACCCCGAACTGCTCGTGCTCGCGCTCACGCACCGGTCGTTCGCGTACGAGGCCGGCGGCCTTCCCACGAACGAGCGCCTGGAGTTCCTCGGGGACTCGGTGCTTGGCGTGGTCGTGACCGACCGCCTTTACCACGCTCACCCCGACCTGCCCGAGGGCGAGCTCGCCAAGATGCGTGCCGCGACAGTCTCGCAGCGCGCTCTCGCGAAGGTGGCGCGTGACCTCGAACTGGGTCCGTGCGTGCTGCTGGGCAAGGGCGAGACCGCCACGGGCGGAGCCGACAAGGACTCGATCCTGTGCGATTCGCTCGAGGCCGTGTTCGGCGCGGTCTACCTGACCCACGGGATCGACACGGCCCGCGACGTCATTCTTCGGCTCGTGGGACCGTCGCTCGTGGCCGCGGCCTCGTCAGGGGTGGCGCTCGACTGGAAGACGTCGTTGCAGGAGGCGTGCGCCCAGCGCGGCCTCGGCGTCCCCGTCTACGCCGCGGAAGGCGCAGGTCCCGACCACTCGCGCACCTTCACTGCGACGGTCGCCATCGACGGCGTCGTGCGTGGCACGGGCACCGGCAGCGCCAAGAAGCACGCCGAGCAGGAGGCCGCCGAGCGCGCCTATGCGTCCATCATCGCTGAGGACCCCGTCGTGGCCGACGACTCCGCGCCGGGCGCCGCGATCTGACGCGCACGAGCGCCACCGACTGCGACACCTCACCGCCCCCACCGACTGACCGTGCCAGAGCTCCCCGAGGTCGAGACCGTCAGAGCCGGGCTCGCGCCGCTCATCACCGGTGCGGTGATCCGCGCCGTCGACATCCGCCGCGACAGCTGCGTCCGGCTGCTCCCCGGAGGCCCCGCCCAGTTCAGCGCGATGGCGGCCGATGCGCGCATCGGCGCCGTGGTGCGTCGCGGCAAGTTCCTATGGCTCCCGTTGACCCACGCGGGCGCGCCCGAGCCCGCCGAGGCGCTGTCCGCGCACTTGGGGATGTCCGGTCAGTTCCGCGTCCACGCCGGACCGTGGGAGGGAGCTCCCGCACCGCACCCGCACTGCAGGGCTCGGCTCCTGCTCGATCGCGACGGCTCCCCGCTGACCCTCGACTTCCTGGACCAGCGCACGTTCGGCTATCTTCACGTCGAGCCGCTGGTTCCTACGCCTGACGGGCTCGCCGGGGGACAGGGGGCGACGCTCGCCTCCGTGCCCGGCTCGGTGTCGCACATCGGGCGAGACGCGCTCGATCCGCACCTGGACGAGCCCGCAGTGGCGCGCGCGTGGCGACGCGGGTCGCGGGGCGTCAAGCAGGTGCTGCTCGATCAGACGCTGGTGAGCGGCATCGGCAACATCTACGCCGACGAGGCGCTCTGGCTCGCGCGCGTGCACCCCGAGCGTCCCGCGTCGGCCGTCACGGCGCCGCAGGCGCGTGCGCTGCTCGAGGCGACGCGTGCGGTCATGCGGCGTGCGCTCTCCCAGGGGGGCACGAGCTTCGACGCCCTGTACGTCAACGTGAACGGCGAGTCGGGCTACTTCGCGCGCGATCTGGAGGCCTACGGACGGGGCGGCGAGCCCTGCGGCCGCTGCGGCGCGGTCATCCGGCGCGAGACCATCGGCGGGCGGTCGACGCATTGGTGCGCACGCTGCCAACGCCGGTACGCCGCGCGCGGCTGAGACGAGCCGCTCCCGCGTCCGGCTACGATGCGGGGTATGCCTGATGTGAGAGTGCTCGTGCTGGACGACCACGAGGTCGTGAGACGTGGGATCTGCGACATCCTGGACCGCGCCGATGGCGTCGAGGTGGTGGCCGAGGCGGCGACCGTCGCGCAGGCGATCCGTCGCGTCGACGCGACCCGTCCCGATGTGGTGCTGTCCGACCTACGACTGCCGGACGGCACCGGACTCGATGTGATCGCCCACGTGCGCGCCACGCACCCCGACACCCACATCGTGGTGCTCACTAGCTACGACGACGACGACGCCAAGGCCGCGGCTCGGACCGCGGGCGCCGATGCGTTCGTCGCGAAGACGGCGGGCTCCGCCGAGGTCCTCAAGGCCGTGCGCGACGCGGCCTCCGGGCGCGAGCACGGCCAGCACATCGACGTGCAGGAGGACGCCGCCATCGCGGCCCTCACCCCCACCGAGCGCAAGATCGTGACGGCCGTCGGCGACGGGATGTCCAACAAGGAGATCGCGGACCAGCTCGGCATCGCCGAGAAGACGGTCAAGAACCACGTGACGAGCATCCTCGCCAAGATGGGCCTGCAGCGACGCACTCAGGTGGTCGCATGGGCCACGCAGCGCCGCGCGCAGTCGTTCCGGCGCTAGTCGCCTTCCCGGCGCGCACACTCCACGTTCCACACGGCCACGCACCCGGGGCGGTCCTCGCCTGGCCAGCGCTCGGTCAGGCTGAAGGTGCCGTTGCGCCGCAGCGCACGGTTGGCGAGGTTCGACGTCCCCGAGTGGCGCTGGGTGGCCCCCGCCGGGCCGATACCGTCGTCCTCGAGCCGCACCTCGACGCGGCCTTCGTCCGCGGCGAGCACGATCCGGACCGCGTGGGCCCGGGCGTGGCGCGCGACGTTCGACACCAGTTCGCGGGTCACCGCCACCAGGTCGTCCGCCAGGGTCGGGTCGCCCACCACCGCGGCGTCCAGATGCGGCCATTCGGCGACCACGGACGGCTCGAATCCCAGCGATGATCGCGCGAGCAGCAGCTCTCGGCGCAGTCGCTCGGCGATGGGCTCCTTGCTGCGCTGACCCGCGAGCGAGCTCATCACGCCCCGCACCTCGTGCTGCGCGCGCTTGACGTGCTCCAGCGTGCCGCGCAATCGCGTCGCGACGTTCTGATCGCTGTCCTCCGCGATGGCCTCGATCTGCATCGCGGTGGCGAACAGCTCCTGGGACACGAAGTCGTGGAGATCATCCGCGAGCATCGCCCGCTCCTCGAGGAGGGCCGAGACCGACTTCACGTGGCTGAGCTCCGAGAGGCTGAGCGCGAGCGCCGCCTGTCCCGCGAAGCGCTGCGCGAGCGACAGGTCACCGGCATCGAACTCGGGTTCGCCGCGGGTGCGCCACAGCATCAGCAGGCCGACGGCGTGGCCCTGCGCGACCAGCGGCGCGTACAGCGTGGGTCCATAGGACATCACGGGCGCGAGCACGTTGCTGCCGGGTGGCTCGGCGGCGATCAGCCCCTCGCCGGAACGGATCACGTCCATGCCCGTGCCGCCGGGCGGGAGCGCGAGACCCAGCAGGTGATCGGCGCCCTCCCCGGCGGTGACCTCCATGACCCAGGCGTCGTCCACGCCCTGCAGCACCAGCGCGGCGGCGGCCGCACCGGAGAGCTCGAGAGCCGCGTCGATGGTGCGCTGCAATGCCCCTTCCGCGCCCGGGTCTGACAGGAGGTCCATCGTGATGCGCTGCGTGGCGACCAGCCACCGCTCTCGCTGCCGCGCGAGGTCGTACAGCTGGGCATGGTCGATCGCCACCGACGCGGCGGCCGCGAGTGCCTGGATCGCCTGCTCGTCGGCCGGGTGGAAGCCGCCCGGCTTGTTGGCGAGGTACAGCTGGCCGAAGGCCCGGCCGCCCACGTGAAGTCCCGCGCCCAGGAAGCTGTCGAGCGGCGGGTGTCCCTCGGGCAGGCCGATCGACGCGGGATGCGCCGCGACCTCTTCGAGTGAGATGGTCCCCTCTCGGGGGATCTCGCCGAGCACCCCGATGGGCCGTGGCGGCCGCCCGATCTGCTCATGCACAGAGGCGGCCATGCCATGCACGTAGAAGGCGGTGCTCTGGCCGCTGGAGTCGAGCACATTGATGGCGGCGAAGCGTGCCGCGGTGAGCTCTGCGGCGGCGCCGAGGAACGCGTCGAGCACCAGCGGCAGATCGAGCTCCTCGTTGAGCGCGATGACGGCGCGTGCGAGTGCGAGCTCTCTGGCGTGCGCGTCAGGCATCGGAGCTCACCGCGTCAAGGCTGATGGTGCGGTCGGCCGCATCGAGAAGCGTCAGGTCATGGGTCACGATCACCACGCTACGGCCTTCGCCGCTGAGCCGGGCCAGGGCCGCGCGGAGCGCCTTGCGGCCGGCGTGGTCCAGGTGCTCGCCAGGCTCGTCGATGAGGTGGATCGGGTGTGGCGCGAGCAGCGCGCGGGCGAGCAGCAGGCGCCGTCGTTCGCCGCCGGACACGGTTCCTCCGCCGGAGCCGAGCACGGTGCCGAGACCATCCGGCAGCGCCACCGCCCAGTCGCGCAGTCCCACGACGCTGAGCGCTTCGAGTGCCTCATCCTCGGTGACTCCTCCGCGCGCCACGCGGAGGTTCTCGAGCACGGTGGTGCCGAACACGTGAGCGTCCTCGGACGTGATCGCCACGACCGTTCCCAGGTCGTCCTCGGAGACCGGCACGCCGTCGATCAGCGCCTCGCCCGCAGCGGGGGACAGCGCACCGCCAAGGGTGGCGAGCAGGGTGGTCTTGCCGATGCCCGAGCGGCCCACGACGGCGAGGACCTCGCCCGGCGCGACCCGCAGGGTCACGGGCACGGTGGCCGTCATGCGCGGCCACGCCGCCGAGAGATCGCGAGCCTCGAGGACGGCCGATGCGCGGGGAGCGGCGTCGTTCTCCACGGGGTCGGCGGGAGGCGCGTCGGTGGGCGGCGCGAGCTCCTCGATGCGCTCCGCCGCACGGGCGGAGCGGAACAGCTGCTGCATCGCCGCCGGCACGGCGCCCACGGCCTCGAATGCGGCCAAGGGCAGCAGAGCCACGACGGCTGCGGTCGTGGGTCCGATCGCGCCGCTCGCGGCGGCGGTGACCGCGACGGCGATCGAGCCGATGAGCGCCAGCCCTGCGGCGAGAGCCTGGACGGCTGCGGCCAGGGCGGCGGGCCGCGCAATCGCCTCGTGCGCGTGGGCCGAAGCGGCGTCCGCCTCGGCGAGTGCGGCTTCGGCCGATGCGGTGGTGCCCCATACACGATGCTCGGCGGCGGCCTCCAGTGCCGACAGGGCGCTCTCGGTGACCCGCGCATCGGCCGTCACCGCCAGCGCCGCTGCGGCGCGTGCCGAGCGCAGCGTCAGCGCCGCCGCACCCACGCCCGCGATCACCAGGCATACGGCGAGGACGACACCCGCGAGCGGCACCATGAACGCGGCGATGCCGACGGAGACGCCGGAGACGACCACCGCCACGGCCATCGGGATGAGGCCGCGCACCACCGCATCCGCGATCGCGTCGACGTCGGCGCCGATGCGTGCCATCACCTGCCCGCGGGTCAGGGGCAGCACGTGCGATGCCGGAGCGTGCGCGAGTCGCTCGTACACACGCACGCGGAGCGAGACCGCGCCGCGCAGCGCCACGTCGTGAGAGGTGAGGCGCTCGAGATAGCGGAACAGTCCCCGGCCGATGCCGAAGAAGCGAACCACCACGGCGGCGATGGCGAGATCGGCGGGGGAGGGCATGCCGGCAGCGCGCGCGATCATCCACGCCGCCACCGCCGCCAGTCCCACCGCGGACCCCAGGGCCGCGGACCCGGTCAGCACCGCCAGCACCGTGCGCCCACGGCTCAGGCCAGCGTCGCCGAGCACGCGTCGCAGCGCGCCCTTGCGCGGGTCGGTCGCGAGCAGGTCCGTCACGGCGTCACCGCCCTGGCCGAGGCGACCTCGATCACTGCATCGGCCGCCGCCATGAGCTCCGCCTCGTGCGTCGCGACCACGACGGCGACGCCGCGGGCGGCCGCAGCCCGGATGCGTGCGACCACCTCGGTGCGTGCCTCGATGTCCAGATGCGCCGTCGGCTCATCGAGCACGATCACCGGGCGTCCCGACTCGAACGCACGCGCAAGCGCTGCCCGCTCGCGCTGCCCCAGGCTCATGGTGCGACCTGGCACCCCGAGGTCCGGCCGCTGCGGCACCCACGCGAACTCGCGGGCCCAGCCGTCGGCGTCGACCTGATCGAGCGGGACGCTCGTGCCGTCGGCCAGCACCGCCGAGACGTCGCCGGCGTCGGGGCGCAGCAGCCCCATGAGCGCCAGCAGCGCGGTGGACTTGCCGTCGCCATTGGGGCCCACGAGCGCGGTGATGGAGCCAGGGGGCGCGTCGAACGTCAGCGATTCGGGGGCGAGCCGGCGCCCATCGGGCGTGGCGACGGCGAGCCCGCGCATCATCAGCGTGGCGCCTGCGAGCGACGGGGACGGAGCGGTGCCGCCCACGCGGGCGACGGGCGTGTCGAGGACGTCGAATGCCGCATCGGCCGCGGCGAGGCCGTCGGCGGACGCGTGGAAGTGCATGCCGACGTTGCGGACGGGCAGGTAAACCTCAGGGGCGAGCACGAGCACCGCGAGCGCCGTCTCGATGCTGACCTCGCCGTAGACGAGGCGGAACCCCAGGGTCACGGCGACCAGCGCGACCGCGAGGGTCGTGAGCAGCTCCAGCACCATGCCGGAGAGGAACGCGATGCGGAGCGAGCCCATGGTCGCGCGGCGCTGGGCATCGCCGAGTTCGCGGACGCGTCCCGCCGGGCCGCGGTGACGGCCGAGCGCTCGCAGCGTCGGCAGTCCGGAGATGAGGTCGAGCACCCGCGATGACAGTCGCTGCATGGCCTCGAGGTGCTTCGCCGAGTGCTGGCGGGTCACGAGGCCGATCAGGATCATGAAGACGGGCACCAGCGGGAGGGTGCCGGCGATGATCGCCGCCGAGATCCAGTCGAGGTCGAGCACCACGAGCAGCATGATCGGCGTCACCGTGGCGGCGAGCATCAGCTGAGGGAGATAGCGCACGAAGTACGGGAGCAGCCCGTCGAGTCCGCGGGTGACGGTGGTGGTGACCGTCGAGCCCTCGCCCGAGGCCGCCCACCGCGGTCCCAGACGCGCGGCGTGGGCCACGACGCGTCCGCGGAGGTCCGCGATCACGGCCACACCAGCGCGGTGCGCCAGGCGCTCCTGGATCCCGACCAGCAGCACCCTCACCAGCACGAGCGCCGCCAGCCACACCAGACCGGTCTCGAGCGCACGGGCATCCGTCGGCACGATCGCGCCGATCCAGCCCAGCCCGTCCTCGGTGAGCGGGGACGGCGCCAGCACTGGCGCGAGCAGTCGTGCGATGACGAGCGCCTGCACGCCGATCACGATCGCCGTGAGCAGTCCCAGCACCGCCGTGGTGATGACGTAACGGCGTGCCGGGCCGATGCGGGCGATCAGCCGTGGGTCAACGGGGCGCACGTCCCTACTTCTTGAGGAAGGTGAGGGAGTTGTGCTCGGGGATGTTCTCCGCGGAGAGCCGGCGCCGGAACACCCAGTACGTCCAGCCCTGGTAGAGCAGCACGACGGGGGTGAGGATCACGGCGACCCAGGTCATCACGGTCAGCGTGTAGTCGGTCGACGAGGCGTTCTGGACGGTCAGCGAGAACGCGGGGTCGGTGCTGGACGGCATCACGTCAGGGTAGAGCGAGCCGAAGATCAGCACCACGGCGAAGGCGATCGCCACGGCGTTGCCAGTGAAGGCGTAGCCGTACCTGCCGATGCGGCCCGCGACCACGGCGACCGCCAGGCCGACCGCGGCGACGACCACCGCGATCCAGGTCCACGCGACGCCGTAGGCGACCTGGGTCCAGATCGCGAAGACTGCCGCGATGACGAGCGCGATCGGCGCCATGCGGCGTGCGACGGCCTCGGCGCGCTCGCGCACCTCGCCGTCGGTCTTCAGCGACAGGAAGATCGCGCCGTGGCTGAGGAACAGGGCGAGCGTGGTCGCGCCGCCCAGCAGCGCGTACGGGTTGAGGAGGTTGAAGAACCCGCCGGTGTAGGTGAAGGTCTCGTCGATCGGCACGCCGCGCACGATGTTCGCGAACGCCACGCCCCACAGGATGGAGGGCACCCAGGCGGAGCCCATGATGACCCAGTCCCAGCGTCGGCGCCACGCGTCGTCGTTGATCTTGCCCCGGTACTCGATCGCGACCGCGCGCACGATGAGGGCGAGCAGGATGAGGAGCAGCGGCAGGTAGAAGCCGGAGAAGAGCGTGGCGTACCACTCAGGGAACGCGGCGAACGTGGCGCCACCTGCGGTGAGCAGCCACACCTCGTTGCCGTCCCACACGGGGCCGATGGTGTTCAGGGCGGTGCGTCGGCCGCGGTCGCCCTTGCCCACCTTCTCCATGAGCATGGCGACGCCGAAGTCGAATCCCTCGAGGACGAGGTAGCCGGTCCACAGGACCGCGATCAGGATGAACCAGAAGACTGCGAGATCCATGACGGCCCTTTCTAGTACGCGAACGACATCGGTCGGTCGGAATCGTCACTCGGCTCTTCATACGTGACGTGGGCGGCACCCTCCGACGCGTAGCGCTGGATGAGCCGGTACCAGAAGATCCCGAGCACGGCGTAGATGACGGTGAATGCCACGAGTGAGGTCGCCACCTCGCCCACGGACGTCGCATCCGACACCCCGAAGGTGGTCATGAGCATGACTTGATCGGATCCGGTCGGGTTCGGCGCGACCACGAAGGGCTGGCGTCCCATCTCCGTGAAGATCCACCCGAAGCTGGCCGCGAGGAACGGCATCGGCAGCGAGATGAGCGCGAGCTTGCTCATCCACTCCTGGTCGATGGCGCGGCCCTTGCGGGTGAACCAGAAGATTGCCACGCACAGCGCCGCGCTGAAGACGGCGAGGCCGATCATGAGACGGAAGGACCAGTACGTCACGGCCAGGTTGGGCCGGTACTCGATCTCCTCGCCGTTCTCGTCGACCGCACCGTAGCGCTCGGCGTAGATCTCCTGCAGCTCATCGAGACCCTTGACTTCGCCTTCCCAATCGCCGGTGGCCATGTAGGAGAGGAAGTACGGGATCTCGAGGATGTGATGGACCGAGTCGGGGTCGTCTCCCGCGAGGTTGCCGATGGTGAACAGCGAGAACGGAGCCGGCCCGACGGGCGTCGCGACCAGGCCCTCGGCCGCCGCCATCTTGATGGGCTGCTGTTCGAACATGAGCTTGGCCTGGATGTCGCCGGTGACGACCACGCCAATGCCGGAGACGAGCATGACGACGGCTCCGAACCTGGCGGCGGTGCGGTACATGCCGAGGTCAGCGTGGTTGCGGTCCTCGCGGGATTTCTTGACCATCCACCACACCGCGATGCCCGCGACGAAGGTGCCCGCGACCAGGAACGCCGTGGCGATCACGTGGGGGAAGGCGACCAGGGTGGTGTTGTTGGTGAGGACGGCCCAGATGTCCGTCATCTCGGCACGGCCGGTCTCCTCGTTGAACTCCGCGCCGACGGGGTGCTGCATCCACGAGTTGGCGGCGATGATGAAGTACGCCGAGAGGATCGAGCCGATCGCGAACGCCCACACGGTCGCGAGGTGAACCTTCTTGGGAAGCTTGTCCCAGCCGAAGATCCACAGGCCGAGGAAGGTGGATTCGAGGAAGAACGCGGCGAGGGCCTCCATCGCCAGCGGAGCGCCGAAGACGTCGCCGACGAACCGCGAGTACTCCGCCCAGTTCATGCCGAACTGGAACTCCTGGACGATGCCGGTGGCTACGCCGAGTGCGAAGTTGATCAGCAGCAGCTTGCCGTAGAACTTGGTGAGGCGCAGATACTTGTCGTTGCCCGTGCGCACCCACGCGGTCTGCAGAATCGCGACCATGGTGGACAGCCCGATCGTGAGGGGCACCAGGATGAAGTGGTAGACGGTGGTGATCCCGAACTGCCAGCGGGCGAGTTCAAGCACTTCCATTCGGGGGCCTCCAGGGTCAGGCACGCAACGGGGAATATCGCGTCACTAAACCTACCCGGGTATACCAAGGTAGGGATGCAGGACCTTGGTCCCGGGTGGAGAGTCCCGATGCTCCGCCGCACCCCTGGGCGGCGCGGCACGAGATGTTCCTGAGTTCGTGTGTCACAATGGTCGACAGGTCGCACCCAGCCACACCGGGTGCCTACCGCGCGACAGACGCAGCGCCTGCGACAGCTGCCAGTCCCGTCACGGTCCCGTCCGGCTACAGCCGGAGGCGGAGACATCGGGGATAGGCGCTCTCGAGCAGGCACCGCTGTCCGCCGCGACCTGAAGACTTCCGTGGCCGCAGAACGCGAGCCACGACCGACGAGAGAGTATCGATGCGGTGTGTGGGCCGTATCGATCTGAGGTACCCGCGTTGAGCGAGGACAAGACCACACCCGAAGCACCGTCGACCGCCGTCATCTTCCAGGCGCCCGAACCCGCTGCGCCCCGTCGCGCATCGGCGCCTGCGGGACCCCCTTCGATCCCCGATTCCTCAGCGAAGGCCGAGTCCGGATCGCGTGGGCGCGGCAAGGCCGCAGCGGACTCCGCTGAGGGCGACAAGCCCAAGCGCAAGTCCGGCGGCGGTCGGGCCAAGAGCGCCAAGAACGCCGACTCCGCGACTGCGGAGTCCAAGGGCAGCGCTGCGAGCGCCGATGCCGGCTCGACCGACGGCGGTGCGTCTCAGGACGCCCCCGCGAGTGAGCGTCGGACCAGCGGCAGTGCGGCGTCGTCAGACGGTTCCGACAGCGGCAGCTCTTCCGGCTCGCAGGACCAGGGGTCCAGCGACGGACCTGACGGTGACGGCGACTCCGGAGACGGCAGCAAGCGTCGCCGTCGTCGTGGCGGCCGCGGCCGCGGCAAGAAGCGCACCGACGGGGACGGACCCTCGGGCGACGACGAGTCGACCGGCAGCGACCAGGGTTCGAACGCCGGCGACGACCAGGACGGCGACTCGGGAGACTCCGGCGACGACGACGGCGATGGATCGTCGAGGCGTCGCCGCCGCCGCCGTGGCTCACGCTCCAGCGGCTCAGGCTCAGGCTCCGGCTCCAACTCGGGTGGAGGATCGGGTTCCAGCGCGAACTCCGGCGACAAGTCCGGTTCCGACGACCAGCTGCAGGGCTCCACGCGTCTTCAGGCCAAGCGCCAGCGTCGCCGCGACAACCGCGACGGCCAGCGCCGCCGCCCCACCATCTCGGAAGCCGAGTTCCTGGCGCGCCGCGAGTCCGTCAAGCGCGACATGATCGTGCGGGAGAAGGACCACCGCGTCCAGATCGCCGTGCTGGAGGACGAGGTGCTCGTCGAGCACTACGTGTCGCACCAGGCGCAGCAGTCGATGGCGGGCAATGTCTACCTGGCGCGCGTGCAGAATGTCCTTCCCGGCATGGAGGCGGCCTTCGTCGATGTGGGCCGCGGTCGCAACGCCGTGCTCTACGCGGGCGAGGTCAACTGGGATGCCGCAGGCCTCGAGGGCAAGCCGCGTCGCATCGAGCTCGCGCTCAAGCCCGGCGACACCGTGATGGTCCAGGTCACCAAGGACCCGATCGGCCACAAGGGTGCGCGGGTCACGAGCCAGATCTCGCTGGCCGGACGGTTCCTCGTCTATGTGCCCGCAGGCGGCGTGACCGGCATCAGCCGCAAGCTGCCTGACAACGAGCGCGCCCGCCTCAAGAAGCTGCTGCGCGAGGTGATCCCGGCAGACGCCGGCGTGATCGTGCGCACCGCAGCCGAGGGCGCCTCTGAAGACGAGCTGCGCGCTGACGTCGAGCGCCTCAAGCGCCAGTGGGAGAACATCCAGGCCGAGGCGAAGTCGAACAAGGGCCCCACGCTGCTGCGCGGCGAGCCCGACATGGCCATCCGAGTGGTGCGCGACATCTTCAACGAGGACTTCGAGTCGCTGACCATCCAGGGCGACGACACGTGGAACTCGCTCAGCGCCTACGTGGGACAGGTCGCACCCGACCTGCTGCCTCGCCTCCAGAAGTACACCGGAGACGGCGACCTGTTCGCCGACCTCCGTGTCGACGAGATGCTCACCAAGGGCATGGACCGCAAGGTGTGGCTGCCGTCGGGCGGCTCCCTCGTGATCGATCGCACCGAGGCGATGACCGTCATCGACGTCAACACCGGCAAGTTCGTCGGCAAGGGCGGCACTCTCGAAGAGACGATGACGCTCAACAACCTCGAGGCGGCCGAGGAGATCGTGCGCCAGCTGCGCCTGCGCGACATCGGCGGCATCATCGTCATCGACTTCGTTGACATGCTGCTCGAGGCCAACCGAGACCGCGTGCTGCGCCGGCTCATCGAGTGCCTGGGGCGCGACCGCACCAAGCACCAGGTCGCCGAGGTGACGAGCCTGGGTCTGGTCCAGATGACCCGCAAGCGCGTGGGCCAGGGACTGGTCGAGGCGTTCTCCGAGACGTGCGAGCACTGCAAGGGTCGTGGATTCCTCGTCAAGGGCGAGCCCGTCGCCGAGGCGACGGACAAGCAGCCGGAGAAGCGGCGCGGCAACCGTGGCGGCACCAGGACGGCCAAGAAGCAGTCGGGTGGTGACGACCACTCGCACGGCCAGGGCAAGGGTGAGACCCACGTTCTGGACGACCGCGACGAGGCACGCGCCGCCGTCAAGGCGACGCTGGCGTCGATCGCGGCGGCGGCCGAGAAGGCCCACCACCATGATGATGTCGACGCTCCCGCAGACGGCGCGGACGACAGCTCCGGCGCAGGGAAGGCGGCCGACGGCGATGCGACCGTCGAGCCCGTCATCGACCTTCCCGACCGCACGGATCAGGCCGAGTCCTCGGCCGACACGCACGACTCGCCGAGCCCCGCCTCCGATGTGGATGCGGCGCCCGGTGAGGACCACCCGACCGAGCCCTCCGAAGGGGACGTCCAGCCGTAGCCGGCCCGGGCGACTCCGGTTTGACCGGGGAGGCCCGCAACGGGTACATTTGTACGTCGGCGCGAAAGCGTCAGGGCCTGCCTGCGCCCAGTGAGGCAGCGGCAGGAAACCAGACCATACGTAGAGGATTGTAGATTTCATGGTGTACGCGATTGTGAAGGCCGGTGGCCGCCAGGAGAAGGTTTCCGAGGGCGATATCATCGTCGTCGACCGTCTCAAGGCTGCGGCAGGTGACTCTGTCCAGCTTCCCGCACTGCTGCACGTCGATGGTGACAAGGTCACCTCCGACGCGAAGGCACTGGCGAAGATCACGGTCACCGCTGAGGTCGTTCGCGACGAGCGCGGACCGAAGATCGACATCCTGAAGTACAAGAACAAGACCGGATACCGCAGGCGCATTGGTCACCGTCAGGACCTCACGCGCCTGAAGGTCACGGGCATCAAGTAAGCGAGGAAGCACTCATGGCTCATAAGAAGGGCGCGAGCTCCTCGCGCAACGGTCGGGATTCCAACGCTCAGTACCTGGGCGTCAAGCGCTTCGGTGGAGAGGTCGTCAACGCGGGCGAGATCATCATTCGTCAGCGCGGCACGCACCACCACCCCGGCAACAACGTGGGCCGCGGCAAGGACGACACGCTGTTCGCGCTGTCGGCCGGCACGGTCCAGTTCGGCCAGCGACGCGGTCGCAAGGTCGTCGATGTGGTGGCCGGCTAGTCCGACCCGCATCATTGTCTTCGTCAGGGGCGTCGCCGATATGGCGGCGCCCCTGACGCATATTCTGACCACCTCACGAAGGGAGGCGTCATGGCCACGTTTGTGGATCGCGTCACCCTGCATGTGACGGCAGGCAATGGCGGTCACGGAGTCGCGTCCGTGCACCGTGAGAAGTTCAAGCCGCTGGGCGGCCCCGACGGCGGCAATGGCGGCCGCGGCGGCTCCGTCATTCTGTGCGTCGACCCGCAGGTCACGACCCTGTTGGACTATCACCACGGCCCCCACCGCACCGCCGCGAGCGGCGGACAGGGCGCCGGCGACAACCGGCATGGTGCGAGTGCACCGGACCTGCGGCTGGGCGTGCCGAACGGCACCATCGTCAAGTCGCCGACCGGCGAGGTGCTCGCCGACCTCGTGGGCGAGGGCGCGGAGTTCGTCGCTGCGACCGGAGGCAGAGGCGGCCTCGGCAACGCCGCTCTCGCCACCGTCAAGCGCAAGGCCCCAGGCTTCGCGCTGCTGGGCGAGCCTGGCGAAGAGAACACCGTCCTTCTGGAGCTCAAGTCCATTGCGGACGTGGCGCTCGTCGGCTATCCGAGCGCGGGCAAGTCCTCACTGATCGCCGCCATGAGCGCCGTGCGACCCAAGATCGCCGACTACCCGTTCACCACCCTCGTGCCGAACCTCGGCGTGGTCGAGGCCGGCGGCACTCGGTTCACCATGGCGGATGTGCCCGGGCTCATCGAAGGCGCGTCAGAGGGCAAGGGCCTGGGCCACGACTTCCTGCGCCACATCGAGCGCTGCTCCGTGATCGCGCATGTCCTCGACACCGCCACCCTCGAATCCGACCGCGACCCGATCCGTGACCTGCAGGTCATCGCGGCGGAGCTGCGGGCGTACAGCGGCGACGACGCGATCAGCGGAGTCCCGCTCGCCGACCGCCCGCAGATCATCATCCTGAACAAGATCGACGTGCCCGACGGCCGCGACCTCGCCGAGATCGTGCGCCCGGATCTCGAGGCGACGGGCATGCCCATCTTCGAGGTGAGCGCGGTGAGCCACGAGGGACTGCGTCCGCTGTCGTTCGCGCTCGCGACGATGGTGACGGAGCACCGCGCCGCCGCGCCCGTGCTCGAGCGTGCGCCCATCGTGCTGCGTCCTGCGGCCGTCGATGAGTCCGGCTTCACCGTCACACATGTCCGGGACGGCGCCGAGGACTACTTCCAGGTGCGCGGGCCCAGGGTCGAACGCTGGGTGCGCCAGACCAACTTCGCCAACGACGAGGCCGTGGGATACCTCGCAGACCGCCTCGCGAAGGCAGGAGTCGAGAACGAGCTGTTCCGCGCGGGCGCGGTGCCCGGCTCCGAGGTCGTCATCGGGCCGCGTCACGGCGGCGTGATGTTCGACTGGGAGCCCACGATGGGCACCGGCGCCGAGCTCCTGGGACAGCGCGGTTCCGATCTGCGCGTCGAGGACCACGAACGCTCGGGCCGTGCGACGCGCGCCGAGAAGCGAGCGGAGCACAAGGACCGCATGGACGCCAAGTCTGCGGCCCGCGAGGAGCTGTGGACCGAGCGCGACTCCGGGCACTGGACGGATCCCGCCAAGGACGAGTGACAGCGCCCCGTATGACCGCACACGAAGGAGGCCCGGTGGAGGCCACGCGAGAGATCATCGCGCAGTCCCGTCGCATCATCGTCAAGATCGGTTCGTCCTCGCTCGCGGGCGCGGATGGCCGGTTGAGCGAACAGTCCGTCACGCGCCTGGCCGATGTGCTGGCAGGGGTGCGCGCCGCCGGCCGCCAAGTCATCCTGGTGACGTCGGGCGCGATCGCCGCCGGCGTGGGTCCGATGGGGCTGCCCGCCCGTCCCCGAGACCTGGCGACTGCTCAGGCCACCGCGTCGGTGGGACAGGGGGCGCTGGTCGCTGCGTACTCCGCGGCCTTCGCCCGGCACGGACTCACGGTCGGTCAGGTGCTGCTCACGGCAGACGACATGATGCGTCGTTCGCACTACGGCAACGCTCAGCGCGCGTTCAACCGACTGCTCGACCTCGGCGTGCTGCCCATCGTGAACGAGAACGACGCGGTGGCGACGGACGAGATCAGATTCGGCGACAACGACAGGCTCGCTGCCCTCGTCGCGACGGTCGCCCATGCCGATGCGCTCGTGCTGCTCACGGATGTGGACGGCCTGTACACGGCCGCGCCCGGGACCCCCGGGTCCGAGCGCATCGACGAGGTGCACGGCCCGGAGGACCTCGCGGGCATCGACGTGTCGCGGCGCGGCTCTGCGCTGGGCACGGGCGGGATGATCACCAAGCTCGAGGCTGCCTCGATCGCCACGACGTCCGGCATCGCGGTCGTGCTGGCCAGTGCGGCCGATGCGGCATCGGCTGTGGCGGGCGACGCGGTCGGGACGCTCTTCCACCCCACGGGCAAGCGCGACACCACCCGGCTGCAGTGGCTCGCCCACGCGGCGCGCACGCGGGGCGCGATCATGGTCGACGACGGCGCGGTGCGCGCGTTGCAGGGGCGGCGCGCCTCGCTGCTCGCTGCGGGGGTCACCGAGATCCGCGGGTCCTTCGAGGCGGGGGAGCCCGTGGACCTGATTGGGCCTGACGGCGCCATCGTCGCGCGCGGATTCGCGGGGTTCTCTGCTGCCGAGGCCGAGCAGATGCGCGGACTCAGCACCGACGCGTTGGGCGAGACGCTCGGGGAAGGCTACGCCCGAGAGCTCATCCACATCGACGACCTGGTCGTCATGTAGGCCCCTCGCTCGCGACCTGCGCTCACGATGCCGGGGCGAGCACCGGGACTAGACTGGAGTCCATGTCTGCCACCGCCGCCTCCATCGACATCGAGAGCGCCGTTCTCGAAGCCTGCCGGCGCGCCAAGGTCGCGTCCCGCGCGCTCGCGACCGCGACGCGGTCCACCAAGGACGCCGCGCTCCACGCGATGGCCGATGCACTGGTCGAGCACTCCGCGCGCATCGTCTCGGCGAATGCGGAGGATGTCGAGCGCGGGCGCGAGAACGACATGACTCCTGGCCTGCTCGACCGCTTGGCTCTGACTGATGAGCGCATCTGCGGCATCGCAGAGGCGCTGCGGTTCCTGGCGGCGCTGCCGGACCCGGTGGGGGAGGTCAAGCGTGGATCGACGCTGCCGAACGGCATGAGGCTCATCCAGAAGGCGACCCCCATGGGTGTGGTCGGCATGATCTACGAGGCACGCCCGAACGTCACGGTCGACGCCGCCGGGCTCGCGCTCAAGTCCGGCAATGCGGCGGTGCTGCGCGGAGGCTCCGCTGCGGCGCGGTCGAACGAGGTCATCGTCGACGTTCTGCAGGGCGCCCTCCAGCAGGTCGGGCTGCCGCGCGATGCCGTCCAGTCGATCGATGCGTACGGTCGAGAGGGCGCGCGAGTGCTGATGAATGCGCGCGGACTGGTCGATGTGCTGGTGCCGCGCGGCGGACGCAGCCTGATTCAGGCGGTGGTCCGGGACTCGACCGTGCCGGCGATCGAGACCGGCGAGGGCAACTGCCATGTGTACCTCGACTCCTCGGCACCGGTCGCACGGTCCGTCGAGATCGTCGTCAACTCCAAGACGCACCGGGTGGGTGTCTGCAACGCCGCCGAGACCCTCCTCGTGCATCGCGACGCAGCCGAGCGCGTGCTTCCCTCCGTGCTCGCCGCCCTCCATGAGGAAGGCGTGACGCTGCATGCGGACGCTGCCGCATCGGCCCTTGCCCCGCAGGGCGTGCCCACCGTGCCGGCGACCGACGAGGACTGGGCGACCGAGTACCTGAGTCTCGACATCGCGGTCCGCGTCGTGGATGACCTCGACGAGGCCATCGCTCACGTGCAGCGCTACTCGACGGGACACACGGAGGCGATCGTCACCGAGGACATTGGGGCTGCCGAACGGTTCGTGAGCCAGCTCGACACGGCGGCCATCATGGTGAACGCCTCGACCCGGTTCACGGACGGGGCGCAGTTCGGCCTCGGCGCCGAGATCGGGATCTCGACGCAGAAGTTGCACGCGCGTGGACCCATGGGTCTCGCCGAGCTCACCACCACCACGTGGATCGCCTACGGCGACGGCCACATCCGCGCGTGACGACGGTGCAGGGACACGGCCCTCAACCGTGGAATAATCGACAGCCAAGCACACGAAAGGATTCACAGTGATCACCCAGGTGACGGAGACGGCCGAGCACGTCGTCAACGAGCTGCCCATCCCTGCCGAGGCGTTCGGGCTGCTGGCGTTCACGGGGCTCATGGCCCTGCTGTTCATCACCTTCGCCTTCCGGAGCGTCGGCACGCGTCACTGACGTGAGCGCACCGCAGGCGCGCGTCGGAGTCCTCGGCGGGACGTTCGACCCCATCCATCATGGCCACCTCGCGGCGGCCTCAGAGGTGTGCGCCGCCCTGCGGCTCGACCAGGTGCTCCTGGTCCCGGCCAACATCCAGCCGTTCAAGCGCGATCTCGACTTCGCTGATGCCCACCACCGCCTGGAGATGTGCCGGCTGGCGGTCGAGCGTGACGATCGCTTCGCCGTGAGTGCCGTCGACATCGACCGCGGCGGCGTCACCTACACGGTCGACACCCTGACCGACCTGCGCGAGCAGCTTCCCGACGCGAGCCTGTACTTCATCACCGGAGCCGACGCCCTGCAGCGCTTCGACGAGTGGCGCGACGCGGAGCGCCTCACCGATCTCGCGCAGTTCGTGGGAGTGACTCGGCCGGGCCATTCGTTCCCTGAGTTGGAAACTCCACACGCGTGGGTAGAAGTGCCGGCGCTGGCGGTATCCTCAACGGATGTTCGCCGTCGGGTGAGGACCGGTGCACCGATCCGTTACCTCGTGCCCCGCTTGGTCGCCGACTACATCGCGCAGCACGATCTGTATGCCGGAGGAATCGATGACTGACGAGAGCCGCCCGCTGTCGCGGCGGGAACGCCGCGAGCAGGAGCTTCGCGACGCTGCCCGCCCCGCGGACGACACCGACGCCCTGCAGGGCGCGCCGATCTCGGAGTCCATCCCCACCCACTCTCCTGACGGCCGAGTGCTGACGCGACGCGAGCGGCGCCGGCTCGAGCGCGCGCGCCAGCCCATCGAGACATGGACTGCGGAAGAGGAGATGATCGCCACCGGTCAGATTCCCGCGATGACTCCCGAGCGGATCGCTGAGCAGGAGCGGATCGAGCGCGAGAAGGCCGAGGCCGCCCAGCGCGAGGCCGAGGAGCTCGCTGCCGCGGACGCCCTTGCCACCAGCTCCGCCGACGTCTCGGCGCCGTCAGCCGAGGATCTCACGCACGACGCACCGTCCGCGGACCACGCCCCCCACGAGTCCGAGCAGACGCCCGATGCATGGCAGTCCGAGGGCCTCGAGGAGTCGACGGACCATGAGCCCTCAGAGGATCACGCGTCCTCAGACGATCACGAGACGTCGGACGACGACAGTGCCGCATGGCGGCCCGTCGCGACCGAGGACGCAGAGCCGCAGCCCACGGTGCCGCTCCGCACCAGCCTGATCCCCGCCCCAGCCTCGGCGGACGCAGACGCAGGCCTTGACGCTGACGAGCACACAGACGCCGACGAGCCCACAGACGCCGACGAGCCCACAGACGCCGACGAGACCGCAGACGAGCCTGAGGCCCCCAGCCACGCGCCGTCTCCCGCTCACGCGCCGTCGGCTCCCCAGGTCGAATCGGAGGCGCACGGCGAGTGGGCGGCTGAGGCCGATGCGGCACCTCGAACTGACACGCCCAGTCATGCCGACTCCGCGCCCGAGACCACGTCCCCCGAGCACGACGGCGGCCACGATGACGGGCCAAGCGGCGAGCCAGACGACGAACAGGTGCCTCCCGCCCCCGCGTCGGTCCTGGGCATGCCTCCGGGCATGTCGCCCGAGATGTTCGCCGCGCTCTTCCCGCCTGGCTCCCTCCAGCGTCGTCTGATGGAGCAGCAGGCCACCGACCAGGCCGAGCCTGCCGTGGACGAGCCGACGGTCGAAGACCCGGCCGAGGAGATTCGTCGCCTGACGCGGCAGGCCGTCGCCGGGATCGACGCCGCCAGCTCGCGCCGGTCCGTGTCCTCGCCCCCTGACGCCGATCCCGCCACTCAGTCGGCCGCCGAATCCGCCGCCCACGCCGTTCTGCCACACGCGTGGGGCCCTGCGGCGGGCGAGATTGCGCCCGAACGCGATGCCGATGTCGAATCGACGCCATCATCGCCGAGCGCTCCGCAGGCGGCGTTCCCCGACCCAGTGCAGTTCCCGAGCCCAGCGCAGTCCCCAAACTCAGCGCAGCCGTGGGAAAGCTCCGCGCCCTCCGCGCCCACGCCGTGGGGCGAGCCGGCGACCCAGGACCAGCCGCACGACCCTCCGCACGCATCGTCGAGCGACGACGAGCCGTCTCACCAGGCGCCCGTGTCACTCGACGAGGCTCCGTTCGACGCGATCATCGGGCATCACCCCGGCACCGCCGCTCTCGACGAGGCGTCGACGGCGTCCGCCGAGATGCACCGGCCGGCCTTCCACTCCGTGTCGGCGCAGCCGCAGCACGGGGCAGCCGACCGCGTGCCCGACGCCTCGGCGCAGCTCGCACCGCATTACGCCGCCTTCGACGTCCCCCAGGGGTCCGTCCAGGCGCCCGAGCAGGCCGAGTCGCCGTGGGCGGCACACCCGCTCATGAGCGTCCAGCGCGCCGCTCCCGAGCTGCCGGAGGTGCGGCCCTCGCAGAACATCCCGCAGCCGGATCTGAGCAGCGTCCGACGGCCCACCTTCGCGCCGCAGTCCGGCGGCATGCCGTCGATCGAACCCGTGCCGACAGGCCAGATCGAGGTGCCGCCACGCGAGCGTCCCGATCTGGAGGCCGACGGCGGCCCACGTCATTTCAAGTGGGCTCATCTGGCGGTCTTCGGTGCCGTCGCCTTTCTCCTAGGAGTAGTTGTGTGGAACGTCGCGGTGAAGCCCTGATGGGCGCGTCCAAGGAAGCGGTGGAGCTGGTGCGCCTCGCAGCCAAGGCAGCGGACGACAAGAAGGCGGAGGAGTTGGTGGCGCTGGACGTGAGTGCGCGCATGCCGCTCGCCGACATCTTCCTCGTCGCGTCGGGGAGCTCTGAACGCCAGGTCATCGCGATCGCGGAGGGCATCGAGGAGGCGCTGCACGACGTCGGCTCGAAGGCGCTGCGCCGTGAGGGTGTGCGTGAAGGCCGCTGGGCCCTGCTCGACTTCAACGGCCTCATCGTCCACGTGATGCACCAGGAGGATCGGGCGTACTACGAGCTCGAGCGCCTCTGGAAGGACTGCCCGGTCGTCGAACTCGGCTAGGGTGCCCGCCATGGATGTCTTCGTGGTGCGGCACGGCCAGACCGAGTGGAACGTCAAGGGCCTGCTGCAGGGCTCCTCCGACGTCGAGCTGACGGACGCAGGGCATGCACAGGCCGCTGCGACCGCGCAGGCCCTGGCGGGTCTGCTGGGCTCCGAGACCACCATCGTCACGTCTCCGCTGGTCAGGGCGCGCGACACGGCCGATGCGATCGCGGGCGCCATCGGCGCCGCGGTGGAGGTCGACGCGCGGCTGCGCGAACGCGCCTACGGCGCGTGGGAGGGCATCACGCCGGAGGAGCGGGAGAGCGGCTGGCCCGAGGAGGTGCTCGCGTGGCGCAAGTACGGCAGCGCCGACGTGCCCGGCTTCGAGCACCATGACACCGTGCGTGCGCGCATGGTCGAGGCTCTCGAGGAGTGGGCCGAGCGTGCGCCGGCGACGCTGCTGGTGGTGTCTCACGGAAGCTCGGCTCGCGTCGGGATGCAGGGTCTGATCGGCCTGTCGCTCGACCATCGCACGCTGGGCAACCTCGGCAACGCCGCGTGGTCGCGCCTGACGCGCCGCGACCGCGGCGACTGGACTCTGGAGCGCCACAACGTCACGCCCGAGACGCTGGGGGAGCGGTCATGAGCTCGCTCGTACTGTGGCGCCACGCGCGCACCGATCACAACGCCGAGGGGCGCCTGCAGGGGTCCCTCGACATCCCGCTCGAGGCGGATGGCCGCGCGCAGGCTGCGGCGGCCGCCGCGCGCATCGCCGCGCACGTGGGCGACCACGCCCGCGTGGTGTCGTCGCCGCTGGCCCGTGCCACCGCATCGGCCGACGAGCTCTCCTCTCTGCTGGGCGTCGAGACCGTGGTCGATGGCGCGTTCACGCAGCGCCCCTATGGGGTGTGGGAGGGGCTCACCTGGGACGAGATCCGGGAGCGCTGGCCCGAGGACTACGACCGCCGTCACCGAGGCGAAGAGCCGTTCATCGAGGGCTGGGGCTCGTCCGCTCACGTCGCCGCCCGCGTGGGCGAGGGCCTGCGACGCTGGTACGACCCGGAGGTGCCGACCGTCGTGGTGAGCCACGGCAGCGCAATCCAACTGGGCGTGCTCGACCTGGTGGGCCTCGACACCTCGTCCCGGGCCTTCGGCAAGATCCCGCACGGCGCCTGGCACGTGCTGACGCTGTCCGACTCCGGCGCCTGGCACGTGGACGCCTTCTCCCAGGGAGCGGATTAGCGCCGCGTCCTCGCGGTGCGTTACACTGTCAGTCGCTCTTCGGGGCGACGAATGGGGCTGTGGCGCAGCTGGTAGCGCACCTGCATGGCATGCAGGGGGTCAGGGGTTCGAGTCCCCTCAGCTCCACGATGTGTTGAGACAGCATCACGAAGGCCGCTCCCTGTCAGGAGCGGCCTTCGCTGTTTCTGCATCGTTCTTCAGGCGGGCTCCGTCGATCGCTGAGGTCGCCCACGCTCGCCCCGGCCCGAGAGGGTTTCGGGCGTGAGCGATCCTGTGGGCCGCCCCCGTGCTCACCGTCGCAGAGGCACCTTGACGTCTCCGCCTCCCTCGTGGGTGATTCTGTCTCCCATCTGCGCGAACACTGGTGCGCTCACGAATCCGCCTGCGAAGAGAGCCTGCCCCTGAGTGAACGTCTGCGCCCGCCGAATGTGGTCTTCTGGCGCGAACCCGAACACGGCGGTGAGTTCGGCAAGGTCGCGCGGGGCATTCACCCGCATCAGGCCGAGGTTGTCGCATTGCGAGAGCACGTTCGGGTGAATCTTGGTCGGTCGCTGGGTCGACAGGAGCAGCCACAGTCCGAACTTCCGTCCCTCGGCAGCAATCTGAATGATCTGCTCCGTGAGCGCCTTCTCCACCGCCGTGACGGGTGCCGGTGAGCAGAGGTTGTGTGCCTCGTCGATGACGATGAGGATTGGTCGCCGCTCTTCACGCCGCGACCACAAATGCTCCAGCACCGCGAGCGCGGCGACCTTGGGTTCTGCCGGGTGCTCGAACCCGCCGACGTCGAGAACCGTCGCGCGGGGACGTTCGTCGATGGTGTCAACGGCCGACGACCTGCCACGGGACCACAGATCCCACTCCAGGACTTGCAGGTTCTCCATGCGGTTCGCGAGCTGATGCCTCACGGGGTCGTTGCTGTCGCGAAGGAGACGCACCATCGCGGAAGCATCGAAGGCCTTGGCGTCGACGTCCAAGTGAAGGAGGACGTTGTACTCCTCCGCATCGGTGATGGGGTCGATCTGCAAGACGGCGGCCTTCGAGGCGGGGGAGAGGTCGAGGTAGCGGACACGCAGCGGATCCCCGGTGACGTGGCTCGAGCGGAGCACGCGTATATCGAGGTCGCTCCACCGGGATGCCAACACCTCCGATGACGGCGATCGAACCTCACGCAGCCGCACGTAATCCGCGTTGGGGTCGAGGATCAGGAGGGGAAGTTCGGTCTGAAGCAGCAACTGCTCCAAGACCACGCCCAGCGCATAGGTCTTGCCGCTACCGGATTGGCCACACCAGAACGTGTGCCGATTGAACCTGGTCGCGTCCAGGTGAGCGGGCGTGTCCGGTTCTTCGATGGAAGCTCCGATGTCAAGGAGAGTCACGGCAGTCCCTTCGTCCAGCGTACGGAGTCGGCCTACGGAGTCATCATGCACCACCCTCGTCCGCCGGGATGGCTGAACGCTGGCGCTCGAGCAAGTCATGGAGCGGCGGTCGCTCGCATGGCGAGAGAGCGGCGCTCGGTGATCAGAGCGCAGTCGCACCTGTGAGGCGCGTCGCGATGCACCGTGACCCACCGACAGGCCATGCTCGGGGGAGAAGCGATCTGATGTATCACCGGGTGTCGTCATCGAGAGGACTTGTCATGGTCATCGCAGCACTGATCCTGGCGGGGCTTGCCGCCGTCGTGCACGTGTTCATCTTCTACCTCGAGTCGGTCACGTGGACCGGGCCGCGGGCGCGTGCCGTGTTCGGCACCACCGAGGCCGACGCGCAGGCCACCCGAGGGCTCGCGTTCAATCAGGGGTTCTACAACCTGTTTCTCGCGATCGCGGTGGTGACGGGCATCGTCCTCATGGCGGCCGGGAACACGGTAGCGGGAGCGACGCTGGTGTTTGTGGGCGCCGGCTCGATGGCCGCCGCCGCGCTCGTGCTGGTGCTCTCCGACCGCGCCTATGCGAGTGCGGCACTCAAGCAGGGCGCGCTTCCCGCACTCGCTGTGACCCTGCTTGCGGTGGGACTGGCGCTCTAAGCGCGGTCGGCATCGGCGCGGCGCTCGAGCCATGCGAGCGCGCCGTGTGCCGCCACGACCCCCATGCTGAACGAGGCCTGCAGCAGGTAGCCGCCCGTGGGGGCCTCCCAATCAAGCATCTCGCCGGCGACGAACGTGCCGGGCATGCGGCGCAGCATGAGTTGCTCATCCACCTCGCTCCAGGCGATGCCGCCCGAGGTCGAGATCGCGCGGTCGATGGGCATCGTTCCCGTCACCACGACGGGCACCGCCTTGATGAGCGCGGCAATGGTGGCGGCGTCGTGGGGCAGCGTGCCGCCGAAGGACTCCCGCACGAGCCCGATGGAGGCGGCGTCGAGGCCGATGGACCTCCGCAGCCAGTTGGTGGCGGAGTCCTTGGGCCGGCGCTTGCCGAGGCGTGTCGTCACCTCCCCGAGCGAGACCTCCGGTCGGAGATCGACCTTGAGGACGCATCGGCCGGATTTGGTGAGGGCTGCGCGAATCGGGGCACCTAGCGCGTAGATGAGTCCACCCTCGACTCCCGTGGTGGTGAGCATCAGCTCTCCGCGGCGCGGCTCGCCGCCAGCGACGGTGACGGACACGTTCTTGAGGGGCGTGCCCGCGAACCGATTGGCGAAGACATCGGACCACTCGACGCGCACGCCGACGTTCGCGGCCTCGAGGGGTGTGACGTGGATGCCTCGCGCGGAGAACGGACCCACCCATGTGCCGTCCGCTCCCAGGTGAGGCCAGGATGCGCCACCGAGAGCGAAGACGGTGGCATCGCTCGTGAGTGCGCGGGTGGTGCCGGATTCGTCCGTGATGAGAAGTGCGCCGTCAGGGGAGTCGCCGCCAGCCCAGCCAGACCAGGATGTCCGGCGCTCGATGTGTACTCCCAGCTCGGCCAGCCGTCCGAGCCACGCGCGAAACAGCGGCGTCGCTCGGAACGCCTGCGGGAAGACCCTCCCGCTGGACCCGATGAACGTGGGCTCCCCAAGGTCGGCGGCCCACGCGCGGAGGTCGTGCGGACCGAACTGCGCGAGCATCGGCGCGATCCGCTCCGCCGACTCGCCGTAGCGCGTGACGAAGCGGTCCCGGTCCTCGCTGTGGGTGAGGTTCAGCCCGCCGTGGCCCGCGAGCAGGAACTTCCGACCCGGCGACGGCATGCGCTCGTGGACTGTCACATCGATCCCGGCGCTGGCCAGCACCTCGGCGGCCATCAGGCCCGCTGGCCCGCCACCGATGACGCGCGCGGTAGGCATCAGTCGAGCCGAGCGCTGGTGTCGTCCTCGAGCTCGTTGAAGGTCACGCGCCGCAGGGGAGAGCGGGCGAGGTAGGCCGAGCGCGCGAGCGCCATCGATCCCACCGCCGAGGTGAGCAGCTGGGCGATGACGATCAGCACCGCCACCCCCGCATTCGACACCGTGAAGTCGTGAAGCAGCACACCGACCACGATGAGCACGAGGCCGATGCCGCCGGCAGTGCCGACCGCGGAGACGTGGGTGTAGGCGTCGGGGAACCTCAGCAGCGCAAGGGCGCCGGTCACGAACACCATGGCGCCCAGGACGATGATGACTGCGCCGATGATCTCTAGCACGCTATCTCCTCCCTCGCGTGAGCGCGCGCGCCAGCGCGATGGTGCTGAGGAATGCCAGCAGCGCCGCGATGAGCACGATCTCGAGCGCCGACGGCGTGTCGAGCAGCACGCCGAACAGCGCCAGCAGGGCGATCACGCAGAACATCAGCATGTCGCCCGCGATCGCGCGCTCGGCATCCGTGGGGCCCGTGACCATGCGGTACACGGTGGAGACCCCCGCGAGGCCCACCAGCACGATGCCGATGACGACGCCGATCATGACGGACCCCCCTCGCGGCGCATCGCCGACAGCAGGCGCCCCTCGATGTCTCGGAGCTCGGCCCGCAGGTGGTCGGCGTCAGGGGAGTACATGCCGTGGACGTAGATGGTGTGCGCGACGTCTGACTTCTCTGGGGTGTGGTGGCCCACCGTCAGCGTCCCCGGCGTGAGGGTGATGCACGTCGACAGCAGCGTGATCTCGGCGTCGGTGCGGCAGCGCGAGTCGTAGCGCGCGATGCCGGGCGTCGAGTCCTGTCCGCGTGTGAGCGCGTCGCGGAGGACCACGGCGTTGGTGCGCGCCACCAGCCAGGTGAACCACAGCAGGAAGGCGACGACGCGCACGGGCCAGGTCAACCAGGTCATGGGTTCGTCACCGCCTCGATGTAGGCCGAGGTGTCCACGAGTCCGTCGGCGGCGGTCGCAGACAGTCCCAGCAGCAGCTCTGCTCCCAGGCCGAGCCCGATGGTGAGCACCGCCAGCACGACCGCCGGGGCGGCGAGAGCGACGCCGATACGCGGCTTGGTGCCCGTGTCGAGCACGAGGGCGGTGCCGTCGCCTGGCGTCGACCCCGCGACAGGCAGGTCCTTCTCCTCGTGGGTCCGCAGCACCTGGTCAGGAGGCCGGCCCCAGAACACGCCGTTCCAGATCCTCAGCATGGCGATCAGCGTGATGAGGCTCACCACCAGCATCGCTACGACGGCCAGGACTTGACCGGCGTCGATCGCGGCGATGATGAGGCTCAGCTTGGCCACGAAGCCGGAGAACGGCGGAATGCCCGCGAGCGACAGCGCTGCGACTAAGAAGGCGGCGGCGATCCATGGCTCGCGCTTGGTGATCCCCCACACGTGACCGATCGTGGCGGTGCCGTAGCGCTCCTCGATCGCGCCGGCGGACAGGAACAGCGAGGTCTTCACGACGATGTGGTGGAGCAGGTAGAAGATGCCCGCGGCGAGCCCGGCTCCGGTGAACAGCGCGACTCCCAGGAGGATGTAGCCGATCTGGCTCACGGTGCTGAACGCCAGGATCGTCCTGCTGTCCTTCTCGCCCAGTGCGCCGAGGCCGCCGATCACCATTCCGGCGATGACCACCGCGACGCCGATCCACAGGAACCTCTCCTCGCCGTCGAAGACCACGGCGTACAGCCGGTAGATGGCGTAGATCGCGACCTTGGCGTGGAGGGCGGAGAACAACGCGGTCATGGCGGGAGACGTCGCGGGGTAGGCCCGCACGTACCACCCGTGCACCGGCACCGCCGCTGCCTTGATGCTGAGCGCGAAGATGCAGATCGCCATGGCGATCGCCACGGTGTCGTCCTCCGCAGCGACGCCTGCGAGCTCGGCCAGGTTGACCGTGCCGGCGGTGCCGTACACGAAACCCACGCCGGTGAGGAAGATCGTCGATGTCAGCAGGTTGACCGTCACGTACAGCCGTGCGCCCGCGATCTGGCGGAGCGGAGCAGAGCCCGGCGCCGCCAGCACGAACAAACCGTAGGCCGGCAGCAGCATCACCTCGATGAACACGAACATGTTGAACAGATCCGCGGTGAGCAGCGCGCCGCTGACCCCTGCGACCATCACCAGCAGGAGCGGGGCGAAGAACGGAGAGGCGGCGCGGCCCGATGCCATCGCGAAGACCACGGACACGATCGTGACGAACAGGGTGAAGGTGAGCATCAGCGCGGTGAACATGTCCGCCGCGAAGGGGATGGCGATGCCGAACGGCCACAGGCCCACCGCATCGGCCCACGCGCCGCCGTCGCGGAACGCGACCACCAGGGCGACGGCCCCGGCGAGCGCGCATCCCAGCACGGCGAACATCGCCACCGCCTGCACACGCGGCCGACGCCCGAGGATGGTGAGTGCCCCTGCCACCACGAGCGGGATGGCGACGAAGAGGGGAAGCATCGAGGCGGTCATGAGCGGCCCTCCTCGTCGATCTCGGATTCCACGGTGGTGTCGTCGTCCTGGTCGCGGCCGGTCACGGCGAGCACCAGCATGAGGATCGTGATGGCGAACGCGATGACGATCGCGGTCAGCACGAACGCCTGGGGCAGGGGGTCCGCCACCGTCGAGAGGTCGTCGGGCGCACCGAACGGCGCGTCCCGTCGGGAGGCGCCACCTGCGGCCATGATCACCAGGTTGGCGGCGTGGCCGAGCAGCACGAAGCCGAGCACGATGCGCAGCATCTCGCGCTTGAGCAGCAGGTAGACGGCGCCCATGACGAGCAGGCCGGCGGTGATCGCGAGGGTCATGCGGTCACCTCCTGGTGGTCGGGCGTCTGAGGGGCGTCGGCGTGCGGATCGTCACCGTCGTCGCCCTCGTCGAACCCGTGCGCCGCGTCACGCTCGTGCGGGCGCGGCAGGCCGAGCAGGTTGAAGGCCGACAGCACGATGCCGATCACGGCAAGGTAGACGCCCACGTCGAACACCAGGGCCGACGTCAGCTTGTAGCCCAGGATCTCCGTGTACAGCGGCGCAAGGAAGGAGCCCTCTGTCAGCCCGAACAGGCCCGTGCCGGCGCCGATCACGATGCCCGCACCGATCAGCGCCAGATACGGCAGGCGGACGCGCCGCACATCGTCGGTGGCGGACATCAGATAGATGAGGGCGAATCCCGCGCCGCCGACGAGTGCCGCGATGAAGCCACCGCCCGGCTCCTGGTGACCGCGCAGCAGGAGGAAGACGGACAGGACCACGATCAGCGGGCCGACGAGCCGGGCCAAGGTGCGCGTGAAGACGGAGTTGTCGAGCGCATCGGCCAGTGGCGAGCTTTCGTCGATCTCGATCCGGCGGGCCGATGCGGGCCTGCGCGAGCGCAGCAGGGTCGCGATCACGATGCCGGCGACACCGAGCACGGAGAGCTCCCCGAGCGTGTCGAGGGCGCGGAAGTCCACCAGGATCGTGTTGACGATGTTGGCGCCGCCGGTGACGCCTTCGCCCTCGGTCAGGTAGTACTCGGCCGCGTTCGACATCGACCGGCGGCCCGTGAGGGCCCACACTCCCAGCGTGGTGGTCAGCCCCGCCGCGATGGCGATCGCGAGGGAGGGCAGGCTGCGACGCAGCGGCGTGGGCTTGAAGTCGGTGGGCAGCCGGCGCAGCAGCAGCACCATCACCGTGACGGTGAGGATCTCGACGAGCAGCTGAGTCAGGGCGACGTCCGCCGCGCCCAGCGACATGAACCACAGCGTCATGGCGAATCCGACCACGCCGACCACGACGACGGCGCCCACCCGCGTGGACACCATCATGGCGGCGATGACGCCGGCCGCGAGCAGCACGACCAGGACCCAGTCCAGCGGCCGTGACGTGTTCCCGTCGACGGCGGGCAGGCCCGAGATCCCGAGCACCCCCACGGCGCCGATGCCGATGGTGACGATGACCGGCATGGCGAGGTGGAGACGTGGCGCGGTTGTGCCGGACCAGCCGCTCACGACGCGGCCCGTCCGGGCGAGACCGGACAGGATGGCCTCGACCACGTCGAGTGCGGAGAAGGGCAGACGGTACTTGAGCAGCACCGGCTGAATCCTCTTGCGCGCCAGCACCAGCAGCACGCCCGTGCTGATGACGAGGACGGAGATGAGCAGCGGCAGGTTGAAGCCGTGCCACAGCGCGAGGTGAGTCTCGACGGTCGTGCCGGAGGCTGCGGTCGCCGCGCCGGAGATGAGCGGGTCGAGCGTGAACGGCAGCAGCCCGAGCACCAGTCCGGCGAGCGCGGCCAGGCTCGGAGCGGCCCACACGGCGGGGCGCACCTCGGTCACTTCCCGGCCGTCCGGGTCGTGGCCGCGCGCGCCCATCACGATGCGCGCGGAGTACGCGAAGGTCAGGGCCGACGCGACGGCGGCCGCCGCGGTGATGGCGATCGGTCCCCACGGCGTCGCCGGAGCATCGACGAAGGCCGTGAACATCGACTCCTTGCTGACGAATCCCAGCAACGGTGGCAGGCCCGCCATCGACGCGGCGGAGATGGTGATCGCTCCGAGCGTCACCGGCATGCGGATGCGCATGTGCGTCAGCGCGCGGATGTCCCGCGTGCCCGCACGATGGTCGATCACGCCGACGAACAGGAACAGTGCGGACTTGAACAGGGCGTGGGCCACGGTGTGCACCGTCGCGGCCTTGATCGCCTCAGGGGTGCCGACGCCGATCATCGCCACCAGCAGACCCAGCTGGCTGATCGTCGAGTACGCGAGCAGCTCCTTGAGGTCGTACCGGCGCAGCGCCGCGACGGCGCCCAGCAGCGCGGTGATGAGTCCCGAGGTGATGAGCATCGTGTTCCATAGTGGAACCTCGGAGAACGCGGGGGAGAAGCGCAGCAGCAGGTAGATGCCGGCCTTCACCATCGCCGCGGCATGCAGGTACGCGCTCACCGGGGTGATCGCGACCATCGAGTCCGGAAGCCACGCCTGGAACGGGAACTGCGCGGACTTCGTGAATGCGGCGATCGCGAGCAGTGCGATCACCGTGGTCGCGACGGCCGTGTCCTCCTGCCACATCGGATCCGCGATGATTTCGCTCAGCTGGGTGGTGCCGGTGGCCACGGCCATGGTCGTGACGGCACCGAGCAGGCTCAGCCCACCCATGGCGGTCACCAGCAGCGTGCGGATGGCGGGTCTGTGGGCCTTCGATCCTGAGCGCGCGATCAGCAGGAACGAGCACAGCGTGGTGAGTTCCCATGAGACGAACAGCAGCACCACGTCGTCGGCGAGCACCAGCATGGTCATCGCGGCCGCAAAGGCCGTCATGAGGGTGAAGTACCTGGTGTGGCGGCCGACGGCGAAGTAGCGAGAGCTGTAGGTGAGCACCGCGGCGCCGATCAGCAGCACGAGCAGCATGAAGGTGAGCGAGAGCCCGTCGAGCTTCAGGTCGAAGCCGATGCCCAGGGTCGGCATCCACGGCACATGCTGAGTTCCCGAGCCGAGCACGATGAGTCCGGCCGCTGCCGCAAGGAGCGGGATCGAGAGGATCCAGCCGGCGCTGCGTCCGAGCAGGCGCGTCACGAGCGGAGCCAGGACACACGTGGCGACGACAGTCGCTACACACGCGAGGAGCAAAAAACCACCTGGGTCCGGTCACTGGAGCGCTGGGCTGCTGGTACGAGGGTTCTGAGTGCCCCTGGGGAGCAGTCAGATGGACGGGTGCACGACACGAGAGATCCCGACTGCACTACGCGCAATATTCTACCGGAACGGGGCAGGGGGTCCGCCCGTCGATCGCCGATGCGCCAGGCCGTCAGACGGAGGTGTCGCGCAGTGAAGGGGGAGGTTGCGGCAGGATGACACGCATGAAGCGCGTGGTCGTGATCGGGGCGACGGGGTCCATCGGCCGGGTGGTCGTTCCGGCGCTTGCCGCCCACGGCCTCGCGCCGGTCGCTGCCGTCCGTGACCCGGACCGCGCGCGCGAACTCCTGCCCAATGTCGAGACCATCCGTGCCGACGTGACCGACCCGGCTGGGCTCGCTCGGGCCGTGCGCGGGGCCGACGGCATCGTCCTGGTGCACGGCTCGGATCGCCGCCCCGCGGACGTCGACTACGGCGCAGTGCCGGCCGTGCTCGAGGCTCTCGACGGCGCGCGTCCGCGGGTGGTGCTGATGACGTCGATGGCGGTGACTCACGAGACGGGTTCGTGGCGGGAGATCATGCGGTGGAAGGCGCGCGGCGAGCGGCTGCTGCGGGCCAGCGGTGTGCCGGCCACCATCGTTCGCCCCGGGTGGTTCGACGCGCAGCCGCCCGACTTTCGCGGCGTGACGCTCGAGCAGGGAGACCGCACTCCGGTCGACAGTCGCAGGGGAGTCTCCCGGCGCCATATCGCCGATGCGATAGCCCAGTCCCTGCTCCACGACGAGGCGGTGGGGGTGACGTTCGAGCTGTTCTCGGCTCCCGGCGACGCCCTGACTGACTGGCGGGCGGCGTTCGGGGCGCTCACTCAGGACGCGACGGGCGCGTTCGATGCCGCGCTCGACCCCACGGGGCCGCCGCTCTCCCATGAGCCCGATCGCGTGCGCCAGGACATGGAACGGCTGAGGGCGGCCGGCGGAATCGTCACGTAGGACGGGCGGGGGCGCGTGCAGGGACTGTCAGCGCGCTGGAGACGCGTCAGCCGTGGCCTGATCGACGAGCGCGACGAGCTCGGAGGCCCCGACGTTCGCGCCGAAGGCCGGCATTCCCGGCTCGAGCCGTCGCCCGGCGGAGAGGCCGCCGATCATGACGGGATCGAACCCGAGGGAGTCGACGAGTCGCTGCGTGGCCTCGACCGCGGCGTCGTCGTCACCCGCGATCGCGATGGCGCGGCGCCCGGACATCCCGGAGGGTCGCGGCCCCTCGTCGAGGTCGTGATAGCCCATGTGGTTGAAGGCCTTGACGACCCGCGCATCGGCGAGGTGGCTCGCGACGAGCTCGCTGGTCGAGCTGGAGGGCGAGGCGAGATCGTCGCGCACCCCGTCGACCTCCCACCAGTAGTTCATGGCATCCACCACGACGCTGCCGCCCAGCGACGCGGGAGGCAGGTTGCGGTACCGGCCCAGCGGGAGTGCCAGGATGACGATGTCGGATTCCCTGGCGACCGCATCGGCCGTCGTGGCCTCCGCGCCGGGCGCCAGCACCTCCAGGGTGAGCGAGATGCGCGACGGCTCGGCGGAGCTGGCGACCAGCACGCGGTACCCCGCGTCGACGGCCAGGCGCGCGAGCACGGTTCCCAGCTTGCCGGCGCCGAGGATTCCCACGGTGGCGGTTCCCATCGCGGTCATGACGGTGCTCCGTCGGCGAGCAGCTCACGCACGCGCGGGATGACCTCGGTGCCGTAGAGCTCGACCGCCCGCATGCGCTGACTCGCGGGCATTGCGCCGCCGCCGGTGTAGACCAGGTCGAACCGGCCCACGTCGAGGCCGCTGATCGACGCGGCGATCTTCCGCGCGACCGTGTCGGGCGAGCCCACGTAGAGCGACCCGCTCGTGATCTCGGCGTCGTACGAGGAGCGGGCCATGGGCGGCCAGCCGCGCTCGCCGCCGATGCGGTCCATCATCGCCTTGTAGCCCGGGTAGTACGCCTCGCGCGCCTCCTCGTCGGTGGCGGCGATGAAGCCGTGGCTGTGCATCCCCACCGGGTGGGCGGTGGTGCCGAGCTGCTCGCTGGCCCGACGGTAGAGGTCGACGTATGGCGCGAAGCGCTCGGGCTGGCCGCCGATGATCGCGAGCATCAGCCGGAAGCCGTAGCGTGCCGCGCGGATCACCGACTGAGGGGATCCGCCGACGCCCACCCAGGTGGTCAACGAGCCGGACTCGGTCTTGGGGTAGACGTCCGCCTCGTGAAGTGCCGGGCGAGTGGTGCCCTCCCAGCTGACCGGCTTCTCCGTCAGCAGACGAGAGAAGATCTCGATCTTCTCCTCGAAGAGCACCTCGTAGTCGGCCATGTCGAAGCCGAACAGCGGGAACGACTCGGTGAACGAGCCGCGACCGAGGATCACCTCGGCCCGACCAGACGAGACCGCGTCGAGGGTCGCGAAGCGCTGGAAGACCCGGACTGGGTCGTCCGAGCTCAGCACCGTCACCGCGGAGCCGAGGCTCACGCGGGAGGTGCGGGACGCGATCGCGCTGAGCACCATCTCGGGGGAGGAGATCGCGAAGTCGTGGCGGTGGTGCTCGCCGAGGGCCACGGCGTCGATGCCGATGTCGTCAGCCAGGGCGGCCTCGTCCACGACCTGGCGGATGGCGGCGGCGTGCGTCATCAGGGCGCCGTCATCCCCCAGCGGGATGTCGCCGAAGGTCTCGATGCCGAACTGGACTCGCGTCATGGCCTGGTGCTCCTCGTGTCGATCAGTTGATGCTTCAACTAAGAGCGTACCGGTGTCCCCATTCATTCCCGATCAGTCGGCGGTGAGCGCTGCCTCGATGTCGGCGGCGATCGCGGCCGGCTCGGTGCTCGATCCATAGCGCTTGATCACGTGGCCGTCGCGGCCGACCAGGAACTTCGTGAAGTTCCACTTGATCGCAGATCCGAGAGCGCCGCCCGCCTCGGAGCGCAGCCACTGGTACACGGGGTGGGCGTGCCGGCCGTTGACGTCGACGGTGGCGAACATCGGGAAGGTCACGCCGTAGTTCTTCTGGCAGTAGGCGCCGATGTCCTCGGCGTCCGCCAGCTCCTGCTTGAACTGGTTGCTGGGGAACCCCAGAACCGTGAAGCCCTGGTCCTGGAACTGCTGGTGCAAGGCCTCCAGCCCCTCGAACTGCGGGGCGAAGCCGCACTTCGACGCGGTGTTGACGACGAGCGTCACCTGGCCCGCGAACTCGGAGAGGCTGCGCTCGTCGCCGGTGAGGGCGGTGGCGGTGAAGTCGGTGAGTGAGGACATAGGGCCATCGTGCCACCGCTGCGCATCGGGATAGTCTCGAGCCATGCGTTTTGCAGCGATCGGCGACAGCTTCACCGAGGGCGTGGGCGACGAGCTCGACGACGGCTCGGTGCGGGGGTGGGCGGACCTCGTGGCCGCCGGCCTCGCGCAGGCGGGCGAGGAGCCCGTGCACTACTCCAACCTCGCGATTCGCGGACGGCTCATCGCACCGATCGTGGACCAGCAGCTCGAAGCCGCACTCTCGCTCGAGCCGCGCCCCACGCTCATGACCTTCAACGGCGGCGGCAACGACATGATGCGACCCGGCTTCGGCGTGGAGCGCGTCATGGACTACGCCGCCAGGGTGGCGGACCGATGCGCGGAGGAGGGCGTCGCACTGGTGGTGCTCAGCGGCGGCGACCCCACCGCACGGCTGCCGCGTGGATCCCTGATCCGCAGCCGTGGTGATGAGTTCCTGGAGGCGACCCGCGAGTTCGCGGCGACGCGACCCGACGTCACCTTCGTCGACAACTGGTCGGACGCCGAGCTCCGACGCGCACCGTACTGGGCGCCCGACCGCCTCCATCTGAACTCCTTGGGCCACAGCCGGGTCGCGGCGAGGGTGCTGACGGCGCTGGGCGTCGAGACGGAGCTGCCCGAAGCAGGAGCGACGGAGGACCCGCCGGCCGGTCCCGTCGCCGAGGCGCGCTACTACGCCACGTACGTGCTTCCGTGGCTCGCCCGTCGCCTCGCCCGCCGCTCCTCCGGCGATGGCCGCGAGCCCAAGCACCCGCACTGGTCGCTCGTCGACCCGATTGCGCAGTGACGCGATGGCGACGCCCGACTTCGTGCTCGATCTGCGTGAGAAAGTGGGCCACGCGCTGCTGTGGCTTCCCGGGGTGACGGCGGTGGTGCTGCGCGACGGGCCGGCCGGCACGCGTGAGGTGCTGCTGGTGCGCCGCGCCGACAACGGGGCGTGGACGCCGGTCACCGGCATCGTCGACCCTGGCGAGGAACCGGCTGTCGCGGGGGCGCGTGAGGTGCACGAGGAGGCCGATGTGGTCGCCGAGCCGGTGGCGCTGGTGCGCGTGCACACGCTGCCGCCGATGCGCTACCCCAACGGGGACCAGGCGCAGTACTTGGACCACACCTTCCGGTTCCGCTACGTCAGCGGCGAACCGCACCCCGCGGACGGCGAGAACACTGCCGCGGCATGGTTCCCACTCGACGACCTGCCGCCGATGTCCGAGGACATGCTCGCGAGGGTCGCCGCCGCGACGGACGGGTCCGAGCGCGCAGCGTTCGTGCGGTGATCAGCGGCCGTCCGCCTGTGCGTGGGCAGCTCCGCCCCGGTCACGGGTGCGGAGCAGACGCCTCGTAGTCGACGTGCGCCGCCGTCGCCGGCTCGGCTGGCGTGGGCGGAGGTCCATCCACCGACTCGGGTCGACGGATCAGCGTCGCGAGGCCCACGCCCAGGGTCGCGAGAATCGCGCCGACCATGAACGCCGCACGAATGCCTGCGGCCTCAGCGCCGACCGCATCGACTCCGGCATCGACCTGAGTCAGTGCCACGGCTGTCATGGTCGACACGAACAGCGCCGTTCCGGCTGCCGCGGCGACCTGCTGCAACGTCGACACCGTCGCGGAGCCGTGCGAGTACAGGCGCCGTGGCAGGGACCCCAGGCTCGCGGAGAACAGTGGAGTGAAGATGAGCGCGAGACCGATGCTCAGCGTCACATGGCAGGCCAGCAGCGCCCACCACGGGGTCGAGACACCGAGCACCAGCGACATCGCCCACAGCGCCGCAGCCACCAGCGCGGTTCCCGGCAGCAGCAGCGCACGCGGGCCGATGCGGTCGTAGGCACGGCCGATGGGCGGCGCCAGCAGTCCCATCGCGAGGCCGCCCGGAAGCAGCAGGAGTCCGCTGGCGAGCACGCTCAGGCCGAGCACGTTCTGCATGAACAGCGGCAGCAGGATGATTGTGCCGAACATCGCGATCATCGCGACCACGAACATCGCGGTGGCGACCGAGAAGGTGCGGACCTTGAAGACTCGCAGGTCCAGCAGCGGGGCCTCGCGGCGCTGCAGTGCGATCTGTCGCCAGGTGAACAGCGCGAGCACGGCGACGCCCAGGCCCACGGCGCCCAGCGCGGTGCCGAGATCGCCCTCGGCGGACTCGCCGATGCGGCTGAGGCCGAACACCAGCGACCCGAATCCCACCGCCGAGAGTGCGACGGACAGGATGTCGATGCGAGAGCGGCGCGGCTCGTTGGTGCTGCGCATGCGCAGGATGCCGAACGCCAGCACGGTGAGCACGACGGGGAGCACGAACACGAACAGGAACCGCCACGGCAGCACGGACAGGATCAAGCCGGAGATGGTGGGGCCGAGCGCGGGCGCGACCGAGATCACCACGCCGATGGTGCCCATGCGTCGGCCCCGTTCGCGCTCGGGAACCAGGCTGATGACCGTCGTCATGAGCAGCGGGAGCATGACGGCGGTGCCGCCCGCCTGGATGACGCGAGCGACCAGGAGCACCTCGAAGCCGGGCGCGAGCGCCGCCAGCGTGGTGCCCACCAGGAACAGCGACATCGCGCCGATGTACAGCGGTCGCGTGGGGTAGCGCTGCAGCAGGAAGCCGGTGATGGGGATCACGACGGCCATGGTGAGCAGGAACGCGGTGGTGAGCCATTGCGCGGCGATCGCGGTGACGCCCAGATCATTCATGAGGTGGGGGATCGCCACTCCCATGATGGTCTCGTTGAGGATCACCGTGAATGCCGAGACGATCAGGACGCGAAGCACCAGCTCGTCGCGGCGCGACACCGACTGGGGTGCGCTCGTCACGGCAGGGGCGGAGGGGACGTCAGGCATGCGGGGACCGTTCTTGCTCGTGGGCGGGGCGGCGCGACGGGACGCCGGCTTGCGCCTATTGTGACACCGTGAATTCAACGGCACTGTGTGTACTGACGGCACTGTGTACGGACGTCAGATGAGGCCGAGCTCCGCGAACGCCCCGACCAGGCCGGCGTGCTCGGGACCGTCGGCCACCACATCAGCGATGGTGAGAACGTCCGGGTGGCCCCCGGCGATTCCCACGGCGGTGCCCGCGTACTCGAGCATCTCGATGTCGTTGGGGCCGTCGCCCACCCCGATGACGTCCGCCGGCGTGAGGCCGAGGTGCTCGACGACGGCCGCGATGCCCACGGCCTTGGAGACGTGCGTCAGGTACAGCTCGCCCGCACCCCGTCCGAGGTCCCGCAGCGACGTCTCCACCGCCGCGACCTCAGGGCCGATCGCCGCCGCGATCACCGACAGGTCGGTGTCGGCGCGCAGCGTCACCACCTTCGCGAAGCTGAGTCCGTGCAGGGTGTCCACGACGAGCCGCGCCGCCCGCAGGTCCTCCCACAGGGCGACCTGAGCACCCGCACCGCCGTGCCGGCGTGAGCGCTCCTCGATCGCCTCGTGCGCATCGGGCAGTGCATAGAGCGCCGCCGTCGACTCGACGAGGCTCACCGCGTGGTAGCTGGCGAGGGCGTCGATGGTGCGTCGGGCCAGAGCGGCGGGAAAGACCTCGTCGCGCAGGACGCGTCCGTCGATCTCCGCGTACGCCCCGGCGCCCGCGACCACGCCGTCGAATCCCGCTTCGAGGAGGCGCGACGACACCGCGCAACGGGCGCGTCCCGTGCACAGGAGCACGCGGTGCCCGTTCTCCCGCACCTGTCGCACCGCAGCGACATGGGCTTCAGGAACCGCCCCGTGCCACGCGTAGGTGCCGTCGATGTCGAGGAACACGATGCGGGACGACGACAGGGGAGAGGAGGGCACCTCTCCACTCTATCGAGCGCGTCGGAGAGTCCTGTGCGTGATCGCCTAGGGTACGAAGGTGACCTCGCCTGACCCGACCGCGACCGCTCCAGCGACGCTCGGCATCATCGGTGCGGGGCGCATCGGCCGCGCGATCGCGGTGCTGGGGCGCCGGGCCGGAATCGAGGTGAGGGTCGCCGCGTCCCGCCCGCCCGAGCAGCTCCGAGCCGACGTCGAGGCGGCGGCGCCTGGCGCATCGGCCGTCTCGGTGGTCGACGCTGCGCGGGCGGACATCGTGGTGCTCGCCATCCCCCTTGGCCGCCATCGTCAGCTGCCTCCCGAGGCGCTGGCCGGGGCGCTCGTCGTGGATGCGATGAACTACTGGTGGGAGCTCGACGGCGCGCGGCCCGAGTTCGACGATCCCCTGACGTCCACGTCGGAGACCGTGCAGGCGCACCTCGCGGGGTCCCGGGTGGTCAAGGCCTTCGGTCACGTGAGTGCGTACGCGCTGGAAGAGCTTGCCCGGGATGCTGGCGATCCTGAGCGAATCGCGATGGCGATCGCCGGCGACGACGATCGTGACGTCGCCGCGGTCGGGGCACTGGCGGACGCGTTGGGATTCGACCCGCTGCCCGCGGGACCGCTCGCGGAAGGCAGGCGGTTCGAGCCCGGCACCGAGGTGTTCGGGGCCGATGCGGGGGTGACCGAGGCGCGCGAGATGCTGGAGCGCTTCTGGGACTCGCAGCGCGGTCGCGTGGTGGCGCGGGCGCGCGCCCTCAGTCCGGAACGGGGCGCCGGCGGCGCGGAGTGAGGCGCACCTCGGGCATGGGTGGTGCGGGCACTCGGGTGTCGTCGTGACCCACGACGTGGCCGAACCGGGGCTCCCGTGCTTCCCACGCACGGCGCGCCTCAGCGATCTCGTCGTGACTGCGCCCCACGAAGTTCCACCACATCACCACGTCGTCGGGAAACGGCTCCCCGCCGAGGAGGAAGAGGCGCGCGCCGCTGACAGAGGTGACGGTCACCGCGTTCCGACGGTTGCCCAGGTAGAGGATGTCCCCCGAAGCGATGCCGGGAAGATCGACGCCGTCGTCGCCGCGCACCGCCGTATCGCCGTCGATCAACGCGATCCCGTGCTCCCAAGCTGGGTCGAGCGGAAGTCGCGCGGTCGCCCCCGCGGGGATGTGCACCTCCGCGCCGACGATCGGCGTGTGGGTGGTCGCTGGAGAAGTGGCGCCCGCGAACGTGCCCATGACAACCACCGCGACCGCATCGGCCGCCTGGGAGGAGTGGGTGCCCTCGGGCGCCTCCAGCGTGACCTCGGGAAGGCTCGCGTGCGACTCGAAGCCAGGATGACCGTGGCGCGCATGCTCCGGCAGCGCCACCCATAACTGAAGCGCATCGAGGTCGATGGGCTCGTCGGTGACGGAGTACTCCGAGTGCGAGATGCCGTGGCCGCTCGTCATGAGGTTGAGGGCTCCAGGTCGCAGCACGGTGTCGGAGCTGAGCGAGTCCCGGTGACGGATCTCGCCAGTGAGCGGCCACGTCACGGTCTGCAGGCCGATGTGCGGGTGCGGCTCGACGCGCATCGTGGTGCGCTGTGGGCCGAACCGGTCCAGGAAGCACCACGCGCCGATGGTCGGCACGTCGCGCTGGGGCAGCGACCGGCTCACGGTCATGCCGCGCAGGCCGCCCAGGGGCACCTCGCGGGATGGCAGCACCTGGGCGCGGCGGCCGGGGTCGAACGCAGGCGTGGCGACGCCCGAGTCGGGCTCGTCGCAGACGTCGTCGTGAACGTCGGGTCGCGTCATGGCGGTGGCTTACCGCGGCGGCGCGACCGTGGCGCCCTCGACCTCGTGGCGGTCCAGGTACCTCGCGATGTAGGGGCACACCGGGACGATGGTGAGTCCGCGCGACGCGGTGTCGGCGAGTGCCTCGCCTGCCAGCGTTCCGGCGATGCCGCCGCCCTGGTAGGTCTCGAAGATCTCGGTATGGGTGAAGGCGGCCCGGTCCCCGTCGATCTCGTACAGGGCGAAGCCGGCGAGCTCGCCATCGACGTGCACGTCGTAGCGGGACTCGTTCTCGTTGCGGGTGACGGTGGTGTCAGCCATGGCTCTCCTTGGGGGTCGTCATCGGGTCGGGGCGTCGTGGGTCGTCAACGTGCGGCGATGCCCGTGGCTTCCCTCAGCCCTTGGACAGGTCGAAGGGGTCCTCGCCGTCGCGGAGCGTGCCGCCAGTGGCGAGGCGCATCAGGTCGGAGTCGAGGTCGATGCCGAGTTCGGTGCCGCCCGCTGATCCGAAACTGTGCTGGTAGCGCCCCCAGGAGTCGTCACGCACGGCGCGGGCGAAGCCCGACTCCACGAGGATCGCGAGCTCCGTCGCGGCGCGATCGATCCGCGTGCCGAGCGCCTTGTCCGTCCAGTCCTCCGTCGAGGCGAACAGCCCGGTCGGCACCGGCAGCGCCCGCAGGTATGCGAAGAGTGCGCGCATCTCGTGGTCCACGACCAGCGCGTGGCGCGCGGTGCCCGCCGTGGCGGCGAGGATCACGGGCTTGCCGATCAGCAGGTCGTTGTCGAGCACCTGGAAGAAGCTCGTGAACAGTCCCGAGGCTCCCGCCTTGTACACCGGGGCTGCGGCGATGATGCCGTCGGCGGCGCCCAGCGACTCGACGGCCTGCGTGAACTTGGGTCCGAGCAGCTGGGACGACAGCGCCTGCGGCAGCTCGGGGAGCAGCTCGCGCAGGTCGATGACCGTGACGGTCGCCCGGTGTCCTCGCGCTTCGAGGGTGGCGACGGTGCGCTGGACGGCGCGGTCTGCGAGCAGCCGGGTCGAGGACGGGTCGGAGACGCCCGCGCTCACCACGACGAGCCGGTAGGTCTGGTCGGTCACGATGCCTCCTGGGCGAGCTTGGTGGACAGGGCCTCGAGCAGACGGAGCTCATCGTCCGTGAGCGCCGCGGTCATGGAGTGGGCGACAGCCTCGCCATGGGTGAGGCCGATCTCGCGCTGGAGTGCGCGTCCTGCGGTGGTGAGCGAGATGTGGGCGGCCCTCGCATCGGCTGGATCCGCGCATCGGGCGAGCAGATTGCGCTCGACCAGGCGCTCGACCAGGCGCGACAAGGCAGGCTGGCTGAGCAGCACGTGGCGGCCAAGGTCGCTGAGCCGCTGCGGGCCGTCGCACTTGGACAGCGTGTAGAGCACGTCGTACTCGCGCATCGACAGCCCGTGCCACACGTCCTCGGCGGCGAAGCGGCGCATCAGCACCGCGTGTGCCGTCAGCGCAGCCTCCCAGGCCTGGTTCGCGAGCACGGTGCGGGAGCGGGGCAGCGTCGTCGAGTCGGTGACAGTCATCGGGTGCTCCCTACAGCGTGGGGTAGGACGCCACCGCGGCGTCGGAGTCCTGGTAGGGCGAGCCGCCGGTGACGTTGTCGCCGCGGTTGGCGTTCGGGCGCGGCTGGCGCGGCTCGGCGTCGCCGTACTTGGCCTTGACGAGGCTCGCGTGGGTGGGCGCATCGGCCGCCTCGGGTGAGCGCCTCGCGGCGAGCTCCTTGCGCAGCACCGGCACGACTTCGCCACCCAGGAGCTCCAGCTGGTCGAGCACCATGCCGAGGGGGAGTCCCGCGTGGTCCACGAGGAACAACTGGCGCTGGTAGTCGCCGAAGGCGTCGCGGAAGGTCAGGGTCTTGTCGATGACTTCCTGCGGCGACCCGACGCTCAGCGGCGTCATCTCCTCGAAGTCCTCCATGCGCGGGCCGTTGCCGTACACCGGCGCCTCGTTGAAGTACGGCCGGAACTGGTCGTGGGCGTCCTGCGAGTTCTTGCCGATGAAGGCCTGGCCGCCGAGTCCCACGATCGCCTGGGCCTGGCTGCCGTGACCGTGCGCCTCGAACCTACGACGGTAGAAGTCGATGAGCTTCTTGTAGTGGTCCTTGGGCCAGAAGATGTTGTTCGCGAAGTAGCCGTTGCCGTAGTACGCGGCCTGCTCGGCGATCTCGGGGGTCCTGATCGACCCGTGCCACACGAACGGCGGCACGTCGTCGAGCGGTCGCGGGGTCGACGTGAATCCCTGGAGCGGCGAGCGGAAGTTGCCCTCCCAGTCCACGACGTCCTCGCGCCACAGCCGGTGCAGCAGGTTGTAGTTCTCGAGCGCGAGCGGCAGGCCCTGGCGGATGTCCTGGCCGAACCACGGGTAGACCGGGGCGGTGTTGCCGCGACCGAGCATGAGGTCCATGCGGCCCTTGCTCAGGTGCTGGAGCATGGCGTACTCCTCGGCGATGCGCACCGGGTCGTTGGTGGTGATGAGCGTCGTCGAGGTGGTGACGATCAGGCGCTCGGTCAGCGCGGCGATGTGCGCCAGCAGCGTGGTGGGGGAGGACGAGAAGAACGGCGGGTTGTGGTGCTCGCCGATGGCGAAGACGTCGAGGCCGACCTCCTCGGCCTTGACGGCGATCTTGGTGATGCCGTCGATGCGCTCCGCCTCCGAGGGCGTGTAGCCGCTAACGGGGTCGCGGGTGATGTCCGAGACGGACATGATGCCGAACTGCATGGTCTCCTCCTGGCTGCCTGCGCGGTCGTCATGGCCGCGCCTGCGTCAATTGTATGCGTCTGCATGTAATAACGCGAGGGGGCGCGATCCATTCCCGCCGGGCCCCAGCATCGGCCGCCCTTCGCCTCGTAGGAAGGTTCTGTACCCACGTTGCGCTCGCGATGCCTCCTGTAGGAACGTGAGAACCCATGGTCCTAGGCGAGCGCCAGCACCGCGTGCGCCGCCTCGGCCAGCTCCACCCCGTACGCCCGCCCGTGTCCCGCTGCGTGCACGGCGAGCGGGTGCAACTGGTGCAGCGGCACACGCGCCTGCCACCCGTCGCGCAGCGGCGACACCTCTTGGTACCCGGCCAGGATCTCGCCGAGGTGGGGCGTCCCGAACAGCGCGAGCATCGCAAGGTCGGTCTCCGCATGGCCGCCATGAGCGGCGGGATCGATCAGCACCACGCCGTCGGGAGAGAAGAGCACGTTGCCCGACCACAGGTCACCGTGGATCCGCGCAGGAGGAGCATCGTCGTCGAAGGCCCCGTCCGCGATCAGGTCGCACGCCTCGCGCACCACACCGGCTTCCGGTTCGCGCAGGTGCCCGGCCTCCAGCGCGGGTTCGAGATACGGCAGCACCCGACCGCTCGCGTAGAAACGACCCCACGACTCATCCGTGACGCGCGGCATCTCGCGGCGGCCGATGTACAGCGGCCCGTCCCATCCCTCTGGGGGTGCCCCGAACGCCTCCGCGCCCGCCGCGTGAGTGCGAGCGAGCGCGCGGCCAAAGTCCCTTGACGCATCGGCCGTGGGGCGGGCAGGTGTGACGCGCTCGAGCTCGATGCGCCCGGCCGACGCGCCCCGCACCTGGGCGACGCGCGCTCCGCCCGCCTCGGCGAGCCAGCGCAGTCCGGCGGCCTCGGCCTCGAAGAACCCGGGAGGGACATCGGACCGTTCCTTGACGAAGGTGTCCATGTCTCGATCCTCTCGCGAGGATTCAGGGGTACGGAACCTTCCTCCACGGCGCACTCAGAGGACGACGTGTGTACAGAACCTTCCTACAGGGGTGCGGGAGAGGGGGAGGGGGCGTGCTTGCGAGGGGCCATCACGCCCGCGAGAAGGAACACCACCACGCCGAGCACCGGCATGATCGCCAGCCCCACGCGCAGGCTCGTCGCATCCGCGATCAGACCCACGATGGGCGGCGACAGCAGGAATGCGAGACGGAGCAGCCACGACACCACGGTGAGCCCGGTGCCCGCCTTCAGTCCCGGCATCTCGTCTGCGGCATGGAACGCGCCCGGGATGATCGTCGCAATTCCGATCCCCGCTGCTCCGAATCCGGCGATGGTGCCCCACACGGAGGGGAACGCGAGCGCAAGGCCCATGCCGAGCACCACGAGTGCTCCGCCGGCACGTGCCACTGCGCGCTGCCCGAACCTGTCGATCATGCGATCGCCCGTGAGGCGGCCGATGAACTGGAAGCCCTGGAGGGACACGAAGCCGAGCGCCGCGATGGTCGCGCTCGCGGACAGCTCGTCACGCAGGTAGCTCGCCGACCACGTCGCGGCGGCATCCTCCGCCCAGCCCCCGCCGATGGCGATGAGGCTGAGCGCAAGCAGGACCAGCCACAGTCGGCCGGGCATGCGACGCAGGCGACTCGCGTGCGGCATCGCGGCCTCGTCCGCACCGTGCTCCACGATGTCCTGTGGTTCGGGACCCTTGAGCAGGAGCCGATACGCGACGAGGTTCATCGCGACCACCAGCACGGCCATCCCGACGAAGTGCCATCGGACCGGCACCTCCATGCCGGCGGCCAGACCGCCCATGAGCCCGCCCAGCACGGCGCCGAGCGACCACATCGCGTGGAACGCGTTGTTGATGGAGCGTCCGTAGAGTCGTTGCACGCGGAGGCCGTGAGAGTTCTGCGCGACGTCGACCCAAGCGTCGGTGACGCCCACCACGAACAGCGCGGCACCGAAGACGATCACGCTCGACGTCGAGCCGCCCATCAGCATCGCGAGCGCGCTCGCGATCATCGAGACGACGGCCACCCGCGACGAACGGAAGCGGCGGATCAGGGCGCCCGCGAGGAGTCCCAGTCCCAGCGACCCGATGGGCCACATCGCCATGGCGACGCCGAGGCCGCCGTACGAGAGGTCGAGCCCCTCCCGGATGTCCGGCAGCCGCGGCGCGAGGTTGCCGATGAGGATCCCGTTGGTCATGAAGATCAGCGATACGCCCAGGCGGGCGCGGCGAAGCGTGGGCTCCACGACGGAGGCGGCGCGTGTCATTGGAGCGGTCACCCGATGCGGAATCGAGTGACGAGCAGATCGCTCAGGCGCGACGACGGCCCGACCAGCAGGCTGAAGTCACCAGGCTCGACCCGGCGCACTCCGTTCGCATCCACCATCGTGCACGACGCGACCGGAATCTGGACCTCGACTCGTTCGGCATTCCCAGGCTCGACCCACACCTGACGGTACGCCTTGAGCTCACGATCCGCCCAGGTAGCGCTCGTCACCTCATCGCGCACGTAGGCCTGGACGGTCTCGAGAGCGGCGCGATCGCCGGTGTTGGTGACCGTGACCTGAGCGAAGATCTGGTCCTCGGCGCCCTCGCGCGGCGGCATGATCTCCAGGTTCGAGTACTCGAGCGTCGTGTAGCTGCGCCCCTCGCCGAACACCCACTGCGGCTCCTGGGTGAGGTCGGCGTACCGGTAGCCGTGCTGGGCGTCGATCTGGTTGTAGAACGTGGGCTGCTGCCCGACGTGGCGGGGCCACGAGATCGGCAGCCGGCCGGTGGGCTCGATCTGGCCCAGGACCAGCTCGGCGATCGCGCGGCCCCCTGCCATGCCGGGGTTGGCCGCCCAGATGACGGCCGATGCGCGCTCGGCAGAGGCGGGCAGCACGTGCGGCTTGGAGGCGAGCACCACGAGAATCACGGGGGTGCCCGTCTCGACAAGCGCGTCGAGCAGGGCGGTCTGGCCGCCGAGCAGCTCGAGAGTGGCGGTGGACTTGCCCTCGCCGATCAGTTCGATGCGGTCGCCCAGGACGGCGACCACCACGTCGGCGTCGCGCGCCGCCTCCACTGCCTCGTCGATCAGGCCCTGGTCCGGATCGACCGGCATCGCGATGTGAGGGCGGGGCTGGCCGTCCGGGAAGAACTCGCCGGCCGGGTCGGGGCCGGTGGAGATGATGTCCGCACCGCGCGCATGGGTGACGTCCCAGCCGTCGGGGACCTGCGCGCGCAGGCCGTCCAGCACGGTGGTGATCATGTCTCGCGGCTGGCCGTCGGGCAGCCAGTCCGCCTGGCCGGAGCTGCCGGCCCAGTCGCCGAGCTGCGTCTGAGCGTCGTCCGCGTTGGGACCCACCACCGCGATGCGGCGAGGAGCGCCGTCGGGGTCCAGCGGGAGCAGGCCGTCGTTCTCGAGCAGCACGAGCGAGCGTCGCGACGCCTCGAGGCCGAGCTCGCGGTGAGAGGGCTGCGCAATGACCTCCTGCTGGCGCTCGACGTCGGGCAGCCGCGGGTCCTCAAACAGCCCGAGGTCGAACTTGAGGGTGAGGATGCGCGACACGGCTTCGTCGATGCGAGCCTCGTCGAGCAGTCCGCGTTCCACGGCCTCCTGGGCGCCCTCGAAGAACGAGGGCGTGGTCATGATCATGTCGTTGCCGGCGTTCACCGCCGCCGCTGAGGCCTCGGCGTAGTCGGGGTACATGCGCTGTTCGCGCACGAGGTTGCCCACGTTGTCCCAGTCGGTGATGAGCGTGCCGCCGTACTTCCACTCGCCGCGCAGGACGTCGTTCAGCAGCCAGTCGTTGACCGTGATCGGGGTGCCGTCGATGGACTGGTAGCCGAGCATGAAGGTGGCGCATCCCTCGCGCGCCACGCGCTCGAACGGCGGCAGGTACCAGGAGCGAAGCTTGCGGCGGGAGATGTCAGCCTCGGACGCGTCGCGGCCGCCCTGGGTCTCGGAGTAGCCGGCGAAGTGCTTCGCGGTGGCGAGAATGGCGGTGGGGTCGGCGAGGCCGTCGCCCTGGTATCCCGCGACCATCGCCGATGCCAGCTCGCCGAGCAGGAACGGGTCCTCCCCGAACGTCTCGGACACGCGGCCCCAGCGGAGGTCGCGGGCGATGCACAGCACGGGGGAGAAGGTCCAGTGGACACCGGTCGCCGCGACCTCGACTGCGGTCGCGCGTGCCACGCGGATGAGCAGGTCGCGGTCCCACGACGCCGCCAGCCCCAGCTGCGTCGGGTAGATCTCGGCGCCCTCCCAGAACGAGTGGCCGTGGATGCAGTCCTCGCCCACCAGGAGCGGGATGCGCAGACGGGTGTTCTCGACGAGGTCACGAGCCTCGAGCACCCGTTCCGGCGAGGTGTGCAGAATCGAGCCGGCGTGGAAGTCGTTGACCAGGTGAGCGACGCCTTCCTTGGCGTTGAGCTGCATCATCTGACCGACCTTCTCGGGCAGCGTCATGCGGGACACGAGGTCCGCGACGCGCTCAGCGGTCGTGAGAGTCGAGTCGAGGTAGGGGGCCGTGTCGTTCACGCGTATCCTTTCGCCTTCCAGCGTTCTCACGGTAGCACCAAACCTACCGCGTGGTAAGTTTGCCGCCATGGACGCGGACCGGGACGGCGACGGCTATCAGAAGGGGCGCGACACGCGCGCCCAGATCCTGGATGCCGCGATGCGCCAGTTCGCCGTCAGCGGCTACCGCGGGAGCTCGCTACGAGACATCGCCGCGAGCGCCGGTCTCACACATCCGGGCCTGCTCTATCACTTCCCGACCAAGGCGTCCCTCCTCAGCGCCGTGCTCGAGTACCGCGACCGCGTCGACTCCCAGGACCGCCCGGTGCGGGGCGAGCTGGGGCTCGACGCGCTGCGCAGCATGGTCGCCTCGGCCCGTCACAACGAGACTCAGCGAGGCATCGTCGAACTGTTCGCCGTGCTCTCGGCCGAGGCCACGGGCACCGATCACCCCGCTCACGAGTACTTCGCGCGCCGCTACGCCACCCTGCTTGCCCGAGTGACCTCGGCCTATGAGGTGGCCCGCGACGAAGGCGCGCTGCGGCCCGGCATCGACCCCTCGGCGGCCGCCTCTCAGCTGGTCGCGCTGATGGACGGGCTGCAGGTGCAGTGGCTCATGGGCGCCAGGCCCACGCCGATGGGCGATCTCGTCAAGGCGCACATCGACGCGCAGCTCACGCGGCCGCTCTAGCGCTCGCCGCTACGAGGTCGCGAGGCTCGCGAGCCACTCCTCATAGGCCCGCGTGCTGAACGGGCGGCCCAGGAAGTCCTCGATGAGGCGCGCCGCAGGGCGTGAGCCGCCTGGCGCCAGCACGGCGTCCCGGTAGCGTCGCGACCGGGTCTGGTCCAGGAGGTGCTCCGGATCGAACCCGGTGAAGAGATCCTTGGCGATGGACAGGCTCCACTGATACGTGTAGTAGCAGGCGGAATACGTGGTGAGGTGACCGAAGGACGCGTACTGGTGCGTCCCCTCGAGCGGGGTGCGCACGTCCAGCTCGCGCTCGATGGCGGCCGATGCGCTCGCGAGGTCCTCGGGGACGTCGCGGTGGAGTCGGTACGACAGCTGCGCGTACACGAGCTGGCGACAGGTCGTCAGGCCCGCCCCGAGGTCACGGCTCGCTCGTAGCGCCTCCACCAGCGTCGCGGGAATCGGCTCGCCGTCATCGTCGATCGCGAAGCGTGCCAGCACCTCATGAGTCCAGGCCCACTCCTCGAGCAGCTGCGACGGCGCCTCCACGAAGTCCCACTCGCCCTGCTCCGACAGTCCGGCGAGCCGCGAGTGCCGCACGCCACCGGAGAAGACGACGTGCAGCAGGTGACCGAACTCGTGCAGGTACGTCTCGAGGTCATCGAACGTCATCCGACCGCGCGGGAAGTTGCACACCAGCGCAGCCTCGGGGAGGTGCTGGCCGCCGATCCCGGTGACGAGAGGGAAGCAGGCCATGTGGCCGTACTTCCCCGGGCGCGGATGCATGTCGAGGTAGATGCGGCCGATCGTGTCGCCGGCATCGACCACATCGAAGGCCTGGACATCGTCGTGCCACGAGGGAGCGTCGAACACCGGGGAGAAGCTCACGCCGAACAGCTCGGCCGTGAGCGCCAGGATCCCGTCGCGCACCCGCTGATAGTCGAGGTAGCGGCGCACCTCGCGGGCGTCGACGCCGAATCGCTCGGCCTTGAGAGTCTCGATGTAGAAGCGAGAGTCGGACACGAGCAGCGAAGTGGCGTCGGGCACGTCGCGACGCTTGCGCTCCAGCAGCATCGCCGCATCGGCCTCGCCTGCCGGCCTCGCGGCGGCCTCCACGCCCGTGAGGAACGCGTCGATGCCCGCTCCGTCCGTCATCATCATGCGAGCGGTCGCGTAGTCGGCCCAACCGCCGAACCCGAGCAGCCGCGCCTTCTCGTCTCGCAGGCGCAGCAGGCGGCTCAGCACCTCGTCATTCACGGGGTACGCGCGCTGGTAGTCGGCTCGCATGAGCGCCTCACGTGCGTCCGCATCGGTCGACATGTCGAGGAACGGGCCCAGGTCGGGGTAGTCCGTCGTGATCTCGATCAGGCCGTCCTCGCCTGCCGGGTGCGCCGCGACGTAGTCGTCGGGAAGGCCCGCGAGCGAGGACGGGGCGACACGGATGCTCCGGGTGTCCTCCCGAATGTTCTCGGAGAACTCGGTGGCGGCCGACGAGAGCGCGTCGTCGAGCTGCGCGAGCCGGTCGCGCTGATCGGCACCGAGGTGTGCGCCGGCGAGCCTGAAGTCCGCCAGGATGAGGTCCCGCGCATAGGCGTCATCGCCCTCGAGAGCGGCACCGCTGAGGGCACCGGACATGGCGGAGTACAGCGCAGGGTCGCCGTCGCGTGCCGTGCGGAACCGCTGCGTGCGCTGCTGCAGGTCGGTGCATCGCACGCGCACCTCCCGATCCGGATGGACCTCCGAGATGCTCTCCATGAGCTGGTGCGCGTGGGTGAGCGCGATGTCGGCGTCGTTCCACGCCGTCAGCGCCTCCTCGGCGGTCGGCGCTCCATCGGCGTCACCGGCCGTGAGCGTCCCCAGACGGGCGCGGGCCGTGTTGAGGCGCTCTGACACGTAGTTCTCGACGAAGGTCGTCCAGTCGGAGTCGGCAGCGGGAAAGGTCACGAAGGAGGGCGCTCGGCTCATGGCGACGACTGTACTCCCGGGACGTTGGTCCCCCAGGGGCCGCAGAACCCGGCCAAGGCGCGACGACACCCTGTCGTTCCGTGCGATCCCACCGCACTTTCTGGGTCCGTGTTCGCTACGGTCAGGAGCGTACGACCTACTCTGACCCCGAGGAGCACTGTCATGGCTGCAATGGAGCACAACGACGAACACGCGACCGGACAAGTGGGGTCGCGTACGGGCTGGATCTTCCTCAGCCTCACCCGCATCGCGATCGGCTGGATCTTCCTGTGGGCATTCCTGGACAAGCTGTTCGGTCTGGGATTCTCGACGTGTCGTCAGGACGACGGCTCGATCCAAGTCATGTGCGAGCGCGCATGGCTCGAAGGCGGCGCCGTGACGGAGGGCTACCTGGCCTCATCGTCCGGCCCGTTCGCCGACTTCTTCATCGGTCTCGCCGACCAGCGCTGGACGGACTGGGGCTTCATGATCGGTCTCGCCGGCGTGGGCCTCGCGCTCATCCTGGGCATCGGCACCCGCATCGCTGCGGTCGCAGGATCGCTGCTGCTCGCCATGATGTACGTGTCGCACGCGTGGCCGAACGCTGGCGGCAACGCCAACAACCCGTTCATGGACGACCACATCCTGCAGATCCTCGCGATCATCGCGATCGTGCTGCTCGAGCGCACCTGGCAGGCCGTGGGCCTGGGCAACTGGTGGCGCAAGCTGTCGATCGTGCAGAAGAACCGCTGGCTCGTCTAGTTCTCGCTCGCTGGTGCGGCTCGCGCCCTCAGGCGCGCGCCGCACCGCGCAGCCGCGACCGTCTCTCCTCGAGCATCTCGTGCGCGACGGCTTGAGCCACCTGCGGAATGAGATCGCGGCTGCGGCGTGCCGCCCACGGTGCTCCCTTCCGCATCAGCCACCAGGCCCGCTCCGTCGTACGCGGAGGCACGGGTGGGGAGTCGATGGGCGCGACTGCCGCCCACCACGGTGCCACGCGTTCCAGAGCGGCGGCGGCGATGGCGCGGTGCCCCAGCGGCGAGGGGTGGATGCGATCGATGTGCCATGCCGACCGGCCGGCCTGGCGAAACACCGTCGCTCCGTCGATGACGAGGGTTCCTGTCGCCTCAGCAGCCCCACGAATCGCCCCGTTGAGCGCGTGGACCCGCCTCGCCATGACGGCGCCCACCGCGGCCGGGAGCAGGTCGAACAATCCGATCCGGTCGATCGTCACCGTGACCACCACGCAGCCCGGACCTGACAGCCGCTCCCACGCCGCTCTGAGCGTGAGCTCGACGGCGATCGGGTCGAAGTCTCCGCGGAGCACGTCGTTTCCGCCCGCGGTGACCAGCACCACATCGGGCCGCGCCGCGATGGCCGCATCGAGCTGCGCTCCGTGGAGGTCGCGCACCCTGGTGCCGTTCGCCGCGAGGTTCAGGTAGGTCGCCGCGCCGAGGGCGCGGGCCGTGTGCGCCGCCCATCCCACGTCGCCCCGCGCATCCTGGACGCCGTCGCCCACCCCCAGGGTGATGGAGTCCCCGATCGCGACGACCACAGGTACGGGCACGGGGGTCCTCCGTCCGTCAGTGCCCGGAGCGGGCTCTCTCCCGGGCACGGCGCCGCCCCGCCGCACCGGTGTGCGGGTCAAGGTCGGCGCCGAGTGCGCGGGTATGAAGCGCGAGCATCAACTCGACGGTGGCGGACCAGGGCATGGTCTCTGCTCGTGCGCGGGCTGCGGCGCGGCGCGTGGGCTCGTCGCGGTCGAGCACTCGCTCGATCGCATCCGCAAACGCCTCAGGGGTGCCCTCCGCCGGTTCGCCGCCATAGCCGACGACCTCGGGGAGCGCCGATGCGGCGTTCACCACGGCGGGGGTGCCGGAGGCGAGGGCCTCGAGCGCTGCGAGGCCGAACGTCTCGATGGGGCCCGGCGCGATCACCGCATCGGCGGTCGCGAGCAGGCGGGCGAAACGCGACCGGCCCTTGACGAACCCGAGGAAGTCCACGGGCAGCCCGGCGGCGTCGGCGCGGACCGCGGACTCGATCGCGCCAGTGCCGGCGCTCAGCAGCCGTACCCGTCGCCCCCGTTCCGTGAGGACGCGGACTGCGCCGACGGCGAGGTCGGGCCTCTTCTCGGCGGACAGTCGCGACGCCATCAGCAGCAGCGCCTCGCCCGGCTCGGCCACCTCGGCGCGGAGCGCGGCGTCGTGATGCGAGGGGTGAAACCGGTCGAGGTCGACCCCCAGCGGGACATGAGCGATCTCCCGACCGATGCGGGCGAACTCCTCGGCGGCGTAGTCCGTGGTGCAGACGATCGTCGCGAATCGACGCGAGGTGCCCCTGTTGTGGGCATCAGCGATGCGACCGAGGGGGAGGACGCCTCCGAGCCACCCCGGCAGGTGCGACGCCAGCGCACCGTCAGCACGCTCGTGAGCGAAGAAGGCGCTCGGGACGCCGCGGCGGGCCGCCCAGGTGCCAAGGCCGCGCAGGGTGGTGCGATCGGACACCTCGAGCACGTCCGGCGAGAATCCGGTGAGGATCTCGCGGACCTGCGCCACGCGCGAGATCACCCGGTAGCCGCCGGAGAGAGGCAGCACTGGGCTCGCGACCGAGACCCGCCGCCCGTACTCGGTCTCCTCGTCCGCATCGTGCGGGCCCGGCACCACCATGAGGAACTCGTGGCCGCGCTCGCGGTAGCCGCGTCCCAGCTCGTGCATCGCGGTGCGGAGGCCTCCCGAGGTGGGGCCATAGAAGTTCGCGATGTGCGCGATCCTCATGGCTCGACCACGTCGTGCTCGAGGATGTCCCACGGGCGCACCGGCGTCGCGTCGTGGGAGCGGATCGCCTCTTCGTAGTAGCCGATGAGGGTGTCGCACACGCGCGGCCAGGTGCGGTCCTCCACGGACACTCTGGCGTTCGCGGAGAAGCGTTCGCGGCGTTCGGTGTCGGAGACGAGCGTGCGCACCCCCGCGACCATCAGGTCGAGCCGGCCGGGGGTGTAGAGGTAGCCCGTGTGGTCCGTGTCGACAAGATCGATGGGTCCGCCGCGGCGTGGTGCGACCACGGGGACGCCCGAGGCGTGCGCCTCCTGAATGGTCTGACAGAAGGTCTCGAGCTCTCCGCAATGCACGAACACGTCCAGGCTCGCGAGCGCGCGCGCCAACTCGTCGCCCGCGAGGAAGCCGGTGAAGACCGCGTCGGGCATCAGCGTCTCGAGACGGGATCGCGAGGGGCCGTCGCCGATGATCACCACGCGAATGCCCTCGACGTCGGTGAGCCGGGCGAGATCTTCGACGCGCTTCTCGGCCGCGAGCCGGCCCGCGTATCCCACGATCACCTCGCCGTTCGGCGCCCAGCGCGCGCGAAGGTCAGCATCCTGGCGGTCGGGCCGGAACCGCGCGGTGTCGACTCCGCGCGGCCACAGTCGCAGTCGCGGGACGCCCAGCTGCTCGAGCTGGCGCATCGCGTACGTGGATGGCGCCAGTGTGAGGTCGGCCCGCGCGTGGATGTTGAGGACTCGGTTCCACAGGAGAGGCTCGCCCCACGCGGCGTTGTAGCTTCCCGCGTAGCTGGGGACCTCGGTCTGATAGATGGCGACGGTGGGAAGGTCCAGCTCATTCGCTGCGCGAATCGCGGACCAGCCGAGCATGAACGGGGATGCGAGGTGCACCACGTCCGGCTCGAAGTCGTCGAGCATGCGGCCGATGCGCGCCGACCCTGACAGCGACACCCTCACATCGTCGTAGCCCGGCCAGCCCATCGACGGCAGTCGCTTCACGGTCGCGGAGCCGTAGCGGATCGGTCCCGCCGAGCCCTTCGCCTCGGGGGCGATGACGAGCGCTTCATCCCCGCGCGCCGTCAGGTGCTCGATGACGCGCAGGAGCGAGTGCGTCACGCCGTTCGCATGCGGCAGGAACGACTCGGCGACCAGTGCGACTTTCACGCCACCATTGTCGCCGTCAGGGTGCACCGCGGCGAGCCTGAGCGCTCCGAATGTCCCGTGAACATTGAGTGTCGGCGGGATGACGGCGCTGGGGGAATCGCATGCGGCGGGAGTGGGACACTGGGAGCTATGCCCATCGATGTCCGCGCCCTCGCTCGTCCGTTGCTCGTTCTCGCCGCAGCCGCAGTGCTCGTCCTCACGTGGGGCTCGCCCGCGTCTGCGCACACCGAGCTGCGAGCCACGACTCCGGAGCAGGGATCGACGGTCGACCAGCTGTCCGAGGTGCGGCTCGAGTTCACGGGCGACCTGCTCGAGATCGGCGCCGAGCTCACCCTCGTCGATGCTGCGGGCACCGAGCACGAGCTGGTGCCCCAGTTCCCGTCGGCGAATGCCGTCACGGGGACCGTCGAGGACGAGGTCGCCGCGGGCGACGCGGAGCTGCGCTGGCGCATCGTCGCCGAGGACGGGCACCCGATCGAAGGAGTGCTCGCCTTCACGTACGCCGGCCCAGTCGAGACCGAGACGCCGGTGGAGAGCCCCACACCCGCAGACGATGAGCCCATCGGCGAGGAGGTGGCGACGTCCTCGACTCCCGAGGCCACACCGTCCCCGACCGCGCCTGCCGACCCTGACTCGGGCGCGCCCGAGGACATCCCGGCGTGGGTCCTCCCGCTCCTGGGAGTGGTCGCCGCGGGCGGCGCGCTCGTGGCGATCCTCGCCGCCAGGGCCCGGCAGCGATGACGCGCCCCGCCGCAGCACTCGCCGGATCCTCATGACGGACCTGCCCTCGACGCTCGACGCCGGGCAGCCGCGCTGGAAGGTGCCGCGCACCGCCCTCGAGCCTCGCCCCTGGCATGTGCTCGCCGCGTTCGCCGTCATCGGCTTCGGCATCGGTCTCACCCAGAACGGCGCTGCGAGCGTGGTGCAGGACCAGATCGCCGACCTCGGCACCACCATCGATGTGCTCGGATTCACCATGGTCGCGTACTCCGTGGGAGTGGTGGTCGGAGCGCCGCTGATCATGGTCGGCCTGGGCCGCGTGCGACGGAGGCCGCTGCTCGTGGTGATGGCGGCGCTGTTCCTGCTGACCACCGTCGCCACCGTGATCGCCCCGACCGTCGAGATCCTGCTGGCCGTGCGTTTCGTCGCGGGGCTCCCGCACGGCGCGCTGCTCGGCGTCGCATCCTTCGTCGCGATGAGCGTCCTGGGTCGCGAACGGCGCGGCAAGGCCGTCTCGATCATCATGCTGGGGCTCACCACGTCCCTCGTGGTCGGCGTACCGCTCATGCAATGGCTGTCGAATGTCGCCTCGTGGCGCATGGCCTACGTCGTGGTGGCGATCATCGCGGCGATCGGCCTGGTGGGCGTGTGGCTGTTCACCCCCGACCTTCCTGGCGACCCTGCCGCCTCGCCACGATCCGAGCTGCGCGCGCTGCGCGGCCGGCCGCTGTGGACCGCGATCGTCGCCATCACCGTCGGCTTCGCGGGCCTCGGCGCGGTGTTCTCGTACATCGTTCCGCTGCTCGAGATCACCAACGGGTTCGCGCCGAGCCAGGTCACGTGGATTCTCGTGGCGTGGGGTGGCGCCATGACGCTCGGCGCGTGGCTGGGCGGACAGCTCACTGACCGGTCGCACGTGGGTGCCGGACGCCTGGGACTGGTGGGCGTCGCGTGCGCGCTGCTGGGGATCGGACTGTTCGGCGACATCCCCGTCGCGACAGTCGTGCTGCTCGTCGCGCTCGGAGCCTCCGTCCAGGTGTTCTCGCAGTCGTCCCAGGTCCACCTGATGGACGTGCTGCAGGGCTCGCCTTCGCTCGGCTCGGCGCTCGCACACGCCGCACTCAATGCGGCGACCGCCGTGGGCACCGGTCTCGGCGCCCTGGTCATCGCGTGGGGATTCGGATATCGGGCTCCGGCGTGGGTCGCGCTCGTGCTCGCGGCCGCCGCCCTGATCATCGTCATCGTCGGCCCCGGGTACCGCGGGCCGGTCCAGTGGCGGCGGCCCACCGCGTGACTATGGAAAAGTGGGGGACATGAAGCTTCGACTCGGCACGCGCGCGTCTCTGCTCGCCCGCACCCAGTCGGGCATGGTGGCCGATGCGCTCATGGAGCGTGCACGGGAGACGGGCGTCGACCTCGAGGTCGAACTGGTCGAGATCACCACCCACGGCGACATCTCACGCGGCTCTCTCGTCGGGCTGTCGGAGGTGGGGGTGTTCGTCGCCGCGCTGCGCGAGGGCCTCCTCGACGGCACGTGCGACCTCGCCGTGCATTCCCTCAAGGACATGCCCACGCAGCTCCACCCGGAGCTCGAACTCGCCGCGGTCTCCGCCCGTGAAGACGTGCGGGACGCGCTGTGCACCACGGGACCGGGCCTGCGCGACCTCCCGGAGGGCGCGGCGATCGGCACCGGGTCCCCGCGACGCGGTGCTCAGCTGCTCGCGGTGCGGCCTGATCTTCGAGTCGAACCGCTGCGCGGAAACGTGGATACCAGGCTGGGCCGCGTGGGCGACGACCTCGACGGCGTGGTGCTGGCCGCGGCGGGTCTGGCGCGACTGGGCCGTCTGGATGAGGCCACTGAACTGATCGACCCCGAGGACATGATGCCGGCCCCGGGTCAGGGTGCGCTCGCGATCGAGATTCTGCCGGGGGCCGATGCGGCGTGGGCGGACATCGTGCGCTCGCTCGACGACGCCGCCACGCGCGCCGCCGTCACCGCCGAGAGGTCGCTGCTCGGTGTGCTCGATGCGGGGTGCTCCGCGCCCATCGGCGCGTACGCGACGGTCGAGAACGGGCAGCTGTCGCTCAGGGCACGCGTCGTGGACGTGGCCGGTACTCTCGCCCTCAACGAGTCTGCGCGAGGACCGGCCAGCGAAGCCGCGTCGCTGGGACGCAGCACGGGGTGGACGCTGCTGGGGCGCGGAGCCGCCCGCCTGATGGGGAGGAACTGACATGGATCTCACTGCTCTGCGAGGACGGCGTCTGCTGGTGCCGGTGACGGCGCAACGTCGCCACCTGGCGCAACGACTCGCGCAGGCCGGCGCCATCGTCGAGGAGGCGGAGTTCATCGCGATCGCCCCCGCCGAGGATCAGGACGCCCTCGAAGAGGCGACGCTGGCATGGTGCTCCGGCGACTACGACTGGCTTGCGGTGACGAGCCGCAATGCGCTGCGCGCGATGGAGCGCATCGCATCCGCGCGGGGCATGTCGCTGGCCGCCCCGCTGCCCGACGCCAAGGTCGCCACCGTCGGCGAGGCGACCCGGGCGGTGTGCGAGAGCCTCGGCCTCGACGTGACACTGGTGCCGTCTGGCCGTCAGAACGCTCGTGGCATCGTCGAGGAGTTTCCCGACGGCCCCGGCCGTGTGCTCGCTCCCCTGGGGAACCTGGCGGCGCCCGTGCTGCCGCGTGGCCTGGAGCGCAAGGGCTGGCAGGTGCACGGCGTCGAGGCGTACCGCACCATCGACGGTCCCGGCGTGGGCCGTGCGACCCGCGAGGAGCTCGAGGCGGGGGAGTTCGACGCCGTGCTGCTGACGTCGGGCTCCGTGGCCGAGCGCTTCGCCGCGAGCGTGCCGCATCTGCCGGAGCACACGATGGTGGTCGCGATCGGCGACATGACGGCAGCCTCGGCGCGTGCCGCTGGGCTGACCGTGAGCGCCGTCGCCACCGCGCCGTCGTACGACGGCATCGTGGCGGGCCTGCTCGAGGCGCTGGACCCCGACGTCGCGGAGGCGTACGACGACGAGGACGCCAGCGAAGCGGTCGACGGCGACAGCGACTCCGAGGTCGAGCAGGACGGCGCCGAGAGGTCCGGCCACGACGAGGACCACAGCGACTCCGACGTCTCCGAGGAGCAGGTCACAGAGTCCGTGGCCACCGAGACCGACGCCACTGAGGACACCGTCACCGAGCATGACGAGGCCGACGATGAGCAGGATGTCGACGACGCTCCTGCGGAGGACGACGGCGCGCGATGAGCGTTCCCCGGCCCGTCCGCCGTCCTCGCCGTCTGCGCACCACGCCCGCCATGCGCCGGCTGGTGCGGGAGACCCGCGTCGACCCCGCTCAGCTGGTGCTGCCGCTCTTCGTGCGCGAGGGGGCCGACGAGGCTCGCCCGATCGACTCCATGCCGGGCGTGTCTCAGCACCCGCTCTCCGGCATCGGCGCTCAGGTGCGCCGGGCGGCCGATGCGGGCCTCGGCGGCGTGATGCTGTTCGCCATCCCGTCCACTCGCGATGCCATGGGGTCCCAGGCGTGCGCGACTGACGGCATCCTCAACCGCGCGATCGCGGCGTCCGTCGACGCCGCAGGGGATGACGTCGTCGTGATGGCGGACCTGTGCCTGGACGAGTTCACGGACCACGGCCACTGCGGCGTGCTCGCCAGCGACGGGTCGGTCGACAACGACGCGACACTCGAGATCTACGCCTCGATGGCGCTCGCGCAGGCCGAGGCGGGCGCCCATGTACTGGGGCTGAGCGGCATGATGGACGGCCAAGTCGCGGCGGTGCGCGACGCTCTCGATGGCGCCGGCCACGCGTCCACGAGCGTGCTCGCGTATGCAGCGAAGTACGCCTCCGCGGCCTATGGCCCGTTCCGCGACGCCGTGGAGAGCGACCTGCAGGGCGACCGCCGCGCGTATCAGCTCGACCCGGCGAACGGCCGTGAGGGCATTCTCGAAGCCGCTCTCGATGAAGCAGAGGGCGCCGACATGCTGATGGTCAAGCCCGCTCTTCCGTATCTGGACGTGCTCGCCGAGGTGGCTGCCGCATCGGCCGTCCCCGTCGCCGCGTACCACGTGTCCGGGGAGTATTCGCAGATCGAGGCAGCTGCGGAGCGCGGCTGGATCGACCGGCGCGCCGCCCATCTCGAGGCGGTCACGTCGATCGCCCGCGCCGGCGGCGACATCATCCTGACCTATGCGGCGATCGAACTCGCCGAGTGGCTGCGCCACCAGTGACCACGCCGAACCGATAGCGCCCTCCGAGGAGGCACACGTGACCACCTTTGCTCAGCGGGCCGCCGCGATCCTGCCCGGCGGCGTCAACTCCCCGGTCCGCGCCTGGAACGGCGTCGGGGGAGAGCCGGTGCCGATCGCCTCCGCGCGCGGGGCATGGGTGACCGACGCGAACGGCCGCGAGTACGTCGACATGGTCGGCTCGTGGGGGCCAGCCATCTTGGGGCATGCCCACCCCACCGTGGTGCAGGCAGTCCAGGAGGCCGCAGCACGGGGGCTGTCGTTCGGCGCGACCACCGTGCGGGAGGTCGAGCTGGCCGAGGAGATCCGCGCCCGCTACGCCCCGGCCGAGCGCGTCCGACTGGTGTCGACCGGCACCGAAGCGACCATGACGGCGATCCGGCTCGCGCGCGGCGCCACCGGACGCGACGTGATCGTGAAGTTCGCGGGCCTCTATCACGGTCACTCGGACTCCCTGCTGGTGGCTGCGGGTTCGGGCCTCGCGACGGCGGGCGTCCCGGACAGCGCCGGCGTCACCCGGGGGACCGCCGCGGACACGATCGTGCTGCCCTATGGGGATGAGAACGCCCTGACCGATGCCTTCGCCGAGCACGGTCCACGCATCGCGGCCGTCATCACCGAGGCCGCTCCGGCGAACATGGGCACCGTCACCCCGCCACTGGGCTTCAACCGGCTCATCGCGACCCTGTGCCGCAACGAGGGCGCCGTCTTCGTCGTCGACGAGGTGCTGACGGGCTTCCGCGCCGGCCCCGCAGGCTACTGGGGGATCGAGCGTGATGCCGATCTCGCGACGGGAGTCGATCCGTGGCAGCCCGACCTCGTGACCTTCGGCAAGGTCATCGGCGGCGGCATGCCCGTCGCGGCGTTGGGCGGACGGGCCGACCTCATGGAGCAGCTCGCGCCGCTCGGTCCCGTGTACCAGGCGGGCACGCTGTCCGGGAACCCCGTGGCCGTCGCCGCCGGGCTCGCGACCATGCGCCTGCTCACCGACGACGTGTACGCGGGGCTGTCGCGAACGGCCGATGCGCTGGCCACCGGTGTCAGTGACATTCTCACCGAGGCGGGCGTCCGTCACGCGGTGGGCCGGGCGGGCACGCTGTTCTCGGTGTTCCTGGGCCTGGCGCAGGCTCCGGTGACCTTCGAGCAGGCGGCCGCGCAGGACACGGCGGCCTTCGGTCGGCTGTTCCACGCGCTCCACGAATCGGGCGTGCACCTGCCGCCGAGCGCCTTCGAGACTTGGTTCGTGTCGCATCAGCACGGCCACGTCGAGATCGAGCACGTGCTCGACGCCGTGCGCGCGTGGGCCAACTCGGAGACTGCTCACCCCTGACCCTGCGCCTCAGCGGGACATGAGTGCGAGATCCAGGCCCCATCCTGCACTCATGTCCCACCACGGCGCAGCGGTCTCCCGGCCCCACTCGCTAGCAGTGCACCAGCGGACGTTTCGCCCGGAAACGTGCGCTCATGCACTGCTAAGGCGCGCGCGTGGGCGGCGAAGGAGCGCTGACTCTGCGCGCCAGCAGTCATTGAGTGCCGGTTTCACGCGACTTTCGGCACTCATCGACTGCCAGGGCGCATGAAGCCCGCGAGAATTCACCTCACAGCGGCCACCCCTGTGAGGTGAGCAAGAGTTCTCGCCCCTTTCACATGGCGTGGAGCCGATAGAAACATCCCCTCCCTAGCGTGAGACGTGTCCGATGGAGCGCTGTGTCAGCGCCCCGCCGATTGCCTGGCGCGGACGTCACTCGCAGCATCGCACCCTGGGGAGGGTTCATGACGATTCAAGACAAGACCGGCACGGCAGAGGTCGAGCCAGGCGTGGTCGGCCGTGGCCGATGGATCGAGCACTGGACGCCGGAGGACGAGACGTTCTGGGAGGCCAAGGGCAAGGCCATCGCCTTCCGCAACCTGATCTTCTCGATCGTGGCGGAGCACATCGGCTTCTCAGTGTGGCTGCTGTGGTCGATCGTCGTGGTGAAGATGTACGGCACGTTCGACGAGTCGGGCGCGCTGGTGGCCGCCGGGTCGAACGGGTGGGCGCTCACGGCGAGCCAAGGACTGACGCTGCTGGCGGTCGCCTCCGGAGTGGGCGCCTTCCTGCGCATCCCGTACACGTTCGCCGTGCCGATCTTCGGCGGGCGCAACTGGACCGTCGTCTCCGCACTGCTACTGCTCGTGCCCACTCTGGGCCTCGCGTGGGTCGTAGGCCGGCCGGACACCTCGTTCGGCGTGCTCGTCGCGATCGCCGCCACCGCAGGCTTCGGAGGCGGAAACTTCGCCTCGTCGATGGCGAACATCACCTTCTTCTACCCGGACAAGCAGAAGGGCTGGGCACTGGGCCTCAACGCCGCGGGCGGCAACATCGGCGTCGCCGTGGCGCAGAAGCTGGTGCCGTTCGTGATCGGAATCGGCGGTGTCGGCCTCGCCGCCGCGGGCCTGGTGTACGTCCCTCTCGCCCTCGCCGCCGCGGTGCTGGCGTTCCTGTTCATGGACAACCTGCGCGAGGCGAAGGCGGATCCCAAGCCGACGGCGCGCTCTCTGCGTCACGGTCACACGTGGCTGATGTCGTTCCTCTACATCGGCACCTTCGGCTCGTTCATCGGCTACTCCGCGGCCTTCCCGACGCTCCTGTCGGTGGTCTTCGAGCGCACCGACATCGCTCTCGCCTGGGGCTTCATCGGCGCGTTGGTGGGGTCCCTGGCGCGTCCGTACGGTGGCAAGCTCGCAGACCGGTTCGGCGGCTCGATCGTGACGATCATCGCCTTCATCGCTATGGCGGCTGCGGGATATGCGGCGGTCGTGGGAGTGCAGCAGAAGAGCCTGGGGATGTTCTTCGCCAGCTTCATCGCACTGTTCGCCCTCACCGGCATCGGCAACGGCTCGACGTACCGCATGATCCCGTCGATCTTCAACCGCCTGCGTGACCGCCTGGGCGATGGCTCGGAGGCGTCGGTGCTCGACTTCAAGCGGCAGAGTGCCGGAGCGGTGGGCATCATCTCGTCGATCGGCGCCTTCGGCGGCTTCGCGATCCCGTTCGTCTACATGTGGTCCCGCGAGACCTTCGACGGCTCCATCGTTCCCGCGCTGCAGATCTACGTGGTCGTGTTCCTGGTGATGGCGGCGCTGACGTGGGCCTTCTACCTGCGCAAGGGCTCACCGATGGCGAACGTCTGATCGTGTCAGCTCCCACCGAGTCGGCGTCGCCCGGGGCCACTGCGCCGGGCGACGCCGTCGCGACCCACTGCCCCTACTGCGCGCTCCAGTGCGCACAGACGCTCACGCGGACCCCCGACGGCCGCCTGCCTGTCGAGGTCGACGGCCGCGACTTCCCCACCAACAGGGGAGGCCTGTGCCAGAAGGGGTGGACGTCCGCCGAGGTGCTGCGCGCCTCGGACCGCGTGACCACGCCGCTGATCCGCACGGCCGACGGCGGATTCCGCGAGGCCGAATGGGCGGAGGCCCTCGACCTGGTGGCCGATCGCCTGACGGCGCTGCAGGAGGCGCACGGCCGCGACACGGTCGCGGTCTTCGGCGGTGGAGGGCTCACCAACGAGAAGGCCTACGCGCTCGGCAAGTTCACGCGCACCGTGCTGCGCTCTCCGTACATCGACTACAACGGACGGTTCTGCATGTCGTCCGCGGCGGCGGCGTCCAACCGGGCCTTCGGCATGGATCGGGGCCTGGGCTTCCCTCTCGCGGATCTGGGCGGGGCCGATGCGGTCCTCATCTTGGGGTCGAACATGGGCGTCACAATGCCTCCGTTCGTCCAGCACTTGGCCGGAGCGCGTGAGCGCGGCGGACTGGTGGTGGTGGACCCGCGAGAGACGGTGACGGCGCGTCTGGCGAGCGACGACCAGGGCATCCACCTGGCGCCCGTGCCGGCGACCGACATGGTGGTGCTGCTCGCGCTCACCCACGTGGTGCTGGCCGAGGGGCTCGCTGACCTGCACTATCTCGAGGAGCGCACCCACGGGTTCGACGCCGTACGGCGGTCGGTGGCGTCGTGGTGGCCCGAACGTGCGGAGACCGTCTGCGGCATCCCGGCAGACGAGCTGCGACGCACCGCGCGCCTGCTGGCCGCGGCCTCACCCTCGAAAGGGGGCCGTGGCGCCTACGTGCTCACCGGCCGTGGGGTCGAGCAGATGACGCAGGGCACCGCGTGCGTGACCGCCGCGATCAACCTGTCCCTCGTCCTGGGCCTCGTGGGACGCGAGGGGTCCGGGTTCGGGCCGGTCACGGGGCAGGGCAACGGCCAGGGCGGGCGCGAGCACGGCCAGAAGTCGGATCAGCTGCCGGGCTACCGATCGATCTCCGATCCCGCGGCCCGCGCCCATGTGGCCGGCGTGTGGGGGGTGGAACCGGACTCGCTCCCCGGCCCCGGCGTGCCCGCCGTGCAGCTGCTCGCGTCGCTGGGGCGAGAGGGCGGACCCCGGGCGCTGCTCGTGCACGGCAGCAACGTGGTCGTCTCTGCGCCGAACGCCGATGCCGTCCGCGCGTCTCTCTCCAGGCTCGACCTGCTCGTCGTCTGCGACATGGTGCCGTCCGAGACCGCGCTGCTGGCGGACGTCATCCTGCCGGTCACGCAGTGGGCCGAGGAGGACGGCACCATGACCAACCTCGAGGGCCGTGTGCTGCGGCGCCGCAAGGCCGTCGACGCTCCTGGTCGCGCTCGCTCCGAGCTGTGGATCCTCGGCGAGCTCGCGCGTCGCCTGGGCGTGAGCGAGGGCTTTCCCGACGACCCGCGGACCGTCTTCGCGGAGCTGGCCCGCGCATCGGCCGGGGGCGTCGCGGACTACTCGGGCATCGACTACGACCGCCTCGATGCGGGCGAGCAGATCCAGTGGCCGTGCCCGTCGGCGGCCCATCCGGGCACGCCCCGAGTGTTCCTCGAGCGGTTCCCCACGCCGGACGGCAGGGCACGCATGACTCCCGTGGACCACCACGCGCCTCACGACGACGTGCGCGCCGATGCGCCGACGTACCTCGTCACGGGGCGCGTGCTCCAGCACTATCAGTCGGGCGCCCAGACCCGTCGCGTCCCCGAGCTCGACGCCGCTCAGCCCGCGCCCTTCGTGGAGGTGCACCCCCTGCTCGCGGAGCGCATCGGCCTGACCGAAGGCGAGGAGGCGGTGCTGACGACCGCACGCGGCACGGCCACGGCGACCGTGCGCCTCACCGAGTCCGTCCGCCCGGACACGGTCTTCATGGCCTTCCACTGGGCAGGCGCCGGCAGTGCGAATCGCCTCACGAACGACGCCACGGACCCGATCAGCGGTATGCCCGAGTTCAAGGTCACGGCCGTCGCCATTGCTCCCGCCCGCGTGCCTGTGGAGGTGACCGCGCCATGAAGGTGGTGGTGATCGGCCATGGAATGGTGGGGTCGCGATTCGTCGACGAGCTCGTCCGACGCGACCCCCACGCCGAGGTCACCGTGCTCGGCAAGGAGCACCACGAGCCCTACAACCGCGTGCTGCTGTCGAGCGTCGTGAGCGGTCGCACGGAGGCCGGCTCCCTCGCGCTGCCGGGTGCGCCGACCGACAGGGTACGGGTGCTCCGCGGCGTGGCGGCCTCCTCGGTCGACCGCGACGCGCGCGAGGTGGTCGACGCGACGGGCGAGCGCCACCCGTACGATCGCCTGGTCCTCGCGACCGGCTCACAGGCCCGGGTGCCGGGGATTCAGGGCATCGCCAACGACCGCGGGCTCCTGCCGGGCGTGAGCGTTCTGAAGGACCTCGATGACGCTCACCGGATCGTCGCGGGGATTCCGAAGGCGCGCCGAGCGGTGGTGCTCGGTGCCGGCGTGCTCGGCCTGGAGGTGGCGACCGGCCTCGCGTCGCAGGGACTGGCGGTCACGCTCGTCCACCACCACGGCAGGCTCATGGAGCGCCAGCTCGGCGACGCCGCCGCACAGGTGACCACGGGGTCACTGCGCAAGCTCGGCGTCACGGTGATCACCGAGACGTCCGTCGCACACGCCCTGGACCGTCGCGGCGTGTTGAGCGCAGTGAGGCTCACCGACGGCACCGAGAAGCTGACCGACATGCTCGTCATGTGCGCCGGCACCATCCCCGACACGGCACTCGGGCGCGCTGCGGGACTGCCGTGCGAGCGCGGGGTCGTCGTGGGCGCCGACCTCGCCTCGCCGGCCGATGCGCGGGTCTTCGCGATCGGCGACTGCGCCCAGCCGCCCGAAGGCGGCACGGGGCTGGTGGCGCAGGGATGGGAGCAGACGACGCGGCTGGTCGACTCGTGGACGAGTGCGGAGGTCGCGGGCGCCGATGCTGCACCCGCGCCGGTGGACGATGGCGGGCTCGACCCGACGAACGTCGTGCGGGTCAAGGCCGCCGGACTCGACGTGGTCACCATGGGCCTGTCGGGCAAGTTCGAGCACGGGGAGCGCGAGCTGCGCGCCGTGCGCATGAGCGACCCTGCCATCGGCCGGTTCGTCGAGGTGGTGGTCTCTCACGGGCTGCTCGTGGGCGCGACGGTGGTGGGGGACAAGCAGGCGGCCTCCGAGCTCAGCGCGATGTACACCCGGATGCTGCCGGTGCCTGCCGACCCCGCGCACCTCATCATCAGACCGCTCGCGGGCGCCGCCCGTCCGGCCGCCACGGCGGTCGAAGACATGGACGACGACCACACCGTGTGCCAGTGCAACTCCGTCCCGAAGGGCCGCATCGTTGCGGCGCTGGGCGACGGCTGCGCCAGCGTCGAGGACGTCGCCAAGGCCACGCGCGCCGGCACCGGATGCGGTGACTGTCGATCCGTGGTGGCCGCGCTGATCGCGGCCAGCGGCGGTGCCGAGAACCCAGGCTCGCCGAGCCGTGACGACGAGATGTCGGCCCCCGCGCTCGCGGGTGCCTGAGAAGGGAAGATCATGACCGATACGCAAAGGATCGTCGTCGTGGGCGGCGGCATGGTTGCGCACCGCTTCACGGAGGCGCTGCGCGCGCGTGACGCCGACGGGCGGTTCTCCGTCACGGTGCTCGCCGAGGAGCCGAGGGCGCCGTACGACCGGGTCGCGCTCACCACCTACTTCACAGGTCGCCACCCCGAGGACCTCGAACTCGGCGATCGGGCGCTGTGGGACGACCCCCTGGTGCGGCTCGAGCGCGATGCGCGCGTCGACACGGTGGACCGCGACGCGAAGGTGGTGACGGACCGCCACGGCCGCGAGCACCCGTACGACCACCTGGTGCTCGCGACGGGCTCGTACGCCTGGACGCCGCCCACCGAAGGCGCCCACCTGCCCGGAGTGTTCGTCTACCGCACCATCGACGACGTCGCCGCCCTGCGCACGTACGTCGAGCACCGCGCGCAGGAGCTCGGGCGGCCGGTGCGCGGCGCCGTGATCGGCGGGGGGCTGCTGGGGCTGGAGGCCGCAGGAGCGCTCCAGGAGCTCGGGGCGACCAGCACCGTGGTGCAGTTCTCGGACCGGCTCATGAACCTGCAGGTGGACGAGGGCGGCGGTCACGCGCTGCAGCGGCTCATCGAACGGCTCGGCGTCACTGTGCGCTGCTCGACCAAGACGCAGGCCATCAAGCCCGACCGCGCGGGGCGTGCGGGCCGGCTGGTGTTCGAGGGAGGCGGCGAGCAGCTGGTCGACGTCGTGATCTTCGCCACCGGCGTGCGACCGCGCGACGAGCTCGCGCGCACCGCGGGACTCGCGATGGGCGAGCGTGGCGGCGTCGTGGTCGACGACACCTGCCTGACCGATGACCCGGCCGTCAGCGCTATCGGCGAGGTCGCCTGCATCCAGGGCGCGTGCATCGGACTCATCGCGCCGGGCAACGCGATGGCGGAGATCGCGGTCGACCGGCTCCTCGGCGGCGACTCCACCTTCCCGGGTGCGGACACGGCCGCGAAGCTCAAGCTGCTGGGCGTCGACGTGGCGTCGTTCGGCGACGCGTTCGCCACCACCCCGGGTGCGCTCGAGCTGGTCTATGCCGATCCCGTCGCGGGCGTCTACAAGAAGCTCGTGCTGACCGACGACGCACGCACGCTGCTGGGCGGCATCCTGGTGGGCGACGCGTCGGCGTACGCCTCGCTTCGCCCGATGGTGGGATCGGAGCTCGGGGGCGATCCCGGCGGCTGGCTGCTGCCGGAGGGCGCCGTGGAGCGCCCCAATGTGGAGCTGCCGGACGAGGCGTCCGTGTGCTCGTGCAACAACGTCACCGCGGGCGCGATCCGCTGCGCCGTGACCGACGAGGGCTGCACCGACATCGCCGGAGTGAAGGCGTGCACCAAGGCGGGGACGTCGTGCGGCTCCTGCCTGCCGCTCGTGAAGAAGATCGTCGGCGCCGAGCTCGAGAAGTCCGGCATCGAGATCTCGAACGCCTTGTGCGAGCACGTCGACATGTCGCGGGCGCAGCTCTTCAGCGCCGTCCAGGTGAGCGGTCTGCGCACCTTCTCCGAGATCATCGAGCGGTTCGGGACCGGCCGTGGCTGCGACCTCTGCAAGCCGGTGATCGGGTCGATCCTCGCGACGCTGTACAACGAGCATGTGCTCGCGGCGGACCGGGCGGCGCTCCAGGACACCAACGACCGCGTGATGGCGAACATGCAGAAGGACGGCACCTACTCGGTGGTCCCGCGCGTGCCGGGCGGCGAGATCCTGCCCGAGCACCTGATCCTGCTCGGCGAGATCGCCAAGGACTACGGGCTCTACACGAAGATCACCGGCGGCCAGCGGATCGACCTGTTCGGCGCGCGCCTCGAGCAGCTGCCGAGCATCTGGAAGCGCCTGGTCGACGCGGGCATGGAATCCGGCCACGCCTACGGCAAGTCCCTGCGCACGGTGAAATCCTGCGTGGGCTCGACCTGGTGCCGGTACGGAGTGCAGGACTCAGTGGGGCTCGCGATCGCCCTCGAGCTCCGGTACCGCGGACTCCGCAGCCCGCACAAGATCAAGCTGGGCGTGTCCGGCTGTGCACGCGAGTGCGCCGAGGCGCGTGGAAAGGACGTCGGGGTGATCGCCACGGACAACGGCTGGAACATCTACGTCGGCGGCAACGGCGGATTCACCCCTCGGCACGCGCAGCTGCTCGTCGAGGACGTCGACGACGATGCGGTGTTCCGCATCATCGACCGCTACCTGATGCTGTACGTCCGGACCGCGGACCGGCTGCAGCGCACCGCTCCCTGGCAGGAGGAGTACGAGGGCGGCCTCGACGCCATCCGGGACGTCGTGGTGAACGATTCGCTCGGCATCTGCGACGACCTCGACGCGCACATGGCGCGCCACATCGACTCCTACGAGGACGAGTGGGCGGCCGTGCTCAAGGACCCGGAGAGGCTGCGTCAGTTCAGCTCTTTCGTCAACGCGCCCGACGAGCCCGACCCGTCTCTCGCGTACGTGGAGGAGCGCGGCCAGCGCCGCCCCGCCACGGACTCCGAGCGCGACGGCGGCGCCGTCCTCATCGCCCCCGCAACCCTGGAGGTCCGCTCATGACTGCCGCGTCCGTGACCGACCCGACCACCGCATCGGCCGGGCGGTCGGGCAGTTCCGCCACCACGCGCGTCGCGATCTGCGAGTACGACCGGCTCACGCCGGAGCTCGGGGTCGCCGCGCTCGTGGACGGCCGCCAGGTGGCGATCTTCCGGCTCACCGACGGGAGCGTCCACGCCGTGCAGAACGTGTGTCCCTTCTCCGGTGCGGCCGTGATGTCGCGGGGCATCACGGGCGACCGCGGGGGAGTGCCCACCGTCGCGTCGCCGATCTACAAGCAGGTGTTCTCCCTGGTGGACGGCACGTGTCTGGCCACGATGGACAAGGCGCCGCGCCCCGGACGCGCGGCGGACTTGGTCGTCTACCCCGTCACCCTCGACAATGGCCAGGTGTACATCGACCTGGCAGGTGACGAGTGACCGCACTCTTCGGACTCGATCTCAAGGACAAGCCGATCCTGATCGTGGGCGGTGGCTCCGTCGCGTCCCGGCGCGTGCGGCGGTTCGTCGCCGAGGGCGCGCGCGTCACGGTCGTCGCCCCGCACATCTCAGACGACATCGAGCGGCATGCGGGCCACGGCGACATCGTCGTGCACCGGCGCGGCGTCGCTCCCCAGGATCTCGACGGCGCGTGGTTCGTGCTCGCCGCGACTGACGACCCGGTCCTCAACGACGCCGTCGCGCAATGGGCGCACGAGCGCCAGATCTGGTGCATCGACGCCTCCGACGCGTCCAAGGGCACGGCTCGCCAGGCGGCCATGTCGAAGCACGGCGACCTCGGCGTCGGAGTGATCTCCCTCGGCGCTCCCGACCCCGGGCGGATCCGCGCGGTGCGCGACGCCGTCGCCGCGCATCTGGACGGCGGCGAGGTCGATCTGCGCCGCCGCCGGCCGGGTTCCGGCCGGGTCATCCTGGTCGGTTCCGGCCCCGGCGACCCTGGCCTCATCACCGTGCGTGGACGGCAGGCGCTGTCAGAGGCCGACGTCGTGGTCACCGACCGCCTCGGCACCGCCGAGCTGCTGGTCACCGTGCCCTACGACGTCGACGTGGTGAATGTGGGCAAGTCCCCTGACCGTCACCCGGTGCCACAGCGCGAGATCAACAGCCTGCTGGTGGGCCGGGCACTCGAAGGCAAGACGGTGGTGCGTCTCAAGGGCGGCGATCCGTACCTGTTCGGCCGCGGGGGTGAGGAGGTCCACGCCTGCATCAAGGCCGGGGTGGACGTCGAGGTGGTGCCCGGGATCACCTCGGCCTTCGCGGTGCCCGCTCGCGCGGGAATCCCCGTGACGCAGCGCGGCGTCTCCACGTCCGTGCTGGTCACCACGGGTCACGCCGGCGCCGATCCGGCCTCGATCGCGGCGATGGCGGCCGGCGCCACTGTCGTGATCCTCATGGGGGTGACCGCGCTCCCTGGCATCGTCGACGCCGCCATCGCCGGGGGGTGCGATCCCGAGACTCCGGTGGCAATCGTCGAGAACGGCACCACCGTCCACGAGCGGGTCACCCACGGCGTCATGGCAGATATCGTTCGTCGTGCGGACGAAACGGACGTGAAACCTCCAGCCATTATCGTCGTGGGACAGGTGAGTCAGCCCGGACTCTTGGCGAGTGCCGTGGCAGCGACGCCAGAGCTGTGAACGGGGGAGCCGTGAGTCACGTGGGGGAGCCGCTCGCAGGGTGCGCGATGGTCATCACCGCGGACCGGCGCAAGCGCGAGTTCGCATCGGCGCTGGAGCGCCGTGGCGCGACCGTCCACCACGCCCCGGCGCTCAGCACGATCTCGCATCTGGACGACGAGCAGCTCATCGCGGACTCGCGCGCGCTCATCGCCGCGCCTCCCGACATCGTGGTGGCGACCACCGGCATCGGATTCCGTGGCTGGATCGAGGCCGCCGATGCTGCCGGCCTTGCGGAGGACCTCCTCGACTGCATGCGCGACGCACGGCTCATCGCCCGCGGTCCCAAGGCCAGGGGCGCCATTCAGGCGGCCGGGCTCGAGGCGGACTGGGTCGCCGAGACGGAGACCGCGGCGGAGCTTCAGGACTACCTGCTCGCGGAGGGCGTGTCGGGTCTTCGCATCGCGGTCCAGCATCACGGCAATGGATCGGACGGGCTGGATGAGGCGTTCGAGGAGGCCGGGGCGGACGTCCAGTCACTGCTCATCTACGGCTGGGGACCGCCTCTCGACCCCGCGGCTCACCAGCGCTGGATCGATGGCGCCGCGGCGGGGCACGCCGACGCGGTGCTGTTCACATCCGCGCCAGGCTCCCACGCCTGGCTGACCGACGTGAGACGGGCGGGACTGTTCGACGCGATCAGCGGCCGCGTCCACTCGGGAGACCTGCTGCTGGCAGGCGTCGGGCCGGTGACCGCCGCGCCGCTCGAAGGCGCGGGACTGCCCACCTGCTTCCCTGACCGGTGGCGCCTCGGCGCGCTCGTGCGCGAACTCGTCAAGCACTATGGCGAAGCGACCGAGGCCATCGCGACACCCGATGGGCCGCTGGTGATGCGCGCGACTGCTGCGGTTCTCGACGGGGAGGTGCTTCCGCTCACGCCGACGGGACTCGAGATCCTGCGCGCGCTCGCGAAGGCGGGAGGCAACGTGCTCACGCGCGAGCAGCTCGGAGAGCTGCTGCCGGGAGCGCAGGCTGGGCCGCACGCGGTCGAGGCCGCGATCAATCGACTGCGCGAGAACGCGGGCAGCCGCTCGCTGGTGCGCACGGTCGTCAAGAGGGGCTACGCACTGGGGGTGAGCGCCTGATGAGCGCAATTCTGATCGGATGTGCCCACGGCACACGCGCGGACGAGGGGCAGCAGACCGTGCGTGACCTGCTCGATGCCGTCCGGGACTCCATGGGCGTGGAGGTGCGCGAGGCGTACGTCGATGTTCAGGATCCCAAGATCGACCTCGTGATCGAGGGCGTCGAGCCGGGCGACGGCGTGTCCGCGGTCGTGGTGCCGATCCTGCTGGCCGGCGGCTATCACGTGTACGTCGACATCGCCGAGGCCGTCGAGGGTCGCACGGACATCCGCTCGGTCGGCGCGCTCGGACCGGACCCGCGCCTGCTCGAGATCGTGCGCGAACGGCTCGACGACCAGGGCGTGCCGCACGACGCGACGGTGGTCCTCGCGGCGGCCGGGTCGTCCGATCCCCGCTCGCAGGCGGACACCGAGCGGGCGGCCGAGATGCTGCGGGAGCACTGGGACGGGCCCGTGCGCATCGGCTTCGCGGCGGGCACCAAGCCGTCCGTGGCCGATGCGGTGGCGTCGGCCCGCGAGAACGGCGAGGATGGCGTCGTGGCTGTCGCCTCGTACCTGCTCGCTCCCGGACTGTTCCAGCGCCGCCTTCACGAGGCGGGCGCGGACTTCGTCACGGAGCCGCTCGCGCCCCATCACTTCCTGCTCGAGATCATCGCGGACCGCTTCCATGACGCGCTCAGCGCCTGACCCGTACTCCCGGCAGCGTGGCCTCTCGGGATTCGGAGAGGCGGGCCAGCGTGCTCTCGCCGGCGCCTCGGTCGCGATCGTGGGCGTCGGCGGTCTGGGCTGCCCGGTCGCGCAGTACCTGGCGGCCGCCGGCGTGGGGCACCTCACGCTGATCGACGCGGATCACGTCTCTCTCACCAATCTGCACCGCCAGATCCTCTTCGGCCCGGACGATGTGGGCCGGCCCAAGGTGCACGCGGCCGTGCGGCCGCTCCGCCTGCTCGCCCCCGGACTCGACCTTCAGCCGGTGGTGCGCCGGCTCGACGCGAGCAATGCCGCCGACCTGCTCGCCGGTCACGACGCCATCGTCGACAGCACCGACACCTTCTCGTCGCGCCTGGCGGTGGCCGACGCCGCGGAGGCGCTGGGAATCCCGGTGGCCTGGGGTGCGGTGCAGGGCTGGCATGGCCAGGTGACGGTGTTCTCAGGCCGGGCGCGGATGCGCGACCTGTTCCCCGAGGAGCCACCCGAGGCATTGGACGCCTGCGAGGGCGGGGCGGTGCTCGGCACGCTGTGCGGTCAGGTGGGCGCGGCGATGGCGACGGAGGCTCTCAAGTTGGCGAGCGGCGCAGGAACGTCGCTGGCGGGGATCCTTGCGATGGTCGATGCGCGCACCGGTCGCTGGCGCGAGATTCCGCTGACCCCGGTGGCGCCCAGACGAGAGGCTGCGAGTGCGGGATCTTGACGCGCACGTCGCTCGGGCCCTCGCACTCGTCGCGCCGCTCGCGGCTGAGCGGCTTGCCCTCGGGGGTGCTCTCGGGCTGACGGCCGCGCGCGACCACGCCGCGCGGGACGCGAGCCCGCCCTTCGACAACTCGGCGATGGACGGCTACGCGGTGCGCTCCGCGGACGTTCAGGGCGCGACTCCCGCGTCCCCGGTGGTGCTGCCCGTCGCGGGCGAGACGGCGGCAGGCGCGCCGCCCGGCGTCGTCCCCGCCGGGCACGCGTGGCGGATCATGACGGGCGCGCCTATGCCGGACGGGGCCGATGCGGTGGTCCCGGTGGAGTCGACGGACGGTGGGGTCACCGACGTCACGATGACGGCGTCCGTCGGCGAAGGCCGTCACGTCCGTCGCGCGGGGGAGGACGCTCGACCGGGTGATGTGATCGTCCACGCCGGACAGTGCTTCACCGCAGTGAGGGCGGGGGCGCTCGCCGCCGTCGGCGTCGCGACGGTCGATGCGGTGCGCGCTCCGCGCGTCGCCGTGATCGCGACGGGTGACGAACTCGTGGATGTGGGGGAGGACCTCGCACCTGGGCAGATCCACGACTCCAACTCGGTGCTCCTGGCGGGGCTGCTCCGCCAGGCCGGTGCCGACCCTGTCGTGATCGCGAAGGTGAGCGACCGTCCCGAGGAGCTGCTCGCCCGGATCGCCGCCGTGGATGCCGACCTCATCGTGACCACCGGCGGCGTGAGCGTGGGCGCCTACGACGTCGTGAAGGAGGCGCTCGCCGCCCGCGGAGTGGAGTTCGTGCGGGTCGCGATGCAGCCGGGCAAGCCGCAGGGGCTCGGCCTCGTGAACGGCACCCCGACGGTGTGCCTGCCAGGCAACCCCGTCAGCGTGCTGGTGAGCTTCGCGACCATCGTGGCGCCGATGCTCAGGCGGCTGGGCGGCGACAGCGGTGGCGGCGGGATCGTGGACAGCCGTGCGCACGAGGCCGCGGTGGTGGACGAAGGATGGTCCGTGCCGCCGGGGCGGCGGCAGTTCATGCCCGTGCGTTTCACGGCTGCCGGCACCGTGGTCCCGGCGACGCCTGGCGGTTCGGGCTCTCACCTGATCGCCGGGCTCGCGGCGGCCGAGGCGCTTGCGGACGTTCCCGCCGGTGCCGAGCGCGTCGCACCGGGGGATACCGTGAACCTCGTGAGGTGGAGCAGATGAGCGAGTTCACGCACCTGGACGGCAGCGGGCACGCCCGCATGGTCGACGTGACGCAGAAGGAGCCGACCGTGCGACGAGCCACGGCGGAGGCCTTCGTCGCGTGCGCAGCCCCGGTGGTGGCGGCGCTGCGGGACGGCTCCGTGCCCAAGGGCGACGTGCTGGCCGTGGCGCGGGTCGCCGGCATCGCGGCCGCCAAGCGGACGCCTGAGCTCCTCCCGCTCGCGCACGTGATCGGCGTCCACGGCGTGGCAGTCGACCTGACGATCGAGGACGACGGCGTGCGGATCGTGGCGACCGTATCGACGGCCGACCGCACCGGGGTCGAGATGGAGGCGTTCACTGCCGCTTCGGTCGCGGCGCTCAACGTGGTCGACATGGTCAAGGGGCTCGACAAGGCCACCTCGATCCGCGACGTGCGGCTGCTCGCGAAGGAAGGCGGCAAGTCGGGCGGCTGGACACGCCCGTGACCCCCACCGCCGCGATCGTCCTCACTGGGGGCGGTGCGCGCAGGCTCGGAGGAGTCGACAAGGCCTCCGTGCGCGTGGGCAAGGGGACCCTGCTGGAGCACGCGCTCGCCGCGGCTGCTGTGTGCGCGCCCGTGGTGGTCGTGGGGCCCTCTGCCCCTGGGCGCCCTGAGGTCATGGTCACGCGCGAGGACCCCCCTGGTGGCGGCCCGGTCGCCGCGATCGCGGCGGGGCTCGGCGTTCTGGCAGGTGTGTCGTCCCACGTGCTGGTCCTGGCATGCGACATGCCGCACGCCCGCGCGGCCGTGCCCGCGCTGCTGGACGCGGCTGCGGCGCCAGGTGCCGCGGCCTGGGACGGAGCGTGGGCCATCGATTCGGACGCTCGCGCCCAGCCGTTGCTCGCCGTGTACCGGCGCGATGCCCTGACGCGAGCGCTCGTGGCCCTGGGCGATCCCCACGGCGCCTCGATGCGCACGCTCACGTCGGCGCTCGCCATGCGCGAGGTGCCCGTGGGCGACGCCGCGCGCGACGCGGACACCTGGGATGATGTGGAGGCACTGCGAAAGGAGTGGCGATGACCACCAGCCAGCTCGATGCGTGGGTGACCGCGCTGTCCGAGGAGCTCGAGCTCGACCCCGTCGATGTCGATGTCCAATTGCTGCTCGACGTCGCGCGGGACGCCGCGCACTCGGTGACCCGGCCAGCCGCGCCGCTCACGACGTTCCTGGTGGGGTACGCCGCCGGTCGTGGGGGCATGACCACCGCCCAGGCGTCCGCGACCGCGACCGCGCTCGCGCGGCGCTGGACCGAGGAGATGCCCGGCTGATGGTGACCGTGCGACTCTTCGCCGCCGCCGCCGAGGCCGCCGGTGTCGACGAGACCCAGGTCGCTGCGACGACCGTGGGGGAGGTGCGTGCGCAACTGATCGACGCGCACGGCGCCGGGTTCGCGCCGGTGCTGCGGCAATGCGCCATCGTCGTCGGTGGGCACCGGCGTGCGGACGACGCGGAGATTCCGTCAGCCGTCACCGTGGACGTCCTGCCGCCCTTCGCGGGCGGCTGATCCCACGCCACGCCTGAACCCCCGCGCCGGCTAGGGCGCGTAGACCTCGACAGGGGGGACGTCGAACGCGATCGACGCTCCCGGCAGCAGGCCGGCCGCCGAGGCCGGATCGATGTCCGCCACCAGGCGTTCGCCATGGACGCGCACCACATCGCCGCGCGGCTCGATAGTGCGGATCACGTCGGGGATCCCGCCTGACGCGGCGAGCCGCACCGCCCGTGGCCGGAGCGCCGCCACGGCCGACTGCCCCGCTGACAGGTGGGGTGCGAGAGCGGCCACGCGGATGCCGTCGTCCGTCACGAGTTCGCCGCTCGGCCCCACCGTGCCATGGAGCAGCATCATCCCTGCCATGCGCGCCGCGAATCCCGTGCGTGGACGGGTGAGCACCTCGGCGACGGTGCCGCGTTCCACCACCGAGCCGTGGTCCAGGACCGCGACGTCGTGCGCGAGCAGGTGGACATCGAGCGGGTCGTGGGTGGTGAGGATCACGGTGAGGTCGCTCGCGAACGACGCGACGAAGGTCCGCAGCTGTGAGGCCGCTTCCACATCGATCCCCGCGAAGGGCTCGTCAAGGGCGAGCACGTCGGGCGCCGATGCCAGGGCGCGGGCGATCGCCACCTGGCGGTGCTGGCCGCCCGAGAGAGAGGCGGGCCTGCGGTCGGCCAACCCACCGAGGCCCATGCTGTCGAGCCAGCGGGCCGACTGCTCGCGCGCATCGGCCCGCGGAGCGCCCTGCGACCGGGGCCCGAACGCGACATTGTCCAGCACGGTCATGGTCGGGAAGAGGTCCGCGCCCTGGGTGACGAGTCCGACCCGGCGCTCGCGGGGACTCCGCCACACGGGACGCGAGGCGTCAAGGTCGTGCAGCACGCGCGTCCCCGTGGTGACCGCCCCCGCCGCGGGCCTGACGAGACCCGCGATGGCGGCGAGCAGCGTGGATTTTCCCGACCCGTTGGGGCCCAGGAGCGCGAGCGTCCGTCCCGCCTCCGCCGAGATCGTGGCGTCCACGCCGCGTGCGGGTGCGACCACGCGGGCCGTGAGCATCACCGATCACTCCGCACGCCGGGCCGGTACGCCACCGCGACCACGACGACCGCCACGGTGACCAGCAGCATCGCGAGCGCGATCGCGGCATCGGCATCCGTCTCGCGACGCAGATAGATCTCGAGCGGCAGCGTGCGCGTCACCCCTGGCAGGCTGCCCGCGAACGTGAGGGTGGCGCCGAACTCGCCGAGAGCCCTGGCGAACGTCAGCACGGTGCCCGTGACCAGCGCCGGTCGCAGGGCAGGCAGGGTGACGCGCCACAGCGTCGTTGACCTCCCCGCTCCCAGCGTCGCCGCGAGCGACTCGTGATGACCCGACCGTGCCGACACTGCGGACTCGACGGTCAGCACCATGAACGGCATCGCGACGAACGTCTGGGCGAGCACGACCGCAGCCGTCGAGAACGCGAGATCCAGTCCGGCGTCCGCGAGGGGGCCACCGATGAGGCCGCGCCGTCCGAAGGCGTACAGCAGCGCAAGGCCTCCCACGACGGGTGGAAGCACCAGCGGCGCGAGCACCAGCGCCCGCACCGCGGGGCGGAACCGAGACCGCCACGTCGCGAGCGCGTAGCCGAGCGGCACGCCGAGCAGGATGCACAGCACCGTGGACATCGCGGCCGTGCGGAGGCTGAGCGAGAGCGCGTCCAGCGCCGCGGGCGCCGTGAGGAGTGCGGGGAGTCGGGCCCAGTCCAGCCGCAGAGTCGTGGCCAGCAGGGGCAGGGCCACCATGGTGGACGACACGATGGCGAGGGGGATCATCCATCGAGGCAGGGCTCCCGTCACGGCGCACCGAACCCCGCGCTCGCCAAGACTGCCTGGCCCTTCACGCCCACAACGTACAACACGAATGCCGCCGCGAGGTCGGGGTCCTGCGCGGTCTCGAGCGCCACGATCGGATAGGTGGTGGCGGACTCGCCGGCGCCCGCGATCGTCACCTCCTCGACGCCGTCGGCGCGCGCGATGTCCGTCGCGTAGACCACCCCGGCATCGGCGTGGCCCGAGGCGACCTTGCCCAGCACGTCCGTGACGGAGCTCTCCATGGATGAGGGCGCCAGGTCCAGGCCATGGGCCGCGGCCAGAGCGGCGGTGACCGTTCCGCACGGCGCCTGCGGCGCGCAGATGACGCTGGTGACGCCGCCGCTTGCGAGGTCGGCAAGGCTCGTCACCTCTGCAGGGTTGCCCGAGGGCACGGCGATGGTCAGGGTGTTGGTGGCGAACGCGACAGGGGTGGTGGCCAGCTCGCCTGCGATCGCCTCCATCGGCGCGGCATGCGCCGATGCGAAGACGTCAGCGGGTGCGCCCTCCGCGATCTGCGCGGCGAGATCGGCCGAGCCTCCGTAGACGGTCGTCACGTCGACGTCGGGGTGAGCGTCCTCGAAGTCCGCCTCGATCTGCGCGAACACGTCGGTGAGCGACGCCGCCGCGTAGACCGTCAGCGTGGGATCCGGCTCAGCCGTCGCGGTGCAGGCACCGATGCCGGCGGCGACGGCCACGGCCACGACCGCCGCCGATGCGCGCCTCATCTAGCCGCCGATCGCGCTCATGGGGCGATCAGGCTGCAGGAACGTGGGGTCGGCGATGTCGTGTCCCGGCTGCTTGAGCCGCAGGCAGGCTGCGATGGCGCCGGCGACGGCCGCGTCGTCTGCGCCATCCCGTATGAGAGTGCGCAGGTCCGATTCCTTGCGCGCGAACAGGCACGCGCGCAGCTGACCGTCCGCGGTGAGCCGCACCCGGTCGCACGTGCCGCAGAACGGCCGCGTGACGGACGCGATCACGCCCACCGAGGCGGGTCCACCGTCGATGTCCCACACCTGAGCGGGTGCCGCTCCGCGCCCGGCCCGCTCGGTGAGCGTCCAGTGAGCGGACAGCGCCGCGAGGACCTCCTCGCCCGTCACCATCTCGGCACGATCCCACGTGTGTCCCGCGTCGAGCGGCATCTGCTCGATGAACCGCATCTGGTACCCGTGATCGACGCAGAACTGGGTGAGGTCCACGATCTCGTCGTCGTTCACGCCTCGCATCGCGACGGCATTGATCTTGACGGGCGCCAGCCCTGCGGCGTCCGCCGCCGCGATGCCGGCGAGAGTGTCGGTCAGCCTGTCGCGGCGAGTGAGGTCCCGGAAGCGGTCGCGCCGCAGCGTGTCGAGGGAGATGTTCACGCGCGCGAGTCCGGCCTCCCGCAGGGGAGCGGCGAGGGCCGGCAGCCGCAGCGCGTTGGTCGTGAGGGAGATCTCGGGATGCCCAGTGGGCCCCTCGAGGTGGGCGAGCCGGTCCACCACATCCACGACGTCCGGCCGCAGCAACGGTTCACCGCCCGTGAGCCGGATCTCGTCGATCCCCATCTCGACGGCCACGCGCGCCACTCGCACCAGTTCGTCGGTGGTGAGCATCGTGTCGCTCTTCAGCCACGGCACGCCCTCGGCCGGCATGCAGTACGTGCAGCGGAGCGAGCAGCGGTCGGTGAGGCTGATCCGCAGGTCGCGGTGCTCCCGGCCGAACCGGTCGGTGAGCCCGGGGTGAGCGGCCCCTGCCATCGCCGCGTCGGAGGGTCGAGCGTCGCTCACTGGATGCCCACCCAGGTGTGCGATCCGTCCGCGAGGATCTCTCGCTTCCACACTGGCAGCTCGGCCTTGACCCGCTCGACAAGCGCCCGGCAGGTGTCGAAGGCATCGGCCCGATGCGCGCTCGCGACGGCCGCGACGATGGCCGCCTCGCCCACGGCGAGGAGGCCGATGCGGTGGGAGACCGCGACCGCGGTGTCGTCAGCGGCGCTCTCACCTGCGAGGCGGGCGAGGACGGCTTCCGCGTCGGGATGGGCGGAGTACTCGAGGTGCGTGACCTCGCCCTCCACGCTGGGGTCGTGGTCGCGCACCTGTCCGATGAAGGTGGCGATGGCGCCGTGGCCGGGCCCCGTGACCGCGGCGACGTGTGCGTCCAGGCTCAACGTCTCCGTCGAGATGCGCGCGAGCGCGACCGCCATCAGTGGTCGCCGCCGTCGAGCTGCGAGAGCAGGTGAGCGAGGAGCGGCAGCAGGGTCTCGATGCCCTCGCGAGCCCCGGCCTCGGAGCCGGGAAGGTTCACGATCACCGCGGGGGCGTGCCCGGCGCTCACGCCCGCGAGTCCACGACTGAGCGCGGCGGTCCGCGTCGTGCGCGCACCCGTCGCGCGCAGCAGCTCGGGGATCCCCGGCAGCTCGCGGGCGAGGAACGGCCGGGTCGCCTCGGGGGTCACGTCACGTGGATGCACCCCCGTGCCGCCCGCAGTGAGGATCAGGCGGGCTCCGGAGGCCAGCGCCTGTTCGATCGCGGTGGCGACCGATTCCCGCCCATCGGGCACCAGCCACGCCTCCACCGCCGCGCCTGCGGCGTGGAGGGCGTCCGCGACAGCGGGGCCCGCGGTGTCGTCCGCCTGCCCGGCCGAACGGCGGTCGGAGACGGTGATGACCGCCGCGGCGGCACCCGCCAGCGCGGGCGTCTCGCGTGCACCGGTCATGGTCCCGCCCCTTCCTGGTGGCTGTCAGGTCAGTGTAGGCAGGAGCGGGTTTCCGGCGCGTTGCGGGGGGTGCGCAGGGCCCGGGCACGGGCCGTGAACGCGGGAAGCGCGCGGCCGGGCGGAGCTATCGACGCTCGTCGTCCTCGATCTCGTGGTGCAGCTCGTCGTACAGCATGGAGTGCACGCGCTCCACCCGGGGGATGTCGTCGAACTCGAGAGGGTCGTCGGAGGCGGACTCGATCACAAGGGTTCCGGTGCGGAACATGCGGTCGATGACGCCGTGACGGAACTGCACCGTGTTGATGCGCGCCAGCGGGATGTCGATCCCCGACCGTGTGAAGACGCCGGTGCGGAACAGCACGCGCCGGTCCGTGATGACGAAGTGCGTCGTGAACCATCGCACGTACGGCGCGATCACGAGCCACGAGACGAGCACCAGCCACACCACGACCAGCGCGATGTCGAGCACGGTGGCGAGCGTCGCGTCGAGCTCCCGGCTGTCGAGCCAGGCGTAGAGAGCGACGCCGGCCCCGGTGAGCGCCACGCCCCACAGCGTGGGCGCGATGAGCGCCTTCCAGTGACGATGCCGATGAAGCAGCAGCTGTTCCTCGGGAGCGAGCAGGCGTTCCGGATATCCCATGCTGGGACTCTAGCGGCACCCGACTGTCGACACGCGGTTGAGCGGGGCGGGAAACGTTCCGGCAACCAACGCCGGTTACCGTGGGGACATGACCGACGACGTTGCCTCGACGCCCTGGACCGGATACGCGCCATCTGCGGCGTGGGATGAGGCGATGGACGTCGACGGACGCATCCGCGAACCGTACGCACGCGTCTATGCCGAGATCGACCGCATGTCCGGCGACGACCTCGTGTCACGGGCCGAGGCGCTCGCCAACACGTATCTCGCCCAGGGCGTGACCTTCGATCACGCGGGCGAGGAGCGGCCCTTCCCGCTCGACATCGTGCCGCGCGTCATCGGCGGCGACGAGTGGGACATCATCTCGCCCGGTGTGTCCCAGCGCGTCAAGGGGCTCGAGGCCTTCCTCGCGGACGTGTACGGCTCCCAGCACTGCGTCACCGACGGCATCGTGCCACGGCGGCTCATCGCGACGTCGCCGCACTTCTACCGCAAGGTCGCGGGTGTCGAGCCCGCCAACGGGGTGCGGGTGCACGTGTCAGGCATCGACCTGGTGCGGGACCAGCACGGCATCTGGCGAGTGCTCGAGGACAACGTGCGCGTCCCGTCGGGCGTGAGCTACGTGCTGTCCAACCGGCGCGCGATGTCGCAGATGTTCCCTGAGATGTTCGGTGCAATGGGCATCCGGCCCGTCCTGGAGTACTCGCGCCGGCTGCGGGCATCGCTCGCCAAATCCGCTCCCGAGGGCGTGGATGACCCCACGATCGTGGTGCTGACGCCGGGCGTGTACAACTCCGCGTACTACGAGCACTCGTTGCTCGCCCGCACGATGGGCGTCGAGCTCGTCGAAGGTCGCGACCTCGAGACCACCAACGGACGCGTGTACATGCGCACCACGGCGGGCCGGCGCCGCGTCGACGTGATCTACCGCCGGGTCGACGACGACTACCTCGACCCGGTCGCCTTCCGCTCCGACAGTGCGCTGGGTGCCCCAGGACTCGTGACCGCGGCGCGGCTGGGCAACGTCACCATCGCCAACGCGATCGGCAACGGCGTGGCGGACGACAAGCTGATGTACACCTACATGCCGGACCTGATCCGGTACTACCTGGGCGAGGAGCCGATCCTTCCGAACGTGGACACCTGGCGCCTCGAGGAGGCCGATGCGCGCGAAGAGGTGCTCGACCGCCTCGACGAGCTCGTCGTCAAGCCAGTCGACGGCGCGGGCGGCAAGGGCGTCACCATCGGCCCGCGCGCCTCCAAGGACGAGCTCGCGCAGGTGCGCAACCAGATTCTGCGCGACCCGCGCGGCTGGATCGCGCAGCCGGTCGTGCAGCTGTCCACGGTGCCCACGCTGACGGACGACGGCCTCGAGCCCCGCCACGTCGACCTGCGCCCCTTCGCCATCAACGACGGCGAGGACGTGTGGGTCCTCCCCGGCGGCCTGACGAGGGTCGCGCTTGCACGCGGGCAGCTCATCGTGAACTCGTCTCAAGGCGGCGGGTCCAAGGACACGTGGGTGCTCGGCGGAGTACGCCACCGAGGCTCGTCCCAGGCGCCACCCGAGTCGCGGATCGAGTTGAGCGGGATGACGTCGGTGCCGCAGGCCGCGCACCCTGAGGACAACATCGCGGGGCAGCAGGCGCAGCAGCAACAGCAGCAGCGGACCCAAGGGAGCGAGCCATGCTGAGCCGGATCGCCGAGTCACTGTTCTGGATCGGCCGCTACGTCGAGCGCGCGGACAACACCGCCCGACTGCTCGACGTGCACCTCAACGTGCTGCTCGAGGACCCGTGGGTCGACGAGCCCAGCGCCAACGCGTCGCTCCTGTCGGTGATGAACATCCCTCACGAGGACCAGGTGAACCGCGACGACGTGCTGCGCAAGCTCGCGTTCGACGTGGGCAGCTCTGCGTCGATCGCCGGCACCCTCACCGCTGCGCGTGAGAATGCCCGTCGCGCCCGCGAGGTGATCAGCACCGAGGTGTGGGAGGCGCTCAACACCACGCGCATGGGCCTGCCGCGATGGACCCGGGCGTCCCGGCCTCACGAGTACTTCGTCTGGGTCCGCGAGCGGGCGGCCATCGTGTGGGGACTGTCGTCGGCGACCACGTCGCGTGACGACGCGTGGCACTTCATGGAGCTGGGACGGTCGCTCGAGCGAGCAGACATGATCGCCCGCCTGCTCATGACCCGCAGCCTCGAGGGCACCACCGGGCCCAACTGGACCACGCTGCTGCGCACGTGCTCGGCCCACGAGGCCTATCTCCGTACGGTGCGTGCGCTCGTGACCGAGGAGCGCGCCGCCGAGTTCCTGCTGATCGATCGACTGTTCCCACGGTCCATCGCGTACAACCTCGACCGGGCCGAGACGATCCTCACCGAGATCGAGGGCTCGGAGTCGAACCGGGCGCTCGCCGGCCGGGCGCGCCTCGCGCTCGGGCGCGCACGCACGAATCTCGAGTACAGCCCCGTGCGCGACATCCTCGACGACCTCGTGCCCCAGATGCACGAGGTCCAGCGCGCGTGCGCGACGGCCTCGGACCTGATTCGGGACCGCTACTTCCTGCCGGCCGCGACGGTCGCATGGAACCAGGAGGCACTGTGACCCAGCTGAAGATCGAGCACCGCACGCACTTCCGGTACGGCAAGGATGTGCCGTCGTCGTACAACGAGGCTCGCCTCACGCCCGCCTGGCTGCCGCGCCAGCGAGTGCTCGACTCCAAGGTCGAGATCTCTCCGGTGTCGTGGCGGACCACGTACCGGGACTACTGGGAGTGCGACGTCACGGCCTTCGAGGTCCTGCTGCCCCATCGCACGCTCACGGTGCTCGGCTCCTCGCTGGTCGAGATCGTGCCCCAACCCGTCCGTGCAGAGCGCGCAGACTGGGACACGCTCCACGGTCCGCGGTTCCAGGACCTGCTGTGCGAGTACCTCGATCACTCCGCGATGACGGAACCCCCTCCCGAGCTCGCCGACTTCGCGAGCGAGGCCGCAGGCCGCATGACCCCAGACGACACGGCGCGTGCGATCTGCCAGTTCCTCTACGACGAGATCCAGTACGTGCCGGGAGCGACGAACGTGCACACCGCCGCATCGGACGCGTGGAACGCGCGGTCGGGCGTCTGCCAGGACCTGGCTCAGCTCGCCGCCGGGGCGCTGCGCAGCGTAGGGATCCCCGCGAGGTACGTGTCCGGCTATCTGCACCCGAAGCGGGATGCCGAGATCGGCGAGACCGTCAACGGCGAGTCTCACGCCTGGATCGAGTGGTGGACGGGGGAGTGGACCGGTTTCGACCCCACGAACGACCGCGAGGTGGGCGACCATCACGTGATCGTGGGTCGGGCCCGTGAGTACTCCGACATTCCGCCGCTCACCGGCGTGGTCGCGGGCAGCACCGAGCATCTGGACGTCACGGTCTCCGTCACCCAGGTGTCCTGAGGGGCGCGGCGACCACCGGGAAGGAGCGGCCGTGGTCGCCGATAGAATCGCCGGGTGACTGCTGCGAGCCCCGAGACCGACGAGAACCGCTACGACTTCCGCGCGATCGAAGAGCGCTGGCTGCCCGAGTGGCGCCGCACTCAGCCGTTCCGTGCCGGCGGGCCGGACGACGAGCGGCCCACCAAGTACGTGCTGGACATGTTCCCTTACCCCTCGGGCGATCTTCACATGGGTCACGCCGAGGCATACGCGCTGGGCGATGTGATCGCGCGCTACTGGACGCAGCGCGGGTTCAACGTGCTGCACCCGATCGGGTGGGACTCGTTCGGCCTGCCTGCCGAGAACGCCGCGATCACCCGCGGCCTTGACCCCCGCGGCTGGACCGAGGACAACATCGCGCAGCAGCGCACCTCGATGGAGCGCTACGCGTGCTCCTTCGACTGGGACCGCGTGCTCGCGACTCACCGGCCGGACTACTACCGCTGGAACCAGTGGATCTTCACCCGTCTGCACGAGCGCGGACTCGCCTACCGCAAGCACAGCAACGTCAACTGGTGCCCCAAGGACCAGACCGTGCTCGCGAACGAGCAGGTCGTCGGCGGGCTCTGCGAGCGGTGCGACACCCCCGTCACCAAGAAGAAGCTTAATCAGTGGTACTTCAAGGTCACGGACTACGCGGACCGACTGCTCGACGACCTCGACACCCTGCAGGCCACGTGGCCGTCCAAGGTCATCGCGATGCAGCGCAACTGGATCGGGCGCTCGACGGGTGCCGACGTCGCGTTCCGCATCGAGGGCCGCGACGAGCCGATCGACATCTACACCACGCGCCCCGACACTCTCTTCGGCGCCACGTTCATGGTGGTGGCCGTGGACTCCGACCTCGCTGCGGAGATCGCCCAGCGGGCCGATGCGGGCGTCCAGCAGCAGTTCGACGCGTACCTCGAACAGGTGCGCGGCTCGAGCGAGATCGACCGCCTGAGCACCGAGCGACCCAAGTCGGGCGTCTTCCTCGACGCGTACGCGATCAATCCGGTCAACGGCGAGCGGCTGCCGATCTGGGCCTCCGACTACGTGCTCGCCGACTACGGGCACGGCGCGATCATGGCAGTGCCCGCGCACGACCAGCGCGACCTCGACTTCGCACGCGCCATGGACCTGCCGGTGCGCGCGGTGCTGGACTGCCGTGACGAGAACGGGGAGTCGCTTCCCGACCCGGCCGAGTCCGGCGTCGCGACCACGGGCGACGGCACGCTGATCAACTCCGGAGACCTGGACGGCTTGGACAAGGAGCGAGCGATCGCCGCGATCACTGCTCGGCTGGAGACCGAGGGCAGGGGCCGCGCATCGACGAACTACCGGCTCCGCGACTGGCTGATCTCGCGTCAGCGCTACTGGGGCACGCCCATCCCGATCGTGCACTGCGACGCCTGCGGCGAGGTCGCGGTGCCGGATGACCAGCTTCCGGTGGAGCTCCCTCCCACTGACGGTCTCGACCTCAAGCCCAAGGGCACGTCGCCCCTCGGTGCCGCCACCGACTGGGTCACCACCACGTGCCCCCGGTGCGACGGTCCCGCCAGGCGCGACACCGACACGATGGACACCTTCGTCGACTCGTCCTGGTACTTCCTGCGGTTCCTCTCTCCCGGCAAGACCGACGGCCCGTTCGACCCTGCCGAGGCCGCGCGGTGGGCTCCGGTCGACCAGTACGTGGGCGGCGTCACTCACGCGATCCTGCATCTCCTGTACGCGCGCTTCTTCACCAAGGCCCTTCACGACATGGGGATGGTCGACTTCGAGGAGCCCTTCAGCGCCCTGCTGAACCAGGGCATGGTGCAGATGGATGGCTCCGCGATGTCGAAGAGCCGCGGCAACCTCGTGCGTCTGAGCGATCAGCTCGACGAGTTCGGCGTCGACGCGATTCGCCTCACCATGGCGTTCGCCGGCCCTCCGGAGGACGACATCGACTGGGCGGACGTCTCGCCCGCCGGCAGCGCGAAGTTCTTGGCGCGTGCGTGGCGGCTGGCACGGGATGTCGAATCCACGCCCGATGCCGACGCCGCCACCGGCGACGCCGCACTGCGTGCCGTGACCCACCGCACGCTTCACGACTGCGCGTCGCTCGTCGAGGGCTTCCGATTCAACGTGGTCGTCGCGCGCATCATGGAGCTCGTGAACGCCACGCGCAAGGCGATCGACTCTGGACCGGGCGCGGCGGACCCCGCGGTGCGTGAGGCCGCTGAGGCGGTCGCGATCCTGCTCAGCCTGTTCGCGCCGTACTGCTCCGAGGACATGTGGGCGATGCTGGGCCGCGAGAACGTGGCCCGCGCCGGATGGCCCGCCGTCGACGAGTCGTTGCTGGTCGAGGAGACCGTGACGTGCGTCGTGCAGGTCAAGGGCAAGGTGCGGGACCGACTCGAGGTGTCGCCGGACATCAGCGACGGTGACCTGGAGGCCGCGGCGATGGCGTCGCCCGCCATCCAGCGCGCGCTCGACGGCGCCGAGATTCGCACCGTCATCGTCCGTGCGCCGAGGCTCGTGAACATCGTCCCCGTCTAGCGACGCAGCTCGAGCGCGCAGGCATGGTCTGCGAGGGGCGGCGCAGCGCGCTGGCGTCACGGTCGGTACGCTGACCCCCATGTCAGGAGCCGTCGCCGTCATCACCGACTCGGCGGCGTCGCTCCCGCCGGCGTTGGCACGCACGTGGGGGATCGGCGTCGTCCCGCTCCAGGTCGTGATCGACGGCGAGGCCCATGACGAGGGCGAGCGGATGGGCGCCGACCAGGTGATCGAGGCCCTGATCGCCGGGCGCGAGGCGAGCACGTCGCAGCCGTCCGTCGCGGCCTTCGAGCGCGCGTTCGCGCGGGCCGCTCGGGAAGGCGCGACTCACGTCGTCGCGGTACTCATCTCGTCGAAGATGTCCGGCACGGTCAATGGGGCGCGGTCCGCCGCGGCGGCGGCCGACGTGCCCGTGACCGTGGTCGACTCCAGGACGTTGGCGATGGCCACCGGCTTCGCCGCCATCGCCGCCGCGGCGCTCGCACGTGAAGGCGCCGGCCCTGCCGAGGTGGCGGCCGAGGCCGAACGGGTCGCACGGAGCTCACAGTGCGTGTTCACGGTCGATACTCTCGACTTCCTGCGACGCGGAGGGCGGGTCTCGCCTGCGGTCGCCGCCGTCGGGCGAGTGCTCAGCGTCAGGCCGGTTCTCGAGCTCGTCGATGGCGAGGTGGCGATGGTGGAGCGCGTGCGCAGCACGCACCGGGCCCGGGCTGCGGTGCTGGCACGCGCGGAGGCCGCGATGGCCCCGATGGCGAGGCCCGCATCGGCCGTCATGATGCTGGGTGACGCGTCGTACGGGGATCAGGCCGCCCACGACCTCGAGGAGCGCCACCCGGATCTCGGGCTGCTGGTGCGCACCCCGGTGAGCGCGGTGCTCGCGGTTCACACGGGTCCGGGCACGTTCGCGGCGGTCGCGGCAGACCTCCCCGCACGCGTGCGATGACGCCGCCTCCTGACGACCGCCGTCCGTCCCCAGGGCTCGACTGACCTCCCGACCCCACCACGCACTGCGGTGGTCGACGGGCTAGCCGACGGACCCGATCTACGGTGCTCGCGTGCCCCCGTCTCCCCGTCCCCCTGGCCCTCCGGGCGACCGCGACGCGCTGTCGCAGCCACCCGGAGCGGACGTCCCCGCGCGCTGGGCCGACAGCGCCTCGCGGGTCGCGTCTCGCGCGTACGCCGCCGCATACGGCAGGGAGATCGTCGACGATGCGACCCGAGTGCGGTGGCGACTCGAGCCCCGGGTCGCGACGACCGCCGCCGTGGCCCTCGTGCTCCTGGCGCTGGGGGCATGGTGGGTCGCCCGTGCGGAGCCACCGCTGCCGGCCCATGTCCAGTCCTCGGCCGCGGCCTCGCCGACCGTCTCTGCCGTCGTGGGCCATGGCCTGAGCGTCTCTCCGACGCCCACGACGACGGCCGTCGTGGTGCACGTGAGCGGCGCCGTCGATGAGCCGGGGCTCGTCACGCTGAGCGCCGATGCGCGCGTGGCGGACGCGATCGATCGCGCCGGGGGAGCGGCGCCGTCCGCCGACCTCGGAGCGGTCAATCTCGCTCGCCGGCCCCACGACGGCGAGCACATTCATGTGCCGGAGGTGGGAGAGCCCGTCGCTGCGAGCGGCCAGGCCGCTCCGGCGGGGCCGGTCGACCTCAACTCCGCCACGGCCCAGCAGCTCGAGGAGCTGCCCGGCATCGGACCCGTGATCGCCGAGCGCATCGTTGCGGAGCGGGAGGCGAACGGGCCCTTTGCGTCGCTCGAGGACCTCACGCGCGTGAGCGGTGTCGGCGACGCTCTCGTCGCAGGCCTGGCCGACTCCGCGGTCGCGTGAGCACTGTTCACGACGCGCGCCTGGTGCCAGCCGCCGGTGCGGCGTGGGCTGCGGCGCTCGTCGCCACGTCCGGGGGGCGTGTGCCCCTCGGGGTCGCCGTGCTCCTCGTGTGCCTCGGATGCGGCGGGGCCGCAGTCGCGATGCTGCGGGGATCGCGAATCGCGGCGACGTGCGCCCTCGTGTGCGCGGTCGCGGGTGGCGTGACAGGGGTGGCCACGGCTCAAGGTGATCGCGAGGCAGCGTCCGGCGAGGCCATCATCGCCGCTGGCGACACTGAGGCGTGGATCACGGTGACCAGTCAGGCCACCCCGCTCACGGGGTGGGACGGGGGCGAACGCCACCGGGTCGCTGCGACCGTCTCCGCGTGGCGTCCGCAGTGTCGAGAGCCGCCCTCGTGTGCGCCGTGGAGAGCATCCGACGCCCCGGTGATGGTGTCACTGGAGGCGCCGCCACGCCGGGGAGATGCGCTCCGAGTCGAGGCTCTCTGGGTCGCGTCGGACCGTGGCCGTGCGGCAGCGGTCGCGTGGGACGCTCGCACTGTCGAGGTCGGCCCGCCATCCTTGCTCGTCGCATGGCGCGCGAGCTTCGACCGAGCGACGGCTGGGGTAGACCCCTCGTCCCGCGGCCTCGTGCGCGGCATGGTCGTGGGGGACACCTCGAGCATGCCGCCGTCGCAGGAGCGGGAGATGCGCGTGGCGGGGCTCGCCCATCTCACCGCCGTGTCGGGAGCCCACTTCGCGATCCTCATCATGGCGAGCGGTGGCGCGATGGCGGCGATGCGCGCACCGCGCGCGATCCGCGCGGGAGTGATCCTTGCGGTGGCGGTCATCTTCGCGGCCCTCGTGGGGGCGGAGTCCTCGGTGCTGCGCGCGCTCGGGATGGCGGTGGCCGTCGCTCTCGCCACGGCGTGGGGACGGCCGGCGCGAGGACTCGCGGCCCTCGCAGCCTCGGTCACCGTGCTGATGGTGGTCGAGCCGGAGCTCTCGGGGTCGCTCGGGTTCGCGATGTCCGTGCTCGCGGTCGCCGCGATCGTGCTGTGGTCGCCACGCGTCGCGGTGACGCTCGCTCGCGTGGTGACGCCCGGCCTGGCGCGAGTGGCGGCGATCCCCATCGTCGCGCAGGCGGCGGTCACGCCGGTGCTCGTGGTCATCGAGCCGCGCCTCGGGCCCTACGCCGTGATCGCGAATCTGGCCGCCGGCATCGCCGTGCTGCCGACCATGCTCGTGGGAGCGACGACGCTCGTGCTCGCGGCTGGCTTCCCCTGGGCGGCGGCGGCCGCCGCGCAGCTGGCCGGCCTGTGCGCCTCGGCGATCGCGATGATCGCGCGTGTGAGCGCGGGTGCGCCAGGCTCCTGGCTGTCGTGGCCGGCGGGCGTGCTCGGCGTGATCCTGGCGGCACTCGTCACCGCCTGCCTCATCGCGGCGACCGTGCTTCATCACCCCAGCAGGCGCGTCGCCGCCCTCGTCGGGGCGTGCGCGTTGACAGGCGCGAGCCTTGCGGTCGCGGCGGGAGCGGAGAGCCCCGTCATGCGGGACTGGGACATTGCCGTCTGCGACGTCGGTCAAGGTGACATGCTCCTGCTGCGGGCGGCGCCCGGTGCAGCGGTCGTGATCGATACCGGCCCGCCCGGCGGCGGCGCGTCGGCCTGCCTGGAGCGCCACGGGGTGGAGCGCGTTCCTGTACTCGTGCTCACCCACCCCCATCAGGATCACGACGGCGCCGTGGTGTCCGTGCTGGGGGCCGCGACGGTCGAATCGGCCTGGGTGGCGGAGGCGGGAGCGCGTGGCCCGGCAGCGAGCGCTCTCGCCGGCGCGGGCGTGCCCGTCGAGGTGCCCCGCCCCGGACGCCAGGAGCAGGTGGGTCGGGTGGCGTTGACGGTGTTGTCGGAGGCGCATGCGGACCCGGGCGAGGACGGCAATGATGCCAGCGTGATCGTTCACGCGGCAGCGGGGGAGACGACCCTGCTTGCGCTGGGGGACCTGGAGCGGCGGGGGCAGCAGGGCCTGCTGACGCAGTTGAGTGGCGGGGTCGCGGTCGATGTCGTGAAGGTCGCCCATCACGGCTCGGCTGATCAGCTGCCGGCGCTCGCCGCACGCATCGACGCCGTCGTCGCGGTCGTCACGGTGGGGCTCGACAACAGGCACGGTCACCCGACTGACGAGGCGCTCGAACTGTACGGCGCTGGCGCGGAGGCGCTTCTGCGCACCGATCTGTGCGGCGACGTCCACCTCGGCACCGTCGACGGCGCGCTCACGTGGTCGCGCTGTCCGACGGACGTGGCACGCTAGTCCCATGCCGCCCCGTACCCGCGCCGCCGAGCCGACGTGGCACCGCGCACAGCCCGCGCCACTCGTGCTCGTGAGCGGACCGGAGTCGTTGCTCGCCGACCGCGCCGTGGAGCTCATCCACCGCGCGATGGGTGCCGGAGTCGCGCTCACGGCTCTCGACGCCGGCGCGTACTCGCGCGGCGCACTGCTCGCCGCCGCGAGCCCTTCGCTGTTCGACGAGCCAGGCCTGGTGGTGGTGCGAGGCGCCGAAGCGATGAACGACGAGTTCCTGGCCGATGCGCTCGCGTACGCTCAGGCGCCGGACCCTGAGGTGGTCGTCGTCATCCTGCATGGCGGGGGTGTGCGAGGCAAGCGCCTGCTCGACACCCTGCGCAAGGCGGGAGTTCCCGAATACCTCTGCCCGGCGGTCAAGAAGGACGCCGAGCTCGTGGACTTCGTGCGTGCCGAGTTCGAGCGCGAGCGGCGTCCGGTGCAGGCCGTGGTGGCTCGCCGACTGCTCGATGCGGTCGGCGGCGACGTGTCGGAGCTCGCGGCGGCATGCCAGCAGCTGATGAACGACGTCGAGGGCACCGTCGATGAGGAGTCAGTCGCGCGATACTACGGCTCGCGCGTCAACGCCACCGCGTTCGCGGTGGCCGATGCCGCCATCGCCGGCGACGTGCGGCAGGCGATCGCGCTGACGCGCCACGCGCTGTCCTCGGGCGTGGATCCCGTGCCCCTGACCGCGGCGCTCGCCGCCAAGCTGCGGACGCTCGCCAAGGTCGGGGCGTCACGAGGGCGCGGACTTGACCCCACCAAGGACCTGAACATCGCGCCCTGGCAGGTGGATCGCGCGCGTCGCGACCTGCGGCGATGGACGGCGGAGACGCTCGGCGAGGCGATCGAGCTGGTCGCCGAGGCCGACGCCGACATCAAGGGCGGCGGCCGTGCCCCGCACTTCGCCATGGAGCGGGTGGTCAGGCGCGTCGCTCAGCTGGCGGCGGACTGATCCTCGGCCAGCGGGTCACGCCCGCGGTCCATGATGATTGCGGGCTCGAAGAGGTGGCCCTGGTAGAGATCGAACCCCAGCTCCTGACACCACGCGAGGGTGCCGGCGTCCTCGACGCGCTCCGCGATCATGGTGCAGCCGGGGCTGCGTCCCACGGTGGCGAGATCGGGGCCGCGTGCGGCGAGGTCCCGCACGTCGATCTTCACGTAGTCGGCGTGCTCGAGCAGCGCCAACTGTGACGTGGTGCCCACGAAGTCATCGATCGCGACCCGGTAGCCCTCCGCTCGCAGCGTGCGCACGCGGTCGCGCAGCGCCTCGTCCGCGAACGCGGACTCCACGACCTCGATCACGGCCTGGTCGGGCGCGAAGCCGATCCAGTCGCGCTCGATCAGGTAGCTGCGGGTGAAGTTGACGAACGCCAGCTGGTCGAGCGGTGGGCGCTCGTCGAGGTGGAAGGCGGCCGCCACGACGTGCTCCGTCGCGCGGTCCTGTTGGCGCGAGTTCCAGAGGTCGACGCGCAGCCCCACACGACCGGGGGCGCGGAACAGCAGCTCGTACGCGTAGAGATCGCGATCAGCGGTGAAGATCCCCTGACGGCCCAGGAGCACCCGTCGTGACGCGCCCGAATGGCGTCCCGATGCAGGCAGGTGCCAGGTTCGGGGAGCGGCCGGGGCGCGGGTCACGGTCGAGACGATATCGGCATGCACGGCAAGAGCCCCGCACGCCGATGCGGCGCGTCGGGGCTCTTGGCTCAGAAGTCGCTAGAGAGCGGCGACGTTCTTGGCGAGCGAGGACTTGCGGTTCGCCGCCTGGTTCTGGTGGATGACGCCCTTCGAAGCGGCCTTGTCCAGCTTGGTGAGGGCGGTCTTGAGCGCCGTCTCGGCTGCGGCCTTGTCGCCAGCGGCGACGGCCTCGCGGACACGACGCACGTGAGTCTTGAGCTCCGAACGCACGGCCACGTTGCGCTGGCGCGACTTCTCGTTCGTGCCGATGCGCTTGATCTTCGACTTGATATTTGCCACGACAGTCCTTCTGCGATGATGGGAAAATTCTGGAATGGAGCGCGAGCGCGCTCACACACGGCTTCCGATGCTACCAGTGATGCAGCGCTGAAAGCGAACGTGCGACCTCGTCGAACATTCGGCGACTGAGCATCGCGCCCTCACGGCGCACTGCGAGGGGGTCCACCCGAATGATCCTATCGAGTCGCACGGAGGACGGGCGCCGCTTGGCGTCCCACGGTCCCGCGCCGATCCCGAGCCAGTGCCTCCCGCGCCGCGCCTCCTGCGCCTCGTCGAGGTAGTGGTCCCTGCTCGACAATTGGATTCCGAGCAGCCAGGTGCCGTCGTGCCCGATGAGCAGCACCGGCCGGTCCTTTCCCCGAGCGTGGTCCTCCTCGAAGGGCACCCAGGTCCACACGATCTCGCCGGGATCGGGCTGGCCGTCGTGACGCGGCGCATAGCGCAGGTCGACCCGCCCCGTGTAGTCCCCGGGGTAGTGGCGATGCGGTGCATGGGCGCCGTGAGGGCGCTGGTGCGACGGGCGGCGGCGGACCGGCTCCCGCCGGCGCGTCGCGCGCTGGTGTCGCTGCACCGCCGCCAGCGCGGCGATGATGACCACGGCGGCAAGGACGATGAATGGCTCCACAGTCGCACCCTAGCCAGCCGCGAGCGGCTCCGGCGAGCGCTCCAATCGGCTCGTGTCGATCTGCTCCGCGGGACGCGGATGGCTGAACAGGAATCCCTGCCCGAGCCGCCAGCCGTGACGCAGCGCCTGTCGGTACTGCGCCTCGGTCTCGATGCCTTCGATGACGCCGTACATGTCGAGGCTGTTGACGAGCGTGGCCACCGCGGTCGAGATGCGGTCACCCGTGGACCGGTCGCCCAGTCGCAGCGTGAACTCGCGGGCCAGCTTCAGGCCCGCGACGGGGTTCTGCAGCACCGAGGACAGCGCCGAGTAGCCGGTGCCGAAGTCGTCGATGATGAGATCGACGCCCATGGCGCTCAGAGAGGTCAGGTCCGCGTGCGCCGCCTGGGTGGCGAGCAGCATTCCGGACTCGGTGATCTCGAGCCCGATCCGCGACGGGTGGACTCCGGACGATTCGAGCGCGGCGCGCACCACTCGCGTGAGGTCGGCCGCCCCGATCTGACGGGTCGACACGTTGACGAGCACCCGGCCGGTGTAATCAGGCCGATCAGCGATGAACCGGCATGCCTCGTGCAGCACGAAGGCGCCCAGCGGCACCACCAGGTCCGCGTCCTCACAGACGTCGATGAAGTGCTGGGGCAGGAGCAGTCCGCGGGTGGGGTGGTTCCAGCGCACCAGCGCCTCGAGGGCCACGGTGGTCCTGGACTCCAGGTCCACGATGGGCTGATAGTGCACCACCAGCTCGCCCTCGCGGATCGCGGACCGCAGCTCCGCCTCGATGGACAGTCTGACCAGGGCGTTCTCGCGCAGGTGCGCAGTGAACACCTCGCTGCGGTTCCGCCCGCTCGCCTTGGCGTGAGACATCGCGGTGTCCGCGTTGCGCATCAATGACTCGGCCGAGATGCCGGGCTCGGCGAGTGCGAGGCCGGCGCTCACGGTCGGCACCACCTCGTGCCCTTCGACCATGAACGGCGACTGGACTGCAGTCGAGACCATGGTGAGCAGGTCCTCCGCCACTCCCTGGTCCGCGATGTCCTCGAGCACCACCACGAACTCGTCGCCGCCGAGGCGGGCGACCGTGTCGCCTGCCCGCACCGCGTGCTGGATGCGACGGGCGAGCTCCACGAGGAGGGTGTCGCCGGCCTCATGGCCCAGCGAGTCGTTGATGAGCTTGAAGTGGTCGATGTCCAGGAACAGGCACGCGACGGTGGTGTCGCGCTCCCGGTGGGCGTCGAGGGAGACCGTGAGTCGTTCCAGGACGAGCGCGCGGTTCGCGAGCCCCGTGAGGGGATCGTGGAGGGTCCGCCGCGACAGCAGGTCCTTGGCCTTGCGCACCTCGGTGACGTCCTCGATCTGGGCGACGTAGCGTGCGTCGCCCGCGTCGTCCACCACCTTCGACACGGTGGAGCGTGTCCAGACCACGTCCCCTGAGCGGTGCAGCAGCCTCTTGTTGACCTGGTACGAGTCGTGGTGTCCCGCGACGAGCTGATGCACGAGCTCGCGCTCGCGGCTCACGTCGTCGGGATGCGTGAGCGATTCCGCCCGTCGTCCCTCGAGCACCGCACCGTCGTGACCGAACATGTGGGTGAACGCCCGGTTGACGGACACGACCTTCCCCTCGGCATCGGCGATGAGCATGCCGATGGGCGAGTCGTGAAAGGTCTGGTGAAACAGCAGATCGTGGTGCGCCATCCCGTGCCCCCTTGTGTCACGGTCGTGACGGGGGACAAATCCCGCCGTCACCAGGCTTTATCGGCACGAATGCCCGTCGCATGAGCGCGGGCCCACTCGTGGGAGGATAGGTGTTCCGCATCACTCGACCCGAGGAAACGCCACGACTGTGACCACCGATCCCCGCATCGTGCCTGCCGCGACCGCGCCGGAGCTCCTGAGGAACTTCTGCATCATCGCGCACATCGACCACGGCAAGTCGACGCTCGCCGACCGCATGCTCGGCATCACCGGCGTGCTCGAGGAGCGTCTGCAGAAGGCGCAGTACCTCGACCGCATGGACATCGAGCGCGAGCGCGGCATCACCATCAAGTCGCAGGCAGTGCGGATGCCGTGGGACGTCGAGGGCAGCCCGTTCGCGCTCAACATGATCGACACCCCTGGCCACGTGGACTTCACCTACGAGGTGTCGCGGTCGCTCGCGGCGTGCGAAGGTGCGGTGCTCCTCGTCGATGCGGCCCAGGGCATCGAGGCGCAGACGCTCGCCAACCTGTACCTGGCGATGGAGAACGACCTCACCATCATTCCGGTGCTCAACAAGATCGACCTGCCGTCGGCCGACCCGGACCGCTACGCGGCCGAGCTCGCCCAGCTGATCGGCTGCGACGTCGACGACGTCCTGCGCGTCAGCGGCAAGACGGGCGAGGGCGTGCCCGAGCTCCTCGACCGAGTGGTGCGCGACATCCCGCACCCCGTCGGCGACGCCGACGCGCCCACGCGCGCCATGATCTTCGACTCGGTCTATGACTCCTACCGTGGCGTCGTCACGTACGTCCGGGTGGTGGACGGCGACCTCAAGCCTCGCGAGAAGATCGCGATGATGTCCACGCTCGCCACCCACGACCTGCTCGAGATCGGCGTGATCTCCCCGGAGCCCACACCCACCAAGGGGCTCGGCGTCGGCGAGGTGGGCTACCTCATCACCGGCGTGAAGGACGTGCGCCTGTCCAAGGTCGGCGACACCGTGACGCGCGCGAAGGGCCGCGCCGAGACGTCGCTGGGCGGCTATCGCGACCCTCGCCCGATGGTCTATTCCGGGCTGTTCCCGCTCGACGGCTCGGACTTCCCGGTGCTGCGCGACGCCCTCGACAAGCTGCAGCTCAACGATGCCGCGCTCGTGTACGAGCCCGAGAGCTCGGTGGCGCTGGGCTTCGGCTTCCGCTGCGGCTACCTGGGACTGCTCCACCTCGAGATCGTGCGCGACCGGCTCGAGCGCGAGTTCAACCTCGACCTCATCTCCACGGCCCCGAACGTGGTCTACACGGTCAAGATGGAGGACGGCAAGGAGATCACGGTCACCAATCCGTCCGAGTTCCCGGGCGGCAAGATCGCCGAGGTCCGCGAGCCCATCGTGAAGGCCACGATCCTCGTCCCGAGCGAGTTCATCGGGTCGGTCATGGAGCTGTGCCAGGAGCGCAGGGGCCAGATGGGCACCATGAACTACATCAGCGAGACGCGCGTCGAGATGCACTACACGCTGCCGCTGGCCGAGATCGTGTTCGACTTCTTCGACCAGCTCAAGTCCCGCACCAAGGGCTACGCGAGCCTCGACTACGAGCCCGCGGGTGACGAGGCAGCCGATCTCGTCAAGGTCGACATCCTGCTGCAGAGCGAGCAGGTGGACGCGTTCAGCGCCATCGTCCACAAGGACGCGGCCTATGCCTACGGCGTGTCCATGGTGGGCAAGCTGAAGGACCTCATCGATCGCCAGCAGTTCGAGGTTCCCATCCAGGCGGCCATCGGTGCCCGGATCATCGCGCGCGAGACCATCCGCGCCATCCGCAAGGACGTGCTCGCCAAGTGCTACGGCGGCGACATCTCCCGCAAGCGCAAGCTGCTCGAGAAGCAGAAGGCGGGCAAGAAGCGCATGAAGAACATCGGTTCGGTCGAGGTGCCGCCCGAGGCGTTCATCGCCGCGCTGTCCACTTCTGACGACAGCGCCGCCAAGGGCAAGAAGAAGTAGCGGTGGGCGACGCCCTGTCCGCCCCCTCCCTGTCGCAGCACGAGGGCGGCAGGCGCGACTTCGGCGTGTACATCCACGTGCCGTTCTGTGCGGTGCGGTGCGGCTACTGCGACTTCAACACGTACGCGCCAGGCGAGAGCGAGTTCTCCTCGCGAGACGACTACGTGGGTGCGGCGCTGGGCGAGATGGCGCTCGCTCGCACCGTGATGGCAGGCGACGATCGCCCGGCACGCACCGTCTTCGTCGGCGGTGGCACCCCGACCATGCTCGATGCGGGCGCGCTCGCCGCCCTGCTCGACGGGGTGTGCGAGACCTGGGGCCTTGCCGCCGATGCCGAGGTCACCACCGAGGCCAACCCTGACTCGGTGACGCGCGAGTCCTTGTCAGCCCTCGCATCGGCCGGCTTCACGCGGGTGTCGTTCGGGATGCAGTCCGCAGTGCCGCACGTCCTGGCAACGCTGGAGCGCACCCACCGGCCCGAGAACGTCGAGCGCGCCATCACGTGGGCCAAGGAGGCCGGCCTCGCGACCAGCCTCGACCTCATCTACGGCACCCCGGGCGAGTCGCTCGCGGACTGGCACGCGAGCCTCGACGCAGCGATCGCGCTGGAGCCCGACCACGTCAGCGCCTACGCCCTGGTGATCGAGCCCGGCACCCGCATGGGCACCCAGCTGCGCAGGGGCGAGATCCAGGCGGTGGACCTCGACACCCAGGCGGACATGTACGAGGCGGCCGATGCGCGCCTGGCCCAGGCGGGATACGCCTGGTACGAGGTCTCGAACTGGGCACGGACACCTGCAGACGCGTGCCGCCACAATGTCGCGTACTGGACCAGCCAGGACTGGTGGGGGATCGGGCCGGGGGCGCACAGCTACCTGGGCCCGCGCATCGGCGCGGATGGCGCCGATGCGCCCGCCGAGCGGTGGTGGAACGTCAAGCTGCCGCGCGTCTACGCGCAGCGTCTGCACGCGGGGGAGAGTCCGGAGGCCGAGCGCGAACCGCTCAGCCCGGCGGATCTCGCTCTCGAATCGGTGATGCTCAGGGTGCGCCTCGCGCAGGGGATGCCCATCGGGGACCTCCCCGAGACGCGCACTCAGGCCGTGGCCGCTCTCGTGGCCGACGGGGTGCTCGACGGCCGGGCGGCCATCGCAGGCATGCTGCTGCTGACGCTGCGGGGCCGACTGCTCGCGGATGCCGCAGTGCGCGCGCTCACCTGAGACAAGCGCACCGCAGCGTCGGATCAGCGGATGAAGCGGATCGTGAAGCCGATCGGGTAGTACTCGCCGGCATTCGCCTTGACGCCCGCGATGATCGAGATGACGAGCGCGTAGATTCCGTAGGCGAACAGCGCGGGCAGCGTGATGAGGAACCCGACGGTGAAGGTCACCAGGCCGATCACGATGGCGGAGATGCCCACCACGAGCAGCGTGAGCTGCAGGTTCAGGTTCTGCTTGCCGTGGTAGTCCACGAGGGCGCTGCGCTCGCGATACAGCAGCCACACCACGAGGGGCGCGACGAACGCGAGGGTGCCAGCGCTGAGGATGATCGCGGCGGCGGCGATGATGTGGACCAGCATCGCCCAGGTGCGAGCCTCTGACTCGAGCATCGGGGCGACGGTGGGTCCGGACGGCTGCGGAGAGTAGCCGGTGGGAGGCGGCCCGTGGGGCTCGGGCGCGCTCGGCGGGGTGGGGGTGCTGGGGGGTGTGTTCTCGCTCATGTGACCAGAGTGGCAGAGACGGCAAGGGCCCGCCATCGGTCTGACGACCGATGACGGGCCCTGAATTCCGTCGGGGTAGACCCCTGAGAACTACTTGACGATCGGCAGCGTGAACGGGTACTTGTACGGCTTTCCGCTGTTCGCAGCCATGGCGCCCTGGATGCCGAACACCAGTGCGGCGATGATCGCGGCGATCCAGATGATCCATCCGATGAACGGGATGACCGAGATGATGTACGCGATCGAGATGAGGATGCCGAAGTTGAGGGCCTTCTTGCCCTCCTCGTCGGCGAACGGGCTCTGGTCCTTGCCGATGAGCCAGAAGATCAGCGGGCCGAGGAAGCCGGTGAAGACCGTCGCGTGTGCGAGGGTGGCCATCGTGTACGGGTTCTGGCCCTGCGGCTGTCCGCCCGCGGCGGGCTGCTCGGGGGGCGGGGGAGTCGTGCTGTCAGTCATGCTTGTCTCACCACTTTGATCTCGTAGGGGTACGTCGCTGGATGCCCTCGTCGCACGGAGCGGAATGCCTGGAGGCACAGCGCGACCGCGACGATGAGGATCACCAACTGGGCCAATGTACCGAGAAACGCCAGCAAAGGCACGAGTTCTCGGACGAGCGTGGCGACCACGAACCCGGCAAGTACCAGGAATCCGAAGTTTGTCGCAGTTGCGGCTTCGCGCGCGGCCCACGGTTCGCTCCTGCGTCGCGACACGTAGACGATCCACGGCACGAGCGGACCGGCCATCGCCCCCAGGTGCGCGACGCTCGCCAGCGCGGTGTCCCGGCCGGGGGTGGCGACGGCGTCTGCGGGCTCCCTCATGGGGCCACGCTACCGTCCAGAGGTCCGCGTTAGAATTGGCACTCGAACCAGTCGAGTGCCAACGCGAACGGGTCCCCAGGGGGAGGTGTGTGAAGTGAGTGAGGAACGCAGGCGCGCCGTGCTGCACGCGATCGTCGAGGGCTACGTGTCCACGTCCGAGCCCGTGGGGTCGAGGGCGCTGGCGGCGTCGTCGGTGCTGGGGGTGTCGTCGGCGACGATCCGCAACGACATGGCCGCTCTCGAGGAGGACGGGCTCATCGCCCAGCCGCACACGAGCGCAGGACGCATTCCCACCGACGCCGGCTACCGCTCTTTCGTCGACCACCTCGCCGCATCGGCGCTGCAGGACCCCCACAAGCGCGCCATCCAGACGTTCCTGTCCGATGCCGTCGACCTCAACGACGTCGTGGAGCGGTCGGTCCGCCTGCTGAGCCAGCTCACGCGCCAGGTTGCGGTGGTGCAGTACCCGAGCCTGCGCGAGTCCGCGGTGCGTCGGGTCGAACTGGTGAGGATCGGCACGGATCGCGCGCTGGTGGTCGTGGTCTCGGCCGATGCCAGGGTCGAGCAGTCCACGATCTCGCTCGGCGGCGAGACCCCCGACGAGGAGTTCGAGCGCGTCGCTCGCGAGATCAACGAGGCGTCTGTCGGGCACACCCCTGCGGCACTCCAGCGTTCGCTCGACGGCTGGGTGGCCCGCCCCTCCCAGGTGGCGTGGGCCCAGTCAGTCGCCGATGCGGTGGTCGCTGCGGCGCGCGGCGGCACCGTGGAGCGCGTGGTCTTCGCCGGCGCCGCTAACCTGGCACGTGCGGGTGCGGGCTTCGAGTCGGATGCGATCGGCTCGGTGCTCGACGCACTCGAGGAACAAGTGGTGCTGCTTCGGTTGTTGCACGAGATGGCTGCTGATGGCCACGACATCGCCGTGCGCATCGGCGCCGAGACCAAGAACGAGGCTTTGGCGCGCACATCGATCGTCGCTGCGGGCTACGGACCGGGCGGGGACGCGACGTCCCTGCTGGGGGCGCTTGGCCCCACCCGCATGGACTACCCAGGGACGATGGCCGCCGTGCGAGCCGTCGCCCGCTACCTCTCAAGAGTCGTGGAGAACGAGTGAAGGACTACTACGCCACCTTGGGCGTCTCGCGAGACGCCTCCGAGGCAGAGATCAAGAAGGCCTACCGCAAGCTCGCGCGCGAGCACCATCCTGACGTGGCGGGCCCCGATGCGGGCGACCACTTCAAGAACGTGGCTGCCGCCTACGAGGTCCTCGGCAACGCCGACAAGCGCGCGCAATACGACCGCGGCGTCGACCCTCGCTCCGCGTCGGGCGGCCAGAGCGGCCCGCAGGGATACGGTTTCGAGGACATCTTCGAGCAGTTCTTCGGCGGCTCCGGCGGTCCGTTCGGGGGAGCGCAGCAGCGTGGCCCGGCGTCGCGGACCCAGCGCGGCGGGGACACCTTGGTGCAGACCACCGTCACTCTCGAAGAGGCAGTGTTCGGCGTCACTCGAGAGGTGCAGGTCGACCTCGCCGACAGGTGCGAGACGTGTCAGGGCTCGTGCTGCGCACCGGGAACGTCTCCCGAGACCTGCCGGCAGTGCAACGGCGCGGGCATGATTCAGCGCACCGCGCGATCGCTGCTCGGACCGGTCATGACGACGTCACCGTGCCCCGGCTGCGGCGGCTACGGCACGATCATCCGTCAGCCCTGCGCCGACTGCTCGGGCCAAGGACGCACGCACTCGCGTCACACGATCTCCGTCGACATCCCGGCGGGCGTCGAGACGGGCACGCGGATCCGGCTTCCGAACCGCGGCGACGCGGGCACGGGCGGCGGGTCCAAGGGCGACCTGTACATCGAGATCCGCGAGAAGCAGCACCCCACGTTCGAGCGGCGCGGGGACGACCTGCACTGCACGGTCGAGGTGCCGATGACCGCCGCGGCGCTGGGCGCAACCATGGGCGTCGACACCTTCGACGGCGAGCAGCAGATCGACGTCAGGCCCGGAACGCATGCCGGCTCGACCGTACGGCTGCGAGGTCTCGGTGTGGGCCGCCTCCAGCGCGGCAGCCGCGGCGACCTGTTCGTGCACCTCGACATCCAGACGCCAGAGGACCTGGACGACGAGCAGCGCGACCTGATGCGTCGTCTCGCCGAGCTGCGAGGCGAGGAGATGCCCGAGGCGACGCTCGCGCCCATCGGCGGCGGCGTGTTCTCGCGACTGCGCGACGCGTTCAAGCCTCGCTGACGCCGCCATGAGCGCCCCGGTGTTCCTCAGCGACGCGGCGGCCGATGCGCGCCCCGGCGACGTGATCGCCGTCACCGGTGATGAGGCGCGGCATGCGGTGACGGTTCAGCGCCGAGCCCCAGGCGAGACCGTCGACGTCGTCGACGGTGCGGGACGACGTGCCCGCGGCGTGATCGCCGAGACGAGCGCCGACCAGATGCGCGTGCGCGTGGAATCGGTGTCCAGCGACGATGACCCCGAGGTGGTGCTGGTGCAGGCGCTGGCGAAGGGCGGCCGCGACGAGCAGGCCGTCGAGGCCGCGATCGAGCTCGGGGCCACCCGCATCGTCCCGTGGGCCGCGTCCCGCTGCATCGTGCAATGGCGCGGGGCGAAAGCGGACAAGGCGCGGGGGAGATGGCAGTCGCTCGTCGTCGCCGCGACCAAGCAGTCGCGACGTGCGCTCGTCGCGACGGTGGACCCGCAGGTCTCGTCCGCTGAACTCGCTCGGCTCGTGCGCGATGCCGTGGCGCGCGGGGAGCGGGTACTGGTGCTGCACGAGTCGGCGACCGCCGGCCTCGCCACGCTGGCGTGGGACGGTTCGGCCCCGACGGTGTGGTTGGTGGTGGGGCCTGAGGGCGGCATCTCCGACGGCGAGCTCGCCGCGCTCACGGACGCGGGCGCCGAGGCCGTGGTGCTCGGGCCCCACGTGCTGCGCGCGTCGACGGCCGGTCCCGCCGCTCTCGCGGCGCTCGCGGTGGCCCGCGGCACCTGGCCCGGCGCCGACGGGTCCGACGACCAGGCCGACGGGGGCCTACGCTAGCCATATGAGTGACGACTGCCTGTTCTGCACGATCATCGCCGGTGACATTCCCGGCGACATGGTTCTCGAGACCGAGCGCGTGGTGGCCTTCCGAGACATCGCGCCCAAGGCGCCGGTGCATGTGCTGGTGGTGCCCCGCGCCCATGTGCCGAATGTCGCCGCCGCCGCCCGCGAGATCCCTGAGGTGCTCGCTGAGATGGCAGAGGTCGCACAGCGGATCGCGGACGCCGAATGCGGCGGGCAGTTCCGGTGGATCTTCAACACCGGCGCGCGCGCTGGCCAGAGCGTCTTCCACGTGCACGGTCACGTGATCGGCGGGGGCGAGCTCGATTGGAACCCCGCGTGAGCCCGAACCGCATCGTGGTGGTCGACGACTCGGCCGAGATGACCGATCTGATGGGCAGCGGCGACGCCGTCATGAAGGAGATCGAGCGAGCCTTCGAGGACGTCGACTTCCACGTGCGGGGCAACGAGATCACGCTGACCGGGGATCCCGCCCAGGTCGCTGCGGCCGCCACGGCGATCGAGGAGCTGCGCTCCGTGCGCTCGGCTGGCGTCCCGTTGACGCCGGAAGTCGCCCGCGAGTCGACTCGCATGCTGAGCGCGGCGCGTGGCGTCGCTGCGGCCGCGGCGGGGGCCGGGGACACGGGTACGGTGGGCACTTCAGGAGACGCTGTCGCGAGCCGCCCCGTCGACGTGCTGTCGCGGTCGATCCTGTCCAGCCGGGGCCGCACGATCCGGCCCAAGACGCACGGCCAGGCCGAGTACGTGAGGGCGATCGAGACGCACACCGTGACGTTCGGCATCGGCCCGGCCGGCACCGGCAAGACGTACCTCGCCATGGCGCAGGCCGTGGCTGCGCTCCAGGCAAAGAAGGTCAACCGCATCGTGCTCACCAGGCCGGCGGTCGAGGCGGGGGAGCGGCTGGGGTTCCTGCCCGGGGGTCTCAACGAGAAGATCGACCCGTACCTGCGTCCCCTGTACGACGCGCTGCACGACATGGTGGACCCCGAGTCCATCCCGCGCCTGATGGAGGCGGGGTCGATCGAGGTGGCGCCGCTGGCATACATGCGCGGTCGCACGCTCAACGACGCGTTCGTGATCCTCGACGAGGCCCAGAACACCACTCGCGAGCAGATGAAGATGTTCCTCACCCGCCTGGGCTTCGGCTCGACGATGGTGGTGACCGGAGACGTGACGCAGGTCGACCTCCCCGGCGGCACCCAGTCCGGACTGCGCGCCTCGCGAGAGATCCTCGATGGGATCGACGACATCGCGTTCTGCGAACTCAACGCGGACGACGTGGTGCGACACCGGCTGGTGAGCGACATCATCACGGCGTACGCCAAGCTCGACGAGCGCAACGCACCGCGCGGCGGCGGCCAGCACCGACGCTTCGGCCACCAAGGGGGTTCCGCATGATCGACGTCAACAACGAGACGGACGTGAGCGTCGACGAGGTCGAGTTCGCCGAGCTCGCCACGTACGTCCTGAATGAGATGCACGTCGCCGACGGCGCGGAGCTCGCGATCCTGTTCGTCGACGAGGCCGCGATGGAGCAGCTGCATCTGCAGTGGATGGATGAGCCGGGACCCACTGATGTGCTCAGCTTCCCCATGGACGAGCTGCGTCCAGGCACGGCCGATGCGCCCACGCCGGCGGGGCTTCTCGGCGACATCGTCGTCTGTCCCACGGTCGCGGCACGTCAGGCCGCGACGGCCGGCCACACCCCCGAAGAGGAGATGCTCCTGCTCACCACCCACGGCATTCTGCACCTGCTCGGCTACGACCACGCCGAGCCAGAGGAGGAGAAGGAGATGTTCGCACTGCAGCGACGTCTGCTGCTCACCTTCCTCGCGGGACGTGCCTGACATGGGAGACGACGCGACCACCGCCGAGACGCACCGGAGCGGTTTCGCCTGCTTCGTGGGGCGCCCCAACGTCGGCAAGTCGACGCTGACCAACGCGCTCGTAGGCGAGAAGGTCGCGATCATGTCCTCGCGCCCGCAGACCACCCGGCGCGCCATCAGAGGCGTCCTCACTCGTGACGACGCGCAGCTGATCCTCGTGGACACCCCCGGACTCCACCGGCCGCGCACCCTGCTCGGTGAACGCCTCAACGACGTGGTCCGCGAGACCTTCAACGAGGTCGACGTCATCGGCTTCTGCCTGCCTGCCGACGAGAAGATCGGCCCGGGCGACAAGTGGATCGCTCGCGAGCTCAGCGAGGCGCGTGCTCCCGTCATCGCGATCGTCACCAAGGTCGACTCCGTGCCGAAGGCCCGCGTGGCCGAGCACCTCATGGCCGTGTCCGAGCTCGCCGACTGGGCCGAGGTCATCCCGGTGAGCGCGGTGGAGGACATTCAGGTGGATGTGCTCGCCGACCTGCTCGTCAAGTACCTGCCCAAGGGGCCGCCGCTGTACATCGACGGCGAAATCACCGACGAGCCCGAGGACGTGCGCGTCGCCGAGCTGATCCGTGAGGCCGCCCTGGAGGGAGTGCACGACGAGCTGCCGCACTCGATCGCGGTGATGATCGAGGAGATGGTGGAGCCCGACTCCCCGGAGGCCACCAAGGACGTGCTCGAGATTCGCGCCCAGCTGTTCGTTGAGCGTGACTCGCAGAAGGGCATCATCATCGGCCACAAGGGCGAACGGCTGCGCGACGTGGGTGCGACCGCCCGTGCGGGCATCGAGCGACTGCTCGGCCGTCGCGTCTACCTGGACCTGCATGTCAAGGTCGCCAAGGAGTGGCAGCGCGACCCCAAGCAGCTGGGCCGCATGGGCTTCTGACGTGACCGACTACTCGCGAGAGGATGCGTTCGAGGCGCTCGGTGCCGCACGTGACTCGGGCAGCAGGCGGCGGTGCCGCGAATGCGGGTTCGTCAACGCGGGCACCACGGTGTCCTGCGTCAGCTGCGGGGCCGATCTTGTGAACCACGGGGGTGGGGCAACCACGACGGAGGGCAGAGTGTCGCCCTATTCATACGCGGACTTCGAGTCCAGAGGGCGCTTCAGAGGGCCGGCCGGTGCTCACAACCGCTCCATCGGGAAGCATCGGCTCGCGAACCTTCAAGCGTCGCTGCTCGCCGTGGCGATAGTCCTCGGGGCAGGGGGGCTTGCCGTGCTCGGGGCGAGCGACAACCTTGCTCTCGGGTCGACGCTGCTCATCGTGTCTGTGGTGATCGGGGTAGGGCTCCGCGTGTGGAGCATCGCGGAGATCGCAAGCGTGCGGCATGACGGTGACGGGCTCCCGCTGCGCTGACGGCCCGGTTGGTGAGCATCGGCTATGGTGAACGCATGCGTGCACGCTCGCTTCTTCTTCGTCGCCGCGACGAGGCCTAACACCAGGCCGGCTCCTCGTCGCGGAGGCTGTCGCGCCGGCTGACTCTTCAGCCCAGACCCCGACGAAGGACCCCAGACATGAGCGATTACTACACCTCGGGCGATCAGACGCCCTCGGCGATGCCCATCCAGAAGTACCGCCCGTTCCACGAGCAGATCACGGTGGACCTGCCCGACCGCACGTGGCCCGACAAGCGCATCGAGAAGGCCCCGCGCTGGTGCGCCGTGGACCTGCGCGACGGCAACCAGGCGCTCATCGAGCCCATGAACATCGAGCGCAAGATGCGCATGTTCGACCTCCTGGTGCGCATGGGCTACAAGGAGATCGAGGTGGGCTTCCCGTCGGCGAGCCAGACGGACTTCGACTTCGTGCGCGCGCTGATCGAGGGCGAGCGCATTCCCGACGACGTCACCATCCAGGTGCTGACGCAGGCCCGCGAGCACCTCATCGAGCGCACGTATCAGTCGCTCGAGGGGGCGAAGAACGCGATCGTGCACCTGTACAACTCGACGTCGATCGTGCAGCGCGAGGTCGTGTTCCGCGCGGACGAGGACCAGATCCTCGACATCGCGACCCACGGAGCGATGCTGTGCCAGAAGTTCGAGGAGACCATCCCTGACACCCAGGTCTTCTACGAGTACAGCCCGGAGTCGTACACCGGCACGGAGCTGGAGTACGCGGTCAAGGTCTGCAACGCGGTGCTCGACGTGTGGAAGCCCACCCCGGAGCGCAAGGTCATCATCAACCTGCCCGCGACGGTCGAGATGGCCACCCCGAACGTCTACGCGGACTCGATCGAGTGGATGAACCGCCACCTCGACTACCGCGACTCCGTGGTGCTGAGCCTGCACCCGCACAACGACCGCGGCACGGCCATCGCGGCAGCCGAGCTGGGGTACATGGCCGGTGCCGATCGCATCGAGGGGTGCCTGTTCGGCAACGGCGAGCGCACCGGAAACGTCGACCTGGTCACCCTGGGCATGAACCTGTTCAGCCAGGGCATCGACCCGCAGATCGACTTCTCCGACATCGACGAGATTCGTCGCACCGTCGAGTACTGCAACCAGATCGACGTGCACCCGCGCCACCCCTGGGGCGGGGACCTGGTGTTCACGGCCTTCTCGGGCTCGCACCAGGACGCGATCAAGAAGGGCCTCGAGTCCATGGACGGCAAGGCGGCCGCGCAGGGCGTCAGCGTCGACGACCTCGCGTGGGCCGTGCCGTACCTGCCGATCGACCCGCGCGACGTGGGCCGGTCCTACGAGGCCGTGATCCGCGTCAACTCGCAGTCCGGCAAGGGCGGCGTGGCCTACCTGCTCAAGACGGAGCGCAATCTCGATCTGCCGCGCCGCCTGCAGATCGACTTCTCGCGCGTCGTGCAGGTGGCGGCCGATTCCACCGGCGCCGAGCAGACCGCCGAGGACATCTGGCAGATCTTCCAGGACGAGTACCTGCCCGTGCCGGACGAGGGGCGCCAGTGGGGCCGACTCGCGCTGCACGGCACTCGCACCACGTCGTCCGACGAAGGCGCGGACACGCTCGCGGCCGATATCCGTGACGGCGACGCCGCGGTGACCATCGAAGGATCAGGCAACGGTCCCGTCGACGCGTTCGTCGCGGCGCTCGGCACCCGCGGAATCAAGGTCGAGGTGCTCGATTACCACGAGCATGCGATGACCGGCGGCGGCGACGCCCGCGCGGCCGCGTACGTGGAGTGCCAGATCGGTGACGACATCCTCTGGGGTGTGGGCGTCGACCCGTCGATCACCACCGCGACGCTCAAGGCCATCATCTCGGCGGTCAACCGCGCAGAGCGGTAGCGCTCGGGTGTCATGCCAGGTCAGGCGCTTCGTCGCGGCCGATGCGGGGGACGTGGCCGCACTGTGGGCCGAGGCCTTCCCGGATGATCCCGCGCGCAACGAGCCGCATGGCATGATCGCGCGCAAGCTCGCACGCGACCCGGAGCTGTTCTGGGTCGCGTGCGTGCCAGCGGCCGATGCGCGGGCCGGGTCCGGCTCGGACGCTGCGGTGGGCGACGCGGGCGGCGGTGAGGTGATCGGCGCGCTGATGGCCGGCTACGACGGCGTGCGGGGATGGCTCTATCACCTCGCGGTGGCTCCGGAGCATCGGCGCGGTGGCGTGGCGACGGCCCTGGTCGCGCGCGCCGTCGACGAGCTGCGCGCCGTGGGGTGCCTCAAGGTGAACCTCCAGGTGCGCGAGACCAACCGTGAGGTGCGAGCCTTCTACGCATCGCTCGGATGGACCGAAGACCATTCCGCGTCTCTGGGGCGCATGATCAGCGACTCGCCCTGAGGCACGCTCGCGCGGCTGGGAGCGCGGGAGAGAGACAATGGGGGAGTGCCCCTCTACCGTGATGACGCCATCGTGCTCCGCACCCACAAACTGGGCGAGGCCGACCGCATCATCACGCTGCTGACCAAGCGCCATGGCAAGGTGCGGGCGGTCGCCAAAGGCGTGCGCCGCACGTCCAGCAGGCTCGGCTCGCGGGTCGAGCCCTTCATGCTCGTCGACGTTCAGCTCTATGAGGGCCGGAACCTCGACATCGTCAGCCAGGTCGAGACCAAGGAGCCGTACGCTCGTCGCATCGCCGAGGACTACGCGATGTACACCGCGGCCACCGCGATGGTCGAGACGGCGGACAAGCTCGTGGACCACGAGAAGGAGCCGGCGTGGGACCAGTACCGACTGCTCCATGGGGCGCTGGGGTCGCTGAGCCGTCGTGAGCATGAGCCGGGGATGGTGCTCGACAGCTTTCTGCTGCGGTCGCTCGCGCTCGCGGGCTACGAGCCGAGCTTCGACCTGTGCGCCAGCTGTGGTCGCCAGGGACCGCATCGGGCCTTCGTGGTGGCCGGGGGCGGAGCGGTCTGCGAGGCATGCCGGCCGCCCGGCGCCGCGGCGCCGGCTCCCGAGACGTTCTCCCTGCTCGAGGCGCTGCTGAGCGGCGACTGGGCCTCGGCCGACGCGTCGGACGACCGCCCCCGCCGCGACGCCGCTGGCCTGATCGCGGCGTACACGCAGTTCCATCTGGAGCGAAAGGTGCGCTCGCTGACGCACGTGGACAGGACCGACGCGCGTCAGAGCTGACCGCGGCGCCCGCTCCGTGTCACCGACGGCGTTCGGGGGAAGCCGCCGGGGGCCGGGACCCTGTCGTGCGCGGCTAGGCTTGCCACTGTGAAGTACTCCCGGCCGTATCCGCACCCAGGAGGCGCGACGCCTCCGGACCTGCCCGCATCGGCCGTGCCCGCCCACGTGGCCGTGGTGATGGATGGCAACGGGCGGTGGGCCAAGCAGCGCGGGCTGCCGCGCACCGAGGGGCACACCCGCGGAGAGGCGGCCCTGCTCGACGTGGTCGCGGGCGCCGTCGAGATCGGCGTCAAACACCTCAGCGCGTACGCGTTCAGCACCGAGAACTGGAAGCGCAGTCCCGATGAGGTCAAGTTCCTCATGGGCTTCAACCGCGACGTGATCCGTCGCCGCCGGGACCAGATGGCCGAGTGGGGCGTGAGGGTTCGATGGGCGGGACGGCGGCCGCGCCTGTGGAAGTCCGTGATCGACGAGCTCGAGCGCGCCGAGGAGATGACCGCCGGCAACGACGTGCTCACGCTGACGATGTGCGTGAACTACGGCGGCAGGGCGGAGATCGCCGATGCGGCGCGGGCGATCGCCCTGAAGGTCGCGGCGGGGGAGATCGACCCGGCCAAGGTCACGGAGAAGACCCTGGCGGCGCACCTCGATGAGCCCGACATGCCTGATGTGGATCTGTTCTGGCGCTCGAGCGGGGAGCAGCGCTCCAGCAATTTCCTGCCCTGGCAGGCGGCGTATGCGGAGTATGTGTTCTCCGACGTGCTGTGGCCCGACGTCGACCGCACCCACCTGTGGGCGGCGATCGAGAGCTACGCGCACCGCAATCGGCGGTTCGGCGCGGCCTAGCCGCCGATGCGCTCGGAGGCGGGCGTGGGTCCGCGCGGATCGCGTGTGGTCGAGCGGCGGCGCCAGCGACTCAGAGCGAACGCGACCACGACGACGGCGGCGAGCGCCGCGACCAGCAGGACGGGCGACCGGAGCCACGCCTCCCACAGCGACAGCCCGATCGCTGTGTACACGGTCGCCCACGCCACGCAGCCGGGGATCATCGCCAGGGTGTAGAGGTCGAAGCGCATGCGGGCATAGCCGGCAGAGGCATTGACCAGGGTCTGGAAGCCGATGGTGAGGAACGACACGGGGATGCCGAGAAAGCCCCACCGCTCCAGGAACGCGCGGGCCCGCTCAGTGCCCTGGCCGGCGAGCCGGCGTGCCAGGCGAGCGCGTCGACCATCCTGTGACTCCGCTCGCTCGGCGACCGCATCGGCGCCGGCACGTGCCCACCGTGCCACCCAGTAGGTCGCCTGCGTGCGGAGGAACACCACTGCGGTGAGGAAGAGGAACAGTCCCCACCAGGGCCCTGCGACGATGAAGGAGGGAACTCCCGGCATCAGGGCGCGTCCGCGCCGCGGGCGTGGCACTCGGCGCACACCCCGGTGAGCTCAACCGTGTGGTCGATCAGGGAGTAGCCATGGGAGCGGGCCACGCGGTCCGCCCATGCCTCGAACTCGGGCACGTCGATGTCCTCGGCGCGTCCGCAGACTCGGCAGCGGAGGTGATGGTGGTGCTGCTCGCCCGCCTCGCAGCGGCGGTACAGCGTCTCCCCGGAATCGCTCACCACGGTGTCGAGATCGCCGGCCTCGGCGAGCGATTGGAGCGTGCGGTAGACGGTCGCGAGCCCCACGCTCGAGCCGTCGTGCCGCAGCGTGTCATGCCATGCCTGTGCAGAGCGGAACTCGGAGTGGGTATCGAGCAGCTCGAGCACGGCCGCACGCTGCTTGGTCATGCGCTGTGCTGTCATGAACTGGTCTCCGCAAGGGGGCGTCGTCGTCGTTGGCGGCGCACGAGCGTCGCGCCGACCGCCACCACGATATAGGCCCCGACGCCCAGCACCACAATAAGCGCACCGGGCTGCAGGTCGTGCTCGAGGGTGATGCTGACGCCCGTGACGCACAGCACTATGCCCAATCCCATCGCCGCGGTCATGGTGCGCGCGAATGATCCGGTCAGGAGCTGCGCGATCGCGACAGGGACGATCATCAGCGCGGACACGAGCAGGACGCCGACCACCCGCATGGACACGGTGATCGTGACGGCCGCCAGGACGGCCACCACCATGTTGAGCGCCTTGACCGGCAGGCCGGTGGAGTAGGCGAACTCCTGATCATGCGTGACGGCGAACAACGCGCTGCGCAGTCCGATGCCCAGCACCAGAATGATGGCCGCCATCGCGAACGTGACCCCCACGTCCGCCCATGTCACGGTCGAGATCGACCCGAACAGGTAACCCAAGAGGTTGGCGTTGGAGCCGCCGGCGATTCCGATGAGCAGCACGCCGAGGGCGATGCCTCCGTAGAACAGGATCGCCATGACGACGTCGGCGGCTGCGGTGCCGCTCTCGCGCATCCGCTCGATCACCACCGCTCCGACGATGGCGAAGACGATCGCCCCCGGCACGGCGAGCGCGTCCTGCTGGACGAGTCCCGCGGCGGAGCCAGCGAGCCAGCCTGCGGCGACTCCCGCCAGGGCGACGTGGCCGATGCCGTCGCCGAGCAGCGCCATGCGTCGTTGCACCAGGTACGTGCCCACGACGGGCGCGCTCGCTCCGACCAGCAGAGCGACGATGAGCATGCGCTGGACGAGGGGCTCTTGCAGCATCGAGATCATGGGCCGTCCCATCCGAGACTGGAGCGGTCGGCGGCCTGCGGGTCGGCGTGCGGGTGCTCGTGGTCGTGCCCGGGAAGCGCGTGGACGCCCATGTCCGCGGGAGGGGCGCCGGTGTACGTCACGCATCCGTGCTCGAGGACCACTGCCTGGTCGATGTGGCGCGCCACTGCGCCCAGCTCGTGGAGCACGATGACGATGGCGGCGCCGCCGTCCTTAAGGTGACCGAGCGCGTGGGCGAACGCCACCTGAGACTCCAGGTCGACCCCCGCCATCGGCTCGTCGAGCACGAGGACGTCGGGGTGGCGCACAAGGGCGCGTGCGATCAGCGCACGTTGCTGCTGGCCTCCCGACAGGCGTGTCACATCGCGGTGGGCGAGATCGCCGATGCCCATGGTGCTCAGCGCCTCGGCCACGCGGGCGCGAGAATGTCGGGGCGTGCGGAGCCGGCGGTTGCCCAGCAGCCCCGAGGCGACCACCTCGGCGACGGTCGCGGACACCCCACCGGCCGCGGTGAGGCGCTGCGGCACGTAGCCCAGGCTCGCGCGGCTACTCGGCGTGAGGAGACGGCCGGCGAGTCTGATCTCTCCGTGGGTGGGGGCGATGGCGCCGACGAGCGCCCGCACGAACGTCGACTTGCCTGATCCGTTGCCGCCCATCAGTGCGACGACCTCGCCGCGGTGGGCATCCAGCGACACACCGTGGAGGATGGGGGTGCCCCCGAGAGACACGCGCACGTCCCTCGCGCTCAGCACGGGGGACGCGGCGGGCGCTGCGGGGTCAGTTGCAGCCAAGCCCAGCTCGCAAGGCGTCCAGGTTGCGGGTCATGACATCAATGTAGTCGTCGTCGCCCGAGACGCCCTCGACCGGGTCGAGCACGGCGGTCTGGACGCCGGCATCCGCGGCGAGCGCCTCGATGGCGGCGGCGTCGACCAATGATTCCGAGTAGACGGTGGTGGCGCCGGTGGCTTGGACCTCGTCGCGCACCTCTCGCACGCGTGCGGGGGAGGGCTCAGCGTCGGGATCCAGGCCAGACAGTCCGTGCTGCTCGAGGCCGAACCGCTCGGTAAGGAATCCGAAGGCTTCGTGGCTCACGAAGATGTCGCTGCGCTCGCACTGCGACAGGGCATCCGTGAATGACTGGTCGAGGGCGAGCAGCTCGGTTTCGAGCTCCTCAGCGTTCGCCGCATACGCCTCTGCGTTGTCGGGGTCCACGCCGGAGAGCTCGACGGAGACCTCGTGTGCGTACTCCGCGAGCAGCGCGGGGTCGAGCCAGAAGTGGGGGTCGCCGGCCGAGTGGTCGTGCCCGTCGTCGTCCTCCTCATGCGCCTCTTCCTCCTCGTCGTCATGGGCCTCGTCCTCGTGGGCCGCCTCGTGCTCCTCGACGATGTGATGGGCATCGAACGCGCGCACGCCGGTCGTCTCCACGGCGTCATCAACAGCGGGCTGGAACTCGCTGAGGTAGAGAACCAGCTCGGCGTCCTGCAGTTCGCGCACCACCGAAGGGGACAGCTCGAGATCGTGGGGTTCGACGCCAGGTGCGGTGAGCGGCAGTACGGAGACCTGGTCGCCTCCCACACGCTCGGCCACGAACTGGAGGGGGTAGAAGGCGGCGGCCAAGGGGAGAACGCCGTCCGCGGCGGGTCCGGAGCCCTCGGCCGAGGAGTCGGCGGGGGACTCGGCGGTCGAGCAGCCCGTGAGCAGAAGCGAGGCGGTCGCGGCGGTGGCGACGAGGACGGAGGTGCGAATCTTCATGAGAATCATCCTATTGCTAATGAGAATCGAAGTCAAAAAGAATCGTGAGCGCCGAGCCAGTCGTCCAGCGCATCTCCGTGTGCGTGCCAGTCAGTGCCGCGCTCGTCGTCGCGGACGAGGCAGTCGTGGAATGCCGCCGCGATGGTGTCCCGCTCGGGGCCACGGCCCGTGGCCACCAGCCGCGTGGCGCGGTCGTGACGCCCCCAGGACCCGAGCGAACCGACGCTCACCTGTCGGCCGGCGCCGTCCCATGCGCAGGCATCGGTGGGGCGCGTGGGGACCCAGAAATGGCCGCGGGTCCGGGCCTCGTGCCCGCCGAGCTCCGTTAGGCGCGCCCGCAGCCTGTCGGGGTGGAAGGGGCGGTCGCTCCGCAGGTCGATGGACCACACCCCTGCGCAGTCGGGCTCGACGTGACGGTCCAGTCGGAGTGGATCGACGCGGCCCAGCGCGGCGTCGCAGCGATGCTCGGTCCCCATGATGAGTGCGGCGTCGAGGTCCTCCATCGCGGAGGAGAGGACGGTCGATCCCTTGCCGCGCAGGTGGTCGACCGTTGCGCGGGCCTGCGCGGTCACTGGCTCGTCGCCGACCAAGGCGACGATGTCGGCGTGAGCGAGCATCGGGGCGACGGCCTCCGCCAGGACTCGGTCGTCGTCTCCCAGCAGGGGGCGCCCGATATCGGCCAGGAAGTCGTCGGAGAACGCGTCGTCCGCAATGGTCGACGAGTCGACCGCGCAGACCACCGCGCCCAGCCGCGCGCCGGCGATCATCCCGGAACGGCGCGACTCGGAGTGGAGCGCCCGCATGACGGGCGCGGACTCTGCCGTCACCGGGAGCGCCACCAGCGCGTGCCTCCATCGATCGTGCCCCATGAGGCGCGCGAGGGTGGGGACCAGGTCCTCCCGCACTGCGCAGCCTAGGCAGGCGTGATCGAGCTCCGTGGCTGACGTCTCGATGATGCCGTGGGCGTCGGCCACCACTCGGTGGATCCGGTCGTCCACGAAGTCGTGGTGGATCACCACGACATCGGAGCGTTCGAGCGCGAGCCCGAGCGAGACTGAGGTGCGCACCACCGGGTCGATGGTGCTGAGGGTCGAGATCGTGAATCGCTGTGTCATGGTCGGCACTGTAACAGTTGACGGGAATGAGAATCATTACTAACTTGTTCGGCATGTCACGACCGCGATGGCATCGACGCGGTCGTGGGCCGCAAGTTCGCACGAGGGGAGAAGGTCTGATGGCCAAGAAGAGCAAGATCTCGCGCCAGCGCCAACGGGACCAGTCCGATGGCAGGCCCCGCGGGCACCTCAGGCAATTCGGCCTGTCCCGCGTCTCATTCAGGCAGGCGGCGCTCCGCGGAGAGCTTCCTGGCGTCACGAAATCGAGTTGGTGAAAGACATGAAGAAGAGCATCCACCCCCGCTACGCGCCGGTCGTATTCCGCGACCGCTCGTCCGACTTCGCGATCCTCACGCGCTCCACTGCCACGTCGGAACAGACGGTGGAGTGGGCCGATGGTGAGACCTACCCCGTGATCGACGTGGAGATCTCGTCGGCGAGCCACCCGTTCTACACGGGGCAGTCCCGCGTGGTCGACACTGCGGGCAGGGTCGAGCGGTTCCGCCGCCGCTTCGACAAGGCGCACTCATGAAGGTGCGCGCGAGTTTCAGATCCCTGGCGAAGAAGGACGGTGCGACCCCTCGCGTGCCGCGCCCCCCGTCCGCGCAGTCCAGCGCGGTCTCATCCAGCCTGACGACCCTCGTCTGGCGTGAAAGGACACCCATGACCCTCACCCGCACCGACCTCGTTGCCCGCATCTCCGCGGGCTCCACGTTGAAATCGGCGGTGAAGGCTGGCGCCTGACCCCCTGCGACGTTCACGCGGCCCCGCAGACCTGAGAGGTCGGCGGGGCCGCTCCGCTTCCCGGGCTCCGGGCTCCGGGTTCGGGGTGCGTCGAGCGCCGATAGACTGTCGAGGCATTTCCTCCCGACCCCTCAAGGAGCACCCAGTGGCACAGCCGTCCCGCCTCGACAACGTGATCTCACTCGCGAAGCGCCGCGGCTTCGTGTTCCCGTGCGGCGAGATCTATGGCGGCACGCGCTCGGCGTGGGACTACGGGCCGCTCGGCGTGGAGCTCAAGGAGAACATCAAGCGTCAGTGGTGGCGCAACGTCGTCGCGAGCCGTGACGACATCGTGGGCCTCGACTCCTCGGTGATCCTGCCCCCCAAGGTCTGGGAGGCGTCGGGCCACATCGGCGCGTTCGTCGACCCCCTGGTCGAGTGCCTGAGCTGCCACAAGCGCTACCGCGAGGACCACCTCCTCGAGGAGTTCGAGGAGAAGAAGGGCCGCGCGCCCGAGGGCGGCCTCGCCGAGGTCGCGTGCGCGAACTGCGGCAACCGCGGCCAGTGGACCGAGCCCAAGATGTTCAACGGGCTGCTCAAGACCCACCTGGGCGTCACCGAGGACGAGTCCGGGCTGCATTATCTGCGCCCCGAGACCGCTCAGGGCATCTTCGTGAACTTCGAGAACGTGCAGCGCACGTCGCGCATGAAGGTCCCCTTCGGCATCGGCCAGATCGGCAAGTCTTTCCGCAACGAGATCACGCCCGGAAACTTCATCTTCCGCACCCGCGAATTCGAGCAGATGGAGATGGAGTTCTTCGTCAAGCCCGGCTCGGACGAGGAATGGCACCAGTACTGGATCGATGCCCGCACCGACTGGTACACGGAACTTGGCATCAACCGCGACAACTTGCGCCACTTCGAGCACCCCGCCGAGAAGCTGTCGCACTACTCCAAGCGCACCGTCGACATCGAGTACCGGTTCGGGTTCACCGGCTCGGAGTGGGGCGAGCTCGAGGGCGTCGCCAACCGCACCGACTTCGACCTGTCCACGCACTCGCAGCACTCGGGCAAGGACCTCAGCTACCTGGACCCCGCCACCAACGAGCGCTACACCCCGTACGTGATCGAGCCCGCCGCCGGCCTCACCCGCTCGCTCATGGCCTTCCTGGTCGAGGCGTACGACGAGGACGAGGCGCCCAACACCAAGGGTGGCGTCGACAAGCGCACCGTGCTGCACCTCGATCCGCGCCTGGCGCCGGTCAAGGCAGCAGTCCTGCCGCTGTCGAAGTCCGAGGAGCTCATGCCCACCGCATCGGCGCTCGCGAAGGAGCTGCGCGGAATCTGGAACGTGGACCTCGACGTGACGCAGGCGATCGGCAAGCGCTACCGCCGTCAGGACGAGATCGGCACGCCGTACTGCATCACGGTCGACTTCGACACGAAGGACGACCAGGCGGTGACCATCCGCGACCGCGACACGATGAAGCAGGAGCGGGTCGCGCTCGATCAGGTGCAGTCCTACCTTGCCGCACGCCTCATCGGCGCGTAGGTCCAGCATGGGTGCCGGCCACTCCCACGCGCTCGAACGGCCGCCGCGGGCGTCCGAGCGCACCACGCTGATCCTTGCGATCATCGTCGCCGTCGTGCTGTTCCTCACCACCATCGGTGCGATGGCCGTGTGGCCCTCCGACTGGTCGATGCTGCGCTCCGTGCCGACCACGTACGAAGGCGCCGAGTGGGCGTCGGTGACGGTCGACTCCGTGGATGAGGACACGGGCATCGCGCTGGTGTCGACCTCCGGAAACGACGCGGCAGGCCTGCGCGAGCTGCCGCCCGCGGATCTGGGGACGTTCGACTACGAGCCGGGCGACCGCGTGCGAGCTCTCGAACTCGAGACCGGGGAGCTCGTCTTCGGCGACTTCGAACGCGCCAACCCGATGCTCGTGCTACTGGTCGCCTACGTGCTGCTGGTGGTCGGCATCGCCTGGTGGCGAGGGATCGGTGCGCTGCTGGGTCTCGGGGCGGCGTTCGGCATCATCATCTTCTTCACCGTGCCCGCCCTGTTCAACGGCGGCGATCCGTTGATCACGGGACTGGTGACGGGCTCGGGTGCTCTCGCGGTCCTGCTCTACCTCGCGCACGGACTCAACTCCCGCACCACCACCGCCTACCTGGGCACGCTCGCGGGGCTCACCGTGACAGCGGTGCTCGCATCGTGGGCCGTGGACGCCTCGCGCCTCACCGGGATCTGGTCGGAGGAGGGCGCGCACCTCGAGCTGTCCGGGCGTTCGGTGGACCTGCAGGGTCTGGTGCTGTGCGGCATCGTGATCGCCGGCCTCGGCGTGCTGAACGACGTCACGGTGACCCAGGCGTCGGCGGTGTGGGAGCTGCGTGCTGCGCGTCCCGATATCTCTCGCTGGAATCTGTTCCGCCGGGGCATGCGCATCGGTCGCGATCACATCGCGTCGACGGTCTACACGATCGCGTTCGCGTACGTGGGCGCCGCGCTGCCGGCCATCATGCTGATCAGCCTCTACGACACCTCGCTCGGGTCGACGCTGACCACCGCCGAGATCGCCGAGGAGGCTGTCCGCACCCTCGTGAGCTCGATCGGCCTCGTCTTGGCCGTGCCGCTGACGACGGGGATCGCAGCGCTCGTGGTCGGCACGGACGCGATCGCGCGCGACTCGCGGCCCCCAGGCGCCGATGCGGGGCCGCTGGTCGCGCGCGCGGCCGCCCCGACGGCAGGCGCCGCGGCTCTCGCCGACGCCCCGCCGCCGGTGCTGGAGCCGCGCGACCCGTCGGACAACTGAGTCGCCTTCCCGGCGCATCGGGGACAATGGACGGATGGCTTCGACCCCTGTCGCGGGCACGCGCGTGACGCGGCGGACTGCTGTCACCCTCGCGGCCGCAGCCTCGGTCACGATCCTCATCGTGCTCGCAGGCGTCTCCATCGTCGGTGGGGACAGAGGGCCGGACTCGACCGCGATCGGCGCCTCGGCTGGGGTGGTGGTGGCACCCCGAACGGACGTCTTCGGGCAGGCTCTCCCGGGAGACCTCCCTGAGGCTCGCGTGGCAGAAGCGATCGAGTCCTGCCCGGCTGCGACGGTGACCGTGACCGACGCCGATGCGCTTGCAAGGGAGCTCGACGACGCGAGTGCCGGAACCGTGATCTGGCTCGAGGACGGCACCTACGAGGGCGAGTTCACCATCGACGTGTCGGGAGAGGCCGGCAGGCCGATCTGGCTGTGCGGTTCCCAAGCGGCCGTGCTCGTAGGCGAAGGCCACGTCGGCGGCTACGGCCTGCACCTCGATCACGTCTCACACGTCCGCCTGCACGGATTCGGCGTGACCCGCTCGCAGAAGGGGGTGATGGTCGACGGCGGTGATCGCGTGGTGATCGAATTGCTGACGGTTCACGACATCGGCGACGAGGCGATTCATCTCCGTGCGCACACCCAGGACTCGGTGGTGCGAGGAAACTCGATCTCGGATACCGGCAATCGCCGCGAGAAGTTCGGCGAAGGGGTGTACGTCGGCTCCGCGGAGTCGAACTGGTGCTCGGTCACCAGCTGCCTTCCGGACCGCTCCGACCGAAATCTCGTCGAGGGCAACGTCATCTTCGACGTGACCGCGGAGGCCGTCGACGTCAAGGAGGGCACGACGGGCGGCACCGTGCGGGGCAACGCCTTCGATGGCTCCTCACTGACCGAGGACGGTGCCGATTCATGGGTCGACATCAAGGGCAACGCATGGCGGATAGTCGGGAACGCTGGCGCCCACAGCAGCCAGGACGGATTCCAGGTGCATCAGATTCTCGACGGCTGGGGCCGGGGCAACGTGTTCGAGCGCAACAGCGCGCGTGTGGTCGGTCCTGGATTCGGGTTCTCGATCACGCCCGAGCAGGACAACGTGGTCGGTTGCTCCAACGAGGTCACTGAGGCACAGGAGGGACACAGCAATGTCGCGTGCCGCTGAGGCCAGGCGCGTGTGGGGGCGCGCAGCATCGGCGACAATGGACGGATGACGTCGACCCCGGACTCCGCCACGCGCGTGCTGCCTCCCCTGCGCATCGGCCCTCTCGAGGTCGCCACGCCGGTGGTGCTCGCGCCGATGGCAGGCATCACGAATGCCGCGTTCCGGCGGCTGTGCCGCGAGCACGGCGGCGGCCTCTACGTTGCAGAGATGGTGACGTCGCGGGCGCTGGTCGAGCGCACCCGCGAGAGCATGCGCATCATCCACCACGACCCGGACGAGAAGCCCCGGTCCGTGCAGGTGTACGGAGTCGATCCTGCCACCATCGGCGCCGCCGTGCGGATGCTGGTCGAAGAGGACCGCGCGGATCACATCGATATGAACTTCGGCTGCCCGGTCCCCAAGGTGACGCGCAAGGGCGGGGGAGCGGTGCTGCCCTGGAAGCGGGACCTGTTCCGGGACATCGTGCGCGCCGCGGTCCGCGAGGCAGCGCCCTTCGACGTCCCGGTCACGGTCAAGATGCGGAAGGGCATCGACGACGATCACCTGACATACCTGGATGCGGGGCGGATGGCCGAGAGGGAGGGCGCGGCCGCCGTGGCGCTGCATGCGCGCACCGCCGCCGATTTCTACTCCGGCACGGCCGACTGGTCCGCGATCGCACGCCTCAAGGAGGCGGTCACGTCGATTCCGGTGCTCGGCAATGGCGACATCTGGTCCGCAGAGGACGCGCTTGCGATGGTCGAGCAGACCGGCTGCGACGGCGTGGTCGTGGGTCGCGGGTGCCAGGGCAGGCCCTGGCTGTTCGGGGATCTGCAGGCCGCCTTCGAGGGCCGCGACGAGCGCGCCAGGCCGAGCCTGCGTGACGTCGCCGCCACCATCTACCGGCACAGCGAGCTGATGGTGTCCTTCTACGACGGCGACGAGACCAAGGCCGTGCGGGAGATGCGCAAGCACATGGCCTGGTATCTCAAGGGTTACCCGGTCGGCGGAGAGCTCCGGCGGTCGCTGGGGCTGGTGAGCACGCTCGTGGATCTGCGCGCGCTGCTCGACTCGTTGCCGCTCGACGCTCCGTATCCCGGCGAGGCCGCCGAAGGTGCGCGAGGGCGTCAGGGGACGCCCAAGCGCCCTGCCTGTCCCGAGGGCTGGCTCGACACGCAGGACATCACGCCCGATCTCGAGGCGCGGCTGCGCGAGGCGGAGCTCAGCGTCTCAGGCGGGTAGGTCCCCGCACGGGGTCACTGGTGGAGCGAATCCTCAGGCGAGGCCGAGCGGTGGCTCACCACCCGCATCGGCCGCCGGACCGCCGTCCTCGGGAACGGGGGACTCGTCACGCGGCTCGCGGGCCGGCACGAGCGTGAGCTGGACCATTCCGTCGCCATAGCGGCGCACGTCGGTCACGGTGATGTGGTGGCGCTGCTCGGCGCCTGCGAACAGCGGCCGGCCCGACCCGAGCACCGTGGGGTGCAGGGTGACCGTGAGGTCATCGATCAGTCCCTCGTCGAGCGCCTGCCGGATCATGCTGCCGCCGTCGATGTAGACGTCGTCTCCGTTCGCAGCTTCGAGGGCCTCCGCGACCAGGTTCGCGATAGGCCCCGACGCGGCGCGCACCGAGGGTGGCGCGCCGTCAAGGGGTCGCTCGGTGGCCACCAGGATGGGGACGTCGCCGTACTGCCAGTCGATGTCGAGGCCCGCGACCACGTCGTAGGTGCGCCGTCCCATCAGCATCGCGCCCACGTCCGCGAAGAACTCCTCGTACCCGAGCGCATCGACCGGGTGGCTCTTCCACGCGCCCTCGGCCATGGGCGCCCACGGGGGGCGGGGAGCCTCGAGCCAGTCGAGCTCGTCGCGGGGCCCGGCAATGAATCCGTCGATCGAACTGGCAATGTATGCGCGCACTCGTCCCATGGCTCCACGCTACGGCGGGACGCACCGGCGCGCAGAGCGAGGCGCGGGTTCGGTCGCGACGCGCGCCTCCGCTGCCGCGCAAGTGTCGAGCCGCGTGCCGTTTCGGCAGCAGCAGTGCACGAGAATCGACACTTGCGAGGGCGGGGAGGGTATCGAGCGGTCTATCTGTCGGCCAGTCGCCGATCGATCGCGTTTCGCACCATGGTCGCGCACCACGCTGGTCGCCGAGTGATGTCCTCGAACGTGAGACGGATGGTCGTGTAGCCCATGGCCGCCAGCAGTGCGTCGCGCTCGAGATCGCGCCGACGGGCTCGGTCGTCCGAGTGGTAGCGACGCCCATCGAACTCGACCACGACCCGCGACGCTCGATGGACCATATCGACGGTCAGGGTTCGCGTGGCGACACGAATTCGCGCCTGCCATTCACACTCGGCCCAGCGCCCACCGGCGAACACCTCCGTGTGGGCGATGTACTCGAGATAGCTCGTCACGCCGAGTTCGGCGGTGGCGCGGACGCGAAGCAAGTCATTGCGCGCGCGCAGTCGCGGGGCCATCGCCAGGGCGCCCCGGACGGTGGCCGCGTCGAGGCGTGACACCCGCAGCACGTCAAGAAGCAGCGCCGTGCGATCGTGTGCCGGGGCGACAGCCCATGCGTGCAGCACGGCGACTTCGGGAACCACAGTACGGATCTTGTTCAGATGGCGAGTGGGGACCGGGATGTCGGTCCGCCGCACGCGGACCAAGGGCGGAGGCGGTCTCGTCAGCCTGCGTGGGAGCAGGACGTCCGCAAAGCCGTTCCATGAGACATCGATCTGCCACTGACGAAGGCCCGCGATTCCAGTGAGTGCGCCCGCGGGCCCGGCCCACTTCATCGCGCTCCCGACGATGACCTGGTCCGTTCGACTGTGTGCGGCCGCGGCGTACACACCGGGCGCCATGCGCAGTAGGAGGCCGCGATCAAGAGCGCGCTGAAGGGTGTGTGCCGACCATCGCGCGGTTAACTCCGCGCGCGAGAAGGCTCGAGGCGTGGATTCCACGTATGCGAGGAGCGCCTTCATGCCGACGGGCGCATGCCGGTGAGTCATGGCCGCACGGTACGGACGTGCATTCGAGCGCGGCGCGGCTTCGGGGTGGTGCCTGTGGACACCACGGGGGCGCTCGGCCTGCGGGGACCGCGAGTGTCGAAGAACGTCCCTCTCAGGAGCGCAGGCCGCGCGCCAATCGACACTTGCGGTGGAGGCGCATCGATGAAGTGCCGCCGCAGATGAACTCCGTGTGGCCTCCCACGCGGGGGTGATGCGGCGCGACGCTCGCCCGATAGCATCGAACGGTGAGCGCCCTTCCCGATGGCTACGAGCCCGCAGACGCCGAGCGCTGGATCACCGAGCCCCCCAAGGCCGCCCAGCGCACGCCGTTCGAACGCGACCGCGCGCGCATCGTCCACTCGAGCGCGCTGCGGCGGCTGGGCGCCAAGACCCAGCTGCTGGGCCTCGGGTCGGGAGACTTCGTACGCACCCGGCTCACGCACTCGCTCGAGGTGGCGCAGGTGGGGCGCGAGCTGGGCAAGGCACTGGGATGCTCTCCGGACATCGTGGACGCGGCCTGCCTCGCGCACGACCTCGGGCACCCGCCGTTCGGCCACAACGGCGAGCGCGCGCTGGACGACGTCAGCCGTCATATCGGTGGCTTCGAGGGGAACGCGCAGACGCTGCGGCTGCTCACGCGCCTGGAACCCAAGTCCATCGACCCTGCGACCGGCCGCTGCGTGGGCCTGAATCTGACCCGCGCCGGCCTCGACGCGGTCGTCAAGTACCCGTGGCGCGAGCCGTCAGCGCCCATGCGCCCCGACGGCACTCCGAGTCGCAAATTCGGCGTGTACGACCAGGATCTGCCGGTGTTCGAGTGGCTCCGAGACGGCTCCGTGGGCACGCAGCAGAGCTTCGAGGCGCAGGTCATGGACCTGGCCGACGACATCTCCTACTCCGTGCACGACGTCGAGGACGCGATCGTCTACCGGGCCCTCAAGCTCTCGACGCTGCGGGACCCGGGTCAGGCGAAGGCCGTGGTCGCACACGTGCGCGAGTGGTACGGATCTGGCGAGGACGAGCCGCTCCTCGCGGCGCTTGGCCGGCTGCAGACCTTCCGTTGGTGGGCCGAGGACTACGACGGATCGCGGAGTTCGCTGGCCGCGCTCAAGGACATGACGAGCCAGATGATCGGTCGCTTCGCGCAGGCCATCATCCAGGCGACGCGTGCCGAGCACGGACCGGGCGCGCTGACCCGCCACCGCGCCTCGCTGGTGGTGCCGCAGGAGACGCTCGACGAGATCCTCATCCTCAAGGGCATCGCCGTGCACTTCCTGATGGCGCCGCGCGAGATGAGCCCCATGTATGCCAAGCAGCGGCGGGTCCTCAAGGAACTCGTCGCGGCGATCGCCGAGCGTGGCGATGAGGCGATGGAGCCGCAGTTCGCGGCGGACTACCGTGAGGCCTCGGGGGACGGCGAAAGGCTGCGGGTCGCGGTCGACCAGGTGGCGTCGCTCACCGACACGTCGGCGTACAACTGGCATCACAAGTACTGCGGGGGCCAGTAGCCGGCCGACTACTGCGTGCGGTCAGTCGGCGACGAGGGCGGGACGCTTGGCCCGCAGCAGCACGACGAGTGCCACGATCGGCAGCACGAGCGGCACCCAGCCGTACGCGGAGCCGTAACCCGTCCAGACTGTCTCGTCCGGCCACCACGACGGCTGCACGTATCCCAGTGTCCCGACGGTGAGCACACCCACGAGCTCGACCCCGGTTCCCCACAGCGCCACCTGGCGCCAGCCGCGCCACAGCGCGACGGCGATCAGCACATACAGAACGGCCGATGCGCCCGAGACCAGGTAGGGGACCGGCGCCTCAGACAAGCGCGTCGAGATCTGCACGGCCGAGCGACCCGCGGCGGCAAGGCCGAGCACGCCGTAGGCGACGATGAGCAGCAGGCGACCGATGGGCGGCATCAGGACCCCAGGATGATGAACACTCGCCACGCCAGCACCGCCGCCGCGATGGCGACGATGACCGCCGCGCCGCCGTCGACTCGGGCGATCTGGTCCGGCTGGAGGACGGGCCGGTTCGGATCGGGGTCGAGGGCCGCGGCATCGGGCTCGCCCAACCGGCCGATGCCGAGGAGCGGGAGCAGCAGGACCGCTGCCAGCAGATAGCCGAGCGTGAGGACCAGGCCCGCGTCGTTGCCGCCGATGAGCACGACGAGCACCGAGATCACCTGGATCGCCGTGACGATCCAGAAGCCGGTCACGACCTTCTCGAGGACGCCGTGGGCCCGCACCTGCACCATGGTGACGGCGCCTGCGAGGGAGAGAATCGCGCACGCCACCAGCACCGCGGGGTAGATCACCCCGCCGTAGAGCTCCATCTACTGCTGCTGCGCCTGCTGCACGCGCATCGGCAGCCGGGACACCTCTTCGCCGTCGATCGAGATGGCCCAGCCAAACATGCCGGCCTCGGCGAACCGCAGCCCGTCGATCGTGAAGGCGAAGCAGGCGACCTGCTCATCGCCGTCGACCAGGTGCGGCGGGCGGCCGAGGGTGAAGTCGCCGCCCATGGCGCGCACGGGCTGTGCCTTGCCGTCTGCGTCGGCACGCAGGCCGATCGGGTACTCCTTGCCGTCCTCGGTAACGAGCTTGAGCTCGAACTTGTGGGCCACGTTGGTCGCGGTGAACGGCACGTGCACGGTGGCCGCGACGGCCAGGCGGCGGTGCGCGGCCGGGAACTGTCGGACGTAGATGGTGTTCCATCCGGCGCCGAGGGCGTAGATCTTGCCCTGGACGACCTCGGCCGAGTCAGCGAGGAAGGCGTCGACTCTCACAGGAATTCCTTTCGTGGATGGTCTTGGGCCAAGCCTACCGACCCGGCGCTGGCTTGTAGTTCGGGCGGGCGCCGTGCACCGGGGGCGCGGCCTGGGCGCGGCATGCGCGCGAGTATGGTGATGCCGTGGCAGGCACCATCAATCGGGACGACATCGCGGCCGTTCGCGAGCGCGCTCCGATCGAGGACATCGTGGGCCAGCACGTCGCGCTCAAGACCGCAGGCGTGGGGTCGCTGAAGGGCCTGTGCCCCTTCCACGACGAGCGGTCGCCGTCGTTCCATGTGCGCCCTGGCGTGGGTCGGTGGCACTGCTTCGGCTGCGGCGAGGGCGGCGATGTCATCGAGTTCGTCATGCGCATGGACGGCCTTCCGTTCGCCGAGGCCGTGGAGTACCTGGCCGACCGCGCGGGCGTCCAGCTCCGCTACGAGGCGGGCGGCTCGGCGCGGCGCGAAGGCACGACCGGGCTTCGCAAGCGGCTCCTCGAGGCGCACCGGATCGCCGCCGCGTACTTCGCCGAGCAGCTGGGCTCGCCGGAAGCGCGCATCGGCCGTGACTTCTTGCGTGAACGTGGCTTCGATCGCGACGCCGCGGAGATGTTCGGCGTCGGATACGCGCCTCAGGGCTGGTCGCACCTCGGCGAGCACCTGCGCGGCAAAGGATTCACCGAGGAGGAGTTGCGTGCCACGGGGCTGATGTCCGAAGGGGCTCGCGGGCTCTACGACCGGTTCCGCGGCCGCTTGGTGTGGCCCATCCGTGATGTGACCGGCGAGGTGATCGGCTTCGGCGCGCGGCGCCTGCATGAGGACGATCAGGGCCCCAAGTACCTCAACACCCCCGAGACCGCGCTCTACAAGAAGGCCCAGGTGTTGTACGGACTGGACCTCGCCAAGGCCACCGTGCGCTCCGAGCGGACCACGGTCGTCGTCGAGGGATACACCGACGTGATGGCGTGCCACCTCGCCGGCGTCACCAACGCGGTCGCCACGTGCGGGACCGCCTTCGGATCCGAGCACGTCAAGGTGGTGCGCCGGCTGATGGGCGACACGGGGGGTCCGCAGACCAAGGTCGGCGAGTCCGGAGCGCGCGTCGTGTTCACGTTCGATGGAGATGAAGCCGGCCAGAATGCGGCGCTCAAGTCGTTTCAGCTGGACCACCAGTTCCTCGCCCAGACGTTCGTCGCCGTCGACCCCGACGGTCTCGACCCGTGCGACCTGCGCCAGCAGCGCGGCGACGCCGCGGTGACGGAACTGCTCGCGCACCGGGTTCCGCTGTTCGAGTTCGTGATCCGCACCGCGCTGAACTCGCACGATCTGGACACGGCAGAAGGTCGGGTCGCGGCACTGCGCGCCGCCGCCCCCGTGGTCGCCGGCATCAAGGACCGCGCGCTCCAGCCCGAGTACAGCCGCCGGCTCGCCGGCTGGCTGGGGATGGACGTCGAGGCGATCACACGAGCGGTGACGGATGCCGCTCGTGCCCGCCGGGCAGCGCCTGGCGAGCCGCCGCCGTCGACGGGAGCGATCCCCGCCTACCAGGATGAGGGTCCGTCGCGCCCGAACCCCCGGGATCCGGTGGTGCGAGCCGAGGCGATGTCGTTGGGCGTGCTGCTGCAGGCGCCTCGCGAGGCGGCATCCGACCCGGTCGGCGCTCTTGTGCTGCGCGACCTCGACTCGTCGGCCTTCACGGTGCCGCAGTACCGTGCCGTCTTCGACGCGATCACCGCGGCGGGCGGCCCCGGCAGCGCCGGCGGCGATTGGGCGAACGCCGTGGCGGAGCAGGCGGGGGAGACCCTCGCCGGCATCGTGTCGGAGCTTGCGGTGACCCCGCTGCCCCACGACAGGCCCGATGCGCTCGGACACTGGGGCGGGACGGTGCTGGCCCGGCTGATGGACTTGAGCCTCACGCGTCAGATCGCGGACGTGCGCGGCCGCATGCAACGGGCGGGGGAAGGCACCGAGGGGCACCAGGCAGGCTTCGCCGAACTCATTGCTCTTGAGAAGCGGCGACGGTCCCTCCGCGACCCCTGACGCGCCAATGTCTCGGTTGCGTCGCGGTAGGGCAAAGACTGTGTGAACGCGATGTGACGAGTGTGAAAAATCTGCGCTTCCCGAGGACATCGGCACTTTTCGCGAGGTAGGTTCCGAGGAAGGCCGCGACGTCACCCGGCGCCGGCGCCTCGAAGAACTGAAAGGTGCGACTGTGAGAATCACGTTCAACCCCCTGGCCGCGACGGCCCTCATCGGCGCGGCGGCGCTGACGCTGGCCGGCTGCGCGAGTGGCGACGGCGACGACGACGCGACTCCCGAGCCCAGCGACGAGATGTCGTCGACCGCAGACGCGGGAGAGGGCGGCGGCGAGGGACTCCCCGAGGAGCTCATCCTCGGCCTGGTCCCCTCCGACGAGGTCGACCAGCTCGTGACCGACGGCGACATCCTCGCCGAGCTGCTCAGCGCCGAGCTCGGCGTCGATGTGACGACGTTCATCCCGGACAGCTACTCGGCCGTCGTCGTCGCGATGCAGACCGAGCAGGCGCACATCGGCTTCCTCGGCCCGATCGCGATGGTCCAGGCCGTCGACGAGGCGAGCGCGGTGCCCGTGCTGCAGTCGGTGCGCTACGGATCGTCGAGCTACGTGACGCAGTGGATGACCAACGACCCCGACACGTTCTGCCTGGACGAGGTCACCACCGAGGCGGACGACGAAGGCGTGAACTTCTCGTACTGCAACGGCGCGACGGGCTACGACGGCCCGCAGGGCGAGGACGCGCTCGAGCTCATCGACCCGTCGTCGCAGATCTCCTTCGTCGACCCCAGCTCGGCGTCGGGGTACTACTACCCGGCGACGCAGCTCGAGACCATCCTCGGCATCGACCCGCTGACGGATCTCGCCGGAGCGTTCTTCGCCGGCGGTCACCCGCAGTCGGTGCAGGCGGTCTACGACGGTGACGCCGTGGTCGGCACGTCCTTCAACGACGCTCGCTCCGAGCTCTCCGGCGAGTTCCCGGACGTCGGCGAAGAGGTCGTCGTGTTCGCGTACTCGACCAACATCCCCAACGATGGCGTGGTGCTGAACGGCGACCTGTCGGCTGACGCACAGCAGCAGATCACGGACGCCCTCATGGCCATCGCCAGCACCGACGAGGGCCTCGCCGCTCTCGACGCGGTCTACAACATCGAGGGCCTGGAGCCCGCCGATGTCGAGGCCCTCGACCAGGCGCGCCAGGTCGCGGCGAACTTCGGCGAGGAGTAGCCACACGCACGCTCACGCGGTGGTCGGCCCTCGACTCGGGGGTCGGCCACCGCGGTCGCGTTCCATGGCACAGTGAATTCATGATCAGACTCGAAGGCGTGACGGTCCGCTACCCCAACGGCGTGGTGGGCCTCGACAATGTCGATCTCGAGATCCCCGACGGCCAGTTCGTCGTGGTGGTCGGACTGTCCGGCGCGGGCAAGTCCACTCTCATCCGCACCATCAACGGGCTCGTGCCCATCACCACCGGCTCGCTCACGGTCGATGGCGCCGAGGTATCGGGCGCATCCAAACGCGAGATGCGGGCGATCCGCTCGCGAGTGGGGATGATCTTCCAATCGTTCAACCTCGTCAAGCGCACCTCCGTGATGAACAACGTCATGATGGGCCAGTTGCACGCGATCCCGGGCTACCGGTCGATGGTGGGCGCATGGACCAAGGAGGAGAAGGAGCGGGCCTACCTCGCACTCGAGCGCGTCGGGATCGTCGAGAAGACCTGGACCCGCGCGTCGCAGCTCTCGGGCGGCCAGCAGCAGCGCGTCGCGATCGCGCGAGCGCTCGCACAGGATCCGTCGGTCATGCTCGCCGACGAGCCGGTCGCGTCCCTCGACCCGCCCACGGCTCAGATGGTCATGAAGGACCTTCAGCGCATCAATCGTGACCTGGGCATCACCACCATCGTCAACCTGCACTTCCTCGACCTCGCGCGCCAGTTCGGCGATCGCGTGATCGGCATGCGTGACGGCACGGTCGTGTTCGACGGGCCGGGCTCAGAGGCGGACGATGCCGTGTTCGAGAGCATCTACGGGCGCTCGCTCACGGCGGAAGACACGCTGCCCGGGCGCGCATGAGCACGTCGACCCTCGAGCAGCCCGCCACGAGCGGGACCCGACGTCCTCGCCGCCCGCCGCCCTCCAAGGGAGTCATCGCAGGGCTGCTGGTCGCAGCCGCCTTCACGGTGTGGGCGGGCCGCGAGATCGGCTTCAGCCTGCGTGACCTCGTCGAGAACTTCTCGCGGGGCTGGGTCGTCATCGAGCAGTTCCTGAACCCCAACTGGCCCTTCGTCTGGCGCGTGTGGGACGCGTGGGTCGAGACCATCGCGATCGCGATCGTGGCGACGGCCGTGGGAGTCCTCATCGGACTGGTCTTCGCATTCATGGCCTCGCGGGTCACGAACCGCTCCGGCCCGGCATATCGCGTGGTCAAGCTGCTGCTGTCGGTGATCCGGTCGCTGCCCGACATCGCCTATGTGCTGATCTTCGTCGCGCTGGTGGGCATCGGCTCCCTCGCGGGCATCCTCGCCCTGATCTTCTTCAACGTCGGCATCGCCGCCAAGCTCACGGCCGAGACCATCGACGCGGTCGATCCCGGACCGCTCGAGGCGGCCGATGCGTCAGGCGCGGGGACCTTCTCGCGCGGACGGTGGGCGGTGCTTCCGCAGATCATGCCCAACTACCTGTCGTACTGCCTCTACATCTTCGAGCTCAACATCCGTGCCTCGGTGGTGATCGGCATCGCCGGCGGTGGCGGCATCGGGCAGATCATCCGAGTGCAGTTCGATCGCTTCGCGTACGAGAACGTCGCGGCGATCACCGTCGCGATCTTCGTGATCGTGCTGGCGATCGACCAGCTCTCGCAGTTCCTGCGCAGGAGGTTCGTATGAGCGCCCGCGACGAGACCCCGGCGAACGCGACCGCATCGGCCGGTCGCGCATCGGCCGCACGCCCGCAGGAGCCGTCCAAGGCGCGCTCGACGCTGGTCTGGATCGCGCTCCTTGTCCTCTTCGCCGGCGCGGCCTTCCTGTCGGATGCGCGGTGGAGTCAGATCACCGGCATCTTCACGGACGGTGGCCGGTACCTGGTGCTCATGGGCGAGGGGCTGTTCCAGAACCCGTTCGCCGAGCCGCAGAGCGAACAGTGGACGCTGGCGTTCGAGCGCATGATGGAGTCGGTCTACATGGCGTGGGTCGGCACGCTGCTCGGCGCGCTCATCTCGGTGCCGTTCGGCTTCCTCGCCGCGCGCAACGTGTCGGGCCCGGTCACCGTGCAGATCACGCGTGCCTTCCTGAATCTCATCCGTGCCGTGCCGGAGCTGGTGTTTGCGATCGTGATCATGCTGCCGATCTTCGGATTCGGCCCGCTCGCGGGTGCGCTCGCGCTCGGTGTGGGCGCGGTCGGCACGCTGGGCAAGCTCACGGCGGAGGCGCTCGAGGGGATCGACACCGGTCCCGTCGAGGCGGGGCAGGCCTCGGGCGCGTCGCGGTGGTCGATCCTCCGCTGGGCGTACTGGACGCAGGTGCTGCCCGAGGTGCTCGCGTTCTGGCTGTACCGGTTCGAGATCAACATCCGCGCCTCGGCCGTGCTCGGCGTGATCGGTGCCGGCGGCATCGGCTCGCTCCTGAGCCAGCTGTTCGGTCAGCGCGAATGGGAGCAGATCGGCATCACGCTCGCCGTGGTCATCATCGTGACGGTCGGGGTCGATGCGATCTCCGGAAGCATCCGTCACCGGATCATCGCGGGCTCCGGACGCTCCGTCTCGACTGAGGAGAAGGCAGAGGCCACGGTCTAGGGGCGCCGGTGTAGCCTGCCCCTCAGAACGGGGGGAGAGGCGACGATGGCGAGTCAGCGGGTGTCGGTGGTCACGCTGGGCGTGGCCGATCTGGAGCGTGCGCGGACCTTCTACGGCGCGTGGGGCTGGATCGAGCGTCAAAGCGCCGACGAGGTGGTCTTCTTCCAGCTCAACGGGCTGGTGCTCGCGCTGTTCTCGGCCGCGGCGCTCGCGGAGGAGCAGGGGCGTCCAGTGGCCGAGCTCGGCACCGGTGCCATGGCGCTCGCCCAGAACTTCCACACGGAGGCCGAGGTCGACGAACGGTTCCACGCCGCGCTCGTCGCGGGTGCTGCCATGCTCCGGCGCCCGCAGAAGGCGCCCTGGGGCGGGTACAGCGGCTACCTCGCCGATCCCGACGGCCACGTCTGGGAACTCGCCGTGAACCCGTTCTGGGACCTCGACGACGACGGCTCGGTGTCGATTCCTGAGGCGCCTCCGGCAGCGTAGGGCGGGGCACCAAGGCCACGAACGCGAAAGGCCGGCCCGCGCTAGCGGACCGGCCTTCTACGAGCTCCTCCAGTTGGACTCGAACCAACAACCTGCCGATTAACAGTCGGCTGCTCTGCCAATTGAGCTATGGAGGATCGCAGTCAGCGAGTTTACATGATCCGATACCCCGCGACGACACCCGGAGGGCCGAGCTCCGAGCACGGATAGACTGGCGCGCGGCCGCCCTCGTGAGCGGTATCGGGCCAGTAGCTCAGCCGGTTAGAGCAGCGGACTCATAATCCGTCGGTCGCGGGTTCGAGCCCCGCCTGGCCCACGCGCGTCGGAGCCGGTTGCTAGCGTGGTTCCGTGCTTGACATCACCACCGCGCCCGACTGTGGCAATGCACCCAAGCAGGCCTACGTGCTTGACGTGCTCTCGGCGTGTGCCCGGGGAGATCGTGACGCTGTCGCGCAGGCCGTCGCCGACGACTGGACCCATCGCGTTGCGGGCCGCGCCGCGACGACGGGAGCGGAGGCGACCGATGCCGTCATCGCCGCACTGTCGCCAGCTGGGCTCGAGGCCGTGCACTTCTCTGTGCTCATGAGCCACGGTCGCCTCGTCTCCGCCATGGGCACGCTCCGCGCCGGCAACGAGGTCTCGGACTTCTGCTGTGTGATCACGTTCTCCGGCCACGGCAAGAACGCTCGGATCGCCGAATGCGTCACCTTCGTCGCGTCGCCCACTCATGGCTGAGTACGAGTTCGACGCCGAGCCATGGCGCTGGGCCGGCAACGGCGCGCAATGGGTGTTCGTCACGACGCCGGATGACGTCGCGGACGAGGTCGAGTCGCTCCAGACCGGCGCCGGACGCGGCTTCGGTGCGGTCAAGGTTCGCGTCACCGTCGGCTCCACGACGTGGGACACGTCGATGTTCCCCTCGCGCGAGCACCGCGCGTACATTCTCCCGCTCAAGGCTGCCGCGCGTGCCGCGGCGCGCATCGAGGTCGGGACCCCCGTACGGGTGCGGATCACGCTCATCGCCGCGTGAGCGGCATCTCCGGCGGTTTGCGGCCGCGTTGTGGTGGCCCGGCGTGAACCGACTTAGGGTGGACAGATGAGCGACGATGCGACTGACACCAGGCCCTACGGCGGCAACACCCGTGCCGCGTGGCTGGCCACCGCCACCGGCATTCCCCTCTACGTGCTGATGTGGGCGATCGTCTGGGGTCCCGGCGTGCAGCTGTTCGGCTCGCTCGCCGACATCGAGCCGCGGCCCACGGTGGAGAACTCCACGCTCGCCGCGATCGCTGCGATCAACATCCTCACTGTGCTGGTGGGGCTGGCCGTCGTGGCGCACACCGTCGGCAGGGTGGTCTTCGCACGCACGTCGAGCATGGCGGTCGGACAGGCGGCGGTCGTGTTCGCCGCGATGGCTGCGGTCCTGGCGGTCGTGCCTGTGGTCCTCGTCGGGGTGGGTCAAGAGGACACGGGACCCGCGGTGGCCGCGGCGATCGTGATCATCCTCGTGCCGTGCGTCGTGTCCGCGGGAGCCACGCGCGCCCTGCTGCCCGCCGTCGACCGCTACGCGGCTCTGCGCGGCACCGTGATGGTGCTGCTGGTCATCGCGATCATCGCGGTGGTGGTCTTCACGTTCTACGCCTACGCCGGCGCGGGTCAATAGCAGGGGAGATAGCCGCCGCGCCACTCTGGGCGCGGTGACCCGGGCGGCCGCCGCACCGGTGCGATAGCCTGGTCCCGCCACACAGCGAGGAGGGGCACCCATGGGCTTCATCAAGGCCGCAGCAGGAGCGATCTCAGGAACGCTTGCAGACCAGTGGATCGACTTTCTTCTGCCGCCGGACAACCTGCCGCAGACCGCGGTGGTCTTCCCGGCGGTGCCCAAGGGGCAGAACGCGGGCCGCGGCTCGAACGTCCGTGGCTCCGAGAACATCATCACCAACGGGTCGAAGGTCGTGGTGCCGGAAGGCTACGGCCTCCTCACCTTCCAGGATGGTCGCATCACCACGTTCGTCGCCGAGGCCGGCGCGTTCATCTTCTCGGATGACGACCAGCAGGCGAAGTCGGTGTTCACCGGCGGCGGATTCCTGTCCTCGACCGTCGAGAGCTCGTGGGAGCGCTTCAAGTACGGAGGCCAGCCCGGCGTCCAGCACCTGGCGTTCTACGTCAACCTGAAGGAGATCCCGAACAACCGGTTCGGCACTCAGGGACCCATCTACTGGGACGACCACTACCTCGGCACGCAGGCCGGAGCGGTGACGCGCGGCTCGTACACCCTCAAGGTCGTCGACCCGATCCTGTTCGTGAAGAGCCTCCTGCCCGCCTCGTATATCACGGCCAACGCAGGCATCTTCGACCTCACCGAGGTCAACAACCCGGTGTCGGAGCAGCTGTTCAACGAAGTGGTCGGATCGCTGTCAGCGGCGTTCTCCCGCTACACGAACGATGTCGAGCGCGGCAACCGCATCTCGTCGATCCAGGGCGATGCGCTCGGATTCGCGAAGACCCTGTCCAGCGTGGTCGAGGAGCACTATCACTGGACGGACGAGCGCGGCATCACGATCCACGCCGCGAACCTGCTCGCGATCGAGTACGACGCCCCCACCGCGAAGCTCCTCGAAGACGTCCAGAAGGCCGATGCGCTCTCGGGTGGTCGCGGGGACTCGTTCCTGCGCCAGTCCGCCGCGCGCGGCATCCAGTCCGCAGGCGAGACCGGCGGCGGCGATGGGCTCGCCTTCATGGGCATGGGCATGAATGCTGCCGGGGGCGCCGTCGGTGGCCTCATGCAGAACCAGCCCGGTCAGCAGCCGGTGCCGCAGCAGGGCGTCGGTCAGCAGGCTCAGCCGGCGCAAGCGGCCGAGCCCACCCCTGCGGACAAGATCCGCGACGCGAAGGCGATGCTGGACGAGGGGCTCATCAACCAGGAGGACTTTGACGCTCTCAAGCGCAAGGCGCTGGGTCTCTAGCGGCCGGCGGGGGAGCGAGCAGTGACACAGCCCCACGATTCTGACGGCGCGCCGTCGGGCGAGGCGCCTGAGCCCACCATCATCGACACCACCACCGGGCAGGCGCACGGCCACGATTCGTGCCCGCAGTGCGGGTCCACGGAGATCACTCGCAAGGGTGTCACCCTCAGCCTCATCTGCCAGTTCTGCCGGTACGAATGGGTGGGCAGCAGGCTCGAGGACACGCACGGGCTCGGCGAAGGCATCGGCGAACTGGAGGGGCGCGTCTACACCTCTGGCGCCGCGGACATCACCCGTGACGACACGCTGGTCACGTTGAAGTGCACCGGGTGCGGCTCGGAGGTCGTGGTCGACACCGCGCACTCCCTGGAGTCGCGTTGCCACTGGTGCCGCTCGATCCTGTCGATCAACGACAAGATCCCCAACGGCGCCGTTCCGGACGGAGTGCTGCCCTTCACCGTCACGAAGGACGACGCGGTCGCGCGCATCGCGCAGTTCGTGGAGAAGCGCCAGTTCTTCGCGCTCAAGAAGTTCAAGGCCGAGTTCAAGCCCGACAACGTGATGGGCGTCTACATGCCCTACATGACCGTCGACGGCAACGTGGGCGCGAGACTCCACGGCCAGGGCGAGGTGCTCACGCGGCGCTACACCGTGCAGACCGGCAAGAACTCCTCGACCACCTACTACGACGCGAACGTGTTCGACGTGGTGCGCGACTTCGATCTCCACATCGACGATCTCATCGTCGAGTCGTCTGCGTCCCGCTCGCACATCGACAACCGCTCGAACACGAACAACATCATCAACTCGCTGCTCCCGTTCGACGTCAAGGAGATGGTGGCCTTCGACAGCAACTACCTGGGCGAGTTCTCGGCGGAGAAGCGCGACCTCAACATCGACGACGTGTCGTCGCGTGCCCACGTCCAGTTCCTCACGATGGCACGCGAGTCGATTCGCGACGACATCGCTGGCTATGACCGCGGCGTGCGGTGGACGCACGAGCAGCTCACCGTTCACGGGAGCCGCTGGGCCTCGGTGTTCCTGCCGGTGTGGCTGTACAGCTACGCAGAGAAGATGGACGACGGCCAGGTCATGATCCACTACATCGCCGTCAACGGCCGCAGCGGCGCCTGCATGGGGAGCGTGCCCGTCAACAAGGGCAGGCTGTGGGCCGTGACGCTTGGCGTCTTCGCCGCGACAGCCGCGATCGCCTGGCCGCTGGGCATCATCGCGATGGCGACGGGGGCGTGACCATGGACCTCACGACGACGTTCTCCACCGTCACCGTCGCCTCCTCCAGCAGCAGCGATGGGGGCGGCCTCATCGGCGTGGCGCTGCTGGCGCTCCCGTTCGTCGTGGCGTTCCTGCTGTACCGAGCCCTGTACAGGCGCTATCGGAACCAGGACAAGCGCTACGAGTTCGAGCACACCACGTCGGTGGTCCGGAGCAATCTGCGCCGTTGGGACACCTTCGTGCGGGAGCACAAGCGCCAGCGCAACAGTGAGATCGACGGGCGGAACGAGGACAACCCCCTCATCCGCGCGCCTCACGTGGCGGTGGACGAGGTCGACACGGCCCGCCAGGCGCAGGAGGCGAGAGAGGCCCAGGAGCCGCGGCTCGCGCAGGAGGCTCGCGATGCCCAGGAGGAGCGGTCGGCGCAGCCTCAGCGGGTCGCCGAAGAGCCGCGCGAGATCGAGCTGCCCGCAACGGACGACCCCGGCCGGCAGCAGAGCTGATGACCGCGGCCGCGCGAGTCTGACGACTACATCGGTGCTCGGGCCCGAGGCGGCGACTCTCGATCCGCCTGCCGCAGCAGCGACTGGGCGGTGGCGGAGTCGAGGATGAGGTCCGTGATGGTCTTGGCGCGCAGCGCGGCCAGCAGCGCGACGGCCTTGGCGGGCGAGGCCACGACCGCGACGCGACGGGGGATGCGCTTCAGGGTGATCGGCGTGGGCCCGCTGGCGCGCATATTGATCGCGATGTCGCGCCACGAGCCGTCGGCGCGCATGAACACGGTGCACACATCGCCGACGACGCCGTGGGTCGCGAGCGAGCGTCGATCGGCCTCGTCGAGATAGCCGGACGCGTACACGTGGGATGGCATCGGCGAGTGAATGGAGCCCACGCCGAACAGCGCGACATCGGTCCTGGTCTGGCATTCGAGCACCTGTTGCACTGACCGCTCCTGCCACATCATCTCGCGCGTGCGAGGGAAGTCGAAGAATGCGGGCACCGGGAAGGGCATCATCTCGGCGGTGAAGGCGCGCGCGATCGCACTCACCTGCTCGGCGCCGAACGCGAGGCCGGTGGTGCGGGGAGAGACGGAGCCATTGAGCTGCACCACCGTTGCACCCTCCAGCGGGTGGCTGGCGAGGTGCGCGATGATCCTGGAGACCGTGGTTCCCCAGGCCACGCCGAGCGTCATCCCGTCGCCGAACCATTCGGGCAGTGCCTCTGCGGCGAACCGCGCCACCCGGTCGAGCCGCGCGGCCTCGCTCAACGGCTCTTGGACCCGCACCACGTGAGCGCGGATCTCGAAGCGGTCCGCGAGATCCTGCGAGAGTCCACTGGTCGTCTCCACATCACTGACGTGAATGCGGACGATCCCGGCCTCCCGTGCAGCCTTGAGCATCCGAGACACGCTTGAGCGGGACTGGCCGAGACGCCTGCCGACCGCCTCCATGGTCTCGTCCTCCAGGTAGTACAGGTGCGCGGCTTCACGCATGAGGTCGTCGTACCTCCCTGGTCCTGCCCCTCGGCGACGGTCACGTGTTCCCATCGTCTCTCCTCAACCTGCACATATGTGCGCTCCGCTTGCGCATCCGTTCACACCAGGGTCTCATGAAGGGGACGAATGGAGACGAATCGCGTATGAGAAGCACGCTGACCCCGGAGAGCAGGCTGGCCGACCTCGAGTCGATGAGCGACGAGCATGGGCTGGACGTCTTGGTGATCGGCGGCGGCGTCACCGGCGCCGGCGTCGCTCTCGACGCCGCGACGAGGGGACTGCGCACCGGCATCGTCGAGGCGCAGGACTGGGCCTCGGGCACGTCGTCGCGCTCCTCGAAGCTGGTGCACGGCGGGCTTCGCTACCTGCAGATGCTCGACTTCCATCTGGTGCACGAGGCGTTGACGGAGAGGGACCTGCTCATCACCGAGCTCGCCCCGCACCTCGTCGAGCCCGTGTCGTTCCTCTACCCGCTCGAGAACCGAGTGTGGGAGCGCGCGTATGTGGGCGCGGGCGTCGCCCTGTACGACACGCTTGCCTCGGTCAACGGCCGCCGGCGCCGCGCGCTCCCGATCCACCGGCACCTCAGCCGCACCGCTATGTCGAAGCAGTTCCCCGACCTGCGTCACGATGCCGCGATCGGCGCGATTCGCTATTGGGACGCATCGGTCGACGACGCCCGCCTGGTGCTGACCCTCGTCCGGACTGCGGCGTCGTACGGCGCGCTGACGGCCAACCGCACCCAGGTCGTCGAACTCACTCATTCCTCGGTGGGCGCGGTGACCGGCGCTGTCGTGCAGGACCTCGAGACGGGCACCCGCTACACGATCAAGGCACGCCACGTGATCACCGCGACGGGCGTCTGGACTGAGGAGACGGAGTCCCTGGCGCAGTCGGACGGCGGTCTTCACGTCCTCGCCTCGAAGGGCATCCATGTGGTGGTGCCTCGCGAGTCGATCCGGGGCGATGTGGGGCTGATCCTGCAGACGGAGAAGTCCGTGCTGTTCGTCATTCCGTGGTCGCGCTACTGGATCATCGGCACGACGGACACGCCCTACGAGTTCGACCCGACGCACCCGGTGGCGACAAGTGCCGATATCGACTATCTCCTCGACCACGCCAACTCCGTGCTCGCCAAGCCGCTGACCCGCGAGGATGTGATCGGCACCTGGGCAGGACTGCGCCCGCTGCTGCAGCCGGGCACCAAGGACGGCACGTCCTCGGCGAAGGTGTCGCGCGAGCACACGGTCGCATCGCCGGCGCCGGGAATGACAGTCGTCGCCGGCGGCAAGCTCACGACCTATCGCGTGATGGCGAAGGACGCGGTGGACTTCGCCCTGGGCACGCGTGCCTCGGCCATCCCGTCGATCACCGACCGCATCCCGCTGTGGGGCGCCGAGGGCCTGAAGGCCGTCAAACGCCAGGGTCCGGCGCTCAGCGCAAAGTATGGGTGGACCCGCGCGACGTTCGACCACCTGACCCACAGGTATGGCTCGGGACTTTCCCAGCTCATCGACGCCGTGACCGCACAGGAGGATCTCGCGCTGCCTCTCGAGCACGCGCCTGCATACCTGCGCGCCGAGATCCACTTCGCCGCGACGCACGAGCAGGTGATCCACCTCGAGGACGTGATGATGCACCGGACGCGACTCGTGTACGAGGTCGCGGATGGCGGCCTCGCAGCCGCGCCTGAGATCGCCGCGATCGTCGCCGAGGTCCAAGGCTGGGACGACGATCGGGTGGCGCGAGAGATCGCCTCGTACCGATCGCGCGTGGAGGCCGATGCCGCCGCCGCTCGCGAGCCGAGCGACAGCGAAGCGATCGCGGCCCGATCCGTCGCGTCGGACATCTCGCCGACGGTCGCGCTCCCGGAGACTGGGGCCAACGCCCAGTCCACATAGATGTGGCGCCCCACCCGGGGCGCCATGGGCGACACTCGTCGCTCCCCCTTCTCACAATGACGTGAACGAAAGGAAGTCCCCGTGACTGACATCTTCCTCTCAGAGATGCTTGGGACAGGAATGCTCATCCTCCTCGGAGGTGGCGTGGTGGCGAACGTTCTGCTCGCCAAGTCCAAAGGCCTTGACGGCGGCTGGCTGCTCATCAACTTCGGATGGGGCCTCGCGGTCTTCTCCGGTGTGTTCGTGGCCTTCTCGACCGGCGGCCACATCAACCCGGCGGTGACTGCCGGCATCTGGGCCTCCGGCGCAGAGGAGTTCGGCCCCGGAATCGCCGTCAACGCAGGCAACTTCGTCACCTACGTCGCCGCACAGCTCGTCGGCGCGTTCATCGGCGCCGTGCTGGTGTATCTCGTCTACAAGAAGCACTTCGACGAGACGGCCGATGCAGGAGCCAAGCTGGCGATCTTCTCGACGGGTCCCGCCATCCGCTCGTATGGCTGGAACACCGTCACCGAGGTGATCGGCACCTTCGTCCTGGTGTTCGTGGTGCTGAGCTTCGGCAACTGGCCAGGGGATCTCGGACCGCTGGCTGCCGCGCTGCTGGTGACCGGCATCGGCGCCAGCCTGGGCGGTCCCACCGGCTACGCCATCAACCCCGCGCGCGATCTGGGACCCCGGATCGCTCACGCGCTGCTGCCGATCAAGGGCAAGGGCACCTCCGACTGGAGCTACGCCTGGGTCCCGATCGTCGGACCGCTCATCGGCGGCGTCGCCGGTGGACTGCTGGCCGGCGCCATCTACTAGCGCGCATGCGGCTCACTCCGTCGCTGCGCATCACACCTCTAGAGACAAGGACATCACCATGAAGGATTACATCCTCGCCATCGACCAAGGCACCACGAGCTCCCGGGCCATCGTGTTCGATCACTCGGGCGCGATCGTGTCCTCGGGACAGAAGGAGCACGAGCAGATCTTCCCGCAGGCAGGGTGGGTGGAGCACGATCCGCACGAGATCTGGACGAACGTGCGCGAAGTGGTGGGCCTGGCCCTCACCAAGGCCGACCTCACTCACGAGGACATTGCGGCCGTCGGCATCACCAACCAGCGCGAGACCGCGGTGGTGTGGGACAAGAACACGGGCAAGGCCGTCTACAACGCCATCGTGTGGCAAGACACCCGCACGCAGAAGATCATCGACAAGCTTGGCGGCGATGATGGCGCGGACAAGTACAAGGATCGCGTCGGCCTCCCTCTCGCCACCTATTTCGCCGGTCCCAAGGTGATGTGGATCCTCGAGAACGTGGAGGGAGCGCGGGAGCAGGCCGAGGCGGGCGACCTGCTGATGGGCACGATCGACAGCTGGGTGCTGTGGAACATGACCGGCGGCAAGAACGGCGGGGTTCACGTCACGGACGTCACCAACGCCTCGCGGACCATGCTGATGGACCTCACCACGCTGTCGTGGGACGAGTCCATCGCCGCCGACATGGGCATCCCGATGTCGATGCTGCCCGAGATTCGCTCGTCAGCCGAGGTGTACGGCCAGGGCAGGCGAGGCGGCATGCTGCCGGAGGTGCCGATCGCGGGCATCCTCGGTGATCAGCAGGCGGCGACGTTCGGACAGGCGTGCTTCGAGGTCGGCATGGCCAAGAACACGTACGGCACGGGCAACTTCATGCTCATGAACACGGGCGAGGAGCTGGTGCCGTCCAAGAACGGTCTGCTCACCACGGTCTGCTACAAGATCGGCGACAAGCCGGCGATCTATGCCCTCGAGGGATCGATCGCCGTGACCGGCTCGCTGGTGCAGTGGCTGCGTGACAACGTGGGCCTCATCAAGACCGCACCTGAGATCGAGGATCTGGCGGCGTCGGTCGACGACAACGGGGGAGCGTACTTCGTGCCCGCGTTCTCGGGCCTCTTCGCACCGTACTGGCGCTCGGACGCCAGGGGCGCATTGGTGGGTCTCACCCGGTACGTGAAGGCGGGCCACATCGCTCGTGCGGCACTCGAGGCGACGGCGTACCAGACCGCGGAGGTGCTCGACGCGATGCGTGCCGACTCGGGCGTGGACCTCACCGAGCTCAAGGTCGACGGCGGGATGGTGGTGAATGACGTCCTGATGCAGTTCCAGGCGGACATCCTCGACGTTGAGGTGGTGCGCCCGAAGGTCGCCGAGACCACGGCACTGGGCGCCGCCTACGCCGCCGGCATCGCTGTCGGCTACTGGGACGGCGAGCAGGACGTCATCGACAACTGGGCCGAGGACAAGCGCTGGCGACCCGACCTCGACGAGGACGAGCGCGCACGGATGATGCGCAACTGGAAGAAGGCCGTCACGAAGACCATGGACTGGGTCGACGACGACGTCACCTGAGCCTGCAGCCCCTGCGCACGTCTCGACGCGCCGGTCCGCAATCGTGCGGCCGGCGCGTCGGCGCGTGCGGGAGGAGTGCCGTCACGACGGCTGCCGACGTCGGTGCACCTCCCCGACAATCGACATCGCCCGGCGCGTGTCGGCGCGAGGTCCTAGCGTGGTGGCATGAGCACGCCTCGATGCGCCGTCTGCGGGGCCGACGTCACCGACGCCGGTGCACTCGTGGACTTCCTTCCGCGCGAGGCCGATCTCGCGTGGCACGCGACGTGGTGCGACGCCGACGAGTCCACGGCTGATGACTCGTCGCGCGGCGAACCGCCCGACGCTGCGTGGCTGTGCGCGCGACACCTCGAATGCGGCCTGGTGATGGCGAGGCGGCTCGACATCGGTCGTGGGCTCGCACTCCTGCGGGAGGCCGATGCGGGCGTCGAGGTCCGGGGTCAGCTCGCGGCCACCCTGGGCGTCGACGAATGGGAGCGCGTCCTTCGTCGCGCACTTCCGGACTTCGCGATCGAGATCGGCAGCGACCGGGTCGAGATCGAGGAGGACTGGCAGACGAGCTACCTGGAGGACTCAGAGATCCCCGCCGGTGCGAGCAACGGCGTCGAGTGCACCAGCTGGAGCGTGGGCGGCGATCAGTCGATGGTGGGTGTGGACCGCATCGCCGTCTACTGGCGCAGTGGCGCAGTGGCGCGGACCGACGTTCACATCGGTTCCGTCGGGCCTCATGCCCCGGGCTGGTCGGTGTGGGTCACCCCCGATGCCGATGCGACTCGATTCGGCTCGCAGCACGTGAGCGTCCACGGCGAGCCGTCGCCGCTGATGGGAGACCTGCTGCGCCGCTATGGGCTCGATGCGACGCGGGTCCGCCCGTGATCGGCAGCGCCACGACGATGGAGGCAGCACGACGGCGGACGCGGTGATCAAGGGGAACAGTGGGCACAGACAACAGTGGCGGGGGCCCGGAGGCCCCCGCCGCCGTCACGTCGACTGGTGTGAACGCGACTGGTGTCAGGACTTGTCGTCGTCCTGGTGACGGTCCGTCGCGTCGTTGTACTTCTCCGCGACCGCGTCCTTGCCGTCTTCGACCTTGTCCTTGGCGGACGCCTTGCCCTGGTCGAACTTGCCCTCGGCCTCGAGCTGCTCGTTGTCGGTCGCCTTGCCGAAGCCTTCCTTGACCTTGCCCTTGGCGTCCTGTGCGGCGTTGCTCAGTCGGTCTGATCCACTCATGGCGTGTCTCCCTTGCTCGGCGGGGCGATCGCTGGTGCGGACCGCCTCTGTACCGAGAACAACCGTGGCGGGGGTGCCCGCTATTCCGATGAAGGGCGGGACGGGGAGCCGAGGAGGGCCGCGATCACGTGCGGGAGCGCCTGGGCGACGTCGAGAGCGGCGACGGGGCCGCCGCGGTTGGCCGACTCGGCCGCACGGGCGTGCGCCCAGGCGGCGCACGCCCCCGCATCGGCCGCAGTGAGCCCTGCCGCGAGCAGGGCCCCCGCGATGCCAGCGAGCACGTCGCCGCTCCCCGCGGTGGCGAGCCACGGGGGAGCGCTTGGCAGTTCCAGCACGTGTCCGCCAGGCGAAGCGATGAGTGTCCGCGCTCCCTTGAGCAGGACCGTCGCTCGCGCGGTCTCGGCGAGCAGCCGGGCGTGGCCGGCCCGGTCCGCGGCGATGTCCAGGATGGTCGCGTCGTGGCGGAGCGCCTCGAGCGTGCGCATGAGCTCCTCCGCATGTGGGGTGAGCAGCACTCGATCGGACGGCGCGTCGCGCGAGCCGGAGGCGCGCGAGCGCGCCACCTCTTCAAGGGCCCCCGCATCCACCACCATCGGAAGTCCGGACGCCATCACGGCGCCGATGGCGGCATCCTGGATCGGATGGTCTGCCACCCCGGGCCCCACCACCCACGCCTGTGCTCGGGGAAGGGACTCAGCCGCGTCGCCCGGATCGTGCACCACGCACTCAGGGCGGTGGGAGAGCACGAGATCCTGCGCGCGGGCCGGGCCCACGTAGCGCACCATGCCCGCCCCGGCCCTGATCGCCCCGGAGACGACCAGTGCGGCCGCGCCGGGGTACGCGTCCGACCCTGCCACGACGCCCACGACGCCTCGCGAGTATTTGTCAGCGTCCGACGGAGGCACCGGCCATCGTTCGCGGACCTGCTCCGCGCCCCAGTCCTGTGGCGTGCTCACGCATCCAGACTGGCACATCGGCACCCGCGCACGTGGGATCGACCTGCCAGGCTCTCGACGGGTGCGCGGCACGTGCGAGAATACGGGGCATGGCCATGCGTGACATCCGGGTGACCGGCGACCCCGTCCTGCGCACTGTGTGCGAACCCATCACCGTGATCGACGACCGTGTGCGCACGCTCGTCGAGGACCTGCTGGAGACCGTCGATCACGAGGGACGCGCAGGCTTGGCGGCGAACCAGATCGGCGTCAGCCTGCGAGCGTTCTCGTGGAACATCGACGGTGAGGTCGGGTACATCCTGAACCCCGAGATCGTGGAGCGCAGCAGCGATCTCCAGGAGCTGGGCGACGAGGGCTGTCTGTCCGTCCCGGGCCTGTGGTACCCATGCGAGCGACCGTCCTACACCAAGGCGGTGGGCACGGATCTGGACGGTGCCGAGGTCGTGATCGAGGGTGAGGAGATCTGGGCCCGGCTCATCAACCACGAGGTCGACCACCTCGACGGGAAGCTGTACCTCGATCGCCTCGCCAAGGATGTGCGCAAGCGCGCCATGCGCGAGCTGCGGGAGTCGCTCGAGGCGTAGCCCGCGTCACCGACGGAGCACGCCCACCTGCACCACGACCACCCGGCCGGCCGATGCGGCAGCCGGCTCCTCGATCAGGCACGGCTTGGGAGCGGTGAACGTGACCGTCACATGGGCGCGCACGTGCGACGCGGTGGAGACGCCCGAGTCGACCTCGAGTCCGCTGGGGATGTCCACCGCGACCACGATGGCTCGTGAGGGAATGGCCGCCACGAGCGCATCGGCGGGCTCGCGCAGACCCGGCTTGGCGCCCACGCCGACGATGCCATCGATCACCAGGTCCGCGTCCTCGACTGCTTGACGCGCTGCGGCCCGATTCAGCGGGGCGTCGGGCTGAGCGTCGATGATGAGCGCCCCGGCCGCCTCGCACTCCCCGCGTCCCATCGCGTGCGCGGTGGGCCCCACGAGCACGGCCGTGGTCGCCGCGCCCCGGTAGTGCAGCCGTGCGCCGGCGAGCAGCGCGTCACCGCCGTTGTTGCCGCTCCCCGCCAGCACGACGACCCGGCACCCCTGGGTGCGCCCGTGCCGCTCGAGCAGCAGCGCCTCGCACTCAGCCGCGATCGCATCGGCCGCCCGCGCCATGAGAACGGGCTCCGAGACCGTTCTCATCGCCTCCCGCTCGGCGTCGCGCACCTGCTGGGCGGTCATCGTGAGGATGGCGGTGGAAGGGGTGTTCGGGCCGGCCATGCGCCCAGCGTTCCACACCCCGCGCGCGGCCGCTGGAGTTATCGGCGCACATGAGGCACCATAGGAGCACACCTGGTGCAGCCGGGTTGTCCTTCGAGGTCGTAGGGGAAGACGTACCTCACTAGGAAGGATGGGTCATGGCTGCGATCACCCGAGGTGTCCTTTTCGTGCATTCGGCGACGCGCGCGATGTGCCCGCACATCGAGTGGGCCGCCCAGTCTGTGCTGGGAGCACGCGGCTCGTTCGAATGGACGGATCAGCCTGCCGGCACCTCGCTCTACAGGGCCGAGGTGGCGTGGCAGGGCACCCCTGGCACTGGCGCGCGCCTTGCATCGGCGCTGCGCGGCTGGGAGCACGTGCGCTACGAAGTGACCGAGGACCCGTCCTTCGGCTCGGACGGCGGTCGGTGGTCCCATACTCCGTCGCTCGGGATCTTCCATGCCGTCACGGACGTCCACGGCAACATCGTGGTGCCGGAGGACCGCATTCGTGCCGTGCTCGAGGCAGGTGTGTCGGTCGCGGAGTTCAAGCGCGCGATGGACCTGGCGCTCGGCGCTGCCTGGGACGAGGAGCTCGAGCCGTTCCGGTATGCAGGCTCTGGCGCGCCCGTGCGGTGGCTGCACCGCGTCGGCTAGCTGACGAGACCATGCAGGAGTTGACCCGGGACGAGGTGCTCACCCTTCAGGCGATGGAGGAGGCGATGTGGCGCCCTGAGACTCGCTTCGACCTGCGCTTCATGGGTGCGGTGCTCGCCGACGAGTTCGCTGAGGTGGGACGATCCGGCCGGACCTTCACGCGTGACGAGACGCTCGCCCTGCAGCCCGTCGAGATCGACGTGGAGCTGCCGCTGACCGACTTCACCGCCGTGGCGATCTGCGAGGACGTCGCGCTCGTGCGCTATACCTCAGTGCCGACCAGGGCGGTGCGCGGTGCGGCCCACCGGACGTCCGTGTGGGTGAATGACGGCCGGTGGCGACTGCGGTTCCACCAGGCCACGCCCACCGACATCTGACGCTGCGCACTGCCGGTCACTCCGCCGCCCCGCCTCCCCACCGCCGACAGTACGAACCACGTCGCACGCGACACACCGTGCCCTCAGTACTCCAGGGCGCGATCACGCGGCGTGTCGGACGGAAAGTGGTGCGTAGTGAAAGGGCGAGAGGGGTTACGCGGTGCCGAACACCAGCGCGACGTTGTGGCCGCCGAAGCCGAACGAGTTGTTGATCGCCGCCAGCTGACCCTCCGGCAGCTCGCGCGGGGTGTCCCTCACCAGGTCGAGCTCGAGCTCGGGGTCGGGGGACGTCACGTTGATCGTCGGCGGAGCGGTGCGGGTCTCGAGGGCCTTGATCGTGAAGACGGACTCGAGCGCGCCTGCGCCGCCCAGGAGGTGGCCCGTCATCGACTTGGTCGCGCTGAGCGCCACCTGGTCCGCGTGCGAGCCGAGCAGCGCGCGGATGCCGCGCGCCTCGATCATGTCGCCCACGGGGGTGGAGGTGGCGTGTGCGTTCACGTGCGCGACGTCCGCCGCGGTGAGGCCCGCACGCTGAAGGCTGAGCTCCATGGCGCGCGTCTGGCCAGTGCCATTGGGCTCCGGGGCGGCGATGTGGTGGCCGTCGGACGTCATGCCGACGCCCAGCAGCCGCGCGTAGATGTGCGCACCGCGCGCCTTGGCGTGCTCCTCGGATTCGAGCACGACCACGCCCGATCCTTCGCCGAGCACGAAGCCGTCGCGCGAGGTGTCGTAGGGCCGCGAGGCTCCTGCCGGGTCGTCGTTGCGCTTGGACAGCGCCGCCATCGCGGCGAAGGCGCTGATGGGAAGCGGGTGGATCGCCGCCTCGGTCCCGCCGGCGACCACGATGTCAGCACGTCCGGACTCGATCATCTCGAAGGCCATGCCGATCGCCTCGGCGCCGGAGGCGCACGCGGACACCGGCGAATGCGAGCCTGCCCTGGCCTTGAGCTCCAGCGACACGTATGCGGTGGGGGAGTTCGGCATGAGCATCGGGACCGTGAGCGGAAGCACGCGTGCGGCGCCCTTCTCCTTCATGGTGTCCCACGCGCTCAGCAGCGTCCAGACGCCACCGATGCCCGAGGAGACCACGGCGCCGATGCGCTCGGGGTCCACCTCGGGCGATCCGGCGTGCGCCCAGGCTTCGCGCGTGGCCACGATCGCCATCTGGGCGCTCGGGTCCATGCGCTTGGCCTCGGGCCGGGACAGCACCTCCAGGGGCGACACCGCCAGCTGACCGGCGAAGTTGACGGCCATGCCGTACGTCTCCGCCCAGTCGTTGTCCAGGGTGCGCACGCCGGACCTGCCGGCGAGAGCGCCCTCCCAGGTCGAGGACACGTCCCCGCCAAGAGGCGAGGTCGCGCCGAGTCCAGTGACGACGACAGTCATGGTGTTGCTCCAGTGGGGATCGGGGATCGGGGTGCTTGTCAGCCCTGTGCGGCGGCGATGAAGTCGACGGCGTCGCCGACGGTGGTGAGGTCCTTGACCTTCTCGTCGGGGATGCGGACGTCGAACTTCTCCTCCGCGAGCGTGACGATGGTCATCATCGACAGCGAGTCGATGTCGAGGTCGTCGGTGAAGGACTTGTCGAGCTGCACCTCGGCGGTGTCGAGGCCGGTCTCCTCGGCGACGATCTCAGCGAGCCCAGCGAGAATCTCGTTCTTGTCTGCCATGTGTCTCTCCTTGTGATGGTGATGCAGTCGCATCGGGTTCGTGTGGAACGGTGAGAAGCCTAGTTCGGAGTCCGCCGTTACGGCAGGACCACGACCTGCGCGGCGTAGACCAGGCCGGCTCCGAAGCCGATCTGAAGGGCGAGATCGCCCGAGTGAGCGTCGCCGTCGCGCAGCAGGCGCTCGGTCGCGAGCGGGATGGATGCGGCCGACGTGTTGCCGCTGTCGACGATGTCCTTGCCCACTGCGACGTGGGACGGCAGGCCGATCTGCTTGACCAGCTGGTCGATGATGCGCACGTTGGCCTGGTGGGGGATGAATGCCTGGATGTCATCCGGCGTCACTCCCGCCGCGGCGATCGCCTCGAGAGCGACGGGCGCCATCTTGAAGGAGGCCCACTTGAACACGCTCGGCCCCTCCTGGTACAGGGTGGGGAACGCCGTGTCGGGGTTGTCCCGCACGTCGAGCCACGACGCGGTCTGACCGATCAGCGGAGCGCCGGAGCCGTCAGAGCCCCACACCGTGGGACCGATGCCGGGAGTGTCGGAGGGGCCGATGACGACCGCGCCCGCAGCATCGCCCAGCAGGTAGGAGATGGAGCGATCGGCGGGGTCGACGTAGTCGCTCATCTTCTCCGCGCCGACGACGAGCACGTGCCGGGCATTGCCCGCCCGGACGAGCGCGTCGGCCTGACCGATGCCGTAGCAGTAGCCCGCGCATGCGGCGGAGATGTCGAAGGCCGCGCCCGTCGAGCCGAGCCGGTCGGCCAGCACCGGCGCGCCGCCGGGGGTCATGTACGGGTGCGTGATCGTCGACAGGATGACGGTGTCGATGTCGCCGGGCTCGATGCCCGCCTGCGCGATCGCATCGCGCGCGGCCCGCTCGGACAGGTCGATCACCGACGTGCCGGCGTCGGCGCGCACGCGGGTCACGATCCCGGTCATCTTGCGGATCCACTCGTCTGAGGAGTTGATCGGCCCGATGATGTCGTCGTTGGGGACCGCGTTCTCGCCGCGAGCGGCACCAAGCCCCATGATGCTGGTGAACTCGGGTCCACGGCGGATGTTCAGAGTAGTCACGCGTGCTGCTCCAGGAGCTCTCGGGCGGCGGGGAGGTCGTCGGGCGTCTTGAGTGCGACCGCCGGCACCCCCTTGAGGGAACGCTTGGCGAGGCCGGTGAGGACGCCACCGGGCGCGACCTCGATGATCGCAGTCACGCCGAGATCGAGCATACGCGCCTGGCAGAGGTCCCACCGGACCGGGTTGGCGACCTGCGCGACGATGCGGTTGAGCCCCTCATCGCCGGACGTCACCGTGGTGCCGTCTGCGTTCGTCAGCAGGGTCGTCGCAGGGTCGTTCGGTGCGGCCGATGCGGTCGCGTCCGAGAGCGCGGTGACGGCTGGCTGCATGTACGACGTGTGGAAGGCTCCGGCGACCTGGAGGGGGATCACGCGCGCTCGAGCTGGCGGGTCGGCGGCGAGCGCCTCGATCCCGGGCGTGGCGCCTGCTGCGACGATCTGGCCGCCACCGTTCATGTTCGCGGGGGTGAGCCCCAACTGCTCGAGGCGCTCGAGGACCTCCTCCTCGACACCGCCGAGCACGGCGGCCATCGAGGTGGGCTCGGCGCCGGCCGCGGCAGCGGCCATGGCGCGCGCACGCACGGAGACGAGGCGCATGGCCTCGGCGTCGTCGATGACGCCTGCGAGAGCAGCGGCGCCCAACTCGCCCACGCTGTGGCCCGCCACCAGCCCCGGCGTCGTGGAGCCCAGGAGCTCACGGGCGGTCGCAAGACCCGTCGCCACGAGCAGCGGCTGCGCGACGGCCGTGTCGCGAATGGTGTCCGCATCTGACGTGGTGCCGTGCGCGAGCAGGTCGATATCTGTCGCTTCCGACAATGCGCGCAGGTGGGCGGCGACTGCGGGGATGTCGAGCCACGGGGCGAGCATTCCGGGAGTCTGGGCGCCCTGTCCGGGGAAGAGAACGGCGATCATGTGTCAAGCATCTCCTATTCGGTGGGTGGTGGTGGGCGTGTCGGCCACCGATTCGGCACCTGCAATTTGTAGGTTCGCTACAAAGGCGTGTGGGTGGAGTCTCGCAGACGCCCGAGCGCGAAGGCAGTCTCGAGCACGTGCGCATCACGCGTCGACAGCACGTCCCACCCGGTCATATGGGCGACCTTCTTCAGTCGATAGCGGACGGTGTTGGGGTGCACGAACATGGTGCGCGCCGCCAGCTCCAACGAACGGCCGCAATCGAGGTAGGTCGCGATCGTGTCCGCGAGGGCGCCCCCGGCGCGCACGATCGGGTCATAGGCGATCGCGATGAGCCGCTCGCGCGCCATGGTGTCGCCCACGAGCACTCGCTCCGGCAAGAGGTCGTCGGCGCTGACGGGTCGAGGCGCGATCGACCACGCCGGCGCCGCCACGACTCCGGCGAGCGCCGCACGGGTCGCCCGCGCGACCTCCACCAGCGTGACGGCGGCCGGGCCGATCACGACGGGACCCGGACCGAAACTGCTCAGCAGGTGCGTCGTCAACGCGCCGTGGTCGTCATCGCCGCGCGCGATCACCACGAGGTCGTCGCCGTGGATGCCCACGAGTGCGCCGGGGGCGGCTCGGCGAATCGTGCGCCGCAGCTCCGCGGACTGCACCTCGCCGAGCGTGCCGTCCGTCAGCCCCACCATGACGAGCGTGGGACCGGGCTTCCACCCGAGCGCGGCGGCGCGTGACGGAAGGCCCTCGTCGACCTCTCCGCGGACCAGGGCATCGACCACCAGTGCCTCGAGGCGGGCATCCCACGCACCACGGGTCTCCGCGGCACGTGCGTACACCTCGGCCGCGCTGAACGCGATCTCCCGGGAGTAGATGAGGATGGCCTCACGGACGTCACGCTCGGCGCCGGGCGACGCGAACTCGTCGGAGTGGCTCTCCACCACGCGCACCACCGTGCGAATCACGCTGAGCGTGTGCTGCAGAGACACGGACCGGGTCAGCTCGGTGGGCGCGGCGGCGAAGACCTCGGTGGCACTGCGCTGGCTGTGCTGGGGATCCGCGTACCAGGAGACGAAAGAGTCGATGCCTGCCTGGGCCACGGTCCCAACCCACGAGCGCTCCTGTGCCGGCAGCGCCCGGAACCACGCGTAGTCGGAGTCCAGCGTGGTGAGCGCAGCGGTCGCGAGCCGGCCGGTCGCCGCTCTCAGGCGCCGCAGCGTCTCCGTTCGCGCGTGTGGTGTGGACATGGCGCCAGCATAGGGCCGCGTTGTGGGGACATGACAAGCGAGGCTCGTAGCCGAACGAGGGCGAAGGGGCGTCGTCCCGGTGTTGGCCGCTGCTCGTTGTCGATTCGTACCAAGCCCGGCGGGGTCGACCAGGGGGCGCGGCGCGGGAATGGTGGCTGGGATTCAGCGTTGGGGCTAGCGTGAGACCAGGACCGTAAAGGAGCGTCGCGATGACCGAAGCACGACCGAAGCCCCTGGTGGGTGCTCTGCTGGGGCTCGTCCTCGGCCTGTTGGTGATGGCGTTGCTGACCGTGCTGGGGGTGCTGCCACCCGACCGGCTTCCGCTGTTCGGCATCGTCGGATTGACGATCATCGCCGCATCGGCCGTGCTGACCCAGCGTCTGGCACTGGCGAAGGGGCGAATGATCACGGTCATCGTCCTCGGCGCGCTGCTGGGAGGCGTCGCGCTCACCGGCATCCCCGAGGTCATGCGCGGCGGCTCGATGTCCTCGGGCTGCATGGCGACCGCAACCTCGTCGCTCGAGACTGAGGCGGTCTCGCCCCCGAGCACCACGGCGATCGATCCCTTCCGTGTGACGACCACGGACACCATCGCCTGGACCACGACCACCGAGGGCGCCGTCACCGAGGCGCGTGCCCGGCTGTCCGTCCTGGTCGGTGGCTTCGAGATTCCGCTGCGCAATGCGACGTTCGCCGAGGCGCCGGACCTCACCGAGTGGAGCGGGGAGACGTCGGTCGAGGGCCAGCTGGACGAGATCCAGGACGCCTCGGGACTGCTCGTCACCGGCACGTATCACTTGGCCGCGACCGTCGACACGGACGCGGGGGAGTGCGCAGGCGACGCCTATGTCCGGGTGGAGCCAGTCGGCACGTTCAGCGGACTGTTGCTCGTGCTGCTGTGGAGCCTCCTGGCGGTGGTGGTGGTGACCATCATCGTGCTCGCGATCATGGTGCGCCGGTCGATCAACGACTCCGACGCCACGCTGGCGATGGTGGGGACCTCCGCCATTCCCGGAGGCACGTCGACCACGCCTCCGGCGCACACTCCGCGCCCGGTCGCACCCGAGGACGGCACCAGCGCGGGAGCGGCATCGAAGGCCGCTCCTGGGGCTGCGGCTGCCGAGTCGCCACGTCAGTCACGGCCAGAGGCCCGCGCCAATGACGGAGCCGTCTCAGAGCAGCGTGGGGCCGACCATGGCCGGGACAGCGCCACGAGTGCGGACGACCGCACTCGTGCATCGGAGCGCTCCTCACCTGGAGCGGACTCCTCGTCACCGCAGTCACGCGAGTCCGGTCCGTCGGACGCCGCCGGTGAGGGCGACGGCCTGACGCGTTCGCCCTACGCGGCCGCCGCAGGGATGGATGAGTCGGCAGCCCCCGATGACACGGTGCCCGCTGACGACACGGTGCCTGCAGACGACACGGTGCCTGCAGACGACCCGGTGCCTGCAGACGACCCGGTGCCTGCAGACGACCCGGTGCCTGCAGACGACACGGTGCCTGCGGATGACACGCCGCCCCTCGAGGAGCGTGAAGCCGCAGTCGGCGAGGCAGACGACCCCGGTGATTCGGCGCGCGAGCCCTCGACTCCGGCGGCTGAGGCCGACATGTCCGCTGACTCCGACGCCAGCGGAGAGCCCGCGGACATCGATCAGTCAGGCGACGACTCCGGCGACGACCTCAACGAGTCTGACGAGCCCCGTACTCCCTGATCGACCTGCGTCGCCGGTGCACCGCGCTCGATCGCGACGTGCACGACAACACAGACGGCCGATGCGCGAGCAAGCCCGCGCATCGGCCGTCTGAACGTGGTGGAGCGGTCGGCTAGGCGTCGCCGCCGGCGTTGCCCGACGTGCCCTTGGTCACGTCGTGGAGCTCGTACCGGTCGATCGCTTCCTTGACCAGTCCACGATCGATCTCTCCGCGCTTCGCGAGCTGCTGAAGCACGCGCACCGCAGTGGAGGGTCCGTCGATCTTGAAGTAGCGCCGCGCGGCGGCACGGGTGTCCGAGAAGCCGAAGCCGTCGGCGCCGAGCGTGGCGTAGTCGCCCGGGACCCACGCGCGGATCTGGTCCGGGATCAGGTGGTCGAAGTCCGTGGTCGCGACGAACGGGCCCTTCGAGTCCTGAAGCTTCTTCGTGACGTACGGCACGCGAGGCTCCTCGTCGGGGTACAGGAACTCGTGCTGGTCGGCGTCGAGAGCGTCGCGCCGCAGCTCGTTCCAGGAGGTCACCGACCACACCGTGGCGCGCACGCCGTAGTGGGCGGCGAGCAGCTCCTGAGCCTCGAGAGCCCACGGCACGGCGACGCCGGACGCCAGGATCTGCGCCTCGGGGCCGTCGCCCTCCGGCGCCTCGGCGAACTTGTAGATGCCCTTCAGGACGCCCTCGACATCGAGGTTCTCAGGCTCCGCAGGGTGCTGGATGGGCTCGTTGTACACCGTGAGGTAGTACATGACGTTCGGGTCCCGGCTGGTGTCGGGGCCGTACATCCGCTCGATGCCGTCCTTGACGATGTGACGGATCTCGTAGCCGAACGCCGGGTCGTACTGGACGACGGCGGTGTTGGTCGCGGCCAGGATCGGGGAGTGCCCGTCGCCGTGCTGCAGTCCCTCACCCGCGAGCGTGGTCCGCCCGGCGGTGGCCCCGATGATGAACCCGCGGGTCATCTGGTCGCCTGCGGCCCAGAACTGGTCGCCGGTGCGCTGGAACCCGAACATCGAGTAGAAGACGTAGAACGGGATCAGCGGCTCGCCATGGGTGGCGTAGGACGTGCCCACCGCCTGGAACGCCGCTGCCGAACCCGCCTCGTTGATGCCCGTGTGCATGATCTGCCCGGACTCGGACTCCTTGTAGCTGAGCATGAGCTCGCGGTCCACCGGCAGGTAGTTCTGGCCGCGGGTGTTGAAGATCTTGGCCGAGGGGAAGATCGAGTCGAGGCCGAAGGTGCGGGCCTCGTCGGGGATGATCGGCACCAGTCGGTGCCCAAAGCTCTTGTCCTTGACGAGGTCCTTGAACAGGCGCACGAAGGCCATCGTGGTGGCGATCTGCTGCTTGCCCGAACCCTTGGCGAGCAGTTCGTACGCCTTGTCGTCCGGCATGTCGATCTGCTTCTTGGGGTCGCGCCGCTCGGGCACGAATCCGCCCAGCTCCTTGCGACGTCCCAGCATGTACTTGATCGCCGGGTCGTCCATTCCGGGGTGGTAGTACGGAGGGTTGTACGGGTCTTCCTCGAGCTGCTCGTCCGTGAACGGGATGTCGAAGGTGTCGCGCAGCACCTTGAGATCAGCCGTGGCCATCTTCTTCATCTGGTGGGTCGAGTTGCGCGAGGCGAAGTTGGCGCCGAGCCCGTAGCCCTTGATGGTCTTCGCGAGAATGACGGTGGGCTTGCCGTTCTGGCTGGCCGTGGCCTTGAGGTAGGCGGCATACAGCTTGCGGTAGTCGTGACCGCCGCGCTTGAGCGCCCAGATCTCGTCGTCCGTCATGTCCTTGACCAGTTCCTTGGCGCGCGGATCGCCGCCGAAGAACTGGTCGCGGATGAACGCGCCGGACTCAGCGCGGAAGGTCTGGAAGTCACCGTCGGGGACGGTGTTCATCAGGTTGACCAACGCGCCGTCGTCGTCGCGCACCAGCAGCGGGTCCCAGTTGCGGCCCCACACCACCTTGAGGACGTTCCAGCCGGCGCCGCGGAAGTACGCCTCGAGCTCCTGGATGATCTTGCCGTTGCCGCGCACGGGGCCGTCGAGTCGCTGCAGGTTGCAGTTCACCACGAACGTGAGGTTGTCGAGCCCCTGGTTGGCCGCGAGCTGCAGCATTCCGCGCGACTCGGGCTCATCCATCTCGCCGTCGCCGAGGTACGCCCACACGTGCTGCTGCGACGTGTCCTTGATGCCGCGAAGGTGCAGGTACCTGTTGGTCCACGCCTGGTAGATGGCCGATGCGGGCCCGAGTCCCATCGATACGGTGGGGAACTCCCACAGCTCGGGCATCAGCCGGGGGTGGGGGTACGACGGCAGGCCGCGACCGGCCGCTGACTTCTCTTGGCGGAACGAGTCGAGGTCCTCCTCGGAGAGGCGACCCTCCATGTAGCCGCGGGCGTACACACCGGGGGCCGCGTGACCCTGGAAATACACCTGGTCCCCGCCGCCGGGGTGATCCTTGCCACGGAAGAAGTGGTTGAGCCCGACCTCGTACAGCGTTGCGACGGACGCGTAGGAGGAGATGTGGCCTCCCACGCCCTTGTCGCCGGCCTGGGCGCGCGTCACCATGACGGCGGCGTTCCAACGGATCCATCCGCGGTAGCGGCGCTCGATCTCTTCGTCGCCGGGGAACTCGGGCTCGTTCGCGACGTGGATCGTGTTCACATACGGCGTGTTGAGGCTCAGCGGCACCGACAGCTGCTTGGCCGCCGCGTGCTCGACCATGCGGTCGAGGATGTACTCGGCTCTCGACTCACCCCCGGCCTCGATGAGTCCGTCAAGAGACTCGATCCATTCGCCGGTCTCGCTGGGGTCCTTGTCAAGCTCGCCGTGTGATGCCACCGGTGACCTTCCTGTCGGGCGCGGGGTAGTGCGCCGATGCTGCGTGGGATGGGGGCGGGTGTGCCGCCGCTCCTGCCATTCTTGCCATTTCTTGACCGAATGTCACGCTGGCTCCCTGCCGCCGCTGACGGCGCCTCGGCTGCCAGGCGTTGCCACCACCGATCACCGGGCCGTACTGTGAGCCGTGAGCGTGCGGTTGCGCGCAGCGACGACGAAGGGAGCAGCGCCACCGTGGCGACAGAAGACGGTGCACGCACCGTGGACACTGGGATCATTGACCGATTCGGACTTGAGCGCGGCACGATCCTGCAGGAGTTCGGCTACGACGACGATGCTGACGACGCACTGCGCGCCGCCATCGCGGATGCGACAGGCGAAGAGCTCGTCGACGAGGACTTCGGAGACGTCACTGATGGCGTCCTGCTGTGGTTCCGTGACGGGGACGACGACCTTGCCGACCTCCTCATGGACGTGCAAGCGCTCCTCGACGACGGCGGCAACGTGTGGCTGCTGACACCTAAGGCGGGGACGACGGGCCATGTGATGCCCGGCGACATTCAGGAGTCCTCGTCTTTGGCGGGACTCCACGCGACCTCGACCTTCATGGCGGGCGAAGGCTGGTCCTGCACCCAATTGGTGGAGAAGGGCCGGTCCAAGTGACGGGTCCCCTCACCGGCACCGAGGCACCTGATTTCACGCTCACCGACCAGCATGGACGCCGCGTCACCCTGAGCGACTTCCGGGGCACTCCCGTGCTGTTGGTGTTCGTGCCGTTCGCCTTCTCGGACGTCTGCACCAACGAACTCGTCGACCTGCGAGACGCAGGCGACCTGAGCGAAGGCGAGCCACCCGAGGTGATCGTGGTCTCGTGCGACTCGATCTACACGCTGAAGGCGTGGGCAGATGCGCACGCGTACACGGCGGAGCTGCTGAGCGACTTCTGGCCGCATGGTGAGGCTTCGACGGCGTATGGCGTCTTCAACGACGCCAAGGGTCTGGCGACGCGGGGGACGTTCCTGATCGACGGGGCGGGCACGGTCGCCTGGTCCGTCGTCAATCCCACGGGGGAGGCGCGCGACGTCGACGACTATCGCGCCGCCATCGCAGCGCTCTAGCACCTCCCAGCCGCCACCGGCGCGGTGGGCGGCGTCATGAACGACGCCCTCATCGCAGTCCTGCCGGTGGCGCTCGGAGCCCTCGCCGCGTCGATCCCTGTCGTGGCGATGGCCGCAGTGGTGGCCGGATCGGCGGCGCGGTCAGTGGCGGTCGCCTTCACCGTCGGCTGGGTCGCAGGACTGTTGGTGGCGTCCGGCGTGGGCCTGCTGGTGTTCGACGTCATGGCGGCCGATGCGGACCGGGCGCCGTGGGTGCACGGTCTGCGCGCGGTGCTGGGCTTCGCACTGCTCGCGATCGCTGCGCGCAAACTGTTCACGCGAGGTGGGGGCGAGGCCGAGCCCGGATGGATGCGAGCGATGTCGTCCCTGACGGGGGCCCGCGCCTTCGTTCTCGCGTTCGCGCTCGGGTCCGTGAACCCCAAGAACCTCGTGATCGCGGTGTCCGCTGCCGCGGTGGTCGTCGAGGCGACGCCGGAGATCCCCACGCAGGTCGTGGCGATGGTCGCCTTCGTCGCCGTCGCCAGCCTGGGTGTCGCGACGCCGGTGGTGGCAGTCACGGTGGCGGGGGAGCGGGCTGCGGAGCCGATGGGCCGGTTCGTGCGATGGTTCGGCAGGCATAGCGGCGTGGTGCTGGGTGCGGTGCTCGCCGTGATCGGCATCGGGATCGCTGTTCCGGCGCTGATGGCGCTGTTCGGGTGAGGCCGACTTGGCTGTCATGCGCTGACGGCCCACAATAGGGCGCGGGCCCTTAGCTCAGTTGGTTAGAGCACTGCGTTTACACCGCAGGAGTCGCCGGTTCGAGTCCGGCAGGGCCCACCAAGACAAGCACCCCTCGTGCGATCCGGTCCCTTTCGGCGTCGTGATGGAAACGCCCTCCCGACAGCGCGCTCGCGGGGGACCCGCTGGCCACGGCGACGCGCCGTGCGTGCCGGCATGGGTGCACACCACGCGCCACCGCAGCGCCTTGCGCGTCGCCCGACATCCCTCGAGGCAGTGATTCCATGCGTGTCGAGCACGGATGTTGACGCGCATGGGTCGACCGGCTACAGTCGTGCCAAGACGTTTTGCCAAAACGTCTTGGCGGCTACGATGGTGAGACGCCGATGTGAACTCAACGACGAGGAACGGACAAGAACATGGCAATCTCTCTTGGACGCAACGCGCACGGCGCGAAGCGGAGAATCATGGCCGGCGTCTCGGCCGCGGCGGCGGGAGCGCTGACTCTCGGCGCGTGCGGTGCCGGAGGCGACACCTCGGATCCGGCGTCCTCCGCCGAGGTGGACGCTCTCACTGTGGTGGTCGAGGGGGGCGGATTGGCAGAGCTGCAGCCCATCGCCGATCTCTATCTCGAGGAGACCGGCACTGAGGTGACCCTCGTCGAGCTGCCCTACGCGGGACTCTACGACCGCGTGTCGTCGGAACTGAGCGCAGGCGGCCCGTCGTTCGACGTCGCTGCGCTCGATGCGATCTGGCTGACTGCCTTCGCGCCTGCTCTGGCACCCCTCGACGACCTGTACACGGACGAGGTGAAGGGCGACCTGTTCGACGGGCTCGTCGACGAGGCACTGGTCGACGGGAACTACGTCGGAATGCCGGCGTGGGCGAACTCGGAGATCCTGTTCTACCGAACCGATCTGTTCGAGGACACGGAGAACATGAGTGCCTTCGAGGACGAGTACGGGTACCCGCTCGCGCCGCCGGCGGACTGGGAACAGTACCGCGACATCGCCGAGTTCTTCACTCAGGACACCGACGGCGACGGTGCCATCGACCTCTACGGCACTGATGTCAAGGGCGCGGTGGAGACCGAGTGGCTCGCGACCGTGTCTCAGGCGGGCGAGGAGCACATGGTGCTCGACGCGAGCTCGGGCGACGTCACGATCGATTCCGCCGCGCACCAGGAGGCCCTGGACTACTACATCAGCCTTCTTCCCTACGCCCCTCCGGGAGCAGCGCAGCTCGATTGGGCTGGTGCACAGAACCTGTTCTACCAGGGAAATCTGGCCATGATGCGGTTCTGGGGCCATGCCTATCGCCAGACCCCGGACGATTCGCCGGTGAAGGACGCCATCGGAGTCGCCCCCATGATCGGTGGAGAGGGCGGCACGGCGGGCGTGCCGGGAGCGTGGTACCTGTCGGTGCCGGAGAGTGGTGACAACGTCGAGGCGGCCACGGACTTCGTCGCCTTCGCGTATGAGCACAACGAGCTGTCAGCAGACACGTCCCTCGGCCTCGTCGCGCGGAAGAGCGCCTTCGAGTCCAAGGCCGGCGAGGCAGGATTCGAGAACTACGCCGCGCTGGTGAGCACGCTCGAGGCGCCGCAGACCCTTCCTCGTCCGGCGACCGCCGAATGGCAGGAGATCGTGGACTCGGTCCTCATTCCGATGCTGCAGAAGGCGGTGGAGCCGGGCGCGGATACGTCCGCCCTCCTGAGCGAGGCCAAGACTCAGATCGAGGCGATCAGCAACTAGCGGCGCTGCGGGCATCCCCCGCACTCGCCCAAGAAAGGCATTCCCGTGAACACGGATAGCCCTGGCAAGCTCGGTGGGGCGGCGACCGCCGCCCCGCCGAGCCCCGGCACCACATCCCCGACGCGACAGAAGCGACCCCGCAGAGAGATCTCCGACCGCCGGTTCGTCCTCCTGCTGATGGCCCCGGCCGCCGTGTTCTTGGCTGCCTTCGTGGTCTGGCCGCTCCTCACGTTCGTGTACGACAGCTTCTTCGAGATCGAGCAGTTCGGTGGAGGACGCACGTTCGTCGGCCTGGACAACTACGGCGCTGCATTGGCGTCCGAGGCGTTCACGAGCGCCTCGGTCCGCACCGTGATCTACACGCTGATCGTCGTCACTGCCGAGTTCACGGCGGGACTCGCGGTGGCACTGCTCTTCGTCGCACTCGGGCAGCGTTCAGCGACCTTCAGAACCATCTTCATGTACCCGTTGATGATCGCGCCGGTCGTCGCGGGACTGCTGTGGCGATTCCTGCTCATCGACAACTTCGGCATCCTCAACCAGCTTCTGTTCGAGGTCGGGATCATCTCCAGCCCGGATCAGATTCAGTGGCTGTCGAACCCCGACATCGCGCTCTATGCGGTGGCACTGCCCGACATCTGGCTCACCACGTCGTTCATCACGCTCGTGCTCTTCGCGGGACTCCAGAACATTCCTGGCGAAGTGATCGAGGCGGCGCGGATCGACGGTGCGCGCTACCCACGAATGCTCATCAGCATTCTCGTGCCGCTCCTCCGGCCGGTCATCGCGGTGGCGCTCATCGTGCGCGGCATCGACGCAGCTCGGGCCTTCGACATCATCCTCATCCAGACCGACGGTGGCCCTCAGGGCAGCACGACGACGCTGAGCCTGCTCATCTACCGCACCATGACGCGGTTCGGAGAGCCCGGCCTCGCGAGCGCGATGGGAACCATCTACCTGGTGGCGATGCTCGTCGTCGCCGTGATCGCCGTGACCGCCATCTGGAGACCAGGGAGCAACAAGTCATGAATCCCCTCGAAGTCCGCGGCAAGTCCAGAGTGATGCTCTGGCTGCTCCTTGCGGTGACGCTGGCGCTCTACGGATTCCCTTTCATCTACCTGCTGCTGACGTCCTTCAAGCTACCGATCGACGCGATCGCCGTCCCTCCGGCGGTGCTGCCGGACACGTGGACGTTCGACAACTACATCGCGGCCATGTCGCGCGAAGGCGTGGTCCCGGCACTGATCAACAGCGTCACGACCGCAGTGCTCTCGACCGTCATGTCGCTGGTGCTTGCGGTGCCCGCGGCGTACGCGATCACACGGTTCCGCACCCCGAGCGGGCGGGTGTTCATCTTCGCCGCGCTCATCACTCGCATGGTGCCGACGATTGCCATCGGAGCTCCGCTCATCGGAGTAATGCGCGATCTTGGAATCTCTGACACGACGGTGGGTCTCGCGATCGCCCACACGACGATCTCGCTGCCGCTGTCGATCTGGCTCATGGCCAGCTTCTTCGAGGCCGTGCCCGATGAGCTCGACGAGGCGGCGAAGGTCGACGGTTGCAGCCGGCTCCAGGCACTCCGTCGGGTGGTGCTGCCGGTCGTCTCTGGCGGCCTCGCGGTGACGGCGATCTTCGCCTTCCTCGCGTCATGGAACGAGTTCCTGTTCTCGTTGCTGCTGACGTCGGTGCGTGCGCAGACCACCCCGGTGGTGATCGCGAACTTCCAGAGCCAGTTCGGGCTCGATTGGGGCGGCATGACCGCTCTCGCGGCGCTCTACTCGGTGCCCGTGATCCTTCTCACCCTCTTCCTCCAGCGCCACATCGTGGCAGGCCTCACCCTCGGCGCGGTCAAGGGCTGACGAGCTGAATCATGAACGGATATCCCATGGCGAGCAGCAACCATTACGACGTGACCGCGTGGTCCGTCGGCGATCCCGCCGATGACATCGGCGTGGTGATCAACAGCATCATCACGGACGTCAAGGAGCGTCAGGGCTCGTCCGAGGTGGCCGACGGCGGAAAGCCGGGTGCCGTGATCTACATCCCGCCGGGCGACTACCGCCTTCGCACCCCCGTGGTGATCGACGTCAGCTTCCTCACGATCCTTGGTGCCGGGCACGGGTTCACTTCGTCGAGCATCCGCTTCAACGTCCCGCGTGAGGAATGGCCTGGACTGCACGAGCTCTGGCCCGGCGGCAGTCGCATCCTGGTCGATCTCCCCGTCAGTGACGTGGATGCGGAGGGCGGCGGTGCCGCCTTCCGGGTCGAGCGCAGCGGCAGCCCGAGGATCAGCGCGGTGTCGTTCTCGAACTTCTGTATCGATGGGCTGCATTTCGCGGGTGACGGACCGGGGAACAACCCTGAGAATTCCTACGTCAACGGCAAGACAGGAATCTCCGTCATCGATGCGAATGACTCCTTTAGAATCACCGGCATGGGCTTCGTCTACCTCGAGCACGCGATTACGGTTCACCACGCGGACGCGCTCTCGATTCACGACAACTTCATTGCCGAATGTGGAAGCTGCATCGAGTTGCGTGGATGGGGTCAGGCATCCAAGATCACGGACAACCTCATCGGAGCAGGGTTCCGGGGGTATTCGATCTATGCCGAGCACCACGGCGGCCTGCTGATCAGCGCCAACAACATCTTTCCCCGCGGCGCGAGCAGTGTTCACCTTCACGGTGTCACGAGATCGAGCGTCACCGCCAATCGCATGCATTCTTTCTATCCGGGGATGATGGTCCTGGCGTCGAACTCATCGGAGAACCTGGTGGCGTCGAACCATTTCCTTCGCGACGAGGAACCATGGACGCCCTTCATCGGGGTCGACAATGGGCGTGATGATGAGTACGGACTGCTGAACATCAGCGGCAGCGGCAATTCGGTCGTGGGCAACCATTTCTCGGAGGTGGTCGACCCGCGGAGCATCAGACCGAGCGGCGCCACGCCTGTGGTGATCAGACTGACCGCAGGGAGCGACAACTACGTGGCCAGCAACCATGTGGTGGCCAAGGAAGTGGACGCCAAGTCGAGCGATTCGTGCTTCGAGTCGCAGGTCGACGCGCTCCTGGATGGGCAGGCTGCGCACGGGCTCACAGTGAAGTCCGTCGTGGTGGACGACGACGCGCGTCGGAACACGATCCTCGACTCCGGGCCCGAGGACCAGGTCATCGTGGACAGGGCGACCAATGCCTTCCGGGCGACCCCGGCCATCGGTGCTGACCTGGACGAACGTGACGGAGCGGTGAGCGCCACATGAGTGCCGGGAAGCGCACGCCTCGCAGGACGCCCGGGATCCGCGATGTCGCTGCGGCCGCTGGAGTATCAGTGACCACCGTGTCGCACGTGCTCAATGACACGCCGCATACGCGCACGGCCGACGAGACCAAGATCCGAGTCAAGGAGGCAGCTGCGCGACTCGGCTATCAGCCCAACCGGCTCGCTCGTGGGCTGCGCACGCAGGCATCGGGAATGGTCGGCCTGGTCACCGAGGAGATCGCGACCACCCCACACGCTGGACGAATCATCCTTGGCGCGCAGGAGGAGGCGAGTCGTCACAATCTCACGCTCGCGATCATCAACTCCCAACTGAACCACGCGCCAGAGGTCGGCTCTCGCGAGGTGCAGGCCTTCCTTGATCGACAGGTCGACGGCCTCATCTACGCGACCGTCTATCACGACGTCGTCGTGCCACCCGAGGAGCTGCTGTCCGTGCCCGCAGTGCTGATCGGTGCGCGTGACATCGGGGGGAAGATCCCCTCGGTGATGCCGGACGAACGCGGTGGAGCGGCGTCCGTCGTGGAGCACCTCGTGGCCGCTGGCCACCGGCGGATCGCGTTTGCCGCGACGGCCATCGACGTGCCCGCCACGCGTGGTCGACTCCTGGGTTTCAGGGACGGCATGCTCGCCGCGGGCTTGGACCCGGACGAGTTCGTGGTCGAGGCGGAGCCAGAGGCCGCGGGCGGCTACGCGGCGACGCACGCTCTGCTCGGCGCCGGGCGATCGTCTGCCGCTCGGCCGACCGCGGTGTTCTGCTACAACGACCGCATGGCCATGGGTGCGTACCGGGCGATAGCGGAACTCGGCCTCGCTGTGCCGACGGACGTCTCGGTCGTCGGGTTCGACAACCAGGACCCCATCCCGACGAGCCTCTTCCCGGCGCTCACCACAGTGGCGCTGCCGCACTATGAACTGGGAGCGGCCGCCGTGGAGGCCATCATCCGGCTGAAGACCGAGGGTGGCGCAGATCTGCCGGAGGCGTCGGAGCCACAGCTGCTCTCCTGTCCCATCGTCGAGCGGGGATCCGTGGCCGCGCCCGTGAGGGGTACGGCGGCCTGACCAGCGCGGCCGGGACGCGACCGGAGGTCGCGCTTCTCTCCGCTGCATCGCTCTTCTGAAAGGCCCCTCGGGTGACACGTCGCCCAGAGCCGTGTTACTGCTGTCGAGAAAGAGGTGGACCGTGCGTCCTGCGCTGCATTTCACATCGCCTGAGGGCTGGATCAACGACCCCCACGGGATCACGTTCCGAGACGGCCAGTACGAGGCGTTCTACCAGTACGTGCCGGGTGCGACCGTCTGGGGTCCGAACTGCCACTGGGGACACGCGGTGGGCCCGGATCTCCTGTCTCTGCGACCCGTGGGCGTGGCGCTGGCCCCGGGCGATGGCGATGACGGCATCTGGACCGGGTGCATCGTCACTGGCGACGATGGCCGCGTACGGATGTTCTACACCGCGACGACGACTCCCGACTTCGGCATCGGCCGCATCCGTGTCGCGGTCCCCCGCGACGACGCGTGGAGCGAATGGGTCAAGGGCGGTGTCGTGTGCGAGGCGCCCCCAGAGCTCGCCCTGATCGCGTACCGCGATCCGTTCGTCCGGCGCTTCGCCGGCGGCTGGGAGATGTTCGTCGGCGGCGCATCCGAGGACGGCACCGCGATGGCTCTCCGGTACACCTCCGATGACCTCGAGACATGGGCGTACCAGGGCATCGCGCTTGAACGCTCGACCACGGAGACGGACCCGGTGTGGATGGGCGCGCTGTGGGAATGCCCCCAGATCGTCGACCTTGATGGCCGCGCGGTGATGGTCTCGTCGGTCTGGGACGCCGACGTCCTGCACCACGCGGGGTACGCGACCGGTGCGTACCGTGATGGCGTGTTCACGCCCGACGGGTGGGGGCGGCTGACGCATGGCGACAGCTACTACGCCCCGTCACTGTTCACCGATGCGGACGGACGCCCCTGCCTGACCTTCTGGATGCGGGGGTTCGGCGGCGCCGCCGAGGGCTGGGCGGGTGCCCACAGCGTTCCGTACCTGCTGGAGGTGAGGGGGGACCGCGTCGTCGCGACGCCTCACCCAGACGTCGCCCAGCACCGTCGGCCCGCATCGGGCGACGGGCGTGTCACCGGGCTCACCGCCGATGTCGAGTGGAGTCCGGTGGACGGCGCCGAGCTCGAGGTCTCGTCCGGCGACCAGCGCGTGGTGTCGGTGCGGGCCAGCGCGGGTGAACTGGAGATCGACATCCCCGGTCGCGCACCGAGCTCTCTGCCAGTGGTCGGAGACGTCCGCATGGTGATCGATGGGCCGGTGCTCGAAGTGTCGTCGGCGGGTGGGCTCTACGGGGCAGTGGTGGCGCCGGCGGGGACGAGCCTTGCGGTAGTGGCGACGGGCGGAACGGTCGCGGTCTTCGCGCTTCGCTAGCACGATGCCGACGACGATCGGCGGCCTCCTCGGGCGCCTCATGGGTTCTCTTGGCAACCTCCGGCGACAGGAGCGTCCCGCAGGGGTATTCGTGCACGCACCTGCTGGGGTATGACGAACGAGCCGCCGCTAATGTAGAAGCCGCCCACGTGGCGCCGTGGATCGATGACGACGCGCGCGGCAGGGACGCAGACGCGGCAAGGGATGGAGCGGAACGGTGGCAGAACCTTTAGGCAAGAGGTACGACGCCTACGCGGCGCGAATAGACCCATGGATGGCGGTGCTCGCGCTCGTCTTCCTCGTCGTATGGTCGGCGCGGATCATCTTCTTCCACTCGCTGCCGTCGGAGCTTCGCGCGACCATGCTCGTGGTGCAGTGGTGGATCTGGCTGGTGTTCCTGGCGGACATCGTGATCCGGACCGTGATCTCGAACCGCTCGTGGCGATACCTCTGGACGCACCCGCTCGACGTGATCGCCGTCGCCGTGCCGGCAGCACGCCCGCTCAAGCTGCTGACAGCCTTCACGCAGGGCGCCGCGTTCTCGAGCGCTCGCGGCCGGATGAAGACCATGCAGGCGGTGGTGGTGTCCGTCGTGCTCCTCTTGTGGATCGGGTCGGTCGCGGTCCTGGCCGCCGAGCGCGAGGTCGCAGACTCCGCGATCAATTCCTTCGGCGATGCCCTGTGGTGGGCGGTCGTCACCGTCACCACCGTCGGCTACGGGGACTTCGCCCCTGTGAGCCCCACTGGCCGCGTGATCGCGGTGGTGATGATGCTGCTCGGCATTGCGCTCATCGGTGTCGTCACGGCCTCGGTGGCAGCGTGGTTCGTGTCACGGACCACGGGTGAGGACGAGCGCCAGCAGGAGCTGCAGGACGAGGGCCGTCACGACGAGCTGACGGAGCGGATCGCGCGCCTCGAAGCGAAGATCGACGCGCTTGCGGGATCTGAACGTCAGCCCGCACGGGAGGACGACGGCACAGGCGCTCGCGGCACCTAGTCGTGGTCGGGCGGCTCCTCGCTCGTTCTGACCGCGCGGCGCACCGTCCAGCGCCAGGATCCGACCGCGGCGACGCCCAGCAGGAGGGTGCCGCCGATGGTGACGGTCCGCCAGATCACCGCCGCGGCGATGATCGCGGGCTCGGCGACGTCTCCGGCGATGGCCGACCACGAGGCGATCAGGGTCGCGTCCAGCACGCCCAGGCCGAACAGCGGCATGATCGTCAGCGGGTAGACCAGCAGGAATGCTCCGAGAATTTCGTTGAGAGGGAGCTGCGCGGCGTCGACCCCCATGAACCGGAGGGACAGCGCCAGGATGACGCCATCCAGGATCACGGCCATGAGGGTGGAGATCGTGACGAGCACCACGTTGCCGCGCAGGGTGGCGTCCATGCGGGCGCCGAACCCGACCACGGCTTCACGCCACCCGCTGGTGTCGACAGTGGTGGTGAACCGGCCCACGATCCGGGCGGCGGCGTCGCCCAACGACGCCGCCCATCGTCCCGACCGCAGCGTCACGATCAGCGCCGTGAAGATCGCGCCAGCGATCACCAGTGACAGCGCACCCCACACCCACTGCCGCGTGCCGAGCTGGTCGGCCGTGACCAGGACCAGGCCGAGCACAGGCGCGATGAACCGCGCACCGTAGAACACCACCATCGACAGGGTCACGCCGCCCATGCCCGTCACGGGGTCCACGCCCCATGAGCGGAACTGCGCCACCCGCAGCACCACGTCGCCGGGTGGGGGAGCGACGGTGGCGACAAGATTCGCGGACAGGTCGTTGCGGACCGCTCGCCACATGCCTAGTCCGGGCACGAACCGTGCCATCGAGACCGCGTTGAAGACGAGCCGGAGACCGAGCACCGCCATGAGCACGGCGAGCTCCCCACCACTGACCTGGCTCACCGCGTCGCCGACGGCTCCCCAGTTGACGCGGCCGATGATGCGGAGGACGGCCCACCCGATGAGGACGCTCACGGAGAGCAGCACGATGGTGCGGACGGATCGGAGGCGCCACCAGGCGCGCACGGTGGTGAACGCCGAGGACACGGAGTCAGACTAGCCAGTCGTGCACGGTGCGGGCGGGCCGGTAGCGTGTCCTCATGACCACTGTGGCCGAGATCGCCGAGATCATGGAGTCCCGCTTCCCCCCGGCCCTCGCCGAGGACTGGGACGTCAACGGGCTGTCCGTGGGCGATCCGGGCGCTGAGGTCAGTCGGGTGCTGTTCGCCGTCGACCCCACTCTCGCGGTGATCGACGAGGCGATCGAGGTGGGCGCGCAGCTGCTCGTCACGCATCACCCGCTGATGCTGCGCGGCGTCACTGGCGTCGCCACCACGAGCACGAAAGGCGCTGTCGTGCACCGCCTGATCAGTCACGGCATCGCGCTGTACAACGCGCACACGAATGCCGATGCGGCCGCCGGGGGCGTCTGCGACGCTCTGGCAGAGGCACTCGGCATCAGTTCGCCCATGCCGCTCGTGCCGTCGGCGGGCGACGCCGCACAGGGGACGGGTCGCATCGGCATGCTCCCCGGCCCCACCACGCTCGCCGAGTTCGCACAGCACGTGGCCGAGGTGCTCCCGGCCACGCATCACGGCGTCCGCGTCGCTGGCGACCCTGACGGGCTCGTGACGACGGTCGCCGTCGTCGGGGGCTCGGGAGATTCCTTCCTCGACACGGTTCGCCACTCCGGCGCCGATGCCTACGTCACGGCGGACCTTCGCCACCATCCCGCGTCCGATGCCCGCGAGCTCGCGGCTCTCGGGGACGGACGCCCGTACCTGATCGACGTCTCGCACTATGCGTCGGAGTGGGCATGGCTCACGGCCGCGGCAGAGCACGTGGCCGACGCCGCCGCGGTGGATGCCGTGGTCAGCACCCTCAACACCGACCCTTGGACCGCGCGCTACGGCGCCTGAACTCACCGGAGGACCCTCGTGCCCACCGCCCCCGTCGCCGATCAGCTGCGGCTGCTCGACGTGCAGGATGCTGACCTGCGCATTCAGCAGGCGCGCCACAAGCGCGACCACCTCCCCGTCCACGCCCAGCTCGCCGAGCTGTCCGCGCAGGACACGGTGCTCGATGATGAAGCCATCGCTCGTGGTGCGGAGGTCACGGACCTGAGGCGTGAGGTCACGAAGGCCGAGGACGACGTGCAGACCGTGCGAGCCCGAGCCGACCGCGACCGCGCGCGACTCGAGTCAGGCAGCTCGAGCGCGAAGGACCTGCAGGCGCTTCAGGGCGAGCTCGAGCTTCTCGAGCGCCGTCAGTCGAACCTCGAGGACGTGGAGCTCGAGGTGATGGAGCGACTCGAAGCGGCCGAGGCCGAGCACGAGCGGGTCAAGGCGCAGCGCGAGGACCTCACCAAGCGCGTGCGCGAGCTCGAGCACGAACGGAACGTGACGGTGCGCTCCCTCGACGCCGAGATCGAGCAGACTGAGGCGGAGCGCGCCGCTGCGGCCGAGGGCCTCGACGCGGCGCTGCTGGCGTTGTACGAGCGGGTGCGCGGCCAGAACGGCGGAATCGGCGCGGCGCTGCTGCGCGGTTCGACGTGCGGCGGCTGCCACATGACCCTGAACCCGAGCGACCGCGAGGCGATCGAGCGCGCGGCGCCGGAGCACGTGGTGCGCTGCGAGGAGTGCGGGACCATCCTGGTGCGCAAGGCGGCTCAGTGACGGCCGGCCAGTCGCAGAGTCGTTCTCCGTTCGCCGCTGCCGAGGGCGACCTGGTGAGCCCGCTGACCATGGTCCTGGTGCGCCACGGCGTGACGGACATGACCGAGACCCACGCGCTGTCGGGCTCCGGGGAGCTGGGGCCCGCGCTCAATGCGACAGGCCGCATCCAGGCCGCGAAGGCGGCCGATGCCGTTTACCGCATCGGCCGCAAGACATGGGAGCAGGTGCCGCACGTGTCTCGCGTCTTCGCGTCGCCCATGACGCGCACGCAGGAGACCGGCGGCGCGATTGGCCGTCGCATCGGCGCGCACGTCGAGACGGAGCCGCGCGTCCGCGAGATCCACTTCGGCGACTGGGAGGGCTTCACCGGCGACGAGATCGCGGCGCAGTTCGGTGACGCGATCCACCGCTGGCGCTTCGGCGAGATCCCGGCCCCGGCGGGGGAGTCGATCCCGCAGGTCGGCGAGCGGTTCGACGAGTTCCTGGTCGACGCGGCGGCGGATCACGCGCGCCGATGCGTGGACGGCGACGATCAGGCGCGCGCCTGGGCGGTGGCCTCGCATGCGGTCGCCATCAAGTCCGCCGTGGGCGTCTCGCTCGCGATGCCGACCACGCACTGGGGTCAGATCTGGCCGTCGCCCGCGTCGCTGACGATCCTGCGGCTGCACGTGCACGCCGACGGCGCCATCGCCGAGCGGCACGTGCTGTGCGTGGGAGCGCGCACCGACTGACGACGGCTAGGCGGACTCGCCCTGACCGCGCTTGCTCAGGAACTTGCGGTCATCGTTCGCATAGGCGTAGTACCAGCCGATCAGCACGCCTCCGCCCACGAAGTTGCCGATCAGCACGATGGCGATGTTGCCGAGCGCGAGTCCCACGTCGATGCCGCCCTGGAGCGCCACGATCGAGAAGAGCACCGTGTTCGCGACCGAGTGCTCGAAGCCCACGAAGGCGAACACGAAGACGCTCATGATCATGGCGAGCGACTGAGTGAGGTCGTCCTTGATGCGGCCGTTGTAGACCATCAGCATCGCCAGGTTGATCATGAAGTTGCAGAGCACTGCGCGGAAGAACAGGTCTCCCCAGCCCGCGATGCCGCCCGCGACGAACTCGAGCTTGTGGTCGACCGAGTCCGCCATCTGCGCGCCGAGGGCGCCGTCCGCGATGCTCGATCCCGCGACCATGAGCGCGACGACGAGGCCGCCCACGAGGTTTCCGGCGTAGCACAGCGCGAGAATCCGCAGCGACTTGAGCACGGTGGTGCGCCGGTAGTACAGACCGATCGACACGATCATCATGTTCGAGGTCAGCAGCTCGGACTTGCTGTAGTAGATGAAGATCAGCGCGAAGCCGAACACCAGCGCGCCCACCATGCGGCCCAGGGGGACGAGGTCGCCGTCGCCGATCCCTTCGAACGCCGAGATCACGGCGTAGTACGTGAGGTACATGACGCCGATGAGACCGCCGGCCATGGCCGCCCGCATCACGTAGACACGTGCCAGACCGCCGCTCATGGCGGTCTTGGTCTCCAGCGCGTGGAGGGTGGTCGAGATGAACTGCTTGCCCGGGAAGAGCTCGTCCTGGTCGGTCATAGCGTCAAGAGTGGCACGCGGGCTGCTCAGCCGGCGACGACGAGCGTGATCTCTTTCGCACCGAGGGTCACGTCGATGACCCCGTCGACGGTGCGCGCCGCATCGGCGAGGTCGGCCGCGGACTCGGGCACCGCATCGGCCGTCGCCAGTGCGCCGGCCAGGAGGCCGCGGGTGTGCTTGGCCATGTGGCTGACCACGGTCCGGCGACCATTCAGTTCGCGCTCGACGCGCACGGACACGTGCTCGGCGCCGGTGGGGCGCCATGCCGCGACGTACGACGAGCTGCGGCAGTCGACCACCAGGCGGCCGTCGGCCAGGTGCGACAGCTCCTCGGCGAGGTGCTGGCGCCAGAACGAGGCCAGGGGGCCGATGCGACCGAGGCTGGTGGACATCGACAGGCGGTAGGCGGGGATCGAGTCGGCAGGGGAGACGGCTCCCCAGAGCGCGGAGATGATGCGGATGCGCTCGGCGGCGCGGCGCAGACGCTCGCCCGACCACGTGCCCATGCCTGCCGCGTCGTACAGGACGCCGGTGTAGACGGCGGCCGCGGCATCGGCCGGGTTGCCCCACAGCGTGACGTTGCGCTCCACCTCGCCTGCGAGTGACGGCCCCACGCCCAGCGCGTCGAGGGCGTTGCGTTGTCCGCTGACCTTGGCCAGGGCGTCGCCCACCCGCTGGCGGGCCGATGCGAGGGCCGGGTGGGACAAGGCGGCCAGGTCGACGGACGCTCCAGCCGTGGGCGCAGTCTTGCCTTCGGACGGGGGCAGCAGGATCAGCACGGGCACCAGGGTACGGGCGCTGCGCGAGCCCTCCGCGCATGCACCGGTTGACTGCGTGACTATCGCGATATATCGTGACCAGGTCGGAACATATCGAAGGGAGTTCGACATGAGGCACGAGAACGACGACACGCAGACATGGATCCTCGACAGTGAGGGTCACGACGAGCGGCACGGCGGACCGCGCGCTGGCCGCAGGCGCCACGGGCGTCCGGGGCCGGGCGGCGGCCGAGGTGGCTTCGGGCCGGGTGGTCCGGGGCCAGGGGGGTTCGGTCCTGGCGGCCGTGGCCGGGGCAGGGGAGGCCGCCCTCGGGGCGACGTCCGCATGGCCATCCTCGTGCTGCTCGCTGAGCAGCCGCGGCACGGCTACGACCTGATCCGCGCGATCGAGGAGCGCACCGGCGGGGCCTGGGCCCCGAGTCCGGGATCGATCTACCCCACGCTGCAGGCGTTGCAGGACGAGGGGATGGTCACGATCGAGGAGGTCGAGGGGCGCCGCACGGCGTCGCTCACCGACGCGGGTCGAGACTGGCTCGCCCAGCAGGACACGCACGAGGGGCACGTGTTCGAGCGCGCCCGTGGCGGAGCCGACGGGCACCAGCTGCGTGAAGAGATCGCCGCGTTGACGGAGGCGGCCGTGCACGTCGCGCGCCGCTCGGGCACCGAGGGTGCTCCCGCCAAGGTCACGGCGATCCTGGCCGAGGCCAGGCGGGACATCTACCGACTGCTGACCGAGCAGGAGTAGCGCACCGCGGCATCCCGCTCCATGTGGGGGGAGGAGGCGATGCGGCCGGCGCAGGGCTCGAAGAGATTCGACCCCGATGCGCCGGCCGCATCGTCGTTCTCGGCCCCGTGCCGCGCGACCCGGGGCCGTCCCGGTAGTGTGGACCCGCGGATGAGTTGGCCAGGCGGCCGCGTCGCCCCTCGGGGCGCCGAGGAACGTCCGGGCTCCACAGGGCAGGGTGATGGCTAACGGCCACCCGGGGTGACCCGCGGGACAGTGCCACAGAGAGAAGACCGCCTCCCGGCATCGCAAGATGCCAGGGGGTAAGGGTGAAAGGGTGAGGTAAGAGCTCACCGCGCGACTGGTGACAGGAGCGGCACGGTAAACCCCACCCGGAGCAAGGCCGAACAGGATGCGTCTGAGGGCTGCCCGCCCGAGCATCTGGGTAGGCTGCTGGAGCCCTGGAGCAATCCAGGGCCTAGATGGATGGCCGCCCGGTGCGCAGCGGCAACGCGGCGCACAGGACAGAACCCGGCGTATCGGCCAGCTCATCCGCACCGCAACGATTCGAGCGCGGCCTCACCGCGCCACGCGCGTCCAGGGGTTACCCTCTCCGAGTGAGACCCGAAGACGACGCCGGCAGGCGCGACGGAGCGTCCGGCCCGCGAGACCGTCGGCGTCCGATGCCACCCTCCATCCAACCCGGCGGCGCCCGGCCCCCGTCGGGGCAGCCTCGCCCCAACACGGGAGGCGCGCCCCAGCGGCGCAGCACCCGCCCCACGAATGCGCCCGCGTCGCAGCCGGCGGCCCAGCCGCGATCCTCGTCGGGCCAGCCAGGCCAGCCCGGTCGGCCAGTGCAGCCGCGAAGCAACGGACGGCCCGTGCAGACCCGCACCCCCGCATCGGCCGTCGCGGAGCCGCCGCGCCGCCCGAGCGCGCGCCGCAAGCGTCACCGCGTCCGCAACGCGTTCATCGTCCTGCTCGTGCTGCTGCTCGTCGCGGCTGTGGCCCTGTACGCGTGGGTGGACTCGCGCATCCAGACGGTCGAGGCGCTCAGTGGAGCGGCGGACACGCCAGGCAACACCTACCTGATCGTCGGCTCGGACTCGCGCGAGGGCTGGGACGGTGGCAACGACACCCCCGGCCAGCGCACCGACACGATCATGGTGCTCCACCAGCCAGAGAGCGGTCCGACCGCTCTCATCAGCATCCCGCGGGACTCGTACGTGGAGATCCCCGGCAACGGGAGCAACAAGATCAACGCTGCGTTCGCCTTCGGCGGCGCACCGCTGCTGGTCGAGACGGTCGAGGACCTCTCCGGCCTGACGGTCGACCACTACCTCGAGGTGGGCTTCGGCGGAGTCGAGGGTCTCGTCGACGCCGTGGGCGGAGTGGAGCTCTGCTACGACGAGGACGTCTCTGACAAGCTCAGCCGGCTCGAGTGGGAAGCGGGCTGCCACGTCGCCGACGGCGATACCGCGCTCGCCTTCGCGCGCATGCGCTATGCCGATCCCCTCGGCGACATCGGCCGCGCCCAACGCCAGCAGCAGGTCGTCGGGGCGGTCGCCAACGAGATCCTCAGCCCCGCCACGGTGCTCAACCCCTTCACCGCCATCCCCGTGGCGAGTGCAGGGCTCGACGCCTTCCGCGTGTCCGAGGGCACCGGTCCCTTCGACCTCGCGCGCTTCGCGCTTGCCTTCAACGCGACCCGCGGTGGCGACGCGGTCACGGGAACGCCGCCCATCGCGAGCATGGGTCATCGGGTCGACGGGGTGGGTTCCACTGTCCTGCTCGACCCCGAGCAGATCGACCAGTTCTGGATCGACATCGCCGACGGCGCCTACGAGCCGGGCACCGAGGTGGGCGGGGTCGAGTAGGGCGGGCCGATGCGCGGGTCAGGCGGTGCGGGAGGTGTCGCGCAGGTGACCGCGCGACTCCGCTGAGCCCAGGCCCCACCGCACGGCCCTGGTCGCGACAGCGCCGCCCAGCGGCCCGAACGTCCGCGTGTGCCATCGATCGATGCCGAGTTCGGTGCGCGCCCAGTCGGGCAGCAGTGCGACCGCCCCGGCAGCGAGCGGCGCATAGCCGAGGCGCACGGCGCGCGGCAGCGGCGGTTCTCGCAGAAGGAACTGAGCGGTGTCGAGCGCCTCTCGGGAGGCCTCGAGCTCGGGACGATAGTCAGCGAACGCCTCCTCCAGCTCACGCCTGGTCTGGGGGACGTTCTCGGCGCCCAGAGCGGCGGCGACGCGGCCGGACTGCTGGAGGTACTCATCCGCTTCGCCCGGGCCGAGCGGACGCTCTCCATAGCGCTCGTACGCGGTGAGGAACGAGTCCGCCTCGGCGATGTGCACCCACGTGAGGAGGCGGGGATCGCTCGCACGGTACGGGCGGCCATCCTCGGTCTTGCCCCGGACTCGCTCATGCACCGCCCGGATCCGGTCCACCATGTCCTGCGCGTCCTCAGCGGTGCCGAAGGTGGTGAATGCGAGGAAGGTCGAGGTGCGCGCCAGGCGTCCCCATGGGTCGCCGCGATAGCCCGAGTGCCCCGCTACGCCGGCCATCGCCAAGGGGTGGAGCGACTGCAACAGGAGCGCACGCAGCCCTCCCACGAAGGTCGACGCGTCGCCGTGGACCCGCCGGATGGGCGCATCGGCCGGGAACCAGCGCGGACCGGGCGTCTCGTGGATGCGCGCCCGTGCCTCATAGCCGTCCGGCCCCGCGATGCGGGTGAACAGTGCGTGGCCCATGCGGGCCTGGGCGCTGGCGAGGGGTCCTGAGAAGGTCATGCCCTCCTCAACGCTCGCATGGCGCGTGGTGTTACCGGCGCCGCGAGCCCACGCCACGAGCCGCTAGAATCGGGGTCCACACGATGCACGTGCTGCCTGGCCCGATGGCACGGGAACGGCCGCTCCCTTGCGGCGCCCGCGGCTCGGCGTCCCCGCTGGAGCGGGAGTGCCATGACGAGGGGAGCATACGGTTCCATGGTTGCGAGCAGGCTCATGACGACCGGTTCTTCCGTGTCCCGCGCACTCACCACCGAGGGCGCGCGCTCCGCGGTCACCATCTGGACCGTGGTGCTGCTCATCTCCGGCCAGGGCTTTCGCTACCTGCTCGGGCTTCCGCTCTACGGCGTGCTGTGCGCCGTCACGATCGCCGCCGTCTTCCTGATCTTCAGGCCCACGCTCCGCACTCTGCGTCCGCCCTTGCTGATCGGCGCATTCGTGGGTCTCGCTGCACTCAGCATCGTGTGGTCGGCGACGCGAGGGGTCACGACCATCGCGGTCGTCGCGCTGGTCGCGACCACCGCCATCGCGATCATCACCGCGCGCGGCGCGAGCAACATCGACTTCATGCTGCGCCTCTATCGCGGCCTCCAGGTCAGCCTCTTCTTGGGCATCCTCTTTGAGCTCATCGTGGCCTTCGTCATCCGATCAGCGGTGGCGCCGCTGGTGAGTGACCTGGAGTCTCTCGCCTCGAGCCGTGGTGGGGATCCTGTCCAGTCGAACTGGTCGGACAACCTGCTGCTCGAAGGCGGCCCCGTCCAGGGCTTCGTGGGCAACCGGAACCCCTTCGGGGGGATCGCGCTGCTCGTGGCTGTCGTCGCGTGCGTGCTGCTCCTCGACCGGCGCATCCGCCGCCTCGACGGGTGGATCACCTTGGGAGCGGCAGCGGCTGTGCACGCCGTGACGATGTCGGCGACCGTGACGGCCTCCGTCCTCGTCCTCGGAGCGCTCACCGTCGGCGCCTACGTGCTTCGTCGGCTGCGACCGCGAGCCAAGCGAGTCCTGTCGTTCACCATCATCGCGTGCAGCGCGATCGGTGCGGTCCTCACCCTCAAGTACCGCGACGAGATCTTCGCGCTGCTGGACCGAGGATCGGACTTCACGCATCGCACCGAGATCTGGTACGAGGTCATCAACTTCGCGATGCAACGTCCCGACGGGTGGGGATACGTGGGCTACTGGCCCATCTGGCAGTTCCCCTATTCGGAGATCGGCACGGGCCTCGACTACGTGCGGCCCACGCACGGCCACAACGCGTTCCTCGACGCCTGGCTCCAACTCGGGCTGATCGGCGTGGTGCTGCTCGTCGGGATCGTCGTGCTCCTGTTCGGGAGCGCGTGGCGGCTGGTGGAGCGCGCCGACCGGGGCGACACGCACCTGCCCCTGGGGTGGGCGCTGCTGACGGTCGCGCTGGTGATGCAGGCCCTCACTGAGTCGAGGCTGCTGGTCGAGGGCGGCTGGTTCTTGCTTGTCGCGCTCTACTGCATCGGGCCGCCCGTGTTCACGCTGACCATCGTGGACCCCGAGCTCGTGCACTACGGGACCCGGATGCGCAAAGCTGACGAGGCACGGATGGCGCGGCGCATGGGCGCTGCCGAGGAGCGCCAGGGCCGCGCCGCCCGGGACTGACGCACGTCGCCGTCCCGGTACGCCCCCGCCGCTACACGCCTTCGTCATGCACGGGGTCGTCGGCGGTCGCCTCCTGCAGGGCCCGCCGAGTCTCAGCCGCGTCGAAGCTGCCCATCGGCACCGTGGCGTAGCGGGCGTACGCGACGCGACCGGCGCTCACTACGTAGGTTCCGGACTGCTGGAGTCCCATGTGGACGAACAGTCCAAGATCGGCGTGAGCGGTGCCGGAGGCGACGATTCGCGCCGCGAGCTCCGGGTGGCGTCGCGCGACGGCCGCGGCGTCCGGCCCAGCCCCGGGCACGATGACGACCGGCGGCTCGATCTCACCGGCCGCCACCATGCGTGCGAGGTGCCGCAGGTGCTGGTGGCACACCGGGCACGTCGACGTGCGCATTAGGTAGAGCACGGTGGGGTCGGCCGATGCGGTGAGCGCGTCGAGGCTGATGGCCTCTCCGCTGGGGGAGGTGAGCGCCAGGGCGGGGAGCGTGGCGCCAGCGGTCAAGGGCGTCGATAGGGTGGTCATGAGGTTTCCGTTCGTAAGGTAAGCAGGACGCCTGCGCAACAAGGCAGGGCGACTGCATATTCCTGGCGCGGAGCGGTGGAGGAGGCGCGATGGTGTATGAGGCGGAGCTCTCGGCCTTCGCCGAGGCGACCCACGACGACCTCGCGCGGCTTCTCATGGCAGCCTCGACCGTCGTGAACGCCCGGTCGCTCGCGGCCATCGACCCCGACGGCACGTCCGGAGTGCGGCTGGCACACGTCCCCGTTATCGCGTCGCTCGAGGCGCGGGGGAGTCGAGTCTCCGACCTCGCCCCGCGCATCGGCCACACCCGCCAGTCCGTCGCGGCCCTTGTGGACGACCTGGAGGCTGCGGGAATCGTCGAGCTCGCGCCGGATCCGACCGACCGGCGCGCGACTCTGGTGCGGCTCTCTGCCGACGGCGCGGCGTTCTGTGCGCGTGCCACTGCGATGATGCAGGACGCCGAGCAGTCGTGGCGGGCGGAGCATGGAGACGCCGCGATCGTGAACCTTCGGTCGACGCTCAGGAGCCTTGCGGGCGAGCGCGACTGACGCGCTGCCACCCGCGCGGAGTGGCGTCGCCTGCTCCCGCCTGGCCGTGGATAGGGTCGCCGAGTGGTGACAGTCAAGCGCGTGGTGACCGGCGAGCGCGTGATGACAGACAAGCGCGACGAGCGCGCGCGGACCCTCACGCGCTGGGGAGTGCTGACCGTCGCGGCAGCGATCGCGGTGGCGGCATGCGCTCCGGCCGCCACGCCCGATCTCGGCGCACCCGACGCGGCGCAGTCGCCGACCGCGACGCCCTCCGTCGTCGCCCCGACAGAGGCGGTCGCCGCGACCCCCGCCCCGTCGCAGAGCCGCGGCCCTGCCGAGACTGCCGGAACGGCGAGCGCCGCCGCTCTGGAGCTCACCGTCAAGGGCCGTGCGCCCACCACCGGGTATGCGCGCGACCAGTTCGGTGACGGGTGGGTCGACGTGGACCGCAACGGCTGCGACACCCGCAACGACATGCTGCGACTGCGGCTCACGGATCGCCTGATGTCAGGAGAGTGCGCGGTGCTCGAGGGCTTGCTCGCAGACCCGTTCACGGGCTCGACGCTGCGGTTCGTGCGGGGCGGTGAGAGCGAGGTCGACGTCGACCACCTGGTGGCGCTGTCCGATGCGTGGCAGAAGGGTGCCGCCACTTGGGAGTTCGCCAAGCGCGTCGCCTTCGCGAACGATCCGCTGAACCTCGAGCCCGTCGACGCGGGAGCCAATCGCGCCAAGGGCGATGGCGACGCTGCCACGTGGCTGCCACCGCAGAAGGAGTATCGCTGCGAGTACGTGGCGCGGCAGATCGCGGTGAAGGCGAAGTACGGCCTGTGGGTCACGCAGGCGGAGCTGGACGCGATCCTGCGCGTGCTCGACGGCTGCCCCACTCAGGGCGTTCCTGGGCCGGGGGACCAGCCGGTGATCGCCGACAACACCGGCCGTGCGCCTGACGCGGCGACGACGCCGCAGGCGGAACCGGAGATCGCGGACGGCGGGGATGACGATCCCGATATGGGCACCTGCAAGGCCGCGGTCGCGGAGGGGTACGGTCCCTACGTGCGCGACGAGGACCCGGAGTACGCGTACTACCGTGACGCCGACGGCGACGGACAGGTCTGCGAATAGCCCGTGCGGGCTCCGCTCACTTGCTCTTGGAAGCGGCCTTCTTCGCCTTCTTCTCGTCGTCCTTGCGGCGCTTGTCGTCACGGTGGTGCAGGTTCGCGGCCCATGCCGCCGCGCCCACGATCCCGGCGCCGTTGCGCAGCTCGGCGGGGATGATCGGTGCGCGCAGGCGAAGATGCGGCAGGAACATGTGGTGCGACTTCGAGATGCCGCCGCCGACGATGATGAGGTCGGGCCACAGCAGCTTCTCCATCTCGGAGTAGTACCGCTGCAGGTTCTTGGTCCAGTCCTCCCACTCGAGCCCCAGGCGATCCCTGGCCGACTCCGCCGCGAACTCCTCCGCCTCCTGGCCGCCGATCTCGACGTGGCCGAACTCGGTGTTCGGGACCAGCTGGCCGTCCACGATCAGCGCGGTGCCGATGCCCGTGCCGAGCGTGGTCATGAGGATCACGCCGTCGCGCCCGTGGGCGGCTCCGTGGCGGTACTCGCCGTAGCCGGCGGCGTCGGCGTCGTTGAGGACGTACACGTCGTGCCCCGCGTAGTCGCGGATGATGTCACGCATGTTCGTGCCGATCCAGGCGTCGTCGACGTTGGCGGCGGTCTTGACGACCCCGTCCTGGATCACGCCGGGGAAGGCGACGCCGATCGGGGTCTTCTTGGAGGGCGAGAACTTGGAGATGCACTTCGCGACGGTTCTCGCGACGGCATCGGGAGTCGAGGGGTTCGGGGTGGGGATCCGGTAGCGCTCCTCGGTGAACTCCCCGGTCCGCAGGTCGACGGGGGCGGCCTTGATGCCGGTGCCGCCGATGTCGACGCCCAGCGCGATGTGCTTGCTCATGGCAGTGTCAGGACCTCCGGGCCATCCTCTGTGATGACGATCGTGTGTTCGAACTGGGCTACCCACGAGCCGTCGTCGGTCACGACGGTCCAGCCGTCGTCCCACTCGTGACTCTCTTCCGAGCCCATGCACAGCATGGGCTCCACCGTGAACACCATGCCGGGCGCGATCACGTCCGTGTGCAGGGGCGCGGCGTCGTAGTGCGGGATCACCAGTCCCGTGTGAAAGGCGGGCCCGACCCCGTGGCCGGTGTAGTTGCGGACCGATTCGAAGCCGTGCCGCGTCGCATACTTCTCGATCACGCGGCCGATCACGTTGACCTCACGCCCCGGCTTCGCGGCCTTGATGCCCCGCATCATCGCCTCGTGTGTGACCTCGACGAGCTGACGAGCGCTCTCCGACCCTTCGCCCGCGATGAACGAGCCGCAGTTGTCACCGTGGACGCCGTCCTTGAACGCGGTGATGTCGATCTTCACGATGTCGCCCTCGTGCACCACCGTCGAATCGGGGATGCCGTGGCAGATGACTTCGTTGACGGACGTGCACAGCGCCTTGGGGAACGGCGGCCGGGCCGCCGAACCGGGGTATCCGAGCGTCGAGGGATACGCGCCGTGGTCGAGCACGAACTCGTGGCCGACGCGGTCGAGCTCGTCCGTCGTGACGCCGGGCACGATGTGACGGCCCACCTCGGCGAGCGCCTGAGCCGCGATGCGCCCGGAGGCGCGGATGCGCTCGATCATCTCCGCATCGTGGATGTCGCCGCCCTGCCACCGTGCGGCGCGGGTGCGTCCCACATACTCGGGGCGGGAGATGGTCGAGGGGACATGGCGCCACGGGGACACGACACCCTTCGTGATGCTCTCGCGGACGGCGCTCATACCTGGCAGTCTATTCACGGAGGCGATGCGCATGTCACCGGACAAGCCCGACGAGGTGGAGTACTTCTTCAACACCCGTACGCGGATGGTCGAGAAGGGCAGGGTCAGCTCGTGGGAGCACCTTATGGGCCCCTATCCGACCCGCGGCGAGGCCGAGAAGGCGCTCGCGAAGGCCGAGGCGCGCGCGGAGGCGTGGGACGAGGCGGACCACGAGTGGAAGGGCGACGACTAACCCCTGTTTCCTACCTGGCGTCTCGCCACGAGTACTCGGGTTCGAAGCCCAGCACCGCGCGCGCCTTGTCGATCGACAGCAACGTCTCGTGCTCGCCGAGGTCCTTGGTGATGGGCACCCCGGGGAACTGATCCGCAGCGAGTTCCGGACTCGACCGTGACATCACGGTGTCCGCGTTGGCGATGATGAATCGGTCGAACCCGGGTGTGTCGTATGCGAGTGCGCGCACCACCGCCTGCGCGCCGTCGCGCGCATCGATGTAGCCCCACAGGTTCCACCTTCGCAGCGCGGGGTCGGCATCGAACTCCGGGAAGCCGGCGTACTCCTCGGGGTACATGACGTTCGAGAAGCGCAGCGCGATGATGCTGAGAGCGGGGTCCCAGCGGCACAACTCGATCGCCATCGTCTCCTCGAGGTGCTTGACGAGCGAGTAGTTCGACTCCGGGCGTGCCGCGTACTCCTCATCCACGGGGATGTAGGGCGGGGGAGTCTCGAACGGCAGCCCGAGCACCGTCTCGGAGGAGGCGTACACGATGCGGGTGATGCCGGCGCGGCGCGCGCTTTGAAAGACGTTGAACGTCGCCAGCATGTTGTTGTGGAAAGTCGCGACATCAGTGGCCTGGCCTGGCGCGGGGATCGCGCCCAGGTGCACCACGGCGTCAATGCCGTGATAGCGGTCCTGCACGCCGAACATCGCATCGGCCACCTGGCCGTAGTCCGTGAGTTCGAGGCGCGTGTAGCCGAAGTCGGGTGCCGCCGCCACCGCGTCCACGCCGTGCACCTCGTGGCCGTCGGCTTGCAGGCGCGCAGTGACCGCGCGGCCGAGCTTGCCTTGGCTTCCGGTGACAAGGATCGAAGTCACGGCAGTGCTCCTACTCGTCGAACGTGTGGTCGGGCGACGGGAACGACCCGGCCTTGACCTCGCGGATGTACCCCGCGGCTCCCTCGCTCATCACAGCGCCGACTGCGGCGAACTGCTTGGAGAACGAGGGGTGCCAGTCGCCCACGCCCAGCGCGTCGAGCCACACCAGCACCTGGCCGTCCGTGGACGGCCCAGCGCCGATGCCGATGGTGGGGATGTCCAGCGCGGCCGTGACCTTCTCCGCGACGGGGGCGATCACCATCTCCAGCACCACGGCGAACGCCCCGGCCTCCTGCAGAGCGAGCGCATCGGCCAGCAGTGCGTCGTAGCCGTCGTCGCCGCGCCCCTGGATCCTGCGCCCGCCCAGAGCGTTCTCCGACTGCGGCGTGAACCCGAGGTGCCCGCAGAAGGGGATGCCCGCATCGGTCACGGCCTTGACCTGTCGCGCGATCCGACGACCACCCTCGAACTTGATGGCCTGCGCGCCGGACAGCTTCATCATGCGGATCGAGGATTCGACGGCCTGTTCGGGAGAGACCTCGTAGGTGCCGAACGGGAGGTCGGCGACCACGAACGCGTTCTTCGCCGCCTTCGCCACTGCACGCGCGAACGGAATCATCTCGTCGAGCGTGAGCGGCACGGTCGAGTCATACCCGAGCATGTTGTCGCCCAGCGAATCGCCGACGAGCAGCATGTCCACACCGGCCTCGTCGAACGCCTTCGCTGTGGGGTAGTCGTACGCGGTGAGCATGGTGATCTTCTCGCCGCGCGACTTCATCTCCTTGAAATGGTGGATGCGCATCATGACTCCACTCTAGGACGCGGCTCCGGGGCGCAGGGCCGAGCTACTCGGCGCGCTCACGCCAGCGGCTCGTGATCGGCAGGCGCCGGTCGCGCCCGAAGGCGAGCGCGGTGACCTTGGGGCCGGGAGGGTACTGCCGCCGCTTCCACTCGGCGCGATCCACCAGCGACAGCACGGTGTCCACCACGGCCTCGTCGAACCCACGCGCCAGCAGCTCTGCGCGGCCCTCGGCATGCTCGACGTACGCGTCGAGCACCTCGTCGAGGACGTCGTACGGGGGCAGCGAGTCCTGGTCGGTCTGCCCGGGGCGCAGTTCCGCGCTGGGCGCCTTGTCGATCGAATTCGCAGGGATCGGGGGAGTCTCGCCGCGCGCCTCGGCGTGCGCATTGCGCCACCGGGCCAGGTCCCACACGCGAGACTTGTCCACGTCCTTGAGCGGCGCGAAGCCGCCGATGCTGCCCGCGTCGTAGATGGTGGCGTATCCCGTCGCGAGCTCCGACTTGTTGCCGGGCGCGATGACGAGGTGCCCCTCACGGTTGGAGATCGCCATCAGGATGACGCCGCGCACCCGCGCCTGAAGGTTCTCCTCGGCCACCCCCTCCAGTGCGAGCTGGTCCTGGAAGGCGTCGACCATCGTCGCGATCGGCTGGACGCGGTAGTCCGCTCCGAGTCGCTTGGCGAGGTCCGCTGCGTCGTCCTTGGAGTGCTCCGAGGAGAACGTGGACGGCATCGAGACTCCCACGACGTTGCCGCCGTCGATCGCATCGGCGGCGATCGCGGCCGTGAGGGCGGAGTCGATGCCGCCGGACAGGCCGAGCACGACGGAGGTGAAGCCGTTCTTGGTCACGTAGTCCCGCAGCCCCGTCACGCAGGCGCGGTACACCTGTTCGTCGTCGGTCGCCGGGGCGGCGAGGGCCGATGCGGGGGCGGGCTCGGCGTCGTCTCCCAGGTCCCAGGTCAGCAGGGCGTCGTCGAACCCTGGCGCGGAGGCGAGCACCGTGCCGTCCGTGCCCACCACGAAGCTGTGCCCGTCGAACACCAGGTCATCCTGGCCTCCCCACAGGTTCACGTACGCCACCGGGGCCGTGAGCTCCTGGGCGCGTCGTTGGGCGAGCTCGGTGCGCACGTGGCCCTTGCCCTCCTCGAAGGGGGACCCGTTCAGGACCGCGAGCAGGTCGATGCCCGCATCGTCCATCTGGGCCACCGGTCCGCCGTCGGCCCAGATGTCCTCGCAGATCACGACGCCGATGCGCCGCCCGTGCACCTCGATCACGCAGCGATCGTCGCCCGCGGCGAAGATGCGCCGCTCATCGAAGACTCCGTAGTTGGGAAGGTGGTGCTTGTTGTAGCGCGCGGTGACCTCGCCGCCGGTGATCACCACGGCCTGGTTGAAGGGCCGCCCGGACGTGGCCACGCCGAGGGTCCCCAGCACCACGGTGAGATCGCCGAGCCCCTCGGAGTCGAGCTGAGCCGCAATGCGCTGTACCGCGCGCTCAGCGGCGCGCTGGAAGCTCTCGCGCAGCGCGAGGTCCTCGATCGGATACCCGGTGATGGTCATCTCGGGAAGAAGCACGAGGTGAGCGCCCCGCTCGTGGGCAGAGCGGCACGCGGCGACGATAAGTGCCGTGTTACCAGCGATATCCCCGACGCAGGTGTTGATCTGGGCGAGCGCGATGCGAAGGTCCGGCATGCGGTCAGCGTAGTAGGCGCGACGTCAGCGGGTCACGTGACACGAACGACACATAGTTGAGGCAGGATGGGCACATGGATAAGCAGCAGGAATACGTGCTCCGCAGTGTGGAGGAGCGAGACATCCGGTTCATCCGCCTGTGGTTCACCGACGTGCTCGGGATCCTCAAGTCGGTGGCGATCGCTCCGGCCGAGCTGGAGAATGCGTTCAGCGAGGGCATTGGCTTCGACGGTTCTGCCATCGAAGGACTGACGCGAGTCTCCGAATCCGACATGCTCGCCAAGCCCGACCCGTCGAGCTTCCAGATCCTGCCGTGGCGCGGCTCGAGCCACGGCGTCGCGCGCATGTTCTGCGACATTGCGACTCCTGACGACGAGCCCGCGCTGTCCGACCCGCGCCAGGTGCTCAAGCGCAACCTCGACCGCGCGTCCGAACTGGGATTCACCTTCTACACGCACCCGGAGATCGAGTTCTACCTGTTCGAGAAGCCCGAGCCGGGGATGCTGCCCAAGCCGGTGGACCAGGCCGGGTACTTCGACAACGTGCCGCGCGGCACCGCCCACAACTTCCGCCGCGAGGCGATCACCATGCTCGAGTCGATGGGCATCTCGGTGGAGTTCTCTCACCACGAGGCTGGACCCGGGCAGAACGAGATCGACCTGCGCTACGCCGATGCGCTGACGATGGCCGACAACATCATGACGTTCCGCGCCGTCATCAAGGAGGTCGCGCTCGAGCAGGGCGTCTTCGCGTCGTTCATGCCCAAGCCGCTCGTCAACGGGCCCGGCTCCGGCATGCACACGCACATGAGCCTGTTCGAGGGCGATCGCAACGCCTTCTACGAGGCCGGGGCGGACCACCAGCTGTCGCCCGTCGCTCGTCAGTTCATCGCGGGACTGCTCAAGTACGCGCCAGAGATCAGCGCGATCACGAACCAGTACGTGAACTCGTACAAGCGGCTCTGGGGCGGCGCGGAGGCGCCGTCGTACGTGGCGTGGGGATCGAACAATCGCTCCGCACTGGTGCGCGTGCCGGTCCACAAGCCCGGCAAGGGCCAGTCCACTCGCATCGAGTACCGCGCGCTCGACTCCGCGGCGAACCCGTATCTGGCGTTCTCCGTGCTGCTCTCGGCCGGACTCAAGGGCATCGAGGAGGAGCTCGAGCTCCCCGAGGGCGCCGAGGACGACGTGTGGGAGCTGTCGCCAGCCGAGCGCAAGGCCATGGGCTACCAGGCGCTGCCGGCGTCGCTGTCCCAGGCCATCGACCTGATGGAAGGGTCGGAGCTGGTGGCGGAGGCGCTCGGTGAGCGCGTGTTCGACTTCGTGCTGCGCAACAAGCGCGCGGAGTGGGAGGCGTACCGCGCCCAGGTCACGCCGTACGAGCTCGAGCAGTACCTGCCCGTCCTCTAGCGACGCTCTCGTGAGCACCCGCGAGATCTCGTTCGCCACGCGGCTGCGTCGCGCGGGCGTCGCCGATGCGACGCGTGCCGAGCGCATGATCGACCAGATCCGCGACATCGCCGGCGTCGACATCGACGACCCGGCGTTGGCAGTGTCCTACCTGGCCGATCCCGACACGGGTCTGCTCCAGCTGCTTCGCCTCGCGGAGTCGGCCCGCGACGCGGGTCTCATCGACGAGCTCGCGGCGCTCTCCGAGACCCGCGCCGGGGGATACCTTGCGGTCCTGCTCGGGGGCTCGGTCGCTCTGGGTGACTTCCTCGTGCGCCACCCGGAGTTCATCCGCGACTTCTCGCAGTGGCCGGAGGACCAGTCGTTCGCCGAGGTCGACTCTCGGCGAGTGATGCTCGAGTCCGTGGGCGCTGACCCCGATGCGGCCGTCCCGGTGGCCACCGTGGGCGGCGAGCAAGGCGTGGCGGCGATGCGGGTCGCGTATCGCCGGCTGCTGATTCGCATCGCGGCCGAGGACCTGTACGCGAAGTCCCCTCCGTCGCTCTTCCCTCAGGTCGGCTCCGCCCTCGCGGACCTCGCCGGCGCCGCACTCGAAGCCGGTCTGGCGATCGCACGGGCCGGGGAGCCCGATCATGCGGCGACGCGGCTGACGATCATCGGCATGGGCAAGTGCGGCGGCCGCGAGCTCAACTACATCTCCGATGTCGACGTCATCTACGTGGCGGAGCCGGCCGAGGGCATCGATGAGCAGCGGTCGCTGAAGGTGGCCACCAAGCTCGCGACCGTCGCGTCACGCGCGTGCGATCGGGCCGGCGCTGAGCCAGCCCTGTGGGAGGTCGACGCCAACCTGCGCCCCGAGGGCAAGGACGGCGCGCTCGTGCGAGGCGTGGCCGGGCACCGGGCCTACTACGAGCGCTGGGCGAGCACGTGGGAGTTCCAGGCGCTCCTGAAGGCGCGACCGATTGCAGGCGATCCTGAGGTCGGCCAGGCGTACTTGGACGCCGTGACTCCGATGGTGTGGAAGGCCGTCGAGCGCGAGGGCTTCGTCCAGAGCGCTCAGGCGATGCGGCGCCGTGTGGAGGACCACGTGCCCCCGCAGGAGGCCGATCGCCAGCTCAAGCTCGGTCCCGGTGGCCTGCGGGACGTCGAGTTCACGATCCAGCTCCTGCAGCTGGTGCATGGTCGTCATGACACGTCCCTGCGGTCGCGCACCACGCTCACGGCGCTCGAGGCGCTGCGCAAGGGCGGCTACGTCGGCAGGCCCGATGCGGCCAAGATGGAGCGCTCGTACCGGCAGCTGCGCGTGTGGGAGCACCGCATCCAGCTGCGGCGGATGCAGCGCACCCACCTCATGCCAGCCGACGAGGACTCGCTGCGCATCCTGGCGCGCGCCTCCGGATACGCCACGGTCGAGTACATGGAGGAGGTGTGGCACGACATCCGGCGGGACGTGCGAGCGATGCACCTCGAGATGTTCTATCGCCCCATCCTTCCGCTGGTCGCCAGCATGTCCGCCGACGAGGCGCGGCTGGACGAAGGCGCCGCACGAGACCGCCTCGCCGCGGTGGGGTTCGACGACCCTCAGGCGGCGCTGCGGCACATCACCGCGCTCACCGACGGGGTGTCGCGCCGCGCGGCGATCCAGCGCCAGCTCATGCCCGCGATGATCGGCTGGTTCGCCCAGGGCGCGGATCCCGACGCCGGGCTGCTGGCGTTCCGCAAGCTCTCCGAGCAGCTGACGGACGCGCAGTGGTACCTCAAGCTGTTGCGCGACTCCGGCACGGCCGCAGAGCGCCTGGCGAGACTGCTCTCGACGTCGCGGTACGTGACCGCCGCGCTGCTCCTGTCGGCCGAGTCCGTCACGTGGCTGGGCGACGACGCTGAGCTCAAGCCGCGTGATCGCGACCGCATGTGGCGCGAGGCCGACGCGATCCTGAAACGCTCCGACGACCCCGAACAGTCGGTGACGGCCATGCGCGGACTGCGGCGCCGCGAGCTCGCGCGCACGGCCGCGGCCGACGTGCTCGGCCTCGTCGACTCCGTCGAAGCCGCACGCTCCGTGACCGCGGCAGCCGACGTGCTGATCGGCGGAGCGCTGCGGATCGCGCGCACCATCGTGGCGCGCGACGAAGGCGATGAGGCGCATCGCCTGCCGATGATCGTGGTCGCGATGGGGCGCTACGGCGGCAACGAGATGGGCTACAAGTCGGACGCCGATGTGCAGTTCGTGTTCGACGGCTCCGAGCCCGGTGCGCAGGAGCTCGCGGTGAAGATCGCGCGGACCATCCAGCGCATCCTCACCCAGGTGGGGTCGCAGCCGCCTCTCGAGATCGATGCGGCCCTGCGGCCGGAGGGGCGCAACGGACCGCTCGCACGGTCGCTGTCCTCGACGGCCGAGTACTACGGCCGGTGGTCGGACCCATGGGAGGCCCAGGCGCTGCTGCGCGCCCGCCCCTGCGCCGGCGACGCCGAACTGATCGACGCGTTCACCGCGCTCATCGACAAGGTGCGCTATCCCGCTGACCTTCCCGCATCGGCGCTCAAGCAGATGCGGACGCTCAAGGCGCGCATGGAGGCGGAGCGGCTCCCGCGGGGCGTGGATCCGAGGCGCCACCTCAAGCTCGGACCTGGAGGCCTGGCGGACGTCGAGTGGACGGTGCAGCTGCTCCAGCTTCAGCACGCCCACGACCATCCCGAACTGCGCACGACCATGACGATCGACGCTCTGCACGCCGCATCGGAGGCGGGCCTCATCGACGGTGACGACGCTGCCACTCTCGAAGAGGCGTGGGTGCTCGCCACGGCTCTGCGCGGAGCACTCGCGCTGCGCGGCCGCGACCGCAGCGCCGATGTGCTGCCCGGCGACGCGCGCGACCTCAAGGAGCTCGCCGAGATCATGAACGTGGAGGACACGGGCGCGGAGCTTCAGGATCGGTACGGGCGCGCGACTCGTCACGCGCGCGCCGTCACCGAAAGGGTGTTCTTCGGGTGGGACAGTGGGGCATGAGCGCTTTCCGCACGCTGATCTCAGCGATCTGCATCATCGCCGCCGCCATCCTGATCGCCTGGTGGGCCATCTCCTCGGTCATCATCGACCAGATCGAGGACGGCGAGGCCGTGCGCGGCATCACCGAAAGTGCGCTCGAGTCACCTGCAGTGACGGCGTCCCTGTCTGCTGAGCTGTCCGCGCGCACGCAGGAGGCGCTGGCGGCGCAGGGCGTCAACGTCAGCGCGCTGGGGCTGGACGACGAGCTCGACGCTGCCATCGAGAGGGCCGTCGGCACCGAGGCCTTCCGCGCCACCGTGCTGGACCAGGTCGACGAGGCGCACGCACAGGTCACCGACCAGCTCACTGACTCGCTGCGCACGCCGGCCCCGCTGGTCGTCACCGTGGACCTGTCCGACGCGGTTAATGCCAGGGTCGACGAGCTCGGGGCAGCGGCTGCGGTGGCGTCGGATGTCACCGTGCCCCCCGTCACGATCGAAGCCCTCGACGCCGCGCAGTTCGAACAGGCACGCACGGCCTATGAGCGCACGGCGTGGGCGCAGCAATGGGGATTGTGGTCGGGGCTGGCCCTGGTGGCGTTCGGCATGCTGGTCTCTCACCGTCGCCAATGGTTCCTGGCCAAGGTGCTGACGGTGCTGGGCCTGCTGTGCGTCGCGTTCGGCGGCGTCGTGGCACTGCTCGGCCCTGACAGCATCACGACGTTCATGCCCGGAGGAGTCGACGGTTCGCTGTCGACGATGTGGCGAGACATCCTCACCGAGGAAGCGACGCCGATCGTCGTGGAGCGGTCGCTCTGGATCGGCGGCATCGCCCTGGTCGCGGCGCTCGTCGCCACGCTGCTGGGCGCCGCCCTCGGCGGGCGCCGGCGCTAGCACGGCCCATGGACCGCGGGGGAGGGGCGATGGCATACGGGCGGTCGATCGTGGCGGTGGTCCTGGTCGTCATCGGGGCGTTGCTCAGCGCCGCCTGGGCCATCAGCGTGACCGCGGTACGGAGCATCGAGGACGGCACGGCTGGGGACGCCCTGGTGGCGAGCGTGCTCGAGTCTCCGCAGTCCGCGGACGTGGTCGCGGACCAGGTCATCGGGGCCCTCGACGAGGCCCTCGACACGCCCGTGGCTCAGGCCGCGCTGGCCCTGGCAGAGCAGCAGGTGCGCGACGCCGTCGTGACCGTCGTGTCGTCCGACGTCGTGTCGGAGCTGATCCGTGAGGGCGGATCGCGAGCCAAGGACCGCCTTCTCGACGAGCTGACCGATCCGGACCGTCAACCAGGCGCGTTCGTGCTCCGGGTCGACCTCTCCGAGCGCATCAATGCCCGGCTCGGCGAGGTGCCGGTGATCGGTGGACTGCTGCCCGCGATTCAGCTTCCGGCGCTCACGGTCGAGGTGATCTCAGCCGAGGCGTTCGAGGACCTGCGGGGCCTGTTCGCGGTGATGAAGACCATCGCGACGTGGGGACTCTGGGTCGCGGTCGTGACGGTGGCCGCAGGGATCGCCGTCTCGCGCCGATGGGTCGTCTTCGGTGCGAGGGCGCTGGCAGGCGTCGGAGCCTTCGCCGTTGTTCTGTCGCTCGTGCTGGGCTCCATGGGGCCGAGTGCGCTCGCCGGGCTGATGCCGGGTGGTCGTGATGGAGGCGCCGGAGTGCTGGTCGAGGACCTCCTTGCCGACGTCGCGCTGGAGCCGATTACGCACACGTTGATGGTGCTCGGACTCGTGGTGGGCGCGGGCGCAGGGATCTGGTGGGCCGCCGTGCGCGCGGCACGGACTCGACGGCCGGGCCGCGGAGACGACGAGTCGCCCGCGGGGGATCAGCGTCGGGACGAGCCCGGTGCTGGCCCCGTGGACTTGCGCACCACGAGCTCGTAGGGCAACGCTTCGTTTCCGGGCTCCGGCCTGTCGCCGTCGAGCTGGTGGAGAAGGATCTCGACAGCGTGCCGTCCCTGCACCTCCGGGAACTGATCCACCGTGGTGAGGCTGAAGAAGTCGGAGAGCTCGTGGCCGTCGATGCCGATGATGGACAGGTCCTCGGGCACTGAGCGCCCCAGATCGCGGGCGGCGAGCATCGCACCGATCGCCATCTCGTCCGAGGCCGCGAAGATCGCGGTCGGGTGGACTCGCGGGTCTCCGAGCAGCTGCAGCGTCGCGTCGTAGCCACCGGCGATCGTGAAGTCCGCGGTGCGCAGCATCAGCGGATCCGGGGTGATCCCTGCACGGGCAAGCGCCTCCTCCCACCCCGCCCGACGATGAGCGGGCAGGTGGAAGTCGATCTCGAAGTCCTGATCGCCCGCGAGGTGGGCGATCTCGCGGTGCCCGAGCGCGAGGAGGTGATCGACCGCGAGCCGGGCCACCTCATGGTCGTCGAGGCTGAGCGTCTGGATGCCCGGCAACGGGCCGCCGATGCCGACGACGGGCTTCTTGATGGCGGTCAGACTGTCCAGCTCGGCCCGGTTGAGCTCGAGACTCACCGCGATCAACGCGTCGACGCGGCCGCGTCGCAGGAACTCGTCGAAGAGCCGGCGGCGGCGTGGGTTCTCCTCGACGGGCCGATCCTGTCCCACGTTGGGGTCGAGGTGGTACAGGGTGAGGTCGTAGCCCGCGTCGGCGAGAGAGCGCTGGATCCCCTTCAGCACCGCGATGAAGAACCAGCTGTCAATGAACGGCACCACCACGCCCACGTTGCGCGTCTTGCCCGACGCGAGGCTGGAGGCGTTGGCTGACACCACGTACCCGAGCTCACGGGCCGCGTCCTCCACCCGCGAACGGGTGGCCGGTGAGACCGACGACTTTCCGGCGAGCGCGCGCGAGACTGTCGCGGTCGACACGCCCGCGAGGTCCGCGACCTTCTGGATCTTCGTCACTGGCCCTCCTTGGCCCTGCGATGCTGCCTCAGCGCAGCATCCACACCGTGGTGTCCGCTGGCAGGGTACCGGTCGTGGGGCTCGAGGACAGAATCAGTTCGCCCTCGGGCAGGTCGAAGGGCTCGCCCGAGATGTTGGCGTACACCGTGACGGCGCCGACGGTCAGGCCCAGCACGCCCTCGGGCACGTCCTCGATCCAGGTCACGTCGCTCGTCGCGAGCGAGTGGGCGCGACGAAGCCGCAGCGCGTCCACGTAGAACGTCAGGGTGGACCCAGGCACGCCCTCCTGCAGGTCGCGTGCCAGCGGCGCCCAGTCGTCAGGCTGGGGGAGCCAGGACAGCCCGGTGGGCGAGAATCCGAAGGCAGGGGCGTCCGAGGTCCACGGGATCGGCACGCGGCAGCCGTCGCGCCCGTAGCGTTCGCCTTCGGTGCGGTGCCAGGTGGGGTCCTGACGCGCGTCGCCTGGGATGTCGGTCGCCTCGGGCAGCCCCAGCTCCTCACCCTGGTAGAGGTAGGCGGATCCGGGCAGCGCCAGCATCAGCTGAGTCGCGGCGCGTCCGCGCGTGGATGCGGTGTCGAAGTCGGGGAGACCAGGGGTCTCGGGTCCGATGCCGTGGCCCTGGGGGCTCGGCGTCGTCAGCGCGAGCCGTGACGGGTGGCGCACGACGTCGTGGTTCGACAGCACCCAGGTCGCGGGCGCACCGACGCCCGCGAAGGCCTCGAGAGACTCGTCGATGACGCTGCGCAGGGCCCCGGCATCCCACTTCGACATGAGGTAGGGGAAGTTGAAGGCCTGGTGCATCTCGTCGGGGCGCACCCACTCCGCCATGCGGGACAGTGGCTCCACCCATGCCTCGGCCGTGAGGATGCGGTCGCCGTCGTACTCGTTGACGACGGCGCGCCAGCGGCGCCAGATGGCGTGTACGTCGTCCTGCGCCCACGCCGGGTGACCGGTCTGCGCGCCGCCCATCGAGTCGATCTCTTCGTCCGTCTCGAAGTCGGGCAGGTTGGCCGCCTTGGCCAGCCCGTGCGCGACGTCCACGCGGAACCCGTCGACGCCCCTATCGAGCCAGAAGCGCAGAATCCGGTCGAACTCGGCCCGCACCTCCTCGTTGGTCCAATCCAGGTCCGGCTGGGACGAGTCGAACAGGTGGAGGTACCACTGGTCGGGCACACCGTCCTCGCGGTGGACCCGCGTCCACGCGGGGCCGCCGAACACCGACTGCCAGTTGTTGGGCGGCTCGGCGCCATCGGCGCCCTTGCCGTCGCGGAAGATGTAGCGCGCGCGTTCGGCGCTCCCAGGAGCCGATGCGACAGCGAGCTTGAACCACGCGTGCTCGCTCGACGTGTGGTTGGGGACGATGTCGACGATCACGCGCAGTCCGAGTGCATGCGCGCGCTCGCTCATCGCGTCGAAGTCGGCGAGGGAGCCGAAGATCGGGTCGACGTCGGTGAAATCCGCGACGTCGTAGCCGGCGTCGTGCTGCGGGGAGACGTAGAACGGCGAGAGCCAGATCGCATCGACGCCGAGCGCGGCGAGCGAATCAAGGCGTGACGTGATGCCCGCCAGGTCGCCGATGCCGTCGCCGGAGGCGTCGGCGAAGGATCGCGGGTAGATCTGGTAGATGACCGCCGTGCGCCACCACTCGGCGGCAGTGGTCGGCTGGTGGGCGCTGGCAACGTTGCTCATGGGCTCTCCTCGAAGCGCGGACGGGTGCTTGCTCCCACGATACGGCGAATGCAAGCGTTTCCGGTGCGCGCCTCGATGGGGACGTACGTCCCGGTCCCGAGCGACTCCGCATTTCTACGCTGGTTCCGTGGAAAACATTCCGGCACGAGCGTCGTCATGAGGGCCCGCTGGCACCTGCGCGTTCACGTGCTGGTGCTCGCCTGGCTGATCGCTGCCGCCGTGGCGGCCGCGGCACACCGGGTCGTGCCGGCGAGCGAGTGGCTCATGGTGCACCTGCTCATGCTGGGCGGTGTCACGGCGGCGATGCTGATCTGGAGCGCGCATTTCACGCAGGCGCTGCGCCGCAGGCCGCTGCCCACGGGCAGGCGTGGCGAAGCCGCCCGTCTGGCGGGACACACATCGGGCGCGATCGCCGTCATCGTGGGGCTCGTGCGGGCAGAGCAGGTCGAGGTGATCGTGGGGGCGGTCGTGCTCGGAGCGGTCGTCGTCTGGCACGGAGTCGAGATCGCGCTGACGGCGCGAGGAGCGCTGTCGAATCGCCTGGGCTGGAGCACCTGGGCATACGTCGCCGCCGCCGGGAGCCTCGTGGTGGGCGTCGTGTTCGGCGTGCTGCTGTCGCGCGGCGGCGCCTCGGTTGAGGGGTCGGCGCGGCTGTACGTCGCTCACGTGTCGCTCATGATCCTCGGGTGGGTCGCGCTCACGGTGGTCGCGACGCTCATCACGTTGTGGCCGACCGTCCTCGCCGTGCGCATGCCGGACACCGGGGTCCGTGACGGGCGCGCCGGGCTGTGGGTCATGGGCGCCGGGCTGGCCGCTGCCGTGATCATGGTTGCACTGGGATCGAGAGCGGGCACGTCTACGGCGGTGGCGGTCGTCGCCCTCGGCATGCTGATCGCGGCGCGTGCGATGGTCTCCGCAGCACGGTCGCGTGTGCCCGTCACTGTGGCGGCATGGCACCTGGCGTGCGCGGTGGCCTGGATGATCGGCGCGGCCGGGACATGGGCCGTGACGATCGCCCTCGCCTCCAGCTGGGACGATGCGCGATCACGTCTGGGCGGGGTGCTCGCAGCATTCGTCGTCGGCGGGGCGGCGCAGGTGCTGATCGGCGCGCTCACGCACCTCATTCCGATGGTGATCGGGGGCGGGCCGCATGCCGTGCGTCGGGCGCGCGGCACGGTGGAACGCCACGCGCTCGCGCGGCTGGTCCTCATCAACGGAGGCATCGCGCTCTGGGTGCTTCCCACTCCGAGCCTCGTCCGGGTCGGCGGGTCGGTGCTCGCCCTTGCCGCCGGGGTGTGGACGCTGGCGGCCATCGTCGCGGCCGTGCGGACGTCGTACCGCGCGCGGCGCGAGCCCGAGGCCCAGCACGCCGTGGTGGTCCCCGCATCGGCGCTTGCCGATCGCCCTCGCCTGGCGGGCAGGACGCCCGCCGCCGTGGCGGCGCTCGCCTTGGTGCTGACGACGGCCGCCGCCGTCGCAGCCGACCCAGGTGCCGCGGGCATCGGCGCCTCTGCGCACGCGGATGTGGAACCGACCGGCCGCACCGTCGAGGTGCAGGTGGAGGCGTCGCAGATGCGGTTCACGCCCGGGGGCATCTCGATCGACGCCGGCGACCGGCTGGTGATCGAGGTGACCAATACGGACGACACCGCCCATGACCTGGTGCTGGACACCGGCGAGGCATCCGGCCGTCTCGCGCCCGGCGAGAGCGCGCGCATGGACGTGGGCGTCGTGGGACGCGACATCGCTGCGTGGTGCTCGATCGCGGGCCACCGTCAGATGGGGATGACGTTCGACATCGCGGTCCAGGGTGCTGCGCCGCCGCAGGTCGCAGACGGTGACGACGCACCGGCCGACGCGGGTGGCTCCGAAACGAACGGATCGGCCGCAGCGCTGATCGACCTCCAGGCGTCCTCGACGGTCACGCCCCACCCGGCCGCGCTGGAGCCCGCCCCCGAGGGCACCCTGCATCGCGTGACCCTGGAGGTCGAGGACGTCGTGACCGAGGTCGCGCCAGGGGTCACCCAACGGCTGTGGACCTTCGGAGGCTCTGCTCCGGCCCCGACGCTCCGCGGCACGGTGGGGGACACCTTCGAGATCACGCTCGTCAACAACGGCGACATGGGGCACTCAATCGACTTCCACGCGAGCGCGATCGCCCCCGACGCGGTGATGCGGACCATCGAGCCAGGAGAGAGCCTCACCTATACGTTCGTGGCGGAGCGTGCCGGGGCATGGATGTATCACTGCTCGACGGCTCCGATGTCGCTGCACATCGCCAACGGCATGGCCGGCGCCGTCATCATCGATCCTCCAGGCCTGGAGCCCGTGGACCGCGAGTACGTGGTGGTCCAGTCCGAGCTCTACCTCGGCGAGCAGGGCGGCATCGCGAATCCGGCGAAGATCGCGGACGAGGACCCGGACCTCGTGGTGTTCAACGGCCACGCCACGCAGTATCGCGACCACCCGCTGCCCGCCGCGCCCGGCGAACGGGTCCGCGTGTGGGTGGTCGACGCGGGCCCTTCGCGCGCGAGCTCCTTCCACGTGGTCGGCGCGCAGTTCGACACCGTCTTCAGCGAGGGCACCTACCTGCTGGGCGGTCCCGACCGCCCCGACGGCCCTGCCGGGGCGCAGTCACTCGCGCTGCAGCCCGGCCAGGGCGGATTCGTGGAACTGATGTTTCCGGAGCCCGGCCACTACCCGTTCGTCTCTCACATCATGGTCGACGCCGAACGCGGCGCGGCCGGTGTGTTCGACGTCGACGACGATCACCCATGAACAGGAGACACACCATGAGCCAGGACACCACCGAGACCGCACAGGCCACCGAGGCCGCAGAGGGCTGCGCATGCGGAGGGGGCGGATGCGGCTCCCAGCAGGCCCCGCCCGCCGTCGACCGCGGCGAGCGCACCGAACTGTCGACAGGAGCCGCAAGCCCGGTGTCCGCATCGGCCGCCCAGCCGAGGGACATCGACGTGCGGGCGATCCCGCACGAGCACCGTCATGCACGAGTCATCGGCCAGGTGACGTCGCTCGTTCCAGGCGAGGTGGTGGTGATCGCGGCGCCCCACGCTCCCGAGCGGCTGCTCGCCGAGATCGACGCGGACGTGTCAGGAGACTTCGCGTTCGAGTATCTCCAGCGCGGACCCGAGGTGTGGCGCGTGGCGATCTCACGGCTCACCTGCTGCTGATGTCTCCCGCGGACGGAGTGGGCCAGGCGGATTCCCGTCAGCGAGTGCTGCGTGCGCTGTGCGGATTCGCCGTTCCGGTTCCGCTCGCGGACGTGGCAGCCGCCGTCGGACTGCACGCCAACACCGTGCGTGAGCACCTCGACGTGCTCGTGGAGGACGGCCGCGTGACGACGTGGCACGAGCACACGGGCGCGCGCGGGCGTCCCCGTGCGCTGTACCGTGTCACGCCCGCCGGCCTGCTCGCGCACGAGCCGGGGGTCGACGCGCTGCGTCTCGCGGGCATCATCCTCGAGGCCTTCGGCCAGAACGAGTCGAAAGCGCGCGCCACGGCCTTCGCCGCGGGTGCCCGCTGGGGGGAGGAGCTCGCTGCGTCGTTGGCAGGCATCGATGCTCCGATCGACCGGCTCGCTACGGCGCTGGGCGCGGTGGGCGCAGAACCGTCCATCAGCGCGGAGGCACCGGGCGGCGTGGGCTGCGTCCACGCCGCCCGGTGCCCTTTCCGGGACCTGGCGGCGGTGCGCCCCGATGTGGTGTGCGGGATCCATGCAGCCGCGCTCGAGCGGATAGCGAACCGACCCGATCAGGAAGACGTCCTCGTGACGGTCCGCCGCGCCACCGGGCGCGAGGGCGGCGCGTGCATGGTCGAACTGGCGTGGGCGGCCGATGCGCCCGCACCGACGAGCCCGCATCGGCCCTAGCCAGGGCAGGGGAGCAGGTCGCCCCTGGAACGCGAGAGCGGGGCCGGCCCGTGAAGGCCGACCCCGCTCGTCGCGTGACGCGACTACTGCTTAGCAGTCGTAGTACAGCTCGAACTCGTGCGGGTGGGGACGGAAGCGCAGCGGGTCGATCTCGTTGGTGCGCTTGAAGTCGATCCACTCCTCGATGAGGTCCTCGGTGAACACGCCGCCCTCGAGCAGGTAGTCGTGGTCCGCCTCGAGGGTGTCGAGCACCGCGGGAAGCGAGTCCGGAACCTGGGCGATCTGCGCGTGCTCCTCGGGCGGGAGCTCGTAGAGGTCCTTGTCGATGGGCGCAGGCGGCTCGATCTTGTTCTTGATGCCGTCCAGTCCCGCCATGAGCAGGGCCGCGAAGGCGAGGTACGGGTTGCCCGACGAGTCAGGCGCGCGGAACTCGATGCGCTTGGCCTTGGGGTTCGTACCGGTGATCGGGATGCGCACCGCAGCGGAGCGGTTGCGGGCCGAGTACACCAGGTTGACGGGCGCCTCGTAGCCCGGCACCAGGCGGTGGTAGGAGTTCACCGTGGGGTTGGTGAACGCCAGCAGCGACGGCGCGTGCTTGAGGATGCCGCCGATGTACCAGCGTGCGACGTCGGAGAGGCCACCGTAGCCGGCCTCGTCGTAGAACAGCGGCTCGCCGTCCTTCCACACCGACTGGTGCACGTGCATGCCCGAGCCGTTGTCGCCGAACAGCGGCTTCGGCATGAAGGTGGCGGTCTTGCCGTTGCGCCAGGCGACGTTCTTGACGACGTACTTGAACTTCATCAGGTCGTCGGCCGCGTGCAGCAGCGTGTTGAAGCGGTAGTTGACCTCCTGCTGACCGGCGGTGCCCACCTCGTGGTGCGCGCGCTCGAGCTCGAGGCCCACCTCGCCGAGCACGGTGCACATCTCGTCGCGCAGGTCGCCCATCTGGTCACCGGGCGAGACGGGGAAGTAGCCGCCCTTGAAGCGGGTCTTGTAGCCGAGGTTCGGCGAGCCGTCGAGCTCGGTCTCCTTGCCGGTGTTCCACCAGCCCTCGGAGGACTCGATGTGGTAGTACCCCTCGTGCTGGTTCGTGTCGAAGCGCACGGAGTCGAAGATGAAGAACTCGGCCTCGGGGGCGAAGAACGCCGTGTCGCCGATGCCGGTGGACTTCAGGTACTCCTGCGCCTTCATGGCCACGTTGCGGGGGTCGCGGGAGTAGGGCTCGTCCGTGAATGGGTCGACGACCGAGAAGTTGATGACCAGGGTCTTCGCCTTGCGGAAGGGATCCACGAAGGCGGTCTGGAGGTCCGCGATCAGCTTCATGTCGGACTCGTTGATGGCCTGGAAGCCGCGGATCGACGAGCCATCGAAGGCGGCGCCGTCCTCCAGCACCGTCTCGAACTGGGACGCGGGAACATTGACGTGCTGCATCGCGCCAGGAAGGTCGCAGAAGCGAATGTCGATGTACTCGACGGCCTCATCCTTCACATACGCGATCGCCTCTTCGGCAGTCTTGAACATCCGTTTGCTCCTTGCAATGTCAGGTGTGCTCGGGCTAGCAAGCCCACCCTAGGGGCAGGCCGTTTCCCCCAGATTCGTGTGGTGTTACGAGAGTGTTACGTGATCTGAGGGAAGGCGCGTCCCAGCGGCAGCGCTGGGACGGCGACGTCATCGACCCTAGTCCACCCGCCGATACGATGGAACGGTGACCCACGCGATGCCCGAAAGTCCACGCGCATACCCGGGCCGGAGACTCCTCGGAGTCGCAATCGACTGGGTGCTCTGCCTGCTGATCTCCTCGGCGTTCTTTCCCGCAGGTGACGCGTCGGCCCTGACCGCCGTCGAGCGCGTCCTGCTCGCGGGCGACCCCATGGCGACGCTGGTGATCTGGATGGTGCAGCACCTGGTGCTCGTCGCCACGCTCGGCACCACGGTGGGTCACCGCATCGTGGGCCTGCGAGTGATGAGGGAGGACGGGGCGCCGTTCGTCGGGGTGATTCGTGCGCTCGCCAGAACCGTGCTGTTGGCGCTCGTGATCCCCGCCGTGGTGTGGGGTCCGGACGGTCGCGGACTGCACGACCGCGCCGCAGGCACCCTGATCGTCCCCACGCGAGGAGCAGTCAATGCCTGAGCTGTCCGTGGCCGCAGTCCTGTGCGACATGGATGGCACCCTCGTCGACTCCAACGCCCTGGTCGACGTCATGTGGAACGAGTTCTCCGACGCCCACGGACTGGACGGCGTGGAGGTGCGCGCATTCGCCCATGGACGGCCGAGCCGCGCGACCGTCGCGCGCTACCTCACCGACGAGGCCGAGATCCGCGAATGGCTGGACCGCATCCACACGATGGAGACGAGCAGATTCGACGGCGTGGTGGAGATCCCTGGCGCAGCGACGTTCATCCGGGCGCTGCCTCACGGGCGCTGGGCGCTGGTGACCTCCGCGCTCGCCGCGCCCGCGAGGGGCCGGCTCTCGGCGGTCGGCATCGATCTGCCTGACATCCTCATCGGTGCTGACGACGTCGAGCACGGCAAGCCGGACCCTGAGGGCTTTGCTCGCGCGGCGGGCCTGCTCGGCGCGGACCCGAGGGAGTGCGTGGTGTTCGAGGACACCGATGCGGGAATCCAGGCGGGTCAGGCGGCAGGGTGCGCGGTGGTCGTGGTGGGAGGCAACCGGTCGTCCGTCACCGAGGGTCTGCCGCGGGTCGACGACATGACCCAGGTGGGAGTGCGGACAGTCGGCGACCGCATCGTCCTGACTCTGCCTGAATCGGACTGACCTGCGCACGACTGACCTGCGCCCGGCCGATGCGGGTGCGGGTCAGCGCCCGCGCATCGCCTTGCGGTCGGGGCGTGCACGCATGGGGTCGACGCCCTTCGGCACGGGCAGCTTCTGACCACCGATGGCGCGCAGCCGCGCGCCGACCTGCTCGCGCTGGTCCTTGGTGAGCGCCTTCTTGTGCTTGCGGATCGCCTTGGTGAGGTTCTTGAGCGGCACCTGGCCCTCGCCCGTGCCGACGTAGATCGTGTGCACCGGCACGCCGGGTACGAGCTTGCTGATGCGCCGCTTGACCGCGGTCACCTGCTTGTTGGCGGCGTTGCCGCCCTCGGCGAGCAGCACCACGCCGCCCTTGCCGATGCCCTGGAACACGAGGGACTTGCCGCGCGGGTCGATCGACACCGGGTCGTCATCAAATTTCCACCCTCGGCGAATGGACTGCGCGATCGAGACCGACGCGCCCATCTGGCCCTCCATGCGCTGGAAGGCGTTCTTCTCGAAGCGGCGGGTCAGCGTGTACATGGCCGCCAGGGCGGCAGCGAGCACGCCGAAGAGGATCGCGTACACCAGGACGATGGTCGAACCGGCGAGCAGTCCCACGAGCACGGAGAGGCCGATCACCCCCACCGGGATGAGGATCATCAGCGGCAGCAGCCACTTGTCGTCGGGCGCAGTCGCCTTGTACGCCTGCGCGACGAGCTTGTACCAGCGGGGCTTCTTCTGAGGTTCCTTAGCCATGATGCCGCACAGTCTAGTCGCTCATCGGCGTGCGGCCGATGCGCTCAGGGGATGGCGGGTCAGCAGGCCGGCGCGGCGCTGCGGTTCAGCAGGAAGGACGCCTCCTGGCGGGCCTCCATGGGCTCACCGAGGTGCGCCAGCTCAGCCGGAATCGGACGGCCCTTGCTCTTCATGGCCTGGCCCCACAGGCGCCCGGCCCGGTACGAGGACCGCACGAGCGGCCCGGACATGACCCCCAGGAAGCCCATCTCCTCCGCGGCGTCCGAGAGCTCGACGAACTCCTCGGGCTTGACCCAGCGCTCCACCGGGTGGTGGCGAGGGCTCGGGCGCAGGTACTGGGTGATCGTGATGAGGTCGCACCCCGCGTCGTGCAGGTCCTGCAGCGCCTGGACGGCCTCGTCGAACGTCTCGCCCATGCCGAGGATGATGTTCGACTTGGTCACGAGCCCATCGCGCTGGGCCTCCGAGATCACGTGCAGCGAGCGCTCGTACGTGAACGCGGGGCGGATCCGCTTGAAGATGCGCGGGACGGTCTCGACGTTGTGTGCGAGCACCTCTGGGCGTGACGAGAACACCTCGGCCAGCTGGTCGGGCACTGCGTTGAAGTCGGGAATCAGCAGCTCGACGCCGGTGCCGAGCCCGAGCTCGTGGATCTTGCGGACCGTCTCCGCGTAGAGCCACGCGCCGCCGTCGGCGAGATCGTCGCGGGCGACGCCGGTGATGGTCGAGTACTTGAGCCCCATCTCCTTGACGGAGTTCGCCACCTTGGTCGGCTCCATGCGGTCCAGGGGAGAGGGCTTGCCGGTGTCGATCTGGCAGAAGTCGCAACGCCGCGTGCACTGAGCGCCGCCGATGAGGAACGTCGCCTCGCGGTCCTCCCAGCATTCGAAGATGTTGGGGCAGCCAGCCTCTTCGCACACCGTGTGGAGACCCCCTGATCGCACCAGGGTCTTCAACTCCGAATACTCGGGGCCCATGGTGGCCTTGGTGCGGATCCACTCGGGCTTGCGCTCGATCGGCGTCTCGGCGTTGCGGGCCTCGACGCGCAGCATGCGGCGGCCCTCTGGTGCGATGGTCACACGGTCTCCTTGGGGTGCTCGGCGACGGCAGCGGCGGCGCCTGTAGGCGTCGCCGTCTCCCAGCGTACGTCTGTCAGCGCGGTTTCCAGGAATCCGAGCGCGGCGGGCATGACGTCCCCGATGCCCACGTCGCGGCCGAGCTCCTGGGACAGTGAGGTGACATCGGCGTCGTCGATGCCGCACGGGACGATGCGATCGAACTCGCCGAGCACTGGGTCGCAGTTGAACGCGAAGCCGTGCATGGTGACTCCCTTGGCGACCCGCACTCCGATCGCGCAGATCTTCCGCTCGCGCCGGGTGTCCGTCGCTGGCAGCCACACCCCGGAACGGTCGTCCACGCGCGTGGCGTCGAGGCCGTACGACGCGCTGAGATCGATGAAGGCCTGTTCGAGGGCACGGACGTACTTGACGACATCGACGGGCTCGCGCAGACGGATGATCGGGTAGCCGACCAGCTGACCGGGCCCGTGCCACGTGATCCTCCCGCCGCGGTCGACGTCCACGACCGGGGTGCCGTCGACGGGCCGGTCCCACCGTGCGGTGCGCTTGCCCGCGGTGTACACGCTCTCGTGCTCGACCAGGATGACCGTGTCGGGACGGTCGCCGGCGACCCGCTCGGCGTGCAGGCGACGCTGCAGGTCCCATGCCTCCTGGTACGGCACGAGCCGCGCGCCGACGTCGAGGGTGAGCGTCTCCATAGAGTCCAGGCTAAACCCCCGGGAATGCGCCAGCCGCCGCGGCGTTGAGGCACGATATGACCATGTCCTCTCGCGCCTGGCTCCGGCCCCTCGTCATCGTCCTCGTCATCGCAGGCTGGCTCGCCGTCGGAGGGGTCGGCGGCCAGACCTTCGGCAAGCTCGCCGACGTCCAGGAGAACGATGCGGGCGCATTCCTGCCGTCCTCCGCGGAGTCGACGCGCGCCGCCGAGCTGCAGGCCGAGTTCGCCCCCGCATCGGCCGTGCCCGGGATCTTCGTGGTCGATGGCGTGACCGGCGACGAGGACCTTGCGGCCATCGAGGCGTTCGTGGACGACGTGATTGCGGCGCCCATCGCCGGAGACGAGCAGGGCCGCACCGTGGGCGACGTGTTGTCGCCGCCTGCGTCGGAGCAGATGCCTCAGGTGGTGCCGTCCGAGGACGGCGAGGCCGCGCTCGTGGCGTTCTCGATCGCGGCCGATGCGGTCGAGGAGAGCGTGGGCGAAGGCTCGTTGGGCGAGCTCGTCGCCGAGACCATCCGTGAGGTGTGGGCCGACCAGGACTCCGAGCTGAACGGCCACCTCACCGGCGGCCTCGGGGTGCTGGCCGACCTGCTCGCAGCGTTCGCCGGGATCGACGGCATCCTGCTGCTGGTCGCGCTCTCCGTGGTGCTCGTCATCCTGCTCATCGTCTACCGCAGCCCGGTGCTGCCCCTCCTGGTGCTGTCGACGGCCATGATCGCGCTCACCGGGGCGATCCTCGGCGTCTACGCGCTCGCCGATGCTGAGATCATCACGCTCAACGGCCAGTCGCAGGGCATCATGTTCATCCTCGTGGTGGGCGCCACCACCGATTACGCCCTGCTGCTGGTCGCGCGCTACCGCGAGGAGCTCGTGCGAGTCGAGTCCACGTACTCGGCGCTGTGGCGCGCGTGGCGCCGATCGCTCGAGCCCATCGCCGCGTCTGCGGGCACGGTGATCCTTGGACTGCTCGTGCTGCTGCTGAGCGACCTCAAGTCCAACGCGGCACTTGGTCCGGCGGGTGCGATGGGCATCGCCGCGGCCCTGCTCGCCGCCCTCACCCTCCTTCCTGCGCTGCTGCTCATCGGCGGCCGTCGCGCACGCGGCGTGTTCTGGCCGGCGCTCCCGCGGTATCAGGCCAGCGAGGAGCACGCCGGCTCCGACCCGTCGCAGGCCACGGGGTTCTGGCCGCGCGTGGCGCGCAGCGTCGACGGCCACCCTCGGCGCACCTGGATCATCGCGGCGGGTGGGCTGCTGGTGTTCGCCGCGTTCCTGCCCACGTTCAAGGCCTCCGGCCTGGGCGAGCAGGATGTCTTCACCGCTCGTGTCGATTCCGTCGAGGGCACCGAGGTGCTCGAGCAGCACTTCGACGCCGGCGCGACCTCGCCGATCCGCATCTTCGTGCCTGCGGACCAGGCCGAGGCGACCATCGACGCGGCCAGTGGGGTGGACGGCGTCGAAAGCGCCTACGTCGTCACGCCGTCCGTCGCCGAAGGAGCGCCCCCCGGCGTGGTCCCCGACGAGCAGCCGCTCGAGATCGACGGCCGCGTCTCCGTGGTCGCCGTGACCCAGGTGTCGTCGAGCTCGTCCGAGGCCGCCGACATTGTTCAAGGCGTGCGCGACGCCGTGCACCCGCTGAGCGAGGACGCCCTCGTGGGCGGCCAGGCCGCAGAGCAGCTCGACACTCGCATCACGACCCAGCGCGACACGCTGATCATCATCCCGACGATCCTCGCGGTGATCTTCATCGTGCTCGTGATGCTGCTCCGTTCCGTGCTGGCGCCACTGCTCATCGTGCTCGCCAACGTGCTGTCCTACGGCGCCACGCTGGGACTCTCGGCGCTGCTGTTCAACTACGTGTTCGGATTCCCGGGCTCCGACCCTGCGGTGCCGCTGCTCGGCTTCGTGTTCCTGGTCGCGCTCGGCGTCGACTACTCGATCTTCCTGATGTCGAGAGCCAGGGAAGAGTCTCTGACGCACGGCACCCGCGACGGAGTCAGGCGTGCCCTCGCGGTGACGGGTGGCGTGATCACGTCCGCGGGCATCGTGCTCGCCGCGACGTTCGCGGCGCTCGGGGTGATCCCGCTGATCTTCCTCGCGCAGATCGCCGTGATCGTCGGCCTCGGCGTACTCATCGACACCTTCGTGGTGCGCTCCCTGCTGGTGCCCGGCCTGGTCTCCGACATCGGGCGGCCCGTGTGGTGGCCGTGGGCGCGACGCATTCCGAGTGACAACACCCCGAGCTGACGGCGGTTCCGGGGCTCGCGGCGCATCCCGAACTGACGCTGTGGATAACTCCCGCGCCCGTGGGCGGGGCGTCACAGTGGAGGCATGCCCAGTGACCGAGGTGCCGATGCCCGAGTACTGACGCGCTCCGTCGGTACGGGGCCAGAGGTGCTGGCGCGTGTCTCCGAGCGCGTGCGAGCGTTGAGAGCGGTCGATCATCCCGGGGTGCTGGTCCCGATCGGGGTCGGCGTCGCGGAAGGCGACCAGGTGGTCGTGACGCTGCCATGGATCGACGGCGTCGATCTCGCCGAGCTCGAGACCAGGCGCGGACCCCTGACCGCGGGGGAGTGCGTGTGGCTGGGAGTCCGGGTCGCGGCGGCGCTCGACGCGCTCCACGCGCGCGGGATCGCCCACGGTGACGTCGCACCCGCCAACATTGTGATCGCCGGCGGCGAGGTCGTCATCGTCGACACCGTCGGCGGGTGTCTCGACGATGAGCGGGGCACTGTGGGGTTCCGCGCCCCGGAGCGCCGTTCGGGATCGTCGCTCGCGGCCGATGCGTACTCGCTCGGGGCGCTCTTGCGGTGGTGTGTGGCAGCGCACGACAGTGTGGCAGTGGAGGCCTGGACCGCACCCCTCATCGCGCACGACCCCGACGCCCGACCTCCCGTGGCGGTGGCGGCCCGGGCCCTCGCATCGTGCGCCCCGCCGCGCCCCGTCGCCGTCCCCTCCCGGACAGAGGTGGTGGGCGCCGTCCGTGCGAGGGCGAGCGAGGGCACCGAGCGCATCGCGGCAGGACGCGCGTGGCGCATGCGCCGTGTGGCACTCAGGACCAGCGCTGGGCTCGCCGTCGCTGCGGCAGCGGTGGCGGGGATCGTTGCGGCGCCGAGGGTCGTGGATGCCACGATGTCCTCGGTCACGACGCCCGCTGCGGCCGAGTCCGCCCCGGAATCGCCGCTCGTCCCGCCGCAGGAGCCAGGAGTGGTCGCATCGGCCGCTGGCGGCGCACCGGGCCCGCTGTCCTCAGAGCCTGCAGGCGCCGTGCCGCGCGGCGCCCCAGGTCAGGCTGCTCACGAGCTGACCACCCGGCGCATCGACGCCCTCGCGGCTGGGGATGGAGACGCGCTGCGGGCGACGGTCGCCGACGGACCACTGTTGGAGGAGACGGAGGCGCTGGCGAGCGCTCTCGACTCCGGCCGCACGCGCTACGCCGGACTCGCCGTCGACGTGCGCGAAGTGCAGGTCGCGGAGCACACCGGAGACGCCGCGACAGCGACCGTGCGCTACGAGGTCACGGCGCACAGGATCACGACGCCCGAGGGCACTGCGGAGGTGCCGGCATACGCGCAGAGCGTCGAACTCGACCTCAGGTGGGACGGGCGCTGGTCGGTGGTGCGTGCCCGGCCTCTGCCATGACCCACTGCGCCGCGCCCGTGATCTCGGGGTGCCGCCAGGAGAAGTCGAGCCTCTTCAGCACGCCAGGGGAGGCGAGCTGGCTGGACAGCAGATCCTCGATCGCACGGCCGATGGCGATCCGGAGCGCCCAGCCGGGCACGGGCAGCCCAGGCGAACGCCCCGCAGCCTCCGACATCGCACGGATGAGCTCACGGTCGCGCACCGCGATCGGTGCGATCACGTTGGCGGGGCCGTGGTGATCGGACTCGATGAGGAACCGCAGCGCCCTGATGTGGTCCTCGAGGGAGATCCACGAGTGCCACGCCGTGCCCTTGCCGAGAGAGCGCAGCAGACCACGGGTGACAAGCGGCATCAGCCGCTCCGCGAACCCTCCGTGCGGAGCGAGCACGAGGCCGGTGCGCGCGAACACAGTCCGGATTCCTGCGTCGACGGCTGGCTGCGCGGCGGCCTCCCACTGACGCACGATGGACGCCAGCAGGGTGTCTCCCGGTCCGGAACGCTCCGTCAGATGGTCCTCGCCACGGTCCCCGTAGTACCCCATCGCGGAGCCCTGCAGGAGCAGCCCAGCGAAACCCGCGTCGACGAGTGCGCGGACGATCGTGCCGGTGGAGTCCAGGCGAGACTGAAGCACGAGCTTCGCGTGAGAATCGGTGAGTCGCTTGGCGCCGATCGACGCGCCCGCGAGGTTCACGACCACATCGGCGGACGCGAGCACCTCACGATCGACGACGCCGGAGGCGGGGTCCCACGACGACTCATGGGGCCTGCGAGCCTCACGGCGCACCAGCGACACCACGGTGTGGTCGTCACCGCGAAGCGAATCCTTGAGCGCCGTCCCGATCAGGCCGGACGATCCCGCGATGACGACCTTCATGAGGGGGCCTAGAGCCCGAGGTCAGCCTCGAACGCGCCGGCCTCGATGCGCTTCTTCACGCTCTGCAGGAACCGAGCCGCATCCGCACCGTCCACCAGTCGGTGGTCGTAGCTCAGAGGCAGGTAGCACATGGGGCGGATCGAGATGACGTCTTCTCCGTCGGGGCCCTTGACCACAGCGGCGCGCTTCACGATCGCACACGTGGCCAGGATGCCGGCCTGCGGCGCCGGAACCACGGGGGTGTCGAAGAGCGTGCCGACCGAACCGGTGTTGGTCACGGAGAACGTGCCGCCGGAGATCTCGTCGGCCTTGAGGCCGCCGGAGCGCGCGCGCTCCGCGAGGTCGGCGATCGCCTGCGCCTGCTCGGGGAGAGACTTGGCGTCCGCTTCCCGCATCGTGGGCAGCATGAGGCCCTTCTCGGTGTCCACCGCGATCGACAGGTTGACCGCCGGGTGGTAGACGATCGACTTGCCGTCCTCGCTGACCGAGGCGTTCATGTTCGCGTGCTCGGCGAGCGCCTCCGATACTGCCTTGGTGAAGAAGGGCAGGAACGACAGCTTGACGCCGTGCTTGTCGTAGAAGGCGTCCTTGGACGTCGCGCGCAGGGCCCAGATCTTCGAGCAGTCGACCTCAATGACCGAGGTGAGCTGCGCCATGCCGTGCAGCGACTCCATCATCTTGTCGGCGGTGACCTTGCGGATGCGGCTCATCTTGATGGTCTGGCCACGGAGCTCGGACTCGACGGGAGCCGACGGCTGCGCGGGGGCAGATGCGGCGGCAGGCGCCGCCGACTGCGTGGGCGTGGCTGCCTTGGCCGCCTCCGCGGCGCTGATGATGTCTTCCTTGCGGATGCGGCCGCCCACGCCGGTGCCGGAGACCTGAGAGAGGTCCACTCCGCGCTCCTTGGCAAGCTTGCGGACGATCGGCGTGACGTAGCCAGAACCCGAGGAATCGGCGGGCGCCGATGCGGCAGCCGGAGCGGACTGCGCCGCCGGTGCCTTCTCCTGCTCAGCGGGTGCGGCCGCCTCGGCAGCGGGGCTCGAGGCCGGCTCTGCCTGAGCGGGCTCGGAAGCGGTGGACTGCTCCGCGGGCGCCGACTCAGCGGCGGGAGCGGACTCCGGTGCCGGTGCGGATTCTGCGGCGGGTGCGGAGGCCTCGGCAGGAGCGGACTGCGCTGCAGGTGCCGACTGCTCCGCGGGGGCGGAGGGCTCGGCCGGGGCTGCGCCTGCTTCGCCGATGCGGGCCAGGACGGCGCCGACCTCGACGGTGTCGTCCTCGTCGACGAGGATCTCGTTCAGGGTGCCAGCGAAGGGCGAGGGGATCTCGGTGTCGACCTTGTCGGTGGAGACCTCGAGCAGGGGCTCGTCGACCTCGACGGAGTCGCCGACGGACTTGAGCCAGCGTGTGACGGTGCCCTCAGTAACGGATTCGCCCAGGGCCGGAAGAGTGACCTCCTGGCCGCCGGACGAGCCGGACGGCTTCTCCTGCTGAGCGGGTTCGGCCGCGGGAGCGGACTCCGGTGCCGGTGCGGATTCTGCGGCGGGTGCGGAGGCCTCGGCAGGAGTGGACTGCGCTGCAGGTGCCGACTGCTCCGCGGGGGCCGACTCGGCTGCCGGAGCGGACTGCTCTGCGGGTGCCGACTGCTCTGCGGGGGCGGAGGGCTCGGCCGGGGCTGCGCCTGCTTCGCCGATGCGGGCCAGGACGGCGCCGACCTCGACGGTGTCGTCCTCGTCGACGAGGATCTCGTTCAGGGTGCCCGCGAAGGGCGAGGGGATCTCGGTGTCGACCTTGTCGGTGGAGACCTCGAGCAGGGGCTCGTCGACCTCGACGGAGTCGCCGACGGACTTGAGCCAGCGTGTGACGGTGCCCTCAGTGACGGATTCGCCCAGGGCCGGAAGAGTGACGTCGTTGCTCATGATGAAGATTGTCTCCGTAATCAGTCGTGGGCGTGGAGGGGCTTGCCGGCCAGGGCCAAGTGCGCTTCGCCCATCGCCTCATTCTGCGTCGGGTGCGCGTGGATGAGAGGTGCCACGTCTTCGGGGTGCGCCTCCCAGCTCACGATGAGCTGGGCCTCGCCGATCTGCTCGCCCACGCGTGAGCCCAGCATGTGGACTCCGACGACCGGGCCGTTCATGACCCGGACCAGCTTGATGAAGCCCTGGGTGCCGAGGATCTGGCTCTTGCCGTTGCCACCCAGGTTGTACTCGAGAGCCTCGACCGCATCGTCGCCGTGGATCTCGCGAGCCTTCGACTCGGTGATGCCGACGGACGCGACCTCGGGCTCGCAGTACGTCACGCGCGGGATGTTCGCCTCGACGATCGGCTGAGGGCTGAGCCCCGCGATCGTCTCTGCGACGAAGATGCCCTGCTGGAAGCCGCGGTGCGCGAGCTGCAGCCCGGGAACGATGTCGCCCACGGCGTAGATGTTCGCGACGCCGGTGTGCAGCTTCTCGTCGGTGAGCACGAACCCGCGGTCCATGCGCACGCCCTGCTCCTCGTAGCCGAGGCCGGAGGTGCGAGGGCCACGGCCCACGGACACCAGGAGGACGTCAGCCTCGAGGACGGTGCCGTCCTCGAGCGAGACCTTCACGCCCGAGTCGGTCTGCTCGACGCCCTGGAACTTGACGCCCAGCTTGTAGTCGATCTTGCGGCGCCTGAAGGCGCGCTCAAGGCCCTTCGACAGCACCTCGTCCTCGTTGGGCACGAGGTGGGGGAGAGCCTCGACGATGGTGACGTCCGCGCCGAAGGACTTCCACACGGAGGCGAACTCCACGCCGATCACGCCGCCGCCCAGCACGATCGCGGACTCGGGAACGGTGTCCATCTGCAACGCCTGATCCGAGGTCATGACGCGACCCGTGATCTCGAGGCCTGGCAAGGAGCGGGCGTACGAGCCAGTGGCGAGCACGATGTTCTTGGCGGTGTAGCGCTCGCCGCGCACCTCGATCGCGTCGGGGCCTACGAGCGTGCCGTGACCCTCGATGAGTTCGACTTTGCGAGCCTTCACGAGGCCCTGGAGTCCCTTGTAGAGCCTGTCGACGACGCCCTGCTTGTACTCGTTCACCACGGCCATGTCGATCGAGTCGAGGGTGGCGTTCACGCCGTACTTCGCGCCGTCGCGGGCGTTGTCCGCGACCTCGGCCGCGTGCAGCAGCGCCTTGGTGGGGACGCAGCCGTTGTGGAGGCAGGTGCCCCCGACCTTCGATTCCTCGACCAATCCGACCGTGAGGCCGAGCTGGGAGGCGCGGAACGCGGCGGCATAGCCACCGGAGCCTCCGCCAAGGATGAGCAGGTCGAACGAGCGTGGGGTGGACTCGGGCACGATGAGTTCTCCTTGTGGGAAAGTCGGTCATACCCATCTTGCCACCAGTCGGCGTCGGCGCGAACCGCAACCCATGACTACCCTGGGCTCATGAGCTTCTTGTCACGCATGTTCGGGTCAAAGCGAGCAGACGTCGCCGCCGGGAGCGCGGCATCGAAGGACGCGCGAGCAGAGACGGTCGCGCACCTCAAGGCCTTCGTGGCCGAGCATCAGGGCTGCGAGGCGTTCATCGAACCTCCCACCCGGGTCACTCAGACGACGATGGTGGTGGTGGCCGACTCCGGCCAGTGGACGCGGCGACGCGTCCCCGACATCGACACGGCGCGCAAGGTCGCCAAGCAGCTCGGCGTCCCCGCCTTCGACGTGAACCTCTCCGGCTACCCTTCGCGGATGCGGGAGTGGAACGAACGCCAGCGCAAGAGTCGCGGCTGACTCTCCACACGAAGAACGGCGGCCGAGCAGAGCCCGACCGCCGTCCTCATGCGTGACGCAAGGCGTCTGACTAGAGTCCTGCGCGCGTCTCCAGGAAGCGGAACATGGTCCGCACCGAGGCGCCGGTCGCGCCCGACGTCGTGAATCCCCACGGGGACCCCTCGTTGAACGCGGGACGTGCGATGTCGAGGTGAGCCCACGGGGTGTCGCCCACGAACTCCTTGAGGAAGACGCCAGCGGAGAGCATGCCGCCCATCGGGTCGCCGATGTTCCTGAGGTCCGCGACCTTCGAGTCGAGCGACTCGCGCAGGTACTCGGGAAGGGGCATGGGCCAGAAGGCCTCGTCCACCGAGTCGGCCGCAGCCACCACGGCCGCCCGCACCTCGTCGTCGCCCATGACGCCGGACGTCCGTGAGCCGAGCGCGACGCCCTGGGCACCGGTGAGCGTCGCGATGTCGAGAACCACGTCCGGGTTCTCCTCGATGGCCCGCACGAGGCCGTCGGCCATCACCAGGCGCCCTTCGGCGTCGGTGTTCATGACCTCGACGGTCTTGCCGCCGTAGATGCGGATCACGTCCGACGGCCGCTGAGCCGTGGCCGACGGCATGTTCTCCGCGAGGCACAGCCAGCCGGTGACCTTGACCGGCAGCTCGGCGCGCGCGGCTGCGAGGACGATGTGAAGCACCGCGGCGGCGCCCGACATGTCCGACTTCATGGTCTCCATGCCCTTCGGCGGCTTGAGCGAGATGCCTCCGGTGTCGAACGTGATGCCCTTGCCCACCAGCGCGACGGAGCTCTTCGCGTCGGCGGGGTTCCATTCGATGCGCACCAGGCGCGGCAGGCGGGACGAGCCCATGCCGACGCCGAGGATGCCGCCGAAGCCCTCCTGCGCGAGCCGTTCCACGTCCCACACCTCGACGTCGACCGGGAACTGCTGCGCGTATCCCTGAGCGGCCTCGGCGACGGAGGCCGGGAACATGTCGAGCGGCGGGGTGTTGATGAGGTCCCGCGTGCCGGTGACCGCGGCGGCGAGGATCGACGCGCGCTTGAGGGCCGCGTCCGAGGCGCCGGCGATGTGCCAGTCCGCCCCTTCATAGCTGGCGAGAGCATCGTCGGACTTGTAGTCATGGAACGTGTACGCGCCCATGAGGGCGCCCTCGGCGACCGCGGAGGCGGCCGCGTCGTCGGCGACGGGAAGCGCGACGACCACGGATGCGGGGCGCTTGCCGCACGCACGGGAGGCCGCGCCCGCGGCGATGCGCAGGTCGCCTTCAGAGCCGTCGCCGATGCCGACGACGACGACGCGCTTGGCGTTCACATCGGTGCCTGGCAGCACCACGGTCGTGCCGACCTTCGCCGAGGGCTCGAGCATCGCTGCGGCGGTGGCGATGGTGGCGCGGACCTCGTCCGGAAGCTGCGGGTGGGCGGTCACATCGCCGTCATAGCCCAGGATCAGGGCGTCGGCGTCGATGGTGCTGACAGAGTCGCTCGTGGCGTTGAGAGAAGTCATGAGTCGACCCTATCCGCGCTACGTTGGTGCCGTGTACCGCCTGTTCTACGACCACGTCCTCGCGCGCGTCGACGCGGAGAACGCCCACCGACTCGGCGTCGCGGCGTTCCGCTACGGCGGATGGGCCTTCCGAGCGGCGCGCGCGCTGCGCCTCTCCCCACGGCCCTCGGCGCACGTGAAGGCCATGGGGATCGACATCCCGGGGCGCGTCGGGCTGGCCGCAGGCATGGATAAGAACGCCGAAGCGGTGACAGGGCTTGCCGCCGCCGGTTTCGCGTTCGTCGAGATCGGCACCGTCACCGCTCAGGCGCAGCCGGGCAACGAACGGCCGCGTTCCTGGCGGGAGCGCGACGTGCGGGGGCTGCGCAATCGCATGGGCTTCAACAACGAGGGCGCCGATGCGGTGGCGCGCCGGCTCGCACACCTCAGGTCCACGCGGGCGGGGCAGGCGGTCGTGCTCGGCGTCAACATCGGGAAGACCAAGGTCACCGCACCCGAGGATGCGCCGGCCGACTACGCGTACTCGGCGCGCGTGCTGTCTCCGTACGCGGACTACCTGGTCGTCAATGTCAGTTCGCCCAACACCCCGGGGCTTCGTGACCTGCAGAGCACCGAGGCGCTGCGGCCGATCCTCGCGCAGGTGCGCGCGGCCGCTGACGACGCCGCCGGTCGACATGTGCCCTTGCTGGTCAAGATCGCGCCCGACCTGGCGAATGAGGACGTCGATGCCGTCGCTGACCTCGCCATCGAGACGGGTCTGGACGGCGTCATCGCGACCAACACGACGATCGCGCACGATCGCGGCCCAGGGGGGCTCTCCGGACCTCCGGTGCGGGCGCGAGCGGTCGAGGTCGTCGCGCGCCTCACGGAACGCGCTGGGGACCGGCTGACCATCGTCGGCGTCGGCGGGATCGAGTCGGAGGCAGATGCCCGCGCTCTGCTCGACGCGGGCGCCACGCTCCTTCAGACCTACACCGGCTTCGTGTATCAAGGTCCGCGCTGGGTGGCACGACTCAACGCCGCGTTGTCCCACTGAGCCGGCCGTCTCGCCGTCTGGAGCTCAGTCGGAGGTGCGAAGGATCGCGAGGACCTCGTCGTCGGACGTGGGGGAGAAGTCGCGGTACCACTGACCGACGGACGTGAACGGCTCGGGAGTCATCGCGGCGATGGCCCGGTCGGCGTGACGCCCGAGCATCGCGAGCACATCGGGCGGGGCCGTGCCGACCGCCACGATCACGCGCGCCGCTCCCATGGTCCGAGCGACGGCGATCGCTGCCTGAGCGGTCGACCCGGTCGCGGAGCCGTCGTCCACGATGATCGCGGTGCGTCCCGTGAGGGTGAGTGCCGGGCGACCCGCTCGGTAGAGGGCGACGCGGCGGGCCAGTTCGCGATGCTCGGCGGCCACCACCGCGTCGACCTCCGACTCCAGCAGGTCGGCTGCGGCCACGATCCGCTCGTCGATGAGAGGCTCGCCGCCCTCTCCGATCGCCCCGAACGCATACTCGGGGTTCGCCGGCAGTCCGAGCTTGCGCACCACGAGCACGTCGAGTGAGCTGGAGAGCGCGCGTGCGATCGGGGCGGCCACCGGCACGCCTCCGCGCGGGAGGGCGAGCACCGTGGGCCGCGCCGGGCCGAGGGCCGCGAGCACCGGAGCGAGTCGCTCTCCTGCCTCGACGCGATCCGCCAACACCTCGGGGGCGCGGCGGGCGGTCGCGACGGGGTCGGTCATCACGTCAGCCCAACGCTTCAGCGCGGCGAGGTGCTCCAGGTCCTTGGGTCGCCCGAGGCGCCGCTTGTATGCGACCACGTCGGCGAGAGAGGCCACCAGCACTCCGTCCACGGCCGCGCTGCGAGCGATGACCGCATCGGCCGGTTCGCCCCGCCAGCCGGAGAACACCTGAACGCCCCCCGCGAGGTCCACATAGTGATCGCCAAGCTCCCCAGCGCGCATGTCCCCCCGGGCCGCGACTCGGTCCCAGGCCTCACCACGGGCCACGATGTCGACGTCTCCGACCTCGGCGATGACGCCGTGGGCGAGCAGCGGCCCACTGCCCGCGAGGACGATGTCCTCCCGCGGGACGTCCAAGGAGCGCACCCCATCGATGACGTCGCTCCATGACAGGCCCATGTCACCTACGCTACGGGCTCTCCCGTCGACGTGACCTGGAACCCCGCGCGCGCATCGGCCGTTCCACCGGTATGTGCGTCCGCAACGCGCACATCGTCTTCTCCTTTGACGCACCGCGGCCCCGGGACCTGTGAAGGTCTCGGGGCCGCAGTGTCGTGCGAGACAGGTGGCTCAGACGACTCGTCCCTGAGGGTTGGTCTCGACCGTCTTGTTCGCGTCGCGCTCGACGATGTCGCCCAGCGCCTCGTCGATGCGGGTCATCAGCTCGGCAGGAATCTCGACGCCGGAGGCCTTGGCGTTCTCAGTGACCTGCTCGGGGCGCGAGGCCCCGATGATGGCCGCGGCGACGTTGTCGTTCTGCAGCACCCACGCGATCGCGAGCTGAGCCATGGTGAGACCCAGCTCGTCGGCGACGGGCTGCAGCTTCTGAACCCGGCCGAGGACGTCGTCGTTCATGAACCGCTTGATCATGTTCGCGCCGCCCTTCTCGTCCGTCGCACGCGAACCCTCGGGCGGGGCCTGGCCCGGCTTGTACTTGCCGGTCAGCACGCCCTGGGCCACGGGGGACCACACGATCTGAGAGACGCCGGACTCCTTCGAGGCGGGAACCACCTCGTCCTCGATGACGCGCCACAGCATCGAGTACTGGGGCTGGCTGGAGATGAGCTGGAAGTTCAGCTCCTTCGCGAGGCGCACGCCCTCACGGATCTGGCCCGCGGTCCACTCGGAGACTCCGATGTAGTGCGCCTTGCCCTGGCGGACCACGTCGCCGAAGGCGGTCATGGTCTCTTCGAGGGGGGTCTCGTAGTCGTAGCGGTGAGCCTGGTACACGTCGACGTAGTCCGTCTGCAGGCGCTGGAGCGAGCCATTGATCGACTCCATGATGTGCTTGCGCGACAGGCCGGTGTCGTTCGCGCCGCCGGGGCCGGTCGGCCAGTACACCTTGGTGAAGATCTCGAGGCTCTCGCGACGCTCACCCTTCAGGATGTCGCCCAGGACCGTCTCAGCGGCGGTGTTCGCGTACACATCTGCGGTGTCGAACGAGGTGATGCCCACGTCGAGGGCCGCCTTGACGCAGGCCGCGGCCTGCTCGTTCTCCACCTGCGACGCGTGCGTGAGCCAGTTGCCGAAGGTGAGCTCCGTGATCTTGAGGCCGGAGTTGCCGAGGTATCGATAATTGATCATGCCTCCACCCTAGAACGGCCGGAGGGGATCTGCTTACCAGTCGGTCAGACCGGGAACTCGCCGCGTGCGACCTTGGGGCGCGGCACGCGGAAGCGACGCAGGTTGAGCGCGCGAGAGATGACGTAGAACGTCCATCCACGCGGGAGCTTGCCCTCGCCGAACTTGGCGGAGAAGTGCTTCTTGATGCGCTTGATCGTGATGAAGGTCTCGACGGCCGCTGCCAGCACGATGAGATAGAACACGACGATCAGCAGGAAACCGGCGATGCCGATCTGCGGCAGGAACAGCGACAGCACGACGAACACGATCGCCATGGGGAGCAGGAACTCGCCGATGCTCGTGCGGGCGTCGACGAAGTCCCGCAGGAACCGCCGCTCGGGCCCGCGGTGCTCGGCGGGCATGTTGCGCTCGTCGCCGTCCTTCATCGCCTGGTACTCGCGTTCACGCAGCTCGCGGGCCTTGGCGCGCCGATCCTTCGCGTCCTGCTTGGAGTCGGCGAGCACGCCGCGCTGGTTGGCGGCCTCGCGCTCCTTGCGCTTGGGCGTGGGGCGCCCCTTGCCCACCGGGGTGGACTCGGCGGGCAGGTCCACGGTCGACTCAGGCGCGTCGTGGGGTTCGGAGCTGTTCTTCTTCATCATGTCCTTGCGTTGCGAGGCACCGTCGTGGTGCCGGTGGGGCGGTGTCAGTCCTTGGCGGAGTCCTTGGCGGGCAGGGCGAGCATGCGGTCCAGCGCCACCTTGGCCTCCTCTTGCGTCTGCGGGTCGACGTCGATGCGATTGACCACGTCGCCGGCAGCGAGCGACTCGAGCGCCCACACCAGGTGGGGGAGGTCGATCCGATTCATGGTCGAGCAGAAGCACACGGTGTCTTCGAGGAAGTGGATGTCCTTGTCCGGATGCGCGTCCGCGAGCCGGCGCACGAGGTTCAGCTCGGTGCCGATCACCCAGGAGGAGCCGGGCTCTGCCGCGTCCAGGGTCTTGATGATGAACTCGGTCGAGCCGACGTAGTCCGCGCGGGTCACGACCTCGTGCGTGCACTCGGGGTGCACCAGCACGTTGATGCCGGGCACGCGCTCGCGAGCGGCCTCGACGTTCTCCTTGCGGAACCGGCCGTGCACCGAGCAGTGGCCCTTCCACAGGATCACGCGAGCGCGCTCCAGCTCCTCCGCAGTGTTCCCGCCCAGCGGCTTGCGGGGGTCGTACACCACGCAGTCCTCGAGGTCGAGACCCAGCTGGAGAACCGCGGTGTTGCGGCCCAGGTGCTGGTCAGGAAGGAACATCACCTTGCCGTCGCCCGCGACGCCACCCACCTGGTCGAAGGCCCAGCGCATCGCGACCTCGGCGTTGGAGGACGTGCACACGACGCCATTGGTGCGGCCGCAGAACGCCTTGATGGCGGCGGTGGAGTTCATGTAGGTCACGGGAATGGTGCGGTCGGCGAGGCCGGCCTCGGCCAGCTGATCCCACGCGTCCTCGACCTGGTTGATGTTGGCCATGTCGGCCATCGAGCATCCCGCCGCCATGTCGGGCAGCACGACCGTCTGCTCATCGCCGGTGAGGATGTCGGCGCTCTCCGCCATGAAGTGCACGCCGCAGAACACGATGAACTCGGCCTCGGGGCGCGCCGCCGCGTCGCGCGCGAGCTTGAAGGAGTCGCCAGTGACGTCGGCGAACTGGATGACCTCGTCGCGCTGATAGTGGTGGCCGAGAATGAACACTCGGTCGCCCAGTGTCTCTTTGGCGCGCCGTGCGCGGTCCACGAGGCCAGGGTCGGATGCCGCGGGAAGGTCGCCGGGACAGTCGACGCCACGCTCGGACAACGGGTCGCGCCGGCCTCCGAGCAGGAGCAGCGCCGGCGACTCGGACGGTTCAGAGAACGTCGTGCTCATCCGGTCATTCTCTCACGCCTGCCACGGCACACTGGAGCCATGCAGATCGTGGTCCTCACCGAGTCCTGGCCGACCGACGGGGACGCCCCGATGCCGGCGCCCCAGACGGCCGATGCGGTCGCGGCGGCCTGGGGCGCTTCCGCCCCCCACGCCTCAGTGCAGTGCTTCGCGATCGGCGACGGGGGAGTGCGGAGCGGAGACTCCCTGGCGGGCCGCCGCGTCCAGGTGGGTGGGGCCGAAGCGATCGGGGCGGGCCGCTCCGTAGTGCTCGCGCCCACCGGAGGGGAGAAGCGGTGGGAGCCTCACGCGCTCGCCACGGCGCTGCTGGGCCTCGCGGCCGAGCATGCCGGCTCCCAGCCGGCGCGGACCGTGATCGTGCCGGTCGGTGACGCGTCCCCGGCAGGCGACGCCACCGATCTGTGGCTCGGCGGCATCGCTCAGATGCGTGCCGGCGTCGCGTCGCTCGACGTCGTGGTCGCGGTCGCATCCCAGCGCCCGCTCCTGGGCTTCCACGGCATGAGCGCGGCGCTGCGCGACGGCCGTGAGGTGGATGAGGCGATCAGCCTCGCGGCACAGGCACAGGAGGACCGCTGGGCCGCGATCGCGCGGGACGCCGATGCGATCGCGAGCGTTCCGTCTCTGCTGGGCTCGTCTCGCCTCTCGGACCTGCCAGGCACCGGCGCCGCCGGCGGACTCGCCTATGCGCTGGGCGCCATCGGGGCGCGGATCGTGCCGGGCGCGCCGCTGATGGCCACGCTCACGGGCGCGGACGAGGCGGCGGCCACTGCCGACCTCGTCGTGGCGGTCGTGCCAGGCCTCGAGCCGCGCTCGCTCGATGACGGAGCCGTCCCGGCGGCCGCGTCGCTCGCCGCCCGCCGGGGACTGCCCGCGATCGTCATCGCCCCCGAGTCGCGCATCGGTCGGCGTGACCTCATGAATGCGGGCCTGGCCGCCGCGCATGAGGGGGGACGCGGCGTCGACGGCCTCACCGCCGCGGTGCGGCGTGTCGCTCAGACGTGGACGCCGCGACGCTGAACCCGACGTGGTGTGCCAGTCGCGGCGTGGGGTCGTGCTGCGGTTGCCGACAGGCGTACCCTGGTAGTCAGAATCTACGAAAGGAGGCCGCATATGACTGATACTGCGACCGAGGCTGTCACTCACGGAGTCGTCATCACCGATGCGGCGGCTGGCAAGGTGAAGAGTCTGCTGGAGCAGGAGGGTCGAGATGACCTTCGCCTGCGACTGGCAGTGCAGCCCGGAGGATGCTCCGGACTCATCTACCAGCTGTACTTCGACGAGCGCATGCTCGACGGTGACGTGACGCGCGACTTCGACGGCGTGCAGGTCGTTGTCGACAAGATGTCGGTGCCGTACCTCGACGGTGCGACCATCGACTTTGCCGACACGATCGAGAAGCAGGGTTTCACCATCGACAACCCGAACGCCGCGAGCTCCTGCGCATGTGGAGACTCCTTCAGCTGAATTGACGCTTCTCGCCGACGGGCGGCGCTGGCCTCACGGCCGCGCCGCCCGTTCGCGTCTCCGCCGGCAATCTGCTCGGGTCAGTCGGCCGTCATCGTGCGGCGCACGTCCTCGAGCACTCGCGGCAGCGTGGCGATGAACCGCGCCACGTCCTCGTCCGCCACCCCGGGGTGAAGGCCGATGCGCAGATTGCCGTGGGTGAGCGCGCCCATCGCCGCGAGCACGTGGCTGGGTTCGAAGGCTGCGGTGCCGCATGCCGATCCGGATCCCACCGCGAACCCCTCGCGGTCGAGCCGTGTCACCACTGGCTCGCCATCGAGGTAGAGGAACGCCGCCGTGAGCAGGTGGGGCACGCGGGCATCGGCATCGCCGACGACGGTGACGCCCTCGAGCCCGGCCAGACCCGCGCGAATCCGGTCCGTGAGAGCGGTGAGGCGCGCCCGGTTGGTCTCGTACGCCTCGCGACGTTCCTGCAGCGCGACGGCGGAGGCGAGCGCGAGGGGGATCGACACGCCTCCGGGCGCCCATCCCTCTCCGGGCCAGGCGGCGAGCCAGCGCGTGCGCGGACGGGTCGCGAGAACGCCCAGCCCCGCAGGCGCGCCCCAGTCGGCGGGATCCGCGAGCAGCGCGTCCCACTCTGTCGGGGGGTCAAGGTGGCCGATGCTGGCGCTCGCATCCACGATCAGCGGCACCTCGGCACGGCGGGTGATCGCCGCCACCTCGTCCATGTGCTGGACGGTCCCGATCTCCTGATTCGCGTGCTGGATGAGCGCCAGGGCGGTGGCAGGGTGGCTCACGCGTGCCTCGAGTTCGTCGAGGTTCACGTGGCCCGCATCGTCGACGGGTATCCGGTCGACCGCGTCTGGCGCCGTGTGATCGGCTGCGTCGAGGATGGCCTGCCGCTCGATGGCGGAGACGACGATGCGCTCCCGACCACGACGGGCCCGGAACACGCCGGCGGTGACGCGCTCGGCCGCGACGTGCGCGGACGGCAGGAAGTGGAGGTGCGCCGCATCGGCCCCGATTGCGTCGGCGATCGCCTCGCGGGCGCCGTCGAGCACGGCCCGTGCACGACGTGACTCGTTGGTGAGGCGAGTGGGATCGGCCCAGCCATCTGCGACCCCGGCGAGGAGCGCATCGGCCGTCCGGCGGGTGACCGGAGCCCGCCCGCCGGCATCGAGGAACACCCGAGTTGCTGGCATACGCCCACGGTATCGCGCGCTAGACTGACCGGGTGTCCAAGAAGCCACTCTCTGCCATGCCCCGGAAGGCCCTGACTGGCGCCGCGATAGCGGGCGCGATGGCCCTGCTCGCAGGCTGCTCTCAGGGCATCGAGAACGGGGCCTTGCCGTCCACTCCTGACATCACGAACCAGACCGGAACGGTCATCACGCTGTGGAACGGTTCGTGGATCGCGGCACTCGCCGTCGGAGTGCTGACCTGGGGTCTGATCCTCTGGTGCGTCGCGGTCTACCGCAAGCGCAAGGACGACCACAAGCTCCCGGTGCAGAACCGCGTGCACCTGCCGCTCGAGCTGATGTACACCGCGCTGCCGCTGATGGCCATCGCCGTGCTGTTCAAGTACACCGCGGAGGACATCGGCGAGCTGACGTCCCTCGACGCCGAGCCGGACCTCGAGATCCAAGTGGTCGGCAAGCAGTGGAGCTGGGACTTCAACTATCTCAGCGACGACGTGTACGACCCGGGCGTGCAGGCCACTCTGACAGGCGAGGAGGGTGTCGAGGCGACGCTGCCGACCCTGTACCTGCCTGTCGATGAGACGGTGCACTTCTACCTCGATTCGCGCGACGTGATCCACTCGTTCTGGATCCCCGCGTTCCTCTACAAGGAGGACACGGTCCCGGGGCGCACGAACGAATGGCAGGTCACTCCGACCGAGATCGGCACGTACCAGGGCAAGTGCGCGGAGCTCTGCGGTGAGTATCACGCATCGATGCTCTTCAACGTCGAGGTCGTGGAGCGCGCGGAGTACGACGCATACATGGAGGACCTGCGCGCGAGGGGCTACGAGGGCGAACTCGGCCTCGAGTACAGCCGCGACCAGGTCGTGGAACTGACGACGGACCACGGGGAGACCGAGTAATGGCAACCGCCGACTACGCCGACGACCGCCACGAGCCCGCCGGTGTGGCGATTCCTGCCGCGCCGTCGCGCTCCGGCTCCATCGCGGTGAAGTGGATCACCTCGACCGACCACAAGACCATCGGGTACATGTACCTGATCACGTCGTTCATCTTCTTCATCATCGGCGGCGTGATGGCGCTGGTGATCCGCGCCGAGCTGTTCGAGCCCGGCATGCAGATCGTGCAGTCCGCCGAGCAGTACAACCAGCTGTTCACGATGCACGGCACGATCATGCTGCTGCTGTTCGCGACGCCGCTCTTCGCAGGCTTCGCGAACGTCATCGTGCCGCTGCAGATCGGCTCGCCCGATGTCGCGTTCCCGCGACTGAACATGTTCGCCTACTGGCTGTACCTGTTCGGTGGCCTCATCGCCTCCGCCGGCTTCTTCACGCCCCAAGGGGCTGCATCGTTCGGGTGGTTCGCGTATGCGCCGCTGTCGAACGCCGTGTACTCGCCCGGAGTGGGTGGCAACCTGTGGGTCTTCGGCCTCGCGCTGGCGGGCTTCGGAACGATCCTGGGCTCCGTGAACTTCATCACCACCATTGTCACGATGCGCGCGCCCGGCATGACGATGTTCCGGATGCCCATCTTCACGTGGAACATCCTCGTGACCTCGATGCTCGTGCTGCTCGCGTTCCCCCCGCTGGCCTCGGCGCTGTTCGCACTGGGATCCGACCGCGTGCTCGACTCCCAGGTGTTCAACCCCGAGAACGGGGGAGCGATCCTGTGGCAGCACCTGTTCTGGTTCTTCGGGCACCCCGAGGTGTACATCATCGCGCTGCCGTTCTTCGGCATCGTGTCCGAGATCCTGCCCGTATTCTCCCGAAAGCCGCTGTTCGGCTACCACGGCCTCGTCTATGCGACGATCGCGATCGCGGCGCTGTCCGTGACCGTGTGGGCGCACCACATGTACGTCACGGGCGCCGTGCTGCTGCCGTTCTTCGCGTTCATGACCATGCTCATCGCGGTGCCCACCGGAGTGAAGTTCTTCAACTGGATCGGCACGATGTGGCGCGGCAAGCTCACCTTCGAGACGCCGATGCTGTGGTCGATCGGCTTCCTCATCACCTTCCTGTTCGGCGGCCTGACGGGCGTGATCCTGTCCTCCCCGCCGCTCGACTTCCCGGTCTCCGACTCCTACTTCGTGGTCGCTCACTTCCACTACGTGGTGTTCGGCACCGTGGTCTTCGCGATGTTCGCGGGCTTCTACTTCTGGTGGCCCAAGTTCACGGGCAAGATGCTGAACGAGCGGTGGGGCAAGCTCCACTTCTGGCTGCTGTTCATCGGCTTCCACACCACGTTCCTCATCCAGCACTGGCTGGGTGCGAGCGGCATGCCGCGACGGTACGTCGACTACCTGCCGGAGGACGGCTTCACGTGGATGAACCAGGTGTCCACGGTGGGAGCCGTGATCCTCGCGCTGTCCACGCTGCCGTTCCTCTGGAACGTCTACATCACGACCAAGCGCGCCCCCAAGGTGACCGTCGACGACCCGTGGGGCTACGGCAACTCGCTCGAATGGGCGACCAGCTGCCCGCCCCCGCGCCACAACTTCACCTCCATGCCCCGCATCCGCTCGGAGCGTCCCGCCTTCGACCTGCACCACCCTGAGGCCGCAGCTCGGGACCACCACGCCGCCTACGACTCCGGCAGCGATCACGCCCCCGTCGCGGCAGGCGACAACCACGCTCACACCGCGTCCGACAAGGAGAGCTGACCGATGCGACTCGAATCCAACGTCTTCTGGATCCCGTCCATCTTCTTCTTCCTCGCGGGGACGCTCTACGGCATCTTCACGAGCTGGTCCGAGTGGGTCGGCATCGTGGCGATCCTCCTCACCGGCGGCATGTTCATCATGATCGGCATCTACTTCAAGATGCTCGAGAAGCGTCATGGGCGCCGTCCCGAGGACGATGAGGACGCACATATCTCCGAGCTCGCGGGTTCGCAGGGCGTGTACGCGCCGTGGAGCTGGTGGCCGCTCGTGATTGCGCTCGGGTCAGCGTTGGCGTTCGTGGCGATGGCGGTGGGCTGGTGGATCATGGTGCCGGCCGTGATCATCGGCTCGGTGGGCCTGGTGGGCTGGGTCTTCGAGTTCTCGACGGGCCGTCACGCGCACTGACGGACGCATCCTCACTCCTCGGAGTCGATGGCCTTCCCGGCGACCGACACGAGCCGTGAGACCACGACGGCGATGAACAGCACGCCGATGACTCCCTCGAACGAGAACAGCGACCGTGCCCAGGCAGAGACGGGCGTGACGTCGCCGAATCCCAATGCGGAGAGGGTGACGAAGCTCCCGTAGAGCAGGCTCTGCCATGGCAGAGGCACCACGGTGATCGTGGGATCCGCGAAGCTGCCAGGGGACGCGATCTCGATGAGCGCTGCCGCGGCGCCGAAGACGCCGCCCATCATCAGGAACCCGCATACCGCCATGAGCAGCAGGTCGATGCCGTTGGCGCGCTCTGGCGGTTCCAGGAGCGCAAAGATCAGCACCGCGAGCAGACCGAGCTGCAAGAGGCCGATGCCCGCGAGCATCGCGGACAGTGCGTGGTCGCTGTCCGGCGACACGACGAACCAGGCGCCGCCGATCACCATCAGCACGGACAGTGGCACGAACACGCCGTACCGGCGCGGATGGGCGAGGGCGACACGAATCGCGAAGGCGATGACCCCGACGTAGAGCAGGAGGTACACGGCCATCCACCCATCACCGCCGTCGGTGATGGGATAGGCGAACTGGATCAGCACCAGGCTGGCGAGCAGCAGCCAGACGGCGGAGCGGCGTTCGAGCGGGTGGCGTCGGCGGTGATCGCCTGATGCATCGCCGCTGGTGGCCCCCGGATCCGGTGCTGGTGTCATGGGCTCCACGCTACCGGCGAGGCGCGTGCACGGTGCGAGACGCACGAAGGGCGGGCACCCTGGAGGATGCCCGCCCTTCGTGTGTTCGCGCCAGTGCGCTACTTGACGATCAGACCCTGCGTCGCCGATGCGGTGGCGAAGCGGTGCTGGACGTTCGCCCAGTCGACGACGTTCCACCATGCCTTGACGTAGTCCGCCTTGACGTTGCGGTACTGGAGGTAGAAGGCGTGCTCCCACATGTCGAGCATCAGCAGGGGGATGAGGCCCACGGGCACGTTGCCCTGCTGGTCGTAGAGCTGGACGATGACGAGCTTCTTGCCGATCGTGTCCCACGCAAGGATCGACCAGCCGGAGCCCATGATGGTCATCGCGTTGTGGGTGAAGTGCGCCCGGAACTTGTCGAACGAGCCGAAGTTCTCGTCGATCGCCGCGGCGAGCTCACCGGTGGGCTTGTCGCCGCCGTCGGGGGACATGTTGGTCCAGAACACCGAGTGGTTGATGTGCCCGCCCAGGTTGAACGCGAGCGCCTTCTCGAGACCCGCGATGGGGCCGAAGTCGTCATTGTCACGAGCGGCGGCCATCTTCTCGAGCGCGGTGTTCGCGCCCGCGACGTAGGCCGCGTGGTGCTTCGAGTGATGCAGTTCCATGATCTCGCCCGCGATGTGCGGGTCGAGAGCGCCATAGTCGTATGAGAGGTCCGGCAGCGTGTAGTCAGCCATACTTCCTCCTGCGTTGGGCGCGGCGTCGTGCGCCGCGCGCGGTTTCCGGGGTGTCCCCTTCAGCCTATCGCCGTGGGATGTTCCCGCAGCGGTGGGCCGTGTGCGTGTCAACACCGCGACGTGCCTGCGGATTCCCTGGAGAGACCGCTGCGCCGGAGACGCACGAAGGCCGGCCCCCTCGCAGGGAGCCGGCCTTCGAACGTCGGTGCGTCGACTACTTCTTGGTCGCGCCTTCGTCGAGCTGTTCCCATTCCTCGTCGAGACGCTCGTTGGCTCCCTTGGCCTCGGCGGCGTCCGCCAGGCCAGCGGTGGAGGGTGCGTCGGGGTGCGCGTGGTGAGCCGCTTCGAGCTCCGCGGGCGTCACGGGCTCGATGCGGTCCTCGTAGTAGAAGCGGGACAGGCGCTGCTTGAAGCGGTCCCATCGGTATCCCTTGCGCGCGACGCCACGGTCGTTGTGCTCGGGGGCGATCTCGAGCGGCTTGTGGTTGTCGAACGACACCCGCACCCATCGCTCCTGATCGTCCAGAGGGCTGTGGACCTCGACGTACTCGCCGTGCTCGTGGCGGACGATGGTGCCCGTCTCGTGACCGTGCAGCACCAGCTCACGGTCCTTGCGCTGCAGTCCCAGGCAGAGCCGCTTGGTGATCCAGAACGCCAGGACGGGCAGGATGAAGATGCCCCATTGGAAGAAGATGGTGAGGTCGTTGAGCGACAGGTGGAAGAGGTTCGCCACGATGTCGTTCGAGCCCTCGAGGACCAGGATCACGTAGAACACGATCATGCCCACGCCGATGCCGGTGCGGACGGGCACGTTGCGGGGCCGGTCGAGCACGTGCTTCTCACCCTTGTCGCCGGTGGCCCAGGACTCGATCCACGGGTACAGCGCGATGAAGCCGAAGAACAGTGCAGGAACGATCACCGACGGGATCAGGATGTTCAGCGACAGCGTGTAGCCCCAGAGCTCCCATTCCGTCGGTATGCCGAACGGAAGGTAGCCGGGCCACATGCGCAGCAGTCCGTCGATGAACAGGATGTACCAGTCGGGCTGCGTTCCCGCGGAGACGGGGGAGGGGTCGTACGGGCCGTAGTTCCACACCGGGTTGATGGTGAACACCGAGGCGACCAGGGCGATGATGCCGAAGACCACGAAGAAGAAGCCGCCGGCCTTCGCCGTGTACACGGGGAAGAGGGGCAGGCCCACGACGTTGCGGTGAGTGCGGCCGCCACCGGGGTACTGGGTGTGCTTGTGAAGGAACACCAGGAACAGGTGGAGCGCGATGAGTGCGAGGATCAGGCCCGGCACCAGCAGGATGTGCGCGGTGAAGATCCGCGGAATCAGCGCCGTGCCGGGGAACTCTCCGCCGAACAGCCAGAACGAGATGTGGCTTCCCAGCAGGGGGACGCCCTTGATGACGCCGTCGATGATGCGCAGTCCGTTGCCGGAGAGCACGTCGTCAGGAAGCGAGTAGCCGGTGAAGCCTGCCGCGAGGCCGAGGATCATGAGGGTGAAGCCCACGAGCCAGTTCAGCTCACGAGGCTTGCGGAACGCGCCGGTGAAGAACACGCGGCACATGTGGACCATGATCGCCGCGAGGAACAGCAGGGCGGACCAGTGATGGATCTGACGCATCAGGAGGCCGCCGGGCACCTCGAACGAGGTGACGAGGGTCGACTCGAACGCCTTGGTCATCTCGACGTCGTGCATGGTGGCGAAGGGACCCTCATAGTGCACGGTCTCCATCGACGGCACGAAGAAGGCCGTGAGGAACACGCCCGAGATCAGCAGCACGATGAACGAGTACAGCGCGATCTCGCCCAGCATGAAGGACCAGTGGTCCGGGAACAGCTTGCGTGCGAAGAACTTGACGAATCCGCCGATGGACGTGCGCTCGTCGACGTAGTTCGCGGTGCCGGAGGCGGCGGAATTCAGCTTGGCACCCATCAGCGGGTCTCCTCCTCGACTGCGGTGTCATCCCCGCCCTTGAGCCGGTCCCAGTACGACGGGCCGATGGGCTCGTCGAAGTCGGCCTGCGCCACGATGTAGCCCTCGTCGTCCACGGCGATCGGCAGCTGGGGGAGCGGTCGCTTGGCGGGACCGAAGACCACCTTGGCGCCGTTCGCCACGTCAAAGGTCGACTGGTGGCACGGGCACAGCAGGTGGTGGGTCTGCTGCTCGTACAGTGCCACAGGGCAGCCCACGTGCGTGCAGATCTTGGAGTAGGCCACGATGCCGTCGAACGACCAGTCCTCGCGCCCCTGCTGGACGTTGAGGTCCTTGGGGTCGAGGCGGACCAGCAGCACCACGGACTTCGCCTTCTCGTTCATCATCGCCGCGTGGTCGAGGTCGTGAAGGCCGTCGGGAATCACGTGGAAGACCGAGCCGATGGTGACGTCGGAGGCCTTGATCAGTGCGCCGTCGGGGTCGCGCGCCAGGCGCACTCCCGGGCCCCAGATGGTGTGACGGAACTTCGAGACGTTCCAGTCGCCGCCCATGTTGCCGATCTGCGGGACGAGCACCGACAGGGGAGCGATGGCGAGAGCCGTGATGAGCGTGCCCTTGAGGAGGCCGCGTCGCTCGACTCCTGCGAGGCCGGAGTCCTCCGCGCCGTCCTTGAGGTTCTGGATTGCGCCGGCACGTGCCTCGTCAGAGCTGCGCAGCTCGTGGCGCTCCTCGACCATCTCGTGGTCGCGCATCAGGGTCTTGGCCCAGTGGATCGCACCCAGGCCGATGCCGATCATCGCAAGGAAGACGCCGATGCCGATCCACATGTTGATCTGCTGGATCGCGGCGACGTCGCCACCGTCACCGATGTCGAGACCGAAGTACGCCCAGATCGCGATGACCGTGCCGACGATCGAGATGGCGAACAGCAGTGCGGTCTGGCGCTCCGCGCGCTTGCCGGCCTTCTTGTCGACGTCGGCACGCCGCGGACGGTGGTGAGGCAGTCCAGGGTTGTCATGTCCGTTCGCGGACGTCAGGTCCGAGTACGGCGAAGAGTTCTTGTCGGCGGCGCTCATGAGGAACGGGCTCCTACCCAGATGGTGCTGGCGATGATCAGACCGAGCAGGACGAGCCACGCCCACATGCCCTCGGACACCGGGCCGATGGAGCCCAGGCTGAGGCCTCCCGGCGAGCCGTTGCTCTGGAAGTCCAGGTAGGCGATGATGTCGCGCTTGGTCTCGGGCGTGATGTTGGCGTCGTTGAACACCGGCATCGACTGCGGGCCGGTGAGCATCGCCTCATAGATGTGCGTGGGCGTCGAGTTGAGGAGGGACGGGGCGAACTTGCCCTGCGTCAGCGCGCCGCCGCCGCCGATCGAGCCGTGGCACATGGCGCAGTTGGTGCGGAAGGCCAGCATGCCGTTCGCGGCATCTCCGAGGGCAGGGTCGACCTGCTCAGCGGTGGGGATCGCGGGCCCGGCTCCGAGAGAGGCGACCCACGCGGCGAGCTGGTTGATCTCGTCCTGCGTGAACTGCGGCGCCTTGGCGGGAGCCTGGGGGCCAGAGGCCTGCATCGGCATCCGGCCGGTGCCCACCTGGAAGTCGACGGCTGCGGCACCCACTCCGACCAATGACGGGGCGACGCCGTCCTGGCCCTGGGCGTCGAGTCCGTGACAGGACGCGCAGTTGGCGGCGAACAGGCGCTCGCCCTCGTCCGCGTCCTCCTGCGTCATCTCCGTCGAGGCGGTGGCGGGACCGGAGGCAGACAGTGCGGCGATGCCGGTGATGAGGGCGAGGAGCGCCAGGACGAGCAGCAGCGGGGCTGACCGGTGGTGGCGCCGACGGGCAAGGATGTGCATGGGTCTCCCCCTACTGGACCAGGTAGATCACGGCGAACAGGGCGATCCAGACGACGTCGACGAAGTGCCAGTAGTACGACACGACGATGGTGGTGGTGGCTTCGTGGGTGCCGAACTTCTTGGCGGCGAACGAGCGTCCGAGAACGAACAGCATGGCGATCAGGCCGCCGAGGACGTGAAGTCCGTGGAACCCGGTGGTGAGGTAGAACACGGAGCCGTAGGGGCTCGACGAGATGGTGATGCCTTCGGAGACCAGGACCGCGTACTCGTAGACCTGGCCGGCGATGAAGACGGAGCCCATGATGAAGGTCAGCACGAACCACTCGTGCATGCCCCAGCTCTTGACGTTCCAGAAGGAGCCGGTGCGGCGGCGCTGATAGCGCTCGGCCGCGAACACGCCTGCCTGCGCGGTGAACGACGACAGCACCAGGATCGTGGTGTTCGCCAGCGCGAAGGGCACGCTGAGCAACGGGGCCTGTTCCGCCCAGATCTCAGGCACCTGGGCGCGCAGAGTGAAGTACATCGCGAACAGACCCGCGAAGAACATCAGCTCTGAACTGAGCCAGACGATGGTTCCTACAGCTACCTGGTTGGGGCGCGTCGCATGGATGGGTGACGGCACACTCGTCGTCGCGTGGGACATGCGCACCATTATTGCCTATGACGTAGGTCCTAGACGCCAGAACGCGCGAGACTCCTGAACTGCTCCGCTGGTCCCCGCCGATGCGCGCCGTCCTTCATGCCAGAATGGTCCGCATGAGTGACGTGGCCAAGCGCAACGACGACGAGGTGGGGTCTGCCAAGGCACGCATCCTGCTGTACAGCGACGATCGCAACGTGCGGGAGAAGGTGCGCTTCGCGTGCGGCTCCTCCACGCACGGACGCACGATCGAGTGGACGGAGACGGCGACTCACGACGCCGTCATCTCTCAGGTGGACTCGGCAAGCTTCGACCTGCTGATCCTCGACGGTGAGGCGGCGAAGTCGGGCGGCATGGGACTGTGCCGCCAGATCAAGCACGAGATCTACGACTGCCCGCCCATCATGATCCTCGTCGGGCGCCCCGGTGACGCCTGGCTCGCGACCTGGTCCGAGGCGGACGCGGCCGTCGCGCACCCGCTCGACCCGTTCGCGGTACGCGATGCCGTCGACGCATTCTTCGCTCCGGTCGAACAGACCTCCTGACCCGCCCGACACCGAGGAGGCCTCGTGGCCACCCTGCAGGATCTGCTGTCCCGACTCGTCGAGCACGAGGACCTCACCGCCGAGGAGACGGCGGATGTGATGAACTCCGTGCTTACCGACACGGCATCGCCGGTGGCGATGGGCGCGTTCCTGGCGGCGCTGCGCGTCAAGCGGGAGACGCCGACAGAGGTGGCGGGCCTCGCGAAGGCGATGCTCGACCACGCCATCCGGTTCGAGGTGCCCGGTCGCTCGGTGGACATCGTGGGCACGGGCGGTGACGGCGCGCACACCGTGAACATCTCGACGATGGCATCCATCGTGATCGCCGGCGCGGGGCTCACTGTCGTGAAGCATGGCAATCGTGCGGCCACCTCGAAGTCCGGGAGCGCCGACGTGCTCGGAGCGCTCGGAGTGCGGCTCGACCTCCCGCCAGAGCGCGTGGCGGAGCTGGCGACCGAGGTGGGCATCACGTTCTGCTTCGCTCAGGTGTTCCACCCCTCGATGAGATTCGCGATGCCCATCCGCAAGGAGCTCGGGGTGCCGACCACCTTCAACATCCTGGGGCCCTTGACCAACCCCGCGCAGCCGGCCGCGACCGCGATCGGCTCCTCGAGCCTGCGGGTGTCGCCGGTGCTCGCGGGCGTGATCGGCCAGCAGGGCCGCGAGGCGCTGGTGTTCCACGGCGACGACGGGCTCGACGAGCTCGCCCCGACGGGCGCGGCCACGGTCTGGGAGGTCCGCGGGGGCGGGATCACCGAGCTGCGACTGGACCCCGTGGGGGACCTCGGTCTCACGCCGATCACCATCGACGACCTGCGAGGCGGTGACGCCGAGCACAATGCCGGCGTGGCGCGCCGAGTGCTCGCGGGCGAGCGCGGAGCGGTGCGCGACACCGTCGTGCTGAATGCGGCCGCCGGCATCGTGGCGGACGCGACGCTCCCCGGGACCGCATCGGGCACCATCGCGGAGCGCTTCGCAGCCGCGATGGTCCTGGCGGAAGGCGCCGTCGACTCCGGCGCAGCCGCGGACGTTCTCGACCGCTGGGTCGCCGCCACTCGCGCCTGAACACGCGCGCCGAGGGGCCCGTCACGTGCAGACGGCCTGGTCGTCACGCAACTTTCGGAGCGGTATCGCCCACTCTCTGGGCTTGCGGACGCGCCGTCGTTATCGTTTTCGAATCCACCCGCTGTGGAGCCTCCACGCACTGACGCGTGGGCGCGCTCCGTGGGGGTGAAGCCGTTTCGATCGCGCAAAGGAGCGCCCTCATGCGTCTCACCATTCGTCCTGTCGCCGCTGCGTCAGCAGTCGCCATCACCCTGGCATCCATCGCAGTGATCCCCGCCTTCGCCCCCCAGGCGAACGCCGCGGTCACGACGGTGCTGTCGGAGGACTTCGAGTCAGGAAGCATCGGCCAACTGTGGCCGAGCGGCTACTCGGAGTTCGGCCCCGAGGCATTCGTCGCAGATCCGGACGATGCCGAGAACACCGTGCTCAGTCTCACCGAACGCACCGAGAACTACTTCTCGGTCTCGACGCCCGGCGCCGGCGAGATGCTCGTCGAAGGAGTGGAGCACTCGGTGAGCGTGCGGGTGCGGCTGGGAAGCCCGGACGACTCGCCGACCACCGTCGCGATCGCCGACAACGTCTCGTACTCGGCCATCATTGGTGCAGATGCCAGCGCGGACGTCACGGCATCGGCGTGGACCACGCTCGTGGGCACCTACACGCCCGGTGCCGCCAACACCAACGTCTACGTGGCGGCGCCCGCGGGTGTGGACCTTCTGGTCGACGACTTCGTGGTCACCACCGGCACCGACGATGCCGGGGGCGAGGGCGAGCTGTGCCCGCCCACCGGCGAGGTGCTGGCCACGCATGGCTTCGAGGAGGGCGTGAACGGCTGGCAGGGCCGAGGCGCAGCCACGGCGGTCGTGACCGACGCCGAGGCGCACACGGGCGCGCAGTCGCTCGCGGTGACGGGACGCACCCAGAACTGGCACGGGACTCAGCTGCCCGTCGCATCGGTCTTCACCGAGGGCACCTACACCGTGTCCGCGTGGGTGAAGCTCCCGGCGGACGCCGCCGCGGGGACGACCCTCAAGATGACCGTGCAGGGCAACGACGGCACGGACGACACGTACACCGAGGTCACACCGGCCACCGCCGTGGACGGGGCCGCATGGGTGAACCTCTGCGGCACGTACTCCGTGATCGACGGCGACGCGCCATCGGTGCTGTATCTCGAGGCGGCCGATGCGACGGCCAGCTTCCTCGTGGACGATGTGCAGATCAGTGGCGCCGGTGCGGTGACGGAGCCGGAGCCGTGCGAGCCGCTCACCAGCATCGACTTCGAAGACGGCACCACCGGATCGTGGATCGCCAACGACGCGGCCACGCTGACCGTCGTGGACGACGCTGGCGATCAGGTGCTTGAGGTCACGGACCGCACGGCGACGCACTTTGGCATCCAGTCGCCAACAGGCGAGTTCGAGTCGGGGGTCGTGTACTCGTTCAGCGCCGAGGTGCTGCTGACCGCCGATGCGGACGTGCGGTGGATCGCGTATGACGAGTCGACCCAGGACACCTACAACTGGGCCGGCACCGCGTCGGTCACAGCGGGTGAATGGACCACTGTCACGGGAACGTGGACCTTCGACGAGGCGTCCATCGGCACGGCACGGGCGTACATCGAAGTCGCCTCGACGGACGACTATCGGGTGGACGACATCACGGTGTCTGCGCCGTGTGTCGATGGCGACGGCCCCGCGCCTGGAACCGTCGCGTTCAGCACTGACTTCGAGAACGGATCGCTGGACGGATGGCAGCTGCGCGACAGCGGCTGGTCCGAGGAGGACGAGGGCGGAGCGCTTCCCGGCGTCCCCACTGTCGAACTCACCGAGGAGCAGTCCGCGAGCCCCACGCATTCAGCAAAGGTCTCGGGCCGCAACGCGCAGGGCGACGGCATCCGCTACGAGGTGACCGATGAGCTGGTGGCCGGGGCCCAATACCGGGTGACCGGTTCATTCCGATTCGCTGACGGCGAGCAGCCCGGAGACATCTGGATGACGCTGCAGAACGGACAGGCCTTCAACACGCTGTCGCAGTTCGCGGACGTGACGTTCTCGAACAGCGGCTGGGCGACTGCCACGGCGACGTTCACGATGCCGGCCGTCGCGGAGGGCACCCAGGCGTGGCTCTACTTCGAGACCGCGTACGACGGCGGCGCCAAGGGCAACACGTCCACGTTCTACATGGACGACATCTCGGCAGTCGTGCCGGAGCCCGCAGTGATCGAGGACCTGACACCGATCAAGGACACGGTCCCGTTCCCGGCCGGTGTGGCCATCGACTCACGCGAGACGGTGGGAGCGCCAGCGGACCTGCTGCTGCGCCACTTCAACCAGATCAGCGCCGAGAACTTCATGAAGCCTGAGGCCTGGTACGACGCCGACGGCAACTGGGCGCCGAACGCCACGGAGATCGACTCCCTCATGGACTTCGCGGTCGACAACGACCTGTCGATGTACGGCCACGTGCTCGTCTGGCACAGCCAGACGCCGGCGTGGTTCTTCGAGGACGAGTCGGGAGCACCGCTGACGGACTCGGCCGACGACCAGGCGCTGCTGCGGGAGCGGATGCGCACTCACATCTTCAACGTGGCGGAGTACCTGAGCCAGTGGGGAGAGTACGGGGCAGGCAACCCGGTGGTGGCGTGGGACGTCGTCAACGAGGTGATCGATGACTCTGCGGCGTACGCCGACGGCATGCGCCGCTCCGAGTGGTATCGGATCCTCGGCGAGACGTTCGTCGACGACGCGTTCCGCTTCGCGGATGAGGCGTTCAACGACGTCTACGGCTCCGCCGACTCGGTGACGATGTTCATCAACGACTACAACACGGAGCAGTCGGGCAAGCGGTCACGCTACCTCGCGCTCATCGACCGCGTGATCGCCCGTGGAGCGCCGATCGACGGCATCGGACACCAGTTCCACGTCAACCTGTCGCTGCCCGTGTCTGCACTGCAGGACGCGATCGTCGACGCGAGCGGTCGGGGTCTGACGCAGGCCGTGACCGAACTGGACGTGACGACCGGCACTCCGGAGTCGTCGGCGAAGTTCATCGATCAGGGCTACTACTACCGCGACGCCTTCGACATCTTCCGCACCTATGCGAGCGAGCTGTACAGCGTCACGATCTGGGGCCTGATCGACTCGCGGTCGTGGCGCGACGCCAACGGTGGACCTCTGGTCTTCGACGATGACCTGCAGGCGAAGCCCGCGTACTACGGCATCGTCGAGGGCTCCGCGACGGAGCAGCCGCTGCCCCCTCGCCTGCGCACCGCCAACGCCTTCGCTGGCTCGGTGGAGCTGGACGGAGATGCCACGACGTCGCCGATCTGGGAGCGACTGCCGCTGCTGCCCGTCGAGGGACGCGGGGACTTCCAGTTCCGCTGGGCCGAGGATCATCTGACGGTATTCGTCTCGGTGGACGACGACTCGGTGGACGCGAGCGATGGTCTTGAGTTCACGCTGGACGGCACCGATTACGCCATCGATCGCGAGGGCGACGGCGATGCCGATGCCGTCGTGACCGCGACCACTGGAGGCTACGACGCGGTGGTGCACCTGCCGCTGGTCGGTGCCGGAGAATCCGACACCGTGGACTTCGATGTGCGGATCGTGGATGGCGCCGAGACCTCAGGGTGGAACACGCCCGGAGCGACCGGCACCGTGACGCTCGTCGAGGCGCTGTCGTACCTCGAGGTGCCCGAGACCGACCAGGCACTGGTCATCGACGGCAGCCCCGAGCAGGCGTGGGACGCGGCGCCCGTGGTCACGACCGACAAGGCGGTCGAGGGCAGCGGCACCGCGCCAGGGGAGTTCCGCACGCTGTGGCGCGACAACACCCTCTACATCTACGCCGAGATCCCCGACGCCGACGTCGACACCACGGGATCGGACCCGTGGACTCACGATTCGGTCGAGCTCTATGTCGATGGAGGCAACTTCAAGAACGGCTCCTATCGGTACGACGACACGCAGATCCGCGTGAATGCCGACAACGTCGTGTCCTTCGGTGCGGGGGACGAGACGTTCCAGGCGAACCGCGTCGAGTCGGCGACGACGCTCATCGACGGTGGATGGGCAGTGGAGGTGGCCGTCTCGTTGCTCGAGTATGGAGGCGTCGGCACCTTCCACGGCGTCGACTTCCAGGTCAACAGCGCCGAGAACGGTGCGCGCCAGGCGATTCGCAACTGGGCGGACCCCACGGGCGCCGGCTACCAGTCGACGGCTCGGTGGGGCGTAGCGCAGCTGGTCGCGGCCGAGGACGTCGGCCAGCCTGGTGACGGTGACGGTGACGGCGCCGGAGGCGGCGACAGCGACGGCGGGGCCGGAGATGGATCCGGCGGCGGCGACGACGGTCCGCTGTCCGAGGACGAGGTCCGAGACAGCGACGACGGCGGCATCGACGTCCCTGCCACGGCGCGCGCGGGCGAGACCATCACCGTGGGGCTCGGAGAGGAGCTCGCCGGGGAGGCGACGCAGACGTTCCTCTACTCGGAGCCCTCACTCATCGGGCAGTCGATCGCCGATGCGGACGGGAACATCCGCGTGACGATTCCGCTCGACACTGCGCCCGGGGAGCACACCCTCGCGGTGTACGCGGCGGACGGATCGCTGATCGGTTGGGCGGCGCTCACCGTGCTCGCCGCTGACGGCGCACTGTCCTCCACGGGCGCGGAGGGATACCTGTTGCCGGCGAGCATTGCACTCCTCCTGGTGCTCGTGGGCAGCGCGATGGTGGTCCGGCGTCAGGGCGCCCTCGCGGAGCGCTGACGCCGGACGCCATCGGGGCGCCGCCGCAGGGGGTGTCGGCGTCAGCGCCGCTCCGACCCGACTCTCGAGTCGTGGTCGGAGCGGCGGGCGTCCACCCAGTGCCGGTGTCGTCCGGCCCCCGTGACGGGGGATGACCACTCGCCGTCGACGTACAGCAGCCGGGTTCCCGGTCGCTCGAGCCACCTCAGCGCGATCTCCTGCTCCTCGACGAGCGCGGCATCGATCTCGAGCGCATCCCAGCGGGTGCGAAGCTCATCCGCCGCGTCCCAGACGCCGCTCTCGACCCGGGTGGATCCCGCGAGCGCACCGTGGGAGAACGAGGCGAGCTCCCACGCCTCATCCACGCGACGCACCGCCACCAGTCGGCACGCGCGCAGAGCAGCGAGCCGGTCCCGCCTCATCGCGCCATCCACGAGTGCGCTGAGGGCATCCCGCAGTTCGCCCGCACGCTCGTACTCGAGCCGCTCGGCACGAGAGGCGACCTCGCGTCGCATCGCCTCCACGACGGGGGAGACGTCGCGGTCGAGCGCGTCACGTGCAGCGAGCAGGGTCACGTCGTAGCCGGACTCCTCTCCCCGTATGCACGGGGCGGTGCACGCACCGAGGTCCTTCAGGATGCACGCACGCGCGTCGGCGCGCGGCACGATCGTGAGTCGCGTCGTGCACGTGCGTATGCCGATCGCCTGCTCGAGCGCCGATGCGGCGAGGCGTGCGTCCGCCATCGAGCGCATCGGCCCCAGCCACGAGGGCTCGCCGTAGGCGGACTTCACCGCGGACAGGCGCGGGTAGCGCTCGTCAGTGAGACGCAGCCACGCGGTCCGCTCCGGGCGTGCCGACCTGCGGTTGTACCGAGGTCGCCACTGGTCGATCATGCGCACTTCGAGGATGGTGGCCTCGAGCTGCGTGGGGCACACCACGGTGTCGACGTCGACCGCGAGTGCGAGCATGTCGCGGATGCCACGGCGGCTCTCGCTGCTCGTGAAGTACGACTTGACGCGCGCGCGCAGGTTGCGGGACGTCCCCACGTAGAGGCGTTCGCCGAGTGGCCCGCAGAAGGTGTACACCCCCGGCTTCGCTGGCACGCGATCTGCCATGGTGGCCTTGCGTCGCAGCGCGCTGGGCATGGGGTTGCGCAGCGAGTCGAGATCCTCGCGGTGGGTGATGCCGAAGGCCGCGAGTCGCTCGAGCATTCCGTGCAGCACCTCGGAGGTGGCGCGTGCGTCCTCGAGAGCCCGGTGGTTGGGCGTGACCCGGGTGCCGAACACGCGCGCCAGCGTCACGAGCTTCTTGTTGGGCGCCTCCTCCTTGGTCGTGGCGCGGCGCGCGAGCAGCACCGTGTCGACGATCTCGGGGGCGGGCCAGGCGTAGCCGTGACGACGGCATGCCTCTTTCAGGAAGCCCACGTCGAAGCGGGCATTGTGGGCGACCAGCACGGCGTCGCCGAGGAACTCGAGGAAGCTGGGCAGCACCTGCGCGATGGGCGGGGCGGCCACGACCATGGCGTCGGTGATGCCCGTCAGCGCGACGATGTACGGAGGGATCGGCCCCCCGGGGTCGACGAGGGTCTGGAACTCACCGACCACCTCGCCGCCGCGTGTCTTGACGGCGCCGATCTCCGTGATCTCGCAGTCGCGTGGGGACCCTCCGGTGGTCTCGAGGTCGACGACCACGAAGGTGGTCGCCGACAACGGCTCGCCGATCTCTTCGAGGCTGCCCTGCACCGCCACTGTCATGATGCTGACGCTACGTGGTGCCTGTGACACCGCACGCCGACGCCCTCTCGCCCCGCGATGTCAGAGGTCGCTCCTAGCGTCGGAGTCATGATCATCGATTGCGATACATGCGAAGTCCGGGGCAAGGCCTGCGGCGACTGCGCGGTGTCGTTCCTCACGATCCCGGTGCGACAGCCGCAGCCGGTCGAGATGGACGACGACCAGGCGGCAGCGGTGGACGCGCTCGTCGAGGGAGGCCTCGTGCCTCCGTTGCGACTGGTGCGCTCCAGCGTCGCCAGCTGACGATCCGCGACGTCACGCCTGGGCACCCGCCATCGGGCAGCTCGCGCGGGGCGCGGGCTCACGGCACTCCCGGTGGCTGCGGTGTCAGTCGGCGCGCTTGGCGGCGTAGAGCTCTTCGATCACGTCGCCATAGGTGTCCAGCACGCGAGCGCGCTTGACCTTGAGCGATGGCGTCAGCATGCCGTTGTCGATCGTGAGGTCGCCGTCGAGCACGCGGAAGGCGCGGATCGACTCGGCCCGCGAGACCGCGGTGTTCGCCCGGTCGACGGCCTTCTGGATGCGTGCGAGCACCCTGTCGTCCTTCGCGGCCTCTGCGGGGGTCATGGGATCGATGCCCTTGCTCTGGAGCCACCCGGGCAGCGCGTCCGCGTCGATCGTGATGAGCGCCGCGATGAAGGGCCGCGCGTCGCCCACGACCACGCACTGACTGACGAGTGCATACGCACGGATCCGGTCCTCGAGCTCGGCGGGCGCGACGTTCTTGCCGCCGGCCGTCACGATCAGCTCCTTCTTGCGACCGGTGATGGTGAGGTAGCCGTCGTCGTCCTGGGCCCCGATGTCACCGGTGTGGAACCACCCGTCGACGACGACCTCGGCGGTGGCATCGGCGTTGTGGTGATAGCCCTCGAACAGCTGCTCGCCGCGCAGCAGGATCTCGCCGTCGTCCGCGATGCGCACCTCGATCCCCGGCAGCGGCGGGCCGACGGTGCCGATCTTCGCGAGCTCGGGCCGGTTGACGTGTGATGCCGCGTTGGTCTCGGTGAGGCCGTAACCCTCGAGCACGGTGAGACCGAGTCCTCGGTAGAAGTGGCCCAGCCGGTCGCCCAGCGGAGCCGACCCGGAGATGGCCCACCCCGCACGCCCGCCCAGGACGTCGCGAATCTTGCTCAGCACGAGCGCATCGGCCGCCTTGTGACGCATGCGCAGCCCGAACCCGGGGCCTTCCTCGGTGTCGAGAGCCTTGGAGTAGTCGATGGCCTGCTTCGCCGCCCACCGGAAGACGCGCACCTTGCCGCCGGCGGCGGCCTTCTGCTCTGCCGAGTTGTAGACCTTCTCGAAGACCCGCGGCACGGCCAGCACCAGCGAGGGGTGGAAGCTCTGCATCGCGGGCACGAGCTTGGACGGATCGGAGCAGTAGCCGATGCACATTCCCGACGCGACCAAGGCGATCTGCACCAGGCGGGCCAAGGAGTGTGCGAGCGTGAGGAACAGCACGGTAGAGGCGCCTTCGCCGAACAGCACCGGCCGCATCTCGTCGTGGATGCCCGCAATGTGGCGGACGTAGGAGAAGTGGGTGAGCCGCACCCCCTTGGGCCGACCCGTGGTGCCTGACGTGTACATGATGGTCGCGAGCGAGTCGTGGCCCACGGTCGCGATGCGGGCCGCCAGCTCGTCGTCGGTGACGGATGCCCCCGCGAGAGCGAGGTCGTCGAGCGCGCCGTCGTCGATGACGAGCACGCGCGTGATCGGGCTCTCGGCGTCGGCCGCGACGGACGCCGCACGAGCGGCGTGCTCCTGAGTCTCGGCGATCACCACGCTGACCTCGGCGTCCGAGGTGATCCAATCGACCTGGGGCGTCGACGACGTGTCGTAGATCGGCACGGGGATCGCTCCCGCGGACATGATGGCGAAGTCGAGGACCGTCCACTCATATCGAGTGCGAGAGTAGATGGCGACGCGATCACCGGCCGAGACACCTGTGGCGATGAGCCCCTTGGCGACGGCATTGACGTGCGCCTGCGCCTGGGCGCCGGTGACATCGATCCACTCGTCATCGGCGTCGGGGTACCGCAGCACGACCTTGTTCGCGTGCGTGGTCCAGGCTGCGCTCACGAGCGCGATGATGCTGGGTGGGTAGTCGATCGCCGGGCTTCCCATGGTGTCTCCATTGGCATTCGGGATGGTGGCGCTCACGATACCCTCTTCCCAGAGTCAACCGAGCATCCAGGGAGCACCGTTCATGCACGCGATCGGCGTAGACATCGGCGGCACGAAGATCGCCGTCGGCGTGGTCGACGACGAAGGTCGAATCGTTGAGAAGACCCGCCGCGCGACACAGCCGGAAGACGCCGCCAGCATCGATGCGGCGATCGCCGATGCGGTCGCGGAGCTGGCAGAGCGCCACGAGTTCCATCACGTGGGACTCGCCGCCGCCGGGTTCGTCTCCTCCGACCGCCGCCGCGTGCTGTTCGCCCCCAACATCGCGTGGCGCGAGTACCCGTTGGCCGAACGCGTCGAGGCACTCATCGGCCGCGAGGATCTCCACGTCGTGGTCGAGAACGACGCGAATGCCGCGGGCTGGGGCGAGTACCGCTACGGCGCCGGACGCGAGGTGCGTGACATGGTCATGCTCACCATCGGCACCGGCCTCGGCGCTGCGATCATCTCCGAGGGCCAACTGGTGCGCGGTGCGTACGGCTTCGCGGCGGAGCTCGGGCACGTGCGCGTGCAGCCCGGCGGTCACCCCTGCGGCTGCGGCCACCGCGGCTGCTGGGAGCAGTACGCGTCAGGGTCGGCACTGGTGCGCGAAGCGCGCCGGGCGGCGCGGGAGCGCCCCGTCCGTGCTGCCGGTCTGCTGGCGCTTGCCGGCGGTGACCCGGCCTCCATCACCGGTCCCGACGTCACCCGCGCCGCCGCCGACGGCGACGAGCTGGGCATCGAGCTGCTCGCCGAGCTGGGGGAGTGGATCGGCGCGGGCTGCGCCTCGCTCGCCGCAGTGCTCGACCCGGAGTCATTCGTGGTGGGCGGCGGGGTGATCGCCGCCGGCGACCTCATGCTCGCTCCCGCCCGCACGTCCTATTCGGAGAACCTCCCCGCGCTGGGGCATCGGCCCGTTGCGCCCATCGTGGCGGCGGCGATGGGCAACGACGCCGGTATTGTGGGCGCCGCTGCGCTCGCGCGAGAGGCGCCGCACACGCAGGATTGACGTCAGGGACCATCCACGACCGACCAGGAACAGGAAGTCGAGACCGTCTGCCGATGAGCGCTTACTACACGCTGTTCAAGCATGTGCTGATCGGCCCACCCCTGAAGGGCTACTACCGCCCATGGGTCGAAGGCGTCGAACACGTTCCTGAGGCCGGCGGCGCGATCCTCGCGTCGAACCACCTCGCGGTCTCGGACTCGTTCTTCCTCCCGCTGGTGATCTCGCGCAAGGTCGTGTTCCTGGGCAAGCAGGAGTACTTCACCGGCAAGGGATTCAAGGGCTACGCCACTCGCGCCTTCATGGAGGGCGTGGGAACGATTCCCGTGCACCGAGGCGGCGGACGGGCCTCAGAGGCGGCGCTGCGCACCGGACTGCAGGTATTGCAGTCGGGCCAGCTTCTCGGCATCTACCCCGAGGGCACGCGCAGTCCGGACGGCCGTCTCTACCGGGGAAAGACCGGAATCGCACGGATGGCGATCGAGGCGGGCGTGCCGATCATCCCGCTCGCGATGATCGGCACCGACGTCGCCCAGCCCATCGGCCAGAAGGTGCCCAGCCGCACCGACATCGGCGTGCGATTCGGGCCACCGCTGCGCCTCGACGCCTACGCGGGCCGTCAGGAGGACCGCGAGGCCCTGCGCGAGGTGACCGACGGCGTCATGAAGGCGATCCAGGAGCTGTCGGGCCAGGAGTACGTGGACCGCGATGCGGCACGGTACAAGCTTGAACTCGAGCGCGGGCAGACCCCGCCCATCGACCCGAACGAGTCCCCCTAGAATGAGCGGGACGCCAACCCACCACGAAAGGTTCACCATGTCGGTCCGTCGTGTCGCTCTGCTTACTGCAGGCGGTTTCGCCCCGTGTCTGTCCTCCGCCGTCGGCGGCCTCATCGGCCGCTACACGGAGATCGCACCCGAGGTCGAGATCATCGCGTACGAGCACGGCTACTGGGGACTGCTGCAGGGCAAGTACACCACCGTCACGGACGTGGTGCGGGAGAAGGCGGGCATCCTTCACGACTTCGGCGGTTCGCCGATCGGCAACTCGCGCGTCAAGCTCACCAATGCCGAGGACTGCGTCAAGCGCGGTCTGGTGCAGGAGGGCCAGAACCCGCTCGAGGTCGCCGCGGAGCAGCTCAAGACCGATGGGGTCGACGTGCTCCACACCATCGGCGGCGACGACACCAACACCACGGCGGCGGATCTCGCCGCGTACCTGCACGACAACGGCTACGAGCTCACCGTCGTGGGCCTTCCCAAGACCATTGACAACGACGTGGTGCCGATCCGCCAGTCGCTGGGCGCGTGGAGCGCCGCGGAGCAGGCGAGCGTCTTCGCACAGAACGTCATCGGCGAGCACCGCTCGGGGCCTCGCATGCTGATCGTGCACGAGGTCATGGGCCGCGCGTGTGGATGGCTCACTGCCGCATCGGCCCTCAAGTACCGCGAGTGGCTCGACGGCCTCGAGTTCGTGCCCGAGATCGGCCTGTCACGTGAGCGGTGGGAGATTCACGGTCTGTACCTGCCTGAGCAGTCGATCGACCTCGATGCTGAGGCCGAGCGTCTCAAGACGGTCATGGACGAGGTCGGCAACGTCAACATCTTCCTGTCGGAGGGCGCAGGCGTGCCCGAGATCATCAAGCAGATCGAGGCGGCGGGCGGCGAGGTCGCTCGTGACCCGTTCGGCCACGTGCGCTTGGACGAGATCAACCCGGGTCAGTGGTTCGCGAAGCAGTTCGCCGAGCGCATCGGCGCCGAAAAGGTCATGGTGCAGAAGTCCGGGTACTTCTCGCGCTCCGCGAAGGCCAACGCCCAGGACCTGCGCCTCATCAAGTCCATGACCGACTACGGGGTCGAGTGCGCGCTGCGCGGCGAGTCCGGCGTAATTGGTCACGACGAGGAGGACGGCGGCCGCCTCAAGGCGATCGCATTCCCGCGCATCGCGGGGCACAAGGCCTTCGACGTCACGACGCCCTGGTACACCCGCACCCTGAGCGAGATCGGCCAGGCCTGAGACGATGACTGAGGCAGCCCTCGCGGCCGCCGGCGCTGATTCCTACCTCCAGTTCGAGGCGAAGCAGCAGCCGGCATGGCCTGATCAGGATGCGCTCGCGCGCACCACGGAACGCCTGAGGCAGGTGCCCCCGCTGGTGTTCGCCGGCGAGGCCGATGTGCTGCGCGACCACCTCGCGGCCGCAGGCCGGGGCGAAGCGTTCGTGCTGCAGGGAGGCGACTGCGCAGAGATCTTCGCCGAGGCGACCGCGGACCGCATCCGCAACAAGATCAAGACGATCCTCCAGATGGCGGTGATCCTGACCTACGGCGCCTCCACGCCTGTCATCAAGATCGGACGCATGGCCGGCCAGTACGCCAAGCCTCGATCGGCCGACACGGAGACCCGTGACGGCGTCACGCTGCCGACGTACCGTGGCGACATCGTCAACTCCTCGGCATTCACCGAAGAGGCCCGGATCCCCAATCCCGAGCGCCTCATGGACGCCTACCACGTGTCCGCGTCGACCTTGAATCTCATCAGGGCGTTCACTCACGGTGGCTTCGCGGATCTGCGCCGCGTTCATGCGTGGAACAAGGGCTTCGCCGCCAACCCCGCGTACGCGAGATACGAGAAGGTGGCCGCGCAGATCGACCGCGCGGTGCGCTTCATGGGCGCCGCAGGCGGCGACTTCGATGCGCTCAAGACCGTGGACCTGTTCGCGAGCCACGAGGCGCTGCTGCTCGACTATGAGCGCGCGCTCACGCGCATCGATTCGCGCACCGGTCTGCCGTACGACTGCTCGGGCCACTTCCTGTGGATCGGCGAGAGGACGCGTGAGCTGGACGGCGCGCACGTCGAGTTCATGTCGAAAATCGCCAACCCCATCGGCGTCAAGCTGGGCCCGACGGCCACAGGCGCCGACGCCGTGGCGCTCGCCGAGCGTCTGAACCCAGACAACGTCCCCGGCAGGCTCACGTTCGTCGCGCGCATGGGCGCCGACAAGGTGCGTGACGCACTGCCCCCGCTGGTGGAGGCGGTGCGTGACGCTGGCCTCGCGGTGACGTGGCTCACGGACCCGATGCACGGCAACACCTTCACGTCGGAGTCGGGATACAAGACCCGCCGCTTCGACACGATCCTGGACGAGGTCACCGGCTTCTTCGAGGTGCACCGCGCCGCGGGGACCATTCCCGGTGGCATGCACGTCGAGCTGACCGGAGACGACGTCACCGAGGTGATGGGCGGCACCGAGGACATCGACGACGAGGGCCTGGCGCGTCGCTATGAGACCAAGGTCGACCCGCGACTGAATCACCAGCAGTCACTGGAGCTCGCGTTCCAGGTCTCTGAGCTTCTCAGCGCGCGGTAGCCGGGCGCCCCAGACGGGCGTCGCGGGGCGCATCAAGGCCTCGCGGCAGCCCGGCGCGCTGTGGCGCGTTGCGAAGTGGCGCTGTGGCGCTGTGGCGCTGCGAGGTGGCACGGCGAGGCCAGAAGCGGCGCGGGGGAGTGGCTCGCGCTCAGGCTTCGTGTCAGCTGTCGTAGACGAGCGTGACGGTCGAGCCCACTTCGAGCTGGGTTCCGGCCGCAGGCCGCTGGCCCACGACGAACTCCGGGGTGGTCCACGGCCACGGGTTGTCGGCTTCGAGGTTGACGTTCAGGCCGAGACCCTCGAGTTCGTCGCGAGCACGTTCGACGGTGTTGAACGTGTAGTCGGACAGCTCGACCAATGGGGGGCCGTCCGAGACCCAGATGGTGACCTCCTGGGTGCGGATTCCGTCCGCTCCGGCCTCCGGGTTCTGGCGGAACACCTCACCCTTGGGAGCGTCCGGCGTGCGCTCACGTTCCACCGTCACCACCAGGGCGTCCTCCTCGAGGGCGTCGATGGCTGCGGACTCGGTGGACCCGACGACATCGGGAATGGTGATCGGCGCGGGACCGTCGGAGAGCTCGAGCGAGACCTCCTTGTCGTGGCGCACCGTCTCGCCCTGCGCAGGCGTGGACGCCATCACTTCGCCCTCGGGGATCGTGTCCGAATACTCGAATGTGGGGTCGCCCACAGGGAAGCCCGCGTCTCCCAGCGCCGCAAGGGCCTCGCTCTCCTGCAGCCCCACGACCTCGGGGATGGTCTCCTGCCGAGCGCCCTGGGACACGATCAGGGTGATGTCTGACCCGTTGAGCAGGCGTGCCTGCTCCTGCGGATCGGTGCCGATCGCGATGCCCTCGGCGATCACGTCGTCAAACTCTTCGTCGGTGGTCACCACGAATCCGAGCGCCTCGAGTGACGCGGTCGCGTCCGCCTCTGTCTGGCTCTGGACCGACGGGACCGTGGTGTAGGCGCCGGGCCCGATGGACGTGTACCACCACAGCCCGAGTCCGCCGAGCACGACGAGGGTCGCGAGGACGGCGCCGATCCACCAGCCCGTGCGGCGATTCGGCCGCTCAGGCTCGATCGCGTCGGGGTCGTCGTCCAGGATCTCGGCGTCCCCACCAGCGACAAGCGCCGCTGCGCCCCCCAAGCCGATGGGGAGGGCGATGGTCGAGCCGGACGGCGCGTCGGACAGCACGGTAGTGGCGCCGTCGTCGTGGACGATGGGGACGGCGCCAGACGGCGGCTCCGCGCGGCGATCCAGGGTGGGGTCGTCGATGAGCGAGCGAGCGTGGCGCACCAGGACCAGGGCCGCGGCGGCATCGGCCGGGCGGCCCTGAGGGTCGCGAGCGGTCATGACGGCGACGAGTTCGTCGAACTCCACTGGAAGCCATGGCACGGTGGCGGACGGGGCCGGCATGTCCTCGTGGACGTGGCGAGACGCCACGCCGAGCGCAGTCTCCGCCGTGAAGGGCTGACGCCCCGTGACCATCTCGTAGAGAAGGATCCCGCACGAGTACACGTCCGCGCGCGCATCGGCGTCGCCGTCCGCGACGAGCTCAGGAGCGAGGTACGCGACGGTGCCGAGCAGCATGCCGGTCGACGTGCTGGTGACCTCGGTGACAGCGCGCGCGAGGCCGAAGTCGGCGAGCTTGGGCCGACCGGACTCATCCAGCAGCACATTCTCAGGCTTGACGTCCCGGTGCACGAGTCCTTGACGATGCGCGGCGGCAAGGGCGTCGAGGACGGCATCGGTGATCGCGAGCGCCTCGCCGACCGCCAGCGTGCCCTCCTGGGTGACGCGTTCACGCAGGTTCTCGCCGTCGACGTACTCCATGGTGAGGTACGAGAGGTCGCCGTCGACGCCCTGGTCGTACACGCGCACCATGCCAGGGTGGGTGAGACGTGCCGCGGACTTGGCCTCGCGCCGGAACCGCGAGACGAAGTCGGCCTCGCTGGCATCGGCGGCGAGGTGCTGATGCATGATCTTGAGCGCGACGTCGCGCTCCAGTCGCTTGTCGAAGGCGACGTAGACCGTGGCCATGCCGCCCGCGGCCACCCTTTCGCGCACCTCGTACCGGCCGTCGATCAGACGGCCGAGCAGCGGGTCGATCAGGGTCTCGGACACGGGTTCATTGTATGCGGGTCGAGCGGCGCTGACGGTGGTGCGTCGACGGTGCGCCGCGGGTCAGGAGAAGCGGCCCATCAGCGCGAGCACGCTGGCCACATAGCGCTTGGTGTCGGCGTACATCCCGTACTTCCGCACACCGGTCTCGCCTTGGTAGTACCCGGCGATGGCGGTCTCGAGGGCGCGCCCGTCGCGCTGCAGGTGCCGCAGCACGGCGACGCCTGCGGTGACGTTGTCCTGAGGGTCGAGCAGGTTGAGGTCGCGGCCCACCAGGTCCGACGCCCATTCGCCCGTCGACGGGATCACCTGCATGGCGCCCACGGCGTTGGCGGGGGAGACCGCTCGCATGTTGAAGCCCGACTCCTGGTAGGCGACGGCCTGCGCCAGCGCGGGGTCGACACCCATCTGCTTCGCGGTCGCGATGATCATCTGCTGCATCTGAGCGCGTGACGGGACGTCCATGGCATTGAGCGTCGCCTTGTTCTGATTGGCGGCGCCGACGACCCCCGCGGAGTAGGTCCGACCGAGGAAGGTGTCGCCCACGAGTCCCGTCGGGGCGCCGCCGGGCACCGTGAGGCGCTGACCGACACGAATCACCGAGGGGTTCTTGATGGCGTTGGCTGACACGATCGAGCTCACGGACACGCCGAATCGACTCGCGATGCGCGCCAGGGTGTCGCCAGAGGCGACCGTGTACTGCTGCGTGGTGCCGCCGAACTCGGAGAGATTCTTGTCCGTCGCCACGCTCGCAGAGGCGGCCGATGCGGGGGCGTCGCCGACAGCGGTGGCGCCGGGGATCGTGAGCTTCTGCCCGGCGCGAATGATCGCGCGCGAGTCGAGATTGTTGGCGCGCACGATCGACGACACGGACGTGCCATAGCGCCGGGCGAGGTCCCAGACCGTGTCGCCTCCCTTGACGGTGTGGCGCAGAGCGCCTGCCGTCGACGCCTTCGTCGTGGTCGACGAGACGGGAGTCGCGGCTCCGCCACCGGGAATCGTGAGTCGCTGTCCGTCGCGGATGATGGCGCGGGAGTCCAGGCCGTTCGCGGCGATGATCGCAGAGACCGTGGTGCCGTACCGCCGTGCCAGGTCCCAGACGGTGTCGCCGGCGGCCACTGTGTGGCTTCCTGCAGCCTTGGTCGCCTTCGTGGCGGAGTCCGTGGGGATCGTGAGCGTCTGGCCCACGATGATCACGGCGCGGGAGTTCAGGCCGTTCGCATCGATGATCGACCGCACGCTGGAGTCATAACGCACGGCGAGCGCGCTGACGGTCTCGCCGTCCGACACGCGGTGGCGTTCGTCGGCGGCGGCAGGCATGGCCGCGAATGCCGTGGCGGCGAGGGCGGTCGCGGCTGCGAGCGCTGCGGTCCGTGCGGCACGGACAGAGGGGGACGTCGAGGCCACGGTGTTCTCCTATATGATGCGCATGAGGCTGATGTGACAGATGTGACTCCTGTGACTGTAACCCCGACGTCCGTGGATTCGCAAGGGTTCCGAATCTTTGTAGCCTGGGGTCGTGACTGACACTGATCGCTGGCTTCCCGTGCCCGACTTCGCCGACAGGCTCGGCATCACTGCCGCTCGCGTGCGTGAACTGCTGCGCGAGCGCGCCCTCGTGGCTGAGAGGCGAGGCGAGTCGCAGGCGTGGCAGCTGCCGGAGGGGTTCATCGACGAGTCCGCGGACGAGGGCCCGCGGGTCCTGCCGACGCTGAGGGGCACCATCACGGTCCTCGCCGACGGAGGCTTCTCCGACGAAGAGATCCTTCGCTGGCTGCTGGAGCCATCAGAGGAGCTGGGGACGACGCCTCTCGCAGCGATGCGCGAAGGCCGTCGTGCTCCTGTCCGCAGAGCGGCTCAGGCGCAGCTCTAGCGCTCAGGCGGTGCGGTCGACCGCCATGGTGATGAGCGACTCCAAAGCCGCGCCGCCCCGGGACGTGGGGCGCTGAGCGACGATCGTCGCTCGTGCATGGGCCGCCGCCGCAGCGATCTCCGCCTCCGACCAGCGCACCGCGTCGGTGCGGCTGACGACGTCGAGGACGCGTGCCACGTCATGATCGGAGGCGGCACGGTCGCCCAGCGTCGCGGCAATCACCGCGCGTCCCTCGTCGTCGGTGCCGCCCCATGCCCGCCACATCACGAGCGTGCGCTTGCCTTCTCTCACGTCGTCCCCTGCGGGCTTGCCCGTCTGTGCGGGGGAGCCGGTGAGTCCGAGCAGGTCGTCCCTGAGCTGGAAGGCGTGGCCCAGCGACAGGCCAGCCTCGCGCATGGCCGCGATGGTCCCCGAGTCGGCGCCTGCAAGAGCGGCCCCGAGCGCGAGGGGGAACTCCGCCGTGTAGGAGGCGGTCTTGGCTCGCATCACGTCCCGAATCTCTGTCTCCTGGTCGCCGAGCGCCGCGAGCGGAGCCGCCGCCGCGCGCATATCGGCGTACTGGCCGAGCGTCACGATGTCCGCCATGTCGGAGAAGAGTCCGGATACGGTGTGCGCGGTTGCGGCCGGGAGGGTGGTGAGCGCTTCACGCAGCGCACGCTGGCAGCACATGAGCGCGAGGTCCCCCGCGAGCACGGCTCCCGCCTCGCCGAAGGCGGCCGCGTCGCCGTGCCAGCCCCGCTCCTGGTGGAGGGCCTGCACCCGTCGGTGCGTCGCTGGCCTGCCGCGCCTCGTATCCGAACCGTCCAGCACGTCGTCGTGGACGAGCGCGGCGGTCTGGAAGAGCTCCAGCGCCGCGGCGACACCCGTGGCCGCTGGCGCGTGAGCGCCGCCGAAGGACGCGTGGGCGGCCAGCAGCAGGAGGGCTCGGACACGCTTGCCGCCTGTCGACACGTCACGCAGGGGGGACAGCAGCTCGTCGGCAAGCGGGCCGAGCACCGCGCCTGCGCTGCCCTGCTCGTCGAGAGCGGCGGAGATGGCGTGGTCGGTCTCCGACTTCCAGCGGGCGATCTCGTCATTCACCCGTTCAGCCTAGGCGCTCGCGTCCCCATCGCCGCGCGTGCAATCGGCCTCCACAGTTCGACACCCCTGGTGGTGCGAGGCGCCGTGCATCGCCTCCACGATGCACGCATGCAGACACGACACCTGACAGGACCGGGCGAGCTGATCGCCGCCATCCCCACCCTCGTGGGCTTCACACCGCGCGAGTCGGTCGTGGCCGTGGGACTGGACGGCGCCGGCGAGGTGGTCGCCGCGTTGCGGGTCGACCGCAACGATGCCCGCGTGGCGGAGATGGCGGCCTCGCTGGGGCGGGCCATCGCCGCCCGTCTGCGCGCCGCATCGGCCCGGCGAGCGTTCTTGGTGACGTTCACCACCGACGACGTGTCGCTCGCGTGTCCCGCTGTGGACGCGTTGCGCCCCGCGGTCGAGGCGGCGGTCGAGCGAGTCGATGTCTGGGCCTGCGACGGCGACCGGTACCTCAGCCCCGGATGCGCGGACCCGGTGTGCTGCCCGGTCGGAGGCCGCCCCGTTCCGTGGCGCACGCGCGGCGCTGTCGCCCCGGTGTCCGCGAGTGCTCTCGCGCATTCCTTGACGGAGGATGAGGACGATCGTGCGACGTCGTCACGTCGACGCAGCGCGGCGCGAGCCGCTGACCGCTGGTGGGGCAGGAGGGCGGACGGGCTGGACGTGTGGCGCTGCGACTCCTGGCAGCGGTGCGCTGAGTCGTTTCCACTGAACGCGACAGCGCCGGAGATCGGCCGCGCCATCGCGGGGCTGCAGGACGTCCGCGTGCGGGATGCGCTCATCGTGCAGTGGCTTGGCGGCTCTGATGATGCGATCGCGGACACTTTGTTCGGGCGCGAGTCTCCCGCTGTCGCCGGCGTGCTGGATGGGGCGATGCGCGATCCGGGCCGGGAACCACCCGACCCCGCGGCAGTGACGGCATCCGTCCGGTGGTGTCGGCGTCTGCTGGCTCATGCGCGGCGCCGCGAGCATGCCCCAGTGCTCGCGCTCGTGGCGGTGGTGCTGTGGTGGTCAGGGGACATGGCCGGCGCTCAGCACTCGGCTCTGGCGGCCCTGCGACGCGATCCGGACTACTCGCTCGCTCGGCTCGTGCATGATGTGACCGATGCGAGAGTCGCCCCCGCGTGGACCCATGCCCCCGGTCCGGGGTCGCGCGCGTGAGTGCGAGCGGCGGGAACGGATGCCTTGACATCGACGTTATACTTTAATGGATTTGCGCGAGGCGGAAGGAGCCTCCTAGCTCCCGATTCCCATCTGAGAGGTTTGCAGTGCCCACCACCTCAGCCGAACGCTTCGGCGGCTCGGTGACGACCGCGCAGAACCCACGACGTACGGCTGGCGCATCGCGCGTCCGCACCCGACAGGGCAGCACCACCTCGCCCGCGTCCGCCTCACGGCGGCCGATATGAAGGAGAAGGCCACGACTACCGCAGCCGCTTCCAGCGCCCGTAAGACCCCCGCAGTGAAGAAGGCGTCGTCCTCGACGGCAGCCGAGTCCGCACCCGAGGCGGACGAGACCACCGATAGCGCGGGCACGTCCGCAGCCAAGAAGGCGCCCGCGAAGGCCGCCACGACGAAGGCTCGCGCGACCAAGGCGGCCCCCGCGCGCTCCCGCCGCGCCTCGGCCGCGGCGAAGGACGAGGCCGCCAAGGACGCTGATCCCGACGAGGCCACGGAGAAGGACGCCAAGGGCGCGGACGCAGACGAGGCCGACGAGGACGACGAGAAGGCCGGTTTCGTGCTCGGCCACGCCGAGGACGACGCCCCCGTGCAGCAGGTGATGACCGCCGGAGCCACGGCGGACCCCGTGAAGGACTACCTGAAGCAGATCGGCAAGGTCGCGCTGCTGAACGCTGAGCAGGAGGTGGACCTCGCCAAGCGCATCGAGGCCGGACTGTTCGCCGAGGAGAAGCTCGCCGCCGGCGAGAAGATCTCGGCCGCGATGCGCCGTGAGCTCCAGTGGATCTCGAACGACGGGCGCCACGCCAAGAACCACCTGCTCGAGGCGAACCTGCGTCTGGTCGTGTCGCTTGCGAAGCGCTACACCGGGCGCGGCATGCTGTTCCTCGACCTCATCCAGGAGGGCAACCTCGGCCTGATTCGTGCCGTCGAGAAGTTCGACTACACCAAGGGCTACAAGTTCTCGACCTACGCCACCTGGTGGATTCGTCAGGCGATCACCCGTGCCATGGCGGACCAGGCGCGCACCATCCGCATCCCGGTGCACATGGTCGAGGTCATCAACAAGCTGGCGCGAGTGCAGCGCCAGATGCTCCAGGACCTGGGCCGCGAGCCCACCCCCGAGGAGCTCGCCCGCGAGCTCGACATGACGCCCGAGAAGGTCGTCGAGGTGCAGAAGTACGGGCGCGAGCCGATCTCGCTGCACACCCCGCTCGGCGAGGACGGCGACAGCGAGTTCGGCGACCTGATCGAGGACTCCGAGGCCGTCGTGCCCGCCGACGCAGTGGGCTTCACCCTGCTGCAGGAGGAGCTCACCAAGGTCATGGACACGCTCAGCGAGCGTGAGGCCGGAGTCGTGGGCATGCGGTTCGGGCTCACGGACGGCCAGCCGAAGACTCTCGACGAGATCGGGCGCGTGTTCGGCGTCACGCGTGAGCGCATCCGGCAGATCGAATCGAAGACGATGTCGAAGCTGCGTCACCCGTCGCGCTCGCAGGTGCTGCGGGACTACCTCGACTGAACCTGACGTCGCGTACGACGGGCGCCGACCTCTTCCGAGGGCGGCGCCCGTCGTCGTCTCCGGCTAGGGCGCCTCGGGCGGGACGCCGGCACCGAACGCTTCTGGTACCGGCTCGTCCTGCTTGCGTTGGCGAGCCGTCTGCGCCACGACGATTCCCACGAGCACGATGGCTGCGCCGATGAGCTGACCCGGACTGAGCGACTCGCCCAGCCACGCCCATGCGACCGCGAAGGCGAACAGCACCTCGGACGAGGCGAGGATCCCTGATGCGGTGGCGCTGATGTGCCGCAACGAGATGAAGATGAGCGTGAAGGGCGCGAACCCGCCCAGGACCACGATGAGCAGCAATGGCACCCACATCGGTGCCGCGATGTGGTCGAGGCTGCCGCCGAACGACACCGGATCACCGAGAGATCCGGCAGGGATGGCCCACCAGCGCGACAGCAGCAGCCAGAACGCTGTGGCGAAGGTGCCCGCCCAGAACGCGACCGCCATCGCGGGCCGGCCAGCGACAGAGCGTTCTCCGGCAAGGAAGTAGAAGGCATACGCGACGGCTGCGCCGAGCGCGGCCACCACACCCAGTCCAGACAGCGGCGAGTTCCAGACCTGCGCCACGATCGCGAGGCCGACGAGCACAGCGACGATCGCGCCCCACAGGCGTGGATGGACGCGTTCCTTGAAGACGGCCCATGCGAACAGAGCGATCAGCACCACCGCCGTGTACTCGAAGAGCAGCGCGACGCCGACGGGCAGAAGCGAGATCGCGACGGAGTACAGCCATTGCACGATCGCGAGGCCGCCGATCCCCAGCGCGGCGAACCAGGCGATGTCGCGGCGGGGGAGCCGGAACTGGGAACGGTCGGTGGCGAGAAGCACACCGGCCGCGATGACAGCCGTCCCGAGCACCCGGAAGAAGGTGAGCTGCTCGGGAGTGATGCCCGCCTGCATGACGACTTTCGCCATCGACCCGTTGAATCCGAACAGGAAGGCGCCTGTGAGCACGGCGCCGGCGCCGATCGCGGGGGAGCGGCGGTGTGCCAGGGGTGAAGTCACGCGCTCATGCTACGTGGGCGTTTCTGACCACCGGCTCGAGGCGGCGCGATAGCATCGGGGCGTCATCACGAGAGATTGGAAACCATGAACGCGCTGCGTTACGCCCTGTTGATCCTGCACTTCATCGGATTGGCGGCGATCCTGGGCCCGTTCCTGGAGCAGTGGCGTCACCAGGCCAAGCGCGTCACCACCGTGATGCTGTGGGGAGCGCGCGCACAGATCGTGACGGGTCTCGCGCTCGCGGCCGTCGCGTTCGCCGGAGACAACGAGCCCGATCATGTGAAGCTCGCCTTCAAGCTGGTGGTCGCACTGGCCGTCGCAGGCATCGCAGAGGTCGGTGCTAAGCGCGGCGATCGCGCAGGCTGGGCATGGCAGGCCGTGGGAGTCCTCACGCTCGTGAACCTCGTCATCGCAGTCGTCTGGCGCTGACGTGAGCGCCGTCAGGCTCGCGACATCGGCCGATGCGGCCGAGATCGTGCATCTCGGCGCGCTCATGTATAAGGCGGTGGGCGCCAAGCCGACCCCGATGTGGGCCGTCGACGCGACCCGCGTCGTCCGCGACCGGCTGGGCCGCGACCTCATCGGCATGGTGATCGATGCGCCAGAAGGCGGTCTCGCCTGCTGCGGTCTCGTCAACATTGCGCCCCGCCTGCCGAGGCCAGGCGCGCTCGCCCATCACATGGGATACGTCCAGTGGGTCTCGACGGCGCCTCAGCACCAGCGCAAGGGCTACGCGCGGCTGGTCATGGAGGCGCTGCTTCATGAGACGGACAAGAGGGGCATCGAGGTGGTCGAGCTCCACGCCAGCCCCATGGGTCGCGGGATCTACGACGACCTGGGATTCTTCGTCAAGGATGACAACATCGCCATGACGACGGTGCGCAACCGTCCCACGGACTAGCGCGTCGGCCGCCCTGGTGCGGGTGGTCGGGGTGCACGGTCCCGGGCGAAGTCGAACACGGCGAAGGGCGCGCAGAATGCCGCGACCGCGGCGAGGCCGGCGGCCCACATGACGATCAGGCTCTGAGGGTCTCCCTCTCCACGTGCGGCAGCGATCCACGCCAGTCCCCAGGCCATCGCAATGCCCGTGGCGACGACGAGTGCGGGCCTGCGACGCATTCTCACCGCGAACGCCACCGCGATCACTGCGACGGCGACCAGCACGAGAACGGCGAACACCGCGCCATCGGCAGGAGCCGCCCCCAGCGAGTCCCGCCCGGCGGCCGCGATGTTCGCGGCGGTGGCCACCGAGACCCAACCGAGGTAGAGACCCACCGGTACATCGGTGGTGATGCGGTCCTTCCACGAGGATGGGGCGATCCGCACCAGGATCACTGCCACGCGGGCAAGGACCGCGACGAGCACGGCGATGACGCCGACTGAGGCCCAGAGCCACCCGGCCTGGACAGCCCCGATCCACGCGGCGTTGAGCACCATGGACAGCAGGACCGGCCACGCGACGGCACGCAGGCGCGGGTCCGCGGCGCGGCCGGGCAGCACCTGATAGACGGCGAATACTGCGAGTCCGGCATAGATCACGCTCCAGATGCCGAAGGCAGACGATGCGGGGGCGAGCAGGGTCGCGTCCGCAGCGACAGCGCCTCCCGACGCCTCGGCGATCGGCGTGCCTCCGAAGGCGCCCGCGCCCCAGGCGGCGCCGGCGATCGCAAGCGCGGCACCGAGCAGGACCGTGACTTGGCGCACACGGTCGGAACGCGCGGCATGGCCGTGATGCACAGTCGTCATGGAGACCTCCTTCGCCGAGGACAACGGGGCGTGGGGGCGGTGGATTCCGCGACGGACTGTCGTGGGCGACACCCGCCGCCGGCCGCGCTCGGCCGTGCGGCGCGCCCGCATCGGCTGGTCGTCGGGTCCGCCTATCCTTGGGTCCGTGGCTGCATCAGACTACTCCGCACGACACCTGTCCGTCCTCGAGGGCCTTGAGGCGGTGCGCAAGCGCCCGGGAATGTACATCGGCACGACCGACTCCCGTGGGCTCATGCACTGCCTGTGGGAGGTGATCGACAACTCTGTCGACGAGGCTCTCGGCGGGCACGGCGACTCGATCGAGATCATCCTGCACCCTGACAACTCGGTGGAGGTCCGCGACTTCGGTCGCGGCATCCCGATCGACATCGAGCCGAAGACGGGACTGACCGGCGTCGAGGTCGTCATGACCAAGCTCCACGCGGGCGGCAAGTTCGGCGGCGGCTCCTACGCCGCCTCCGGTGGCCTCCACGGCGTCGGCGCGTCCGTGGTGAACGCGCTCAGCGAGCGCCTCGACGTGTGGGTCGACCGGGGTGGCGCCACGCACCACATGGCGTTCAGGCGCGGGGAGCCGGGGCAGTGGAACGATCCGGCCGCAGGTCCCAGTCCGGACTCCGACTTCGCGCCGTTCGTCACTGGTTCGAAGCTCGACACCATCGGCAAGGTCCCCAAGGGACGCACCGGCACGCGCATCCGCTACTGGGCGGATCGCCAGATCTTCAACAAGAGCGCGCAGTTCACGTTCGAGGACCTCATCGACCGCGCGCGTCAGACCGCCTTCCTCGTGCCGGGCCTCACGCTCACGGTGCGGGACGAGCGCAACCCGCTCGAGCCCACCGAGGAGAGCTTCAAGTTCGACGGCGGGCCCAAGGACTTCGTGGACTTCATCGGGCACGATGTCGCGGTCACCGACACGTGGGAGCTCAAGGGCTCCGGAACGTTCCGCGAGACCGTGCCCGTGCTCAAGAACGACGGCACCCTGGTGTCGGAGGACATCGAGCGTGACTGCCTCGTCGATGTCGCGCTGAGGTGGGGCAACGGTTACGAGACCGAGGTGCGATCCTTCGTCAACATCATCGCCACACCCAAGGGCGGCACGCACCACGCGGGGTTCGAGGCCGGGCTCACGAAGGTGATGCGCAAGGTCATCGAGACCAACGCACGGCGCCTCAAGCTCACGGGCAAGGACGGCGCCGAGCGGGTGGAGAAGGACGACATCATGGCGGGACTGACCGCCATCGTCACCGTGCGGATCCCCGAGCCGCAGTTCGAAGGGCAGACCAAGGAGGTCCTGGGTACGGGGCCCGTGCGTGGCATCGTCTCCAAGGTCGTGGAGCAGGAGCTGATGGCCATCCTGTCCTCGCCCAAGCGGGACACGAAGGCGCAGGCGAACACCGTGCTCGAGAAGATCGTGGCCGAGATGCGCGCACGCATCGCCGCACGCAAGCAGAAGGAGATCTCCCGGCGCAAGAATGCGCTCGAGACCTCGTCCCTGCCCGCGAAGCTGGCAGACTGCCGGTCCAACGACATCGAGCAGTCGGAACTGTTCATCGTCGAGGGAGACTCGGCGCTCGGCACCGCGAAGCTCGCACGACAGTCCGACTTCCAGGCACTGCTGCCGATCCGAGGGAAGATCCTCAACGTGCAGAAGGCGTCCGTGACGGACATGCTCCACAATGCCGAGTGCGCGTCGATCATCCAGGTTTTGGGCGCGGGCTCGGGACGCAGCTTCGACCTCGAGCAGGCGCGGTACGGCAAGATCATCCTGATGACGGACGCCGATGTCGACGGCGCTCACATCCGAACCCTGCTGCTCACGCTGTTCTTCCGCTACATGCGCCCCCTCGTCGACGCCGGACGCGTCTACGCGGCCGTCCCGCCGTTGCACCGCGTCGAAGTGATGGGGTCGCCCAGGCGGGAGAAGGAGTACATCTACACGTACTCCGAGAAGGAACTCAACGAGACCCTGCGCGACCTCAAGCGCTCCGGCCGTCGCTACAAGGACGAGATCCAGCGCTACAAGGGCCTGGGCGAGATGGACGCCGATCAGCTCGCGGAGACCACCATGGATCCCGAGCACCGGATGCTCCGCCGCATCACCGCAGAACATGCGGAGAGCGCCGAGCGCGTCTTCGAACTGCTCATGGGCAACGAAGTGGCACCCCGTCGCGACTTCATCGTCGCGGGCGCCGAGTCCCTCGACGCCGCACGCATCGACATGTAGCCATCCGACCAATCCGTCTCTCCACCCCAGGCGAACCCCGGGTGGAGAGTCCTTGCAGCCGCGTCAATGGGGGCGCGGCAGCGGGCTTTCCGGGAAGGTCCGGCAGATTGCCGGTCCTCGACGGAAGGAAGCAACATGAGGATTCTGCGATCCACTCTCGTAGCGGCGGGAACGGCCGCGTTCATTGCGGCAGGTGCCTCGGGCGCCGTCGCTGCTGAGGGATACAACGCGACGCTGGACGAGCTCAACGGCTCGGGCGCCGAGTCGACCGCGATGGTCACCGTCGACGGCACCACGGTCCGCGTCGACATCGAAGGCACGGGCTTCACGCCCAACGCCCCGCACGCCCAGCACCTGCACGGTGCGACGGACGGCACGGAGTTCATGTGCCCCACGCCTGACGATGTCGACGAGCTCGACGAGGACGGCGATGGACTCCTGAGCACCGTCGAGGCCGCCTCGCTCTACGGTGGCGTGATGGTCTCGCTGACGACCGAGGGCGACACCTCCGGCGACTCCGCACTCGCGGTGGACCGCTTCCCGGTCGCGGATGCCGACGGCAACCTCGACTACAGCCGCACCTTCGAGGTGTCCGAGGACATCGCCGGCTCGCTGACGAACATGCACCTCGTCCAGCACGGCTTCGACATCGACGGCTCAGGTGAGTACGACGGCGAGGCACGTTCCTCGCTCGATGACTCCCTCCCGCTCGAGGCCACCATCCCCGCCGCCTGCGGCGAGTTCGGCGACGCACAGTCGGCGGCTCCCATCGGTGGCGTCGACACGGGTGACGCGGCTGCGGACACCTCGACCGCCGTCGTGTTCGGCTCGGCCGCTGCCGCCACCGCTGTCGCGGGGCTTGGCTTCGCCGCGTACAGCCGACGTCGCGTGCAGCAGTAGCAGCACGCCCCCACGGACCGCTGGCCCGGGCTCGCCGCATGGCGGGTTCGGGCCGGCTATCGGGCATTCAGGAGGGACCAGACCATGACACGACGCACCGCGCTCAGCCTCGCGGCGGCATGTGGGCTGCTGACCATCGGAGCCGCAGCCGTCGCCGTGGATGCGCTTCAGGTCGACGCGCCCCCACCGCTCGCCGCGTCACCCGCCGAGCCGACCGCCAGCGCTCCATCGCCAGCACCGACGACGGTGACGGCGCCTGCAGTGCCCGCGCCCGCATCGGCCGCACCGGAGGTCGAGGTCGCGGAGCGACCGGCGCAGGCGCTTCCTGTCGCGCTGTCGATCCCGCAGATCGATGTCGAGACGTCACTCGAGCAGCTGGGGACCCTCGACGACGGCAGCCTCGCGACGCCCGTCGACACTGACCTCGCCGGATGGTTCGAAGGAGGTCCGCGACCCGGCGCCGTCGGCCCCGCCGTGATCGCGGGTCACGTCAGCTGGAACGGCGATCCTTCGGTGTTCTTCCGCCTCACCGAGCTCGAGGCGGGCGACGTCTTCACCGTGCACCAGGAGGACGGGGACGAGGTGGAGTTCGAAGTCACCAGGCTCGAGCAGCACCCCAAGAACGAGTTCCCCACCGTGGCGGTGTACGCGAACACTGACGCCCCGGAGCTTCGCCTCATCACGTGCGGCGGCGAGTTCGACTCCAGCACTGGCCATTTCGACGACAACGTGGTGGTCTTCGCGGAGCTCATCGAGGACTGAGTCACGGTGCGTGCCGGCATCGGGGGAAGAAGCCCCGGCCCTCGCGTGTTTGCCCAGACGCGCGCACCGATGCGACGCCACCGAATCTCGCCACGACGCAAGGAGACGACAGATGGGCCACCTCGATGCGGCAGCAGTGTGGGGCGTGCCGATGTACCTCGAACGCGACGCGTCCCTTCCCGACATGGGCCGCTCGCCTCTGGGACCCGTCCCGTTGACTCGGCGCTACACCGACGCCATCCTCGCGTGCGACGATGTCGCCGCCGTCGCGGAGCTCAAGGCCTATGCGCGTTCCTACGTGGGAGTCGCGGGCATGGCACTCGTCAGCTCGGTCGCCACGATCGCCTTCGGACTGGCGGGCAGGCGCGGAGCGACCGCCGGCGCGGCGGTGACGGCGATCATGAGCGGCAGCGTCGTCCTCGAGGCGCGCAGGCGCGCGCGGCAGTGGGAGGCTATCGCCGACGCGCGGTTGGCGGCGGGGCCGATCAGCCGCTGACGGCGGGGGCTCCCCGACACGGACTCTTGGTCCTGGCCCTTGTCGGAGCAGGTGCGACACAATGACGTCGTGACAGACTCCGCGGACACGCCCGAGCACGAGATCGACGACACCCAGGTGCGGGCGGCCGTCGACCCCGAGGAGTCCCTCGAGCCCGTCTCGCTCATCGAGCAGTCGGGCGCGATCATCCGCACTGGTCGGATGATGCTGGCGGCGGGGACCGCGAGCTACCGCGTCAAGCAGGCGATGCGGGCCGTCGCCGCGTCGCTCGGCGTCGACACCCATGTGAACCAGGTCGCGCTGACCGACATTGCGGCGACCTCGCACCGCGGACGCATCTTCCGGACCGAGGTCGCCGAGAACCGCTCGTTCGCCGTCAACAGCGACCGTCTTGCGCACCTCGACCGATTGCGACGGACCCTTCCGGAGCGGACGACGGCGACCGAGATCCACCGCGCGCTCGACGAGATCGAGGAGCGGGGGAGTCTCTACCCGGACGTGGCGAACGCCTCCTTCGCGGGAGTGGCATGCGCCGCCTTCGCGGTGCTGAACCACGCGATGCCGTGGGAGGTCGCCGCAGTGTTCATCGCCGCCGCGCTCGGCCAGCTCACGCGCCGTGCCCTTCACCACCGTGGATTCAACCCGTTCGGTACCACGCTGGCGGCCGCCGCGGTCGCGGCCCTCGTCTACGTGGCGGGCATCGCGATCCTGAACTCGACGGGCGCCGCGCTCGACACCCATGCCGCCGGCTACATCTCGTCAGTGCTGTTCCTGCTCCCCGGATTCGCCCTCATTACCGGGGCGCTCGACATGGCGAAGATGGACCTTCAGTCAGGCATCCAGCGCATCGCCTTCGGCACCATGATCACGATGGCCGCCGGCGTGAGCGTGTGGGCGGTATCGCTGCTGTCGAGCCTGTCGACCGGTCCGCGCGTCGACGCCGAGATCGCGCTCGGGTGGCAGCTGGTGATCTGGGCCGGCGCCTCCGCCGTCGGCGTGGCCGGCTTCGCGTTCATGTTCAACAGCCCTTGGCGCATCGGCGTGACCGCGGCCGCCATCGGCATGGTGGCGAACACGATCCGCATGGCGGCCATCGACGCCGACGTGCCCGTCCAGGCCGCGACGGCGATGGCGTGCCTGCTGGTGGGCGTGCTCGCAGCCGCCGCGTCGTGGCGCGGCCGGTTCCCGGTGATCACGCTGTCGGTTCCTGCAGTGCTGGTGATGATCCCCGGCGTCTCCGCGCACCAGGCGCTCGTCGCGCTGAACGGCGGCGACTTCGCGGCCGCGACGGCAGGCATCCTCCAGGTCATCCTGGTGGTGCTGTCCATCATGGTGGGCCTGGTGGGCGCCAAGCTCGTCACCGACCGCGAGTGGGCCTTCGACCACTGACGCGTGCCCGCAGGGGTTCCGTCAGCCGATGCCGTGCACGGGGGCCTTCAGCGGCACGCCGGAGCCGTCCCGACGGCCAGGCTCCGCCGGCAGGTCGACCGGCTGGCCCGCACCCGATGTCGCGCGTGGGGGAGCGGTGCCCACCCACGCCAGCATCAAGGCGTCCTCGCCCTTCAGGAACCGGTGCGCGCGCACCCCGCCCGTCGCGCGGCCCTTGCCCGGGTACTCGGTGAAGGGGGTGACCTTCGCTGAGCCCGGCGTCGTGCCGGGCAGAGCCGTCGAGGAGCCCGCGATCGTGACGACCACCGCATCGGCCGGGCTGTCCACGACGCCGAAGTACACGGCACGCCGGCCCGGGGTCAGCTTGATCCCGCTGATGCCGCCACCCGACCGTCCTTGTGCGCGCACCTTCTCCGCGGCGAAGTGCAGCAGCGGGCCGTCATCGGCGACGAACACGAGCGTGGCATCGTCGGGCGCGAGCGCCGCCCCGACCACCACGTCGCCGTCCTGGAGCGCGATGGCTTCCCAGGCGTCCTTATTGGGCGCGGGCTCGGGCTTCACCCGCTTGACGATTCCGGCGGCCGTGCCGAGCGCCAGGGGAATCTCGGCGCTCAGCGGAACGAGAGTCACCGCCTCCTCGCCCTTGTCGAGCGTCACCAGTTCGGCGACGGGGCTGCCGCCTCCGAGTGACGGCGGCTCGCTGGTGGGGGCGAGAGCGGGGACCTCGAGCAGCGACAGCCGGAGGATGCGGCCCTGCGTGGTGACGACGCCCACGTCGGCGCGGGCCGATGCGGGGATGGCGGCGCGCAGCACGTCGTGGGAGCTGCGCCGGCCGTCGCGAGTGGGCAGCGTGTCGTCGGCGGTGCGGGCGACCAGCCCGGTCGCGGACAGCAGCGCGTAGCAGGGGGTGTCCTCCACCTCCAGGGGTGCGGCGGCCGATGCGCCAGGCGTAGAGGCGGCCGACGACACGACTCCCGCCTCGGCCAGCAGAATGGTGCGGCGCGGCGTGCCGTACTCCGCGGCGACGGCATCCATCTCGAGGCCGACGACCTCGCGCAGTCGGGTGGGGGACCCGAGGATCTCCTCCAGCTCGGCGATCTCGGCGAGCAGCTGCGACTTCTCGTTCTCGAGCTCGAGCCGCGAGAACTTGGTGAGGCGGCGCAGGCGCAGCTCGAGGATGTAGTCGGCCTGGATCTCGGAGAGGTCGAAGGCGGTGCGGAGGCGCTCGCGCGCCTCGCTCGCGTCCTCGGACGAGCGGATGATCTGGATGACATCGTCGATGTCGAGGATGGCGACCAGGAGACCGTCCACCAGGTGGAGGCGGTCGCGGCGGGCCTGCAGGCGGTGCTCGGAGCGGCGCTTGACGACCGCGATGCGGTGGTCCACCCAGACCTGCAGCATCTCCTTGAGGCCGAGCGTGCGGGGCTCACCGGCGACGAGGGCGACGTTGTTCATCGAGAACGACTCTTCGAGCGGCGTGACCTTGTAGAGCCGCTCGAGGACTGCTTCAGGATTGAAGCCGTTCTTGATCTCGATCACCAGGCGAAGGCCGTGCTTGCGGTCCGTGAGGTCCGTGACCGCGGTGACGCCCTCGAGCTTCTTCGCCGACACCGCGTCCTTGATCTTCTCGATCACCTTCTCGGGGCCCACCAGGTACGGCAGCTCGGTGACGACGATGCCTTGGCGGCGGGGCGTGACTTTCTCGATGCGGCTCGTCGCGCGCGTCTTGAACGCGCCCTTGCCGGTCTCGTAGGCCTGGCGCACACCGTCCAGACCGACGATCTTGCCGCCGCCGGGAAGGTCGGGGCCGGGGACGAACCGCATCAGCTCGTCGAGGTCCGCCTTGGGGTTGGCGAGCAGGTGGCGGGCCGCGGAGACGACCTCCACCAGGTTGTGCGGTGCCATGTTGGTCGCCATGCCCACCGCGATGCCGGAGGCGCCGTTGACGAGCAGGTTCGGGATCGCCGCGGGCAGCACCGACGGCTGGGTGAGCTTGTTGTCGTAGTTGGGGACCAGATCGACGACGTCCTCGTCGAGGTCCGCGAGCATCGACCGGGCGGCGGGCCCCATGCGGGCTTCGGTGTATCGCGATGCGGCGGGGCCGTCGTCGAGGGAGCCGAAGTTGCCGTGGCCGTCCACGAGCGGCAGCCGCAGGGAGAACGGCTGCGCCATGCGCACGAGTGCGTCGTAGATGGCAGTGTCGCCGTGGGGGTGCAGCTTTCCCATGACCTCGCCGACCACGCGCGAGGACTTCACATGGGCGCGGTCGGGGCGCAGGCCCATCTCGCCCATCGAGTAGATGATGCGCCGCTGGACGGGCTTGAGACCGTCGCGCGCATCGGGCAGGGCCCGCGAGTAGATGACCGAGTACGCGTACTCCAGGAACGACGTCTCCATCTCGGCGCTGACGTCGATGTCCGTGATGTGCGCATCGGGCGCGGCGGCCATGTCTCTCCTTGCAATCTGCGGTCGGGGGCTGCAGGCATTGTCGCGCCGCGCCCGCCCGCCACGGCGGTGCCACGCGGCGTGAGTGGTGACCCTGCCGGTGAAGTGGAAGAATAGCCGCCATGTCTCACACGCTCGACCAAGCGGTCGCCGTCGCCGGGTACTACCCGGCCCTCGCGAACTCCGTGCTCCGCACCGCGATCCGGGATGAGTCGGTGACCGCGCACTTCGTGCATGCCGAGACGACCTTCGACGACCGCGAGGTGCGCCGGCACATGACGGTCCTCGTCGTGACGGAGACCCGGCTCATCCGCGTCCACATGGACGACGGCTCGGGCCACAGCGCCGAGGGCGCGCACGAGGCCTCCGCGACTGTCGAGACGGCGCTGCTCGCCGGCATCTCGAACATGGCGATGACGCACGTCGTGCATCACCCCGAGAACTTCAGCGACGGCGACTCGCCCAGCGAACTCGTCCTGGCCGTCGGCTGGGGAGTCCACTCCCGCGTCGAGCTCGAGCCGGCGACGTGCGGCGACGAGAACTGCGACGCCGACCACGGGTACACGGGCGGCATCACCGGCGACGACACCCTGGTGCGGGTGAGCGCGATCGCCGACGGCGTGGAGACGGTCCGCGCTCTCGAGGACTTCGCGGCCACCCTGCAGCGCGCCATCGGGCCCCGCGGGTGAGCCGGGCGGCCGAGCTCGCCGCGCTCGGTCTGAGCATGCCCGACTACGGCGGGCGCGAGCTGGGAGCGGTGCTGCCGGCCGCGCTGTCGGCGATCGGCGCCGGTCACGTGGTGACCCACCGCGACGCTGACGCGGACCGCAAGCGGCTGGGCCTGGCCCCCGCGCGCCACGTGGTCGTGGTGCTGCTCGATGGACTCGGGCACCTGGGCCTGGAAGCGCGACGCGGTCACGCTCCCTTCCTGCGCTCGGCCGAGCAGGGGGTGATCACCGCCGGGTACCCCACCACGACGGCGGCGTCCCTGGCACTGTTCGGCACGGGGCAGCCGTCCGGTCGCACGGGGCTCACGGGCTATACCGCCCGCAACCCGCGCACGGGCGCCCTCGCGAACCTGGTGTCGTGGGAGGGGGCCTACGACGCTGTCGAGTGGCAGCGGCAGCCCTCGCTCCTCGAGAGTGCGGCCGCGGACGGGTTCTCGGTGACCACTCTGGGGCGGCGACGTTTCGCAGGCTCCGGACTCACTCAGGCGGTGCTGCGCGGCGGCCGCTTCGTCGGCGCCGAACGACTCTCGGAGCGCATCGACGTGGCGTTGGCCACCGCCCGCGCTCCCGGAGTGTCCTACTGCTACTGGGGCGAGATCGACGCCGCCGGTCACCAGCACGGCTGGGGCTCCGAGGAATGGGTGGCGGCGCTTGAGGACGCGGACCGCGAGCTGCGCCGGCTGGCGGCGGGTCTGCCGGCCGATGCGACCATGGTCGTCACCGCGGACCACGGCATGGTCGACGTGCCGGGCGCGGCCCGGTGGGACGTCGCGGACGAGCCCGCGCTGCGCGACGGCGTCGCTCTCATCGCAGGGGAGCCCCGCGCACTGCACGTCCACACGGTGCCCGGGGTCGACCCGGCGGAGGTCGCAGCACGCTGGCGCGAGACGCTCGCGGGCCACGCGATGGTGTGGACGCGCGCCGAGGCCCGTGAGGACGCGCTGTTCGGAGAGCTGCTCGACGAGGTGGCCGAGAGGGTCGGCGACGTCGTGGTCGCGATGGCGGGCAGGGCCATCGTCGTGGACTCGCGCACGCAGTCCGCCAAGTCGATGGCGCTGGTGGGCATGCACGGCTCGCTGACGCCGGACGAGCTCCAGGTGCCGTGGCTGGTCGTCGACGGCCCGTGATGGTCGCCGGACGCGCCTAGCCGGCCGATGCGGCGCGCGCGGTCCAGCGGCCGTTGGTCCGCGTGATCTCGATGGGGTGGGCGAAGGCCTCGCTGACGGCCGCCGAGGTGAGCACCGCGCCGGCATCACCTGACGCGACCACCCGGCCCTCGCGCAGCAGCATCGCGTGCGTGGTGGACGCAGGGAGCTCTTCGAAGTGGTGGGTCACGGTCACGGTGCCGAGCGCGGGGTGGGAGCGCGACAGTCCGTCGAGTGTGGTGAGCAGCTGCTCGCGTGCCGCGACATCCAGGCCGGTCGTGGCCTCGTCGAGAAGCAGCACCGCAGGGTCGGGCATCAGCGCCCGCGCGATGAGGGTCCTGCCACGTTCTCCTTGGGACATCGTGGACCACCGCAGCCCGCGGTCGGGATCGAGCCCGAACTGGGTGAGCAGCGCACGCGCGCGACTGGTCTGCTCGGGCGTCGGAGGCCAGCGAGGCACCAGCTCGAGCGTGCCCGTCGCCCCCGTGAGGACCACGGACATGGCATCCAACGCGCTCGTGAGCGGATGGCGTGACGTCACGAGACCCACGTGGGCGCGCAGTTCGCGCATGTCCACGCGGCCCAGCCGGTAGCCGAGCACGTCGACCGTGCCACGGCTGGGGTGAGCGGTCGCGGCCAGGAGCGAGATCAGTGTGGACTTGCCCGCGCCGTTCGGACCGATCAGCGCCCAGCGCTCGGCACGCCGGACGGTGAGGCTCACGTGGTCCAGGATCACGGTGTCTCCGCGCACGAACGTCGCGTCGTCGACGGTCAGCAGCGTGTCGGAGAGGCCATCGTGGTGCACCGCTGCGGGAGCGATCATGCGGGAAGGCCTGTCGCTGCCGTCGGTCTCGACGTGCGCGTCAGTCGTTCTTCGCGCCGAACACGATCTCGTCCCAGCTGGGGACCGAGGAACGCCCCTTGCGAGACGGCTTGGGCTCACCCGCGGGTGCGGACGGCGCGGAAGGCGCGGATGAGGACGGCGCATCCTCAGTGGGCGACTCGCCCCCATCGTCCGCAGACGACTGGTCACGGCGCGCAGAGCCCGCCGGGTGCGGCATCGTGCGTCCTGACTTGGGCGGCTGCGTGAAGCCCACCTCGGCCTCGCGCTTGCGCTGTGCCGGTCCGAAACCCTCGAACCCGCCGTCGTCGTCGAAGTCAGCGTCCTCGTCTGTCTCGACCGTGTCGCGGGTGCCGCGTCGCTCTTCCAGGTCCGCGAGCAACAGCTCCGTGGACGACGGGGCCGCGTCGTCACCCTCGGCCGAGTCAGTGGGCTCGGTGGCCACGGGCATGAGCGGACGCGATCGGTCCAGCGGAGCGTCGTCCTGCTCGGCTCGCACCGCGCTCAGGTGGCGCCGGGGGATCGGCACATCGAGAAGCTCCGTCTCCGTGAGCCACCGCGATTCGTCGTCCTGCGCCGTGACGGCCCGCGCCGTGTGGTCGAACTCCCACAGCGCGCGCACCTTGCGTCCGTCGACGGTGAAGTCGACTGCGACGAGCCACGGCTCGTCGATCTCCCGCCAGGCGTCCCACACGATCGCCTCGGGGTCGACGCCTCGGCTCGCAAGCCTGTCGGTGACAAGATCCGCGAGCACCGGCGCACCGCTGTCACGGCCGATGCGGGTGCCACGGGCGAGCTCCGCGATGTAGGCACGCTCGGCGAGCACGGGAGGCTCATACCGTTCGAGTGCCTCATACGGCTCGCCGGTCAGCTCGGCCAGTTCGTGCGCATCGAGCCCGCTGCGGATCCGCTGCTGGATCTCCTTGGGGCTCAGCGTGCTGGTGGCGCGCTCGTGGTCGTCATGCTGCGGGGCGGGGGCATCGACGCGTGCGCGGGGACGCGTGAGCGCCACCGTGCGTCGAAGCTCATCGGTCAGCGGAAGCTCGAACTCGTCGCCGGTCTCCGTCGCGACGACGAGATGGCCGCCGTCTTCGCCAGCGCGCACCAGGGACAGTCGAATCATGGCCTCAGCCTGCCACGCACGGGGACGCTTCGCAGGATGCCGCGCCCGGCGAGCCTCCGGAGCACGGGCGTGCGGCACGATGGGAGGCATGACCACTCCCGACGCCCTGATGCACGTGGCGCGCGCCCTCGCGCAGGAGACTGCGACCCTCATCATCGACGGCCGCAGCGAGGCCGAGGTCGCGGCCACCAAATCGAGCCCGATCGACATTGTGACCCAGATGGACCTCAAGGCGGAGCGACTGCTGCGCGATCGCCTCGCCGAGCTGCGCCCGCACGACGCGATCCTCGGCGAGGAGGGTGACGACGTGCCGGGCACGTCGGGCATCACGTGGGTCCTCGACCCGATCGACGGGACCGTCAACTACCTCTACGGGCTGCCGCATTTCGCGGTGTCGGTGGCGGCCGTCAGCGGTGACCCGACGCCGCAGACGTGGACGCCGCTCGCGGGAGCGGTGTGCGACGGCAGCGGGGTGATGTGGTCGGCCAGTCGCGGCGGGGGAGCGTGGCGCAACGCGCAGCCGCTGCTGCGGACGGCGGCGCCCTCGCTCGACGGCACGCTCCTGGGGACCGGCTTCCAGTACGTCGCGGAGCAGCGCGTGCGCCAGGGCGAGATCGTCACCGGCATGCTGGGACGGGTGCGGGACATCCGCAGGCTGGGCGTCGCAGCCGTCGACCTGTGTCTCGTGGCCGCAGGTCATCTCGACGCCTATTACGAGCACGGGCTGCATCCGTGGGACTTCGCTGCGGCTGCCCTGATCGCTCAGGAGGCGGGGGTTCGGGTGGCCGGAATCGACGGCGGGCCGCCCGACGGGAGGCTGACGATCGCTGCCATGCCGGCCGTGTGGGACGAGCTCGCGGAGGCCCTGATCGAGGCCGGTGCGGACCGCTCCTGGGGCGCGCCCTGACCCAGGAGTCGCTTTCGGCGGATTTTTGATGCACAATGCGTGCGCTCGGAGGGAACAAAACCACCGGCATGTGCATTGAGTACTCACACACCACCGGTGAAGGGACTACTGCCTGATGGCAACCGATTACGACGCACCTCGCAAGACCGACGACGAGGTCTCGGCAGACTCCATCGAGGAGCTGAAGGCCCGCCGCAATGACAAGACGTCGGGGGTCGTCGACGAGGACGAGGCTGAAGCGGCCGAGGGATTCGAGCTGCCTGGCGCGGATCTGTCCGGCGAAGAGCTCTCCGTTCGCGTACTTCCTGCTCAGCAGGACGAGTTCACGTGCATGTCGTGCTTCCTCGTCCACCACCGCAGCCAGCTCGCGACGTTCAAGAACGACCAGCCGATCTGCTCGGAGTGCGCGGCCTGACGGTCGGGTCACGATGACGCCTCTCGACGTGCTTGTCAGCACGACGGACCCTGATGTTCCGCTGCCGGTGTACTCCCACCCGGGAGACGCCGGCGCGGACATCACCACACGCATCGACGTCGACCTCGCGCCGGGCGAACGCGCGACCGTCCCGACGGGGCTGCGCATCGCGCTGCCCGCCGGCTTCGCCGCCTTCGTGCACCCTCGTTCCGGACTCGCGTCTCGGCACGGCGTGACGATCGTGAACGCTCCCGGCACCGTCGACGCCGGCTACCGAGGCGAACTCGCGGTGACCCTCCACAATACCGACGCGCACGAGACTGTCTCGCTGCGCCGCGGCGACCGCATCGCCCAGTTGGTGATTCAGCGCGTCGAGCACGCCTCGTTCGTCCCCGTCGAGACCCTTCCCGGCTCTCACCGTGGCGAGGGCGGCTTCGGGTCGACAGGCACAGGGGCCGGGTCACCGTGATCGCCCAGGCGACCCCGATCTCCGACCTGCAGCCGCGCGCGATGGCCGCCATCGCGGGGCGCATCGTGTCGATCCAAGTGGAGCCGCGGGACGCTGCTCCCAAGCTCACCGCGCGAGTCGACGACGGCACCGGCCGCGTCGAAGCCATCTTCATGGGCCGGCGTGCGATCGCCGGCATCGAACCGGGCGCGCGCATCCGCCTCGAGGGCCGCGTCTGCGCCACCGACGCGCTGCCCCGGCTGTACAACCCCCGATTCGAGCTCGGCTGATGACCCAGCGGCACGAGCCGGATCGCGAGGCCGCGACGGAGCCCGCGATGGCAGCTGACACGGATTCCCTCAACGAGCCCGCCATGGTGGCGTCCGGAAAGTCGTCACGCGTCGCACAGCTGGTCTCGGGCGACGAGTTCTCGCTGGCCGATGCGATGGGTGGCTGGCGCGGCTTCGTCGAGTCCGCGGCGCCCGGCGTGGTGTTCGTGGTGGCGTATCTCGGCTGGGGAGGCTTCCGCATCCCCGTGATCGCCTCCGTGGCCACCGTGCTGGTCATGGTGGTCGTGCGGCTGGTGCAGCGCTCGAGCATCCAGCAGGCGCTGTCGGGTGTGTTCGGCGTGGCTCTGGGCGCGGTCTGGGCCTGGCGCTCGGGGGACGCGGGGGGCTACTTCGTGCCGGGCCTCTGGATCAACGTCGCGTACGCGGCCGGCACCCTGATCTCGATGGCCGTGCGGTGGCCCCTCGTCGGCATCGTGATGGGCCTGCTCAAGGGATGGGGGACGTCGTGGCGGCGCGACCCGCGTTCGATGCGCGCGATGCAGTGGGCGACGGCGATCATCGCCGCGGTGTTCCTCCTGCGCCTCGCCGTGCAGGTGCCGCTGTACCTCGCGGACGCGATCGCCGCGCTCGGCACCGCGAAGCTCGCCATGGGAGTGCCGCTGTTCGCGCTCAGTCTGTGGGCGGTGTGGCTCCTGGTGCGGTCCGCAGCACCCGATCAAGCGCCTCAGGATCCGCCTCAGCCGACACGATGAACAGCAGTTCGTCGCGCGCCTCGAGCGTGTCGGCGGGCGACGGCGCGATGGTGCGATCGCCGCGCACGATGCAGGACAGCACCGTCTCGCTGGGCCAGTCGATCTCGCGGACGGTCGCCCCGACGACGGGGGCATCCGTGGGCAGGGTCACCTCGATGATGGACGCCCCGGACTGGTGGAAGGTGAAGACCTTCACCAAGTCGCCGATCGCCACCGCCTCCTCGACCATCGCGGTCATGATGCGTGGCGTCGACACCGCGACGTCCACGCCCCACTGAGCGTCGTACATCCACTCGTTCCGGGGGTTGTTGACGCGCGCGACGGTGCGGGGCACCCCGAACTCGGTCTTCGACAGGAACGACACGACGAGGTTGGCCTTGTCGTCGCCGGTGGCGGCGACCACCACATCCATGCCCTCGGTGGCGGCCTCGCGCAGGGCGGCCATCTCGCACGCGTCCGCCAGCATCCACTCGGCCTCCGCCACCTGCGCGACGCGCATGGCGGAAGGGTTGTGGTCCATGAGGAGCACCTCGTGGCCATGATCGAGGAGGTCGCGGGCGATGGACCGTCCCACGGAGCCGGCACCGGCGATCAGCACCTTCACGATTCGCCTCCAGGGGCACGCGACAGGACGCGTTGGGCACGGGCGCCCACGGCGTCGGGCACGACGAAGTAGATCTCGTCGCCGGACTGCACCGGCGACGTCGGCGTGGGAAGCACACCCTCCGAGAAGCGCACGAGGTAGGCGACGCGTGTGCCGGTGGCCGCCTCGAGGTCCTTGATCGGCTGGCCGACCCAGCCGCCGTGATACGCCAGCCGGCGCACCGCCACGGCCGCCGAGGAGTCCACGTAGACGTCGTCAGACCCTCCTGGCAGCAGCCGCGACACGATCTGCGCGCTGGTCCATGGCACCGGCGCCACCGTGGGGATGCCGAGCCTGCGGTACACCTCGGCGCGGCCCGAGTCCGAGATCCGCGCGACGACGTTCGCGACACCGTACGTCTCGCGCACCACCCGCGCGGCAAGGATGTTGGAGTTGTCGCCCGATGACACGGCGGCGAATGCGTACGCATCCTCGACGCCGGCCGAGACGAGAGTCTCGCGGTCGAATCCGATGCCGGTGATCTTCTGGCCCTGGAAGTCGGAGGGCAGTCGGCGGAACGAGTCGCCAAGACGGTCGATCACCGCGACGGAATGGCCACGCGACTCGAACTCCGACGCGAGCGCGGCGCCAGTGCGGCCGCAGCCCATGATCACGATATGCACGAGACCCCACGCTATACCCGTCCGGCCTAGGATGGTGCGACGTGCGACGTATTCTCGAAGGACTGCGCCGGCTGGCCTTTGGCCAGCCGATCGCTACCGACGCGCTGGCACCGATGCAGCTGCGGACCAGACTTGCGTTGCCGGTGTTCGGCGCAGGCATCCTTTCTGCGGTCGCGTATGCGCCCGATGCGGTGGTGGACGCCCTTCGCCAGGGCAGTCAGCAAGGCGCCATTCCCTTCATGGCCGGCGGCGTCGTTCTCATCATGCTGCTGCTCGGCCTGGCCTACTGGTCGAATGTGCGGACCAGGCCCGATGCGCTCGGCGACTACGGCACGGTCCGCGACCTGCTGGGTCGCAAGGCCGGCGTGGTCACCGGAGCCGCGCTGCTGGTCGACTACCTGTTCACCGTGGCCGTGTCCGTCGCCGCCGTCACTCAGCTGATCGCGTACCTGATCCCATCAGCACGGGAGTGGGTGTCGCTCATCGGCGTCGCCTTGCTCGCCGTCATGACGCTCGTCGCCCTGCGGGTCATCCGCGACCGCGCCAGGGTGCTGCTGGCGGTGTGGTTCGGCTTCCTCATCGTCGTCGCGCTCATGCTGATCTTCGGCGTGGCGCGCCTGGGTGCGGACACCGCATCGCCGATCCCTGCGAACCCGCCCACCACCTGGGCCATCCTCGTCGCCTACGCCGGCGCGATCTCCTCCGGCGCCGTGATGGTGACGGGCATCGAGCACCTGGCCTCGGCGGGCCCCAACCACGCGGAGCCGCGTGGGCGCCGCGCAGGACGCACGCTGGTGATCGCGGTCGCGGCCTCGGCCGCCGCGTTCTTCGCCGTGGCCCTGCTGTCGTGGATGTACCGCATCACGGGCTGGGCGGACGGCCCCATCCTGCTGCAGACCGTCGACCAGGTCTTCCGCCAGCCCTGGGTGATCTGGGCGGTGGCGCTCTCCGCCGCCGCACTGCTGTACGCCGCCGCATCGGCCGTCTTCCGCCGCTTCTCAAGCCTCGCGGAGAGCCTCGCGAAGGATGCCTACCTGCCTCGCCAGCTGTCGATGAAGAACGACAGGCTCGTGCTGCGCGGCGGCATCTTCATCGTGGCCAGTGCCTCGGCGCTGGTGGTGGTGCTGTCCGGGGCGAACGTCGAGACTCTCATCCACATGTACGTCGTGGGAGTGTTCGCGTCGATCGTGCTGAGCCAGGTCGCCATGATGCGTCACTTCACGAACCGGCTGGCGCTCGCGACCGATGCGGCCTCACGCCTGCGCCACTCGGCGTCGCGGGCGCTGCACGCGACCGCCGCGGTGGTCGCCGCACTGGTGTGGATCGTCGTCGCGGTCTTCAACTTCTTCAACGGCGCGTGGTTCGCCATCGTCCTGATCGTCGGTCTCGTGGTGCTCATGCACAAGATCAACCGCCACTACGCCGCGGTGCGCCAGGACGTCCGTCTCACCGCGAAGGACAAGGCGGTCGCGCTGCCCAGCGCCACCCACGGCGTGGTGCTCGTCGCGCAGCTCCACCGGCCCGCCGTGCGTGCGCTCGCGTACGCCAAGGCGGCGCGTCACTCGACGCTCGAGGCCGTGGGCGTGCAGATCGAGCCGGCGGCCGCCAAGGAGCTGCAGGACCGCTGGGGCGAGATCGACGCCGGCATCCCCTTGGTGATCCTCGACTCGCCGTATCGGGACCTGGTGGAGCCGGTGATGGCGCACGTGCGCTCCATCCATCGGCGCAGCCCGCGCGATGTGGTCGTGGTCTACGTGCCGGAGTACATCGTGGGACGCTGGTGGGAGACCTTCCTGCACAACCGCGCCACACGGCGACTGCGCGCCCAGCTCCTGGAGCTCGAGGGCGTGGTCGTCTCCGCGGTGCCGTGGCACCTCGCATCCGCGCGGGACCGCCGCGCCGACGAAGAGGCGCCACCCACCCCCCACGAGGAGTTGCCGTGACCGATCTCATCGACCTCGAGGTGGGCGCACCCGCCCATGGCGGTCACTGCGTGGCCCGCTACGAGGGCCGCGTGGTCTTCGTGCGCCACGCGCTGCCGGGCGAGACGGTGCGGGCACGGCTCACCGAATCGGGCGCCGATGCGCGCTTCTGGCGGGCCGACGCCGTCGAGGTCGTCGACGCCTCTCCTGACCGTGTCGACTCGGTCTGGCCGGAGGCCGGTCCGGGAGGGGTCGGCGGGGGAGAGCTCGCTCACGTGTCCCTGGCCGGTCAGCGGGCGTGGAAGCTGGCGGTGCTGCGCGAGTCCTTCGAGCGCTTCGCGAGCCTGGACTACCCCGGGGACGTGCTGTCCGTGCCTGCCGCTCTGGGTCGCGGGGACGACGAGGAGACGGGACTGGGCTACCGCACGCGGGTGAGCGCCATCGCGAATGCTGAGGGCGACGCGGCCATGCATCTGCACCGGTCGCGCGAGGTGCGCGCGCTCGCATCGATGCCCCTCGCATCGGCCGCGCTCGAGAAGACGCTCATCGAGGGGCGCTTTCCGGCCCGCTCGAGGATCGCGATCGCCGAATCGTCGACCGGCGAGCTGCGCGTGCTGGCCGACGGCGTCCCGTGGCGAGCAGGGAAGCTCGACAAGCGCCCGAACGCGCCGCGGGCCGTGCATGAGCACGTGGCCGTGGGGGAGCGGTCGTGGGACTTCCGGGTCGACGCCGCGGGGTTCTGGCAGGTGCACCGCGACGCGCCCGCCGTGCTCGTGACCGAAGTGCTGCAGCGCGTGGGTGACGCGGAGCGCGTCGCCGACCTGTACTCGGGCGCCGGACTCCTGTCGGTGCCGCTCGCCGAGGGCGGACGCGAGGTGGTCGCGATCGAGTCTGACGATGACGGTGCTCGCGCGGCACGACGCAACGCCCACGCGGCGCCGTCGCTGCGCGTGATCCACGGTGACGTGCGACTCTCGCTCGCCGAGGGTCTGGGCGAACTCGACGCCGTGGTGCTCGACCCGCCGCGCAGCGGCGCCGGAGCGGCGACGATCGCCGCCCTTGCCGACACGGGAGTGCCACGCGTGGTCTACGTGGCGTGCGATCCGGTGGCGCTCGCCCGCGACGTCGCGCTCTTGAACGGCCACGGCTACGACCTCGTCGACGCGTCGGCGGTGGACCTGTTTCCCATGACCCACCATGTCGAGACGATGGCGACCTTCGAGCGTCGCTGACCGCCGCATCGGCCGTCCGCTTGTGGCCGATAGACTGGACATCAGACTGCTACGGAGGAGAGTGCATGAGCGAGAACACGCTGGGAGCGAAGGCCACGCTGGACGTGGACGGCACGGGCTACGAGATCTACCGCCTCGACGCGGTGCCCGGACTGGAGAAGCTCCCATACTCGCTCAAGGTCCTCGCGGAGGCGCTGCTGCGCACCGAGGATGGCAAGAACATCACCGCGGACCACGTGCGCGCCCTCGCCCAGTGGGACTCCAAGGCGTCCCCCAGCACCGAGATCCAGTTCACGCCCGCCCGCGTGGTCATGCAGGACTTCACCGGGGTTCCCTGCGTCGTCGACCTCGCGACGATGCGTGAGGCAGTGGTGGAGCTCGGCGGCGATCCGTCGGTCATCAACCCGCTCGCGCCGGCCGAGATGGTCATCGACCACTCCGTCGTCATCGACGTGTTCGGCAGCCACGACGCACTGCAGCGCAACACCGACCTCGAGTACGAGCGCAACCGCGAGCGCTACCAGTTCCTCCGCTGGGGCCAGACGGCATTCGACAACTTCAAGGTCGTGCCGCCCGGCACCGGCATCGTCCACCAGGTGAACCTCGAGTACCTCGCGCGCGGCGTGATGACTCGCGAGATCGACGGTGTGACCCAGGCGTACCCGGACTCGTGCGTGGGCACCGATTCGCACACGACCATGATCAACGGCCTCGGCGTGCTCGGCTGGGGAGTGGGCGGCATCGAGGCCGAGGCCGCGATGCTGGGCCAGCCGGTGTCGATGCTGATCCCCAAGGTCGTCGGCTTCAAGCTGTCCGGGGAGATCCCCGCCGGTGCGACCGCGACCGACGTGGTGCTCACCATCACCGAGATGCTCCGTCAGCACGGCGTGGTCGGCAAGTTCGTCGAGTTCTACGGCGACGGCGTGGGCGCAGTGCCGCTCGCGAACCGCGCGACCATCGGTAACATGTCGCCCGAGTTCGGCTCGACCGCGGCGATCTTCCCCATCGACGGCGTGACGATCGACTACCTGCGGCTCACGGGTCGCTCGGACGAGCAGGTCGCGCTGGTCGAGGCGTACTGCAAGGAGCAGGGCATGTGGCACGACCCCTCGGCCGAGGGGTACGTCGAGCCGGTGTTCTCCGAGTACCTCGAGCTCGACCTGTCGTCGGTGGTGCCGTCGATCGCCGGCCCCAAGCGTCCGCAGGACCGCATCGCGCTGACGGACGCCAAGACGTCGTTCGGCCGCTCGATCCTGGACTACGTGAACCACGACGAGCAGGAGACGCACGGGCTCGACGAGTCGGTCGAGGAGACGTTCCCCGCCTCGGACCCGATCGCCGCCGAGGCTCATGCAGGCGACGCACCCGAGCCGCGCGAAGGAACGTCCGAGGACCACCGGCCGCGCCCGCACAAGCGCGTGCCCGTGACCATGGCCGACGGCACCGCCACCGAGCTGGATCACGGCGCGGTCGTCATCGCGTCCATCACGTCGTGCACCAACACCTCGAACCCGTCGGTGATGCTCGCGGCGGCGCTGCTGGCACGCAACGCCAACGCGCGCGGCCTCGCGGTGAAGCCGTGGGTCAAGACGTCGATGGCGCCGGGCTCGAAGGTCGTGACGGACTACTACGAGAAGGCCGGGCTGTGGCCCGACCTCGAGGCGCTCGGCTTCCACCTGGTGGGCTATGGATGCACGACGTGCATCGGCAACTCGGGCCCGCTTCCGGACGAGGTCTCGCAGGCGGTCAACGACCACGACCTGTCGGTGGTCTCGGTGCTCTCCGGCAACCGCAACTTCGAGGGTCGCATCAACCCCGACGTGAAGATGAACTACCTCGCGTCGCCGCCGCTGGTGATCGCGTATGCGCTCGCCGGCACGATGGACCACGACTTCGACGCCGAGCCGTTGGGCACGGACTCCGAGGGCAATGACGTCTTCCTCAAGGACATCTGGCCCGATGCGACCGAGGTCGAGAGCATCGTCCAGTCCTCAATCAACCAGGGCATGTTCACGTCGGGCTACGAGGACGTCTTCGCCGGCGACGAGCGCTGGACCGGCCTCCCCACGCCGGACGGCAAGACCTTCGAGTGGGCCGAGGACTCGACCTACGTGCGCAAGCCCCCGTACTTCGAGGGGATGAACAAGGACCCCGAGCCCGTCGCCGACATCGCCGGCGCGCGAGTGCTGGCGCTGCTGGGCGACTCGGTCACCACCGACCACATCTCGCCCGCGGGTGCGATCAAGCCCGACAGCCCTGCCGGCCGGTACCTCGCTGAGAACGGCGTGGAGCGTCGCGACTTCAACTCCTACGGCTCGCGCCGCGGCAACCACGAGGTGATGATCCGCGGCACGTTCGCGAACATCCGCCTGAGGAACCTGCTGCTGGCCGACGAGAACGGCGGCGCGGGCGTCGAGGGCGGCTTCACACGCAACCTCCTCACGGGCCAGCAGGACTCGATCTACGACGCGGCTCAGGCCTACGCTGCGGAGGGCATTCCGCTCGTGGTGCTGGCGGGCAAGGAGTACGGCTCCGGCTCGTCCCGCGACTGGGCGGCCAAGGGCACCAGCCTGCTCGGCGTGCGCGCCGTCATCACGGAGAGCTTCGAGCGGATCCACCGGTCCAACCTCATCGGCATGGGCGTGCTGCCGCTTCAGTTCCCGGAGGGGCAGTCCGCTGCGTCGCTGGGACTGGACGGCACCGAGACGTTCGACATCGTGGGCGTCGCGGCGTTCAGCGCCGGCGAGCACCCCGAGACCCTGCCCGTGAAGGCCACCAAGGCCGACGGCGGCGTCGTCGAGTTCGACGCGCTGGTGCGCATCGACACCCCTGGTGAGGCTGACTACTTCCGCAACGGCGGCATCCTCCAGTACGTGCTGAGGTCGCTCGTCGCGTGACCGCGAGGGCGCCGCGAGGCGCCTCGGCGGCACGTAGAGTGGTGTGACGAAAAGTACCCGAAGGAGGGCCTGTGCTGGAGCGCATCGCGTCGCCGGCGGACCTGCGCGGGCTCACCTACGGGGAGCTCGACGCGCTCGCGGAAGAGATCCGCGACTACCTGGTCTCGTCCGTGTCGCTGACCGGCGGGCACCTGGGCCCGAACCTCGGGGTCGTCGAGCTGACGCTCGGCCTTCACCGGGTGTTCCAGTCGCCGCATGACACCCTGGTCTTCGACACCGGACACCAGTCGTACGTCCACAAGCTGCTGACCGGCAGGCAGGACTTCTCCGACCTGCGCAAGCGCGGGGGCCTGGCGGGCTACCCGTCCCGCGCCGAGTCGGAGCACGACGTGGTGGAGAACTCGCACGCATCCACCGCGCTGTCGTGGGCCGCAGGGATCGCGCGTGGCCGCACGCTCGCGGGAGAGACCGACCGCACGACCGTGGGCGTCATCGGCGACGGAGCGCTCACCGGCGGCATGGCCTGGGAGGCACTGAACTCGCTGGCCGATGCGCACGACCGCGTGGTCATCGTCGTGAACGACAACGGTCGCTCGTACGCGCCCACCATCGGTGGCCTCGCCCGCAAGCTCGACGGCATTCGCATCAACCCCCGCTACGAGCAGTTCCTCGGCTGGGGCAAGCGCACGTTCGAGAACCGCGGGCCGTGGCGCAACTTCGCCTACCGGACCGTGATGCACGGCAAGCGCGCCGTCAAGGGCCTGATCACCGAGCCAGGAATGTTCGACGACCTGGGGCTGAAGTATGTGGGCCCGGTCGACGGCCACGACCTCCGTCAGGTCGAGGCCGCACTGACCGCGGCCCGCGACTTCGGCGCTCCGGTGATCGTGCACGTGCTCACGGAGAAGGGTCGCGGGTACACCCCGGCCGAGGAGGACGTCGCTGATCGGTTCCACGCCGTGGGTCGCATCCACCCTGAGACCGGCCTGCCCGTCAAACCCAGCCGGTTCGGCTGGACCAAGGTCTTCGCCGAAGAGATCGTCGCCGTCGGACGCGAGCGGGAGGACGTGGTGGCGCTCACCGCGGCCATGCTCGCGCCCGTGGGACTCCAGCCGTTCGCGGACGAGTTCCCCGAACGCGTGATCGACGTGGGCATCGCCGAGCAGCACGCGGTGACCAGCGCCGCAGGTCTCGCGTTCGCTGGACGACACCCGGTGGTCGCGGTCTACGCGACGTTCCTCAATCGCGCGTTCGACCAGGTGCTGATGGATGTGGCACTCCACGGCGCCGGCGTCACGTTCATGCTCGACCGTGCCGGCATCACCGGAGACGACGGCCCCAGCCACAACGGCATGTGGGACATGGCGCTGCTGCGTCACGTGCCAGGCCTGCGCCTGGCGGCTCCCCGGGACGCTCCGACCATGCGCCGGGCCTTCCGCGAGGCGCTCGACGTCAACGATGCGCCCACCGTGGTGCGCTATCCCAAGGGCCCCGTGGGGGATGATCTGCCCGCCGTGCGCTCCATCGGAGACCTGGATGTGCTGGCGGAGCACGGCGCGGAACCGCAGGTCATCGTCGTGGGCCTGGGGTCCATGGCGCCCACCGCGATCGACGCCGCAGAGAAGATCGCGGCCGGCGGCGTGAGCGTCACCGCGATGACGGCGACATGGGTCCATCCCGTGCCCGCCGGCCTGGTGGACGCGCTCGGCGACGCCTCACTCGTCGTCACCATCGAGGATGGGCTGGCAGACGCCGGCATCGGCGAGGAGTGGGCTGCTGCGGCACGGACCGCGGGGCACGACGCCCGGTGGATGCACCGGGGGGTTCCGCGCGAGTTCCTCCAGCACGCCGCGCGCGACCAGATCGTCGAGCAGGTGGGCCTGGACGCGTCAGCGATCGCCGACGACGTGGTGGCCGCGCTGGCCTGACCGCTGGGCCCACGCACGGCGGACTGCTGACGCACACGCATCGGCCGCATGCGAGGCCGGGCCCCGCATCGGGCCTCTCGCGCTTTGACTGCGAACCATTTCTCCTGCGACACGCAGGCGATCACGGTCCTCTGCGTTCGGCAGTGCGGCGTGTCGGCCGAATAGTGGTTCGCAGTTGAAGGCGTGGGCTACTCGGAGGGCTCGGACTCCGCCTCTGCGGCCAGATGATCCTCGGCGTCCTCGAACGCCTCCGCCAGCAGTGGTGCCATCAGCTCGATCTGCCACGCCCGCGCGCCGCGACCGCGGAGGAAGTCGCGAATCCACTCCTCGCCGCCGGAGCGGTACTCCCAGCAGCAGCGCCGCAGCGCATCGGGCTGCAGCAGGTTCTCGGCCGGAATCTGGAGCCTGTCGGAGTCTGCGGCGACGACGTCGCGGGCGAACGTGAGCCGCGCCGCGGCGTCGGGACGCTTGTCCTTCCACATGCGCGGCTGCGGCGGGCCGTCGCCACGAGGGCCTCGCTTCGCAGGAAGCTGTGACTCAGGGAGCGCCATCGCCGCCTCGATCGCGGTGTACCAGTGCGCAGCGCGCCGCTTGGTGCCCTTGGACTGCCACTCCCGGATCTTCACGAGCTCGTCGAGGCTCCGGGGCTTGGCCTGCGCAGCCGCGACGATCGCGACATCGCGGAGGACCCGGCCCGGCGAGATGTCCCGATGCTGAGCGTCCTGCTCTCGCGCCTCCCACAGAGACTTGACGATCGCCAGTCCTCGCTGGTCGCGCACCTGTGCGGAGCCCGAAGTGCGACGCCACGGGTCGACGCGGGGCTCGGCCGGGGGAGCGTTGCGGACGGCCTCGAACTCCTCGCGCGCCCACGCGAGCTTGCCCGCGGCCTCGAGGTGCGCGTACAGGCCGTCGCGCAGTTCGAGCAGCACCTCGACGTCGAGCGCCGCATAGGTGAGCCACGCCGGCGGGAGGGGACGGGTGGACCAGTCCTGCGCAGAGTGCTCCTTGGCGAGAGAGAAGCCGAGCTCGCGCTCGACGACGGCGGCGAGGCCCACCTTGGGCCACCCCAGCAGCCGTGCCGCCAGCTCGGTGTCGAAGACCGACGCCGGGGTGAGCCCCAGGTCGCGCATGCCGGGAAGGTCCTGGCTGGCTGCGTGGAACACCCACTCGGCATCACCGAAGGCGTCGTTCAGGATCGACAGGTCCGACACCGCGTCGGTGTCGATCAGCGCGATCCCGGCGCCCTCGCGCTTGAACTGCGCGAGGTAGGTCGCCTGACCATAGCGAAAGCCCGATGCGCGCTCGGCGTCCGCGGCGATGGGTCCGGTTCCTGCCGCGAACCGCTCCGCCATCTCGGCGAGGGCCTCGGGTGTCTCGATCACGTCGGGGACGCCTCCGGCCGGGGTGCGCAGCGGCGTCGGAGTGGCCTCCTCCTCTCCTGCACCCTCGGTGAGGTCGTCGTTCTGCTCGTCGGTCATCGGTCTCCTCCTGGCAGCGCGGTCACGCCCTCCGGAACGGGGGGAACGCCGGCGCATGACGCCATCAGCTCAGTCCACGCGGCGATGTGGGGTCCGAGGTCGGTGTCGGTGGGGGTCCAGGACACGCGCAACTCGACCTGGACCTCGGACGGGCGGGTGGCGAGCTCGCCGAAGGACTCGTTCACGGTCTTCGTCACGGTGCCGCCGCTCGCGCGGTGCGGGACCGTCTGCAACGCGTCGTCGAGCCACGACCACGCGGCCTGCGCCCACAGGTCGTCGGCGCCCACTTCGGCATCGACCTGTGCCTTCACCAGCGCGACCACCCGGAACACCCCTTCCCACGCATCCTGACCCTCAGGATCGTGCAGCACCACGAACCGCCCGCTGGCCTCGGCGTCCCGTGCGGTGAGGTGGCCGTCGATCGCGGCCGCGAACGGCGCGATGCGCGACGGTGCGGGCGTCTCGGTGAGCACCACGTCTCGCCGCGTGCGCGCGTGCGCGAGCGACCGCAAGGCCTCTTGGAATGCCGGCGGCGCCGATGCGAGATCGCGGGCCATGCCCACGAGCCTAGGTGCGCGAGAGCAACGCCCCAGGTTCGCCACGCGGCGACCCTCTACTAGGCTGGCATCCGTACCCCGACACCCACCAGAAGGACCCTCCCATGGCACTTGCTCAGATCGGTGTGACCGGACTTGCGGTGATGGGCCGCAACCTGGCCCGCAACTTCGCCCGCAACGGCTTCACCGTGGCGGTGCACAACCGCTCGGCGCAGAAGATGCACTCGCTGATCGAGGACCACGGCGACGAGGGCACGTTCATCGGGTCCGAGTCGCTCGAGGAGTTTGTCGCTTCCCTGGAGACGCCGCGCAAGGTGGTCGTCATGGTCCAGGCCGGTGGCCCCACTGACGCAGTGATCGACGCGCTGGTGCCGCTGCTGGACCAGGGGGACATCATCGTGGACGCGGGCAACGCCCTGTACACCGACACCATGCGGCGGGAGAAGGACCTCGCGTCCAAGGGCCTCCACTTCGTGGGCTCCGGCGTGTCAGGCGGCGAGGAGGGTGCACTTCTCGGCCCGTCCATCATGCCCGGCGGTCCCGCCGAGTCGTACGTCACGCTCGGCCCGATCCTCGAGAAGATCGCCGCCAAGGCAGAGGACGGCACCCCGTGCTGCGTGCACATCGGCCCCGACGGCGCCGGTCACTTCGTGAAGATGGTCCACAACGGCATCGAGTACGCGGACATGCAGCTCATCGGCGAGGCGTACGACCTGCTGCGCCAGGGGCTCGACCTTGAGCCTGCAGAGATCGCAGACATCTTCGCGGAGTGGAACCAGGGCGACCTGGAGTCCTTCCTCATCGAGATCACCGCCGAAGTGCTGCGTCAGACCGACGCCCGCACCGGCAAGGCGCTCGTGGACGTCATCAAGGACGAGGCCGGGCAGAAGGGTACTGGCCGCTGGACAGTCAAGTCCGGCCTCGATCTTGGCGTGCCGATCACCGGAATCGCCGAGGCCACGTTCGCGCGCGCCATCTCGTCGCAGGTCGCGCAGCGTCAGGCCGCCCGGGGCGTGCTCGCAGGCGATGCGCAGGAGTTCGCGTTCGAGAGCCGCGACGCCTTCATCGAGGACGTGCGCCTTGCGCTGTACGCCTCGAAGGTGGTCGCCTACGCCCAGGGCTTCGACCAGATCCGTGCCGCCTCGGACGAGTACGACTGGGACATCGCGCTCGGCGACATGGCGAAGATCTGGCGCGAGGGCTGCATCATTCGCGCCCGCTTCCTGGATCGCATCACCGAGGCCTTCGAGCGCGACGCCGCACTCTCCAGCCTGCTCGTCGACCCGTACTTCGTCGACGAGGTCGCCGGCAGCGTGGCGGCATGGCGCCGAGTGGTCGCGCAGTCCGCGCTCACGGGCGTGCCTGCCCCTGCCTTCGCCTCGTCGCTCGCGTACTACGACTCGCTGCGCGCCGAGCGCCTGCCCGCCGCGCTGATCCAGGGTCAGCGCGACTTCTTCGGGGCGCACACGTACAAGCGCGTCGACGCCGAGGGAACCTTCCACACGCTGTGGTCGGGGGACCGCTCCGAGGTCGAGGCCTGAGCACTGTGACGCAGCGCCCGGTCGTTCCCGTCGTCGTCGGCGGTGACATCGGGGCGTACGCGCTGCTGAGGGCGTTCCACGACCAGCTCGGCACCCGCGGCGTCGTCGTCTCCCGGATCCAGACGCGTCCCTTTGCGCGGACGCGCATCGCGGACGTGCGCATCGCCGATGTCGAGGATGCCGATGCGCTGGTCGAGTCACTCGTGACGCTCGCCCAGGAGCGGGCAGGCGAGCGGCTGGTGCTGCTGTCGAACGCCGACTGGTACGTCGAGACCATCATCCGCGCCCGCGACCGCCTCGCTCCGCACTATGAGATCCCCATGTGCTCCCTCGAGGCGTTCGAGCGGGTGTCCTCCAAGGAGGCCTTCCAGGCGGACTGCGACGCACTCGGCATCCCCGTGCCGCAGACGGTTCCCGTGCGCTTCGTCGACGGCGTGCCGGTGCCCGACGGCGAACTGGACGCGCTGACCTACCCCGTGATCGGCAAGGCCAGCTCGTCGGCGGAGCATCACTACGCCGAGTACGCGGGCAAGAAGAAGGTCCAGCACCTCGAGACGCGAGGCGAGGTCGATGACCTCCTCTCCCGGATCGCGGGCTCCGGCTTCACCGGCACGTACCTGCTGCAGGAGTTCATCCCTGGCGACGAGACGCAGATGCGCTCCCTGACCGCGTATCGCGACGCCCAGGGCGTGGTGACGATGCTGTGCACCGGGAGGGTGCTGCTCGAAGAGCACACCCCTGGCACGCTCGGGATTCCGGCGGCCATCCTCACCGAGCCGTACACGGACGCGATGGACGCCATGGAGCGCTACCTGGAACGGGTGGACTACCGGGGCTTCGCCAACGCGGACTACAAGCGCGACCCGCGCACAGGCGAGCATGTGTTCTTCGAGGTCAACCCGCGCATCGGCCGCAACAACTGGTACGCGACCGCAGCAGGCGCCGACCCGGCGGGACATGTGATGGCCGACATCGACGGTGAGCCCCGCGAGCAGCTGCGCGCCACGCGCGAGGTGCTCTACTCGGTGGTCCCGCTGCGACTGCTCACGCGCTACCTGCTCGATGTCGACCTGCGAGCGCGCGTGGTGCGGGCGGCCAAGCGCGGCATCGCCCGCCCGTTGCACAACCCGGCGGACGCGTCGCCGCGCAGGCGAGCCGTGATCGCGGCCCTGACACTGAACTACCGACGCAAGTATCGTGAGCACTACCCGAAGCCGACGCCCACGGGACACTAGGGTCGTGCGTCAGCCACGTCGGGCGGCGCCATTGGGGGCTTCACGGACTGGCACTCACGAGGGCCTCGGAGCGCCGTCGCTTCTTGAGAATGTGGGGGCACGACGATGGGTCGACGCGTGATGCGCACGGCTCTCACCGCGGTGGTGGTGGCAGAGACGCTGAGTGGCTGCGTCTTCTCCTACGATGCGGCTCACCCCGCGCTCGGCTACATCAACAGTTTCGATCAGCCCGTCACCGTCATCATCGAGGGAACTGACCCCGAGATCGAGACGCCAATCCCGGGCCAGCGTTCCAGCGACACCCTCCTGAGCGAGTGCGTGGGGACGGCGATCAGGGTGGAGACGGTCGACGGCGCGCTCCTCGGTCGCATCGAAGAGCAGGCGTGCCCCGGCTGGGTGGTGACGATCACCAAGGACGGCAACGTGGAGTACCGAGAGTAGTCGTCCACGACGGCAGTGCAGGCGGCGCGTCAGCGGGGCGCGACCCACCGCTCCATCTCGAACGGTCCTCCGGCGAGCCGATGCGCGAGCCGCAGCCTCGCGGGCACGTCCGGCACTCGCTTCGCGCCAGGGTCGCCGTCGACGTCCGCGGTGGTCACGCAGAACTCGTCGATGAGGCCGCGTTCGAGCATGCGCGCTGCGAGCGTCGGCCCGCCCTCGCACAGCACGCGCGTGAGCCCCCTCGACCCGAGCTCGCGCAGCAGCGTTCGCGGGGAGATGTCGGTGCCTCCGGCCTCGATCACCTGCGAGGCCCACGGCCCGCCGAGCGCAGCAGCGCGGGATCCCGAGACGGTCACGATCCATGTGGTCGCGGGAGTGAGCCCGGGCGGCAGAATGCCCGATCTGGTCACGATCGCCAGGTGGGGGCGGGGAGCTCTCAGTGAGGTCCGGGTGGCGGTCAGCGCCGCCGGCAGGTCGATGTCGCCGTACCGTTCGCGCCGTGCGGTCTGCGCGCCGACCAGCACCACGTCCGCCACCGACCGGAGCGTCCGCAGGATGCGGAGATCCTCGGGCCCGGTGAGGGTGCCGGAGGAGCCGTCGGGGCCGGCGCACCGACCGTCGCGCGAGCGGATGAGCCCCAATCGCACGGTTCCGGGCCGGTGCGCGTAGAGGGCGCGCATCTCGCCCTCGGCGGGGTCAGGCGCGATGTCGTCTCCCGCGGGCTCGATGCGCCGCAGCGTCGTCGCCCTGTCTGGCTCCGTCACCGGCTCTCCTGTCCTACGGCGGCCTGTCGCGTCAGTAGTGTGTGGTCTCATGACCGCCCGCCTCGTCGGACGGCGGCCGCATGTCGAGCCCGAGGCTCTGATCGCGGCCCTCGTCCCCCCGCCGCACTTCGCGGACGCTTCCTTTTCATCGTACGTCCCGGACCCCGACTTCCCGAGTCAGGAGAGCGCACTCGAGGAGGCTCAGGCGTTCGCACGCGGAGTGGGACGCCGAGGACTCGGACCGCTGCGCCGCTCGAGCGGAGGCCGCGGCCTGTACTTGGACGGCGGGTTCGGCGTCGGCAAGACCCACCTGTTGGTGTCGATGGCACGCGACGTGGGGGAGCGGGCCGCGTTCGGCACGTTCGTCGAGTACACGAGCCTCGTGGGCGCGATGGGCTTCCAGGCCACCCGTCAGGCGCTGCAGCAGTTCGCGCTCGTGTGCATCGACGAGTTCGAGCTCGACGACCCGGGCGACACGGTGCTGATGGCGCGGCTCATGCGCGAGCTGGCCGATGCCGGGGTCGCGCTGGCGGCCACATCCAACACCGCGCCGGGCTCGCTCGGCAAGGGCCGCTTCGCGGCGGACGACTTCCGGCGCGAGATTCAGGCCGTGTCGACGGCGTTCGAGGTGGCGACCATCGACGGTCCCGACTACCGCGGCCGGGGTGAGCTGGTGTTCCCGGCTCCCGCGACCGTTGACCAGGTCCTCGGGGCGTGCGCGCGCGACGGCGGGGCCTGCGAGGAGTGGTCGGCACTCATGGAGGACCTGCGGCACGTGCACCCGAGCCGGTTCGGCGCGTACGTGGACGGCATCTCGGTGCTCGGTCTGCGAGGCGTGAGGCCGCTGCCGGACCAGGCGCAGGCGCTGCGCGTCGTCGCGCTCGTGGACCGCCTGTACGACCGTGACGTGCGCATCGTCGCCTCGGGCCATTCGCTCGCGGAGATCTTCTCGCAGGACATGCTGCGCGGCGGGTACCGCAAGAAGTACCTGCGTGCGCTCAGTCGGCTGCTGGCGATGGTCGCGGGGGAAGGCAAGGGATAGACGGTCGCGGACGGATCACGCGTCCCCGCGCGCTGCGGCCCCGCTGCTGATAGACCTGAACTGCCATACGGGCATTCAGGGAAGGATCCGACATGAGCAGCAACGGCTCGGCAGCGGCCGGGGGCGGGGCCATCTACGGCCTCGGGATCTTCGGCGGGATCGTGTACTACTGGCAGGTCGCCGAGGGCTTCTGGGAGCACGTGGGGGCGATCTTCCAGGGGATCTTCTGGCCTGCGTTCATGGTCTACGAGGTGCTCCGCGCCCTGGGAGGATGACGGCCGCGGCCCGGCGCGTCCCTACTCTCCCTGCCGTCGCAGATTCGCGATGCGCGCTCGTTCCTCGTCGAGATCGTAGTCAGGGGCCGGCCACTCCAGGTCCATGCTCTCGAGCGCCGAGGTGAGCAGCTCGGTGACCGCGAGCCGGGCGTACCACTTGCGCGTGGAGGGGATCACGTGCCAGGGCGCGGCATCCGTGGAGGTGCGGTCGAACACGGCCTGAAAGGCTTCCATGTACGCGGGCCAATAGGCGCGCTCGTCCAGGTCGGACGTGCTGTACTTCCAGTGCTTGTCGGGTCGAGTGAGGCGCTTCGCCAGGCGATCGAGCTGTTCGTCCTGCGAGACCATGAGCGCGCACTTCACGATGGTGGTGCCGCTGTCCGTCAGGCGCTGCTCCCACTCGTTGATCTCGTCGTACCGACGCTCCCACGTGTCCTGGGGCACGAGCTCATGGACACGTGCGATGAGCACGTCCTCGTAGTGCGACCGGTCGAATACTCCAATGTGGCCGGCCTTGGGAAGGGCCTTCTCGATGCGCCACAGGAAGTGGTGCTCGAGCTCTTCCTCCGTGGGCGCCCCGAAGCCGCGCGCCTGGACGCCCTGCGGGTCCACCATGCCCAGCACGTGGCGCACGATGCCACCCTTGCCAGCGGTGTCCATCCCCTGGAGCACGAGCAGGAGCGACCTGTCGTCTCCGACGCGGCCCTGGGCGAACAGGCGTTCCTGGAGGTCGGCGAGCAGCGTGCCCCGCTCCTTCCTCAGGCGTCTGCCCTGCTTCTTCGACCCGGAGAACCCGGGCTTGCCGGTGCGATCGAAGTCCTCGAGACGAAAGCCCTCGCTGACACGGAGAGCGGAGGTGGGGTGCTCATCCCAATGCTTGCTGCGCGCCATCGCTCAGCTCGCGGGGACCACGACGACGGCATCGGCCGCGAGGAGCAGGTCACCGTCGCCCGCATCCGTGACGTCGCCGAAGGTGGCGAGGGGGGCCGCTCCGGGGACGGTCACCGGGGTGTCCGTGAGGTTCGCATGAACCGTGAGCGGGCCGTGCATGGTGAGCACCCGTGGCGCCGACTCGCTCGCACCCGCCGGGTGAGCGGCCCAGGCCTCGCGCGAATCGACGCGCACACGCAGCGCCATCAGGTCGGCGACCCAGGCGCGGATCGCATCGTTGCCCGCGCTCGATGAGCCGATGCCGGAGCCGAGCTTGGATCGCAGGAAGGTGGTGCGGTCCTGAGGGTCGGGCACGTGCACCTCACCGCCGTACAGGTCCTCCCAGCCGTGGCCCGCGAATTCGCTCATGCGGCCCTCTGACACTGCGGTGCCGAGAGGCTCATCGTGGTCAGTGAAGAACATGAACGGGCGCGTCTCGCCGTACTCCTCGCCCATGAACAGCATCGGGGTGAACGGGCCGAGCAGCACCAGGGCGAGAGAGGCCGCCTGGGCGCCGGGGGAGAGCGTCGAGGCCGGACGGTCGCCGATGGCGCGGTTGCCCACCTGGTCGTGGTTCGAGGCGCACACGACGAACCGCCGACGGTCCACCTCCGCGGGCACGGGTGCTCCCCATGCGCGGTCGCGGAACGGCGAGTAGGTGCCGTCGTGCCAGAACGCGTCGCGGTACACCTTGTCGAGGGCCTCGATGCTGCCGAAGTCCACGTAGTAGCCGTGGCGTTCGCCGGTGAGGTAGGCGTGAATCGCGTGGTGGACGTCGTCGGCCCACTGCGCCGTCATGCCGTAGCCGCCCTCGGACGTGGGGGTCACCATGCGGACGTCGTTGAGGTCGGACTCCGCGACCAGGGACAGCGGCCGGCCCTCGCGCTCGGCGAGCGCTGCCGTGTCATCGGAGAGCTGCGCGAGGATGTGGGGGTCGGAGTCGTCCTGCAGCTCGTGCACCGCATCCAGGCGCAGGCAGTCGATGCGGAAGTCCGTCAGCCAGCGCGACACATTGTCACGGATGAAGTCCCGCATGCCGTGGGCATCGTCCTGGTCGAGGTTGACGGCCCATCCCCACGGCGTGTGGTGCGCATCCGTGAAGTAGGGGCCGAACTTGCTCAGGTAGTTCCCGTCGGGGCCCAGGTGGTTGTAGACCACGTCGAGGCACACGCCCAGACCGGCCTGGTGAGCGGCATCGACGAATCGCTGCAGCGCGGCCGGCCCGCCGTAGGCCTCGTGGACCGCATAGAGCGCCACACCGTCGTATCCCCAGCCGTGTCGACCGGGGAAGCCCGCGACGGGCATGAGCTCCACGATGTCCACGCCGGTGGCCTTGAGATCCGGCAGCTGCACGATCGCGGCGTCAAGGGTTCCCGTGGGGGTGAAGGTCCCGATGTGCATCTCGTAGAAGACGGCACCCAGCGCATCGACGCCGCGCCACTCGCCGTCCTGCCAGCGGTGAAGTCCGGACTCGAACACGCGTGACGGGCCGTGGACGCCGTACGGCTGCTGCGCCGAGCGCGGGTCCGGCCACGGGCCCTCGCCGTCGACCTCGTACGCATAGTCGGTGCCGTGCGCCAGCTCGGGGCCGTGCCACCAGCCGTCGCTGCCGCGGGTCATCGGCTCGCGGACACGGTCCGAGTCGGGCGCCCCGATTACCGCCACCACCGCATCGGCCGTGGGCGCCCATACGCGCGCGCGCATCAGGCGGCCACCAGCAGCGCCACCGGCATGGCGGGCAGCAGGTCGTGGAGGTCGACGTTGCCGCCCTCGAACTCCCGGCCGGACAGCACGTCGCGCCAGCGGCCGTCGGGCAGCGTCACGGTGTGCTCGCGCCACCCGCCGAGCTTCTCCAGGTCGAGTCCCAAGCGGGTCGCCACCGTGATGACCTGCGGCTCGTCTCCGACGGTGCGCGCGTACACGACGGCGTGCCCGGAGGACGCGGCGAGCGGGTGGTAGCCCGCGTGGTCGCCGATGAAGGCCTCGGGGTGGTCGCGGCGGGCCTGTACCGCGCGTGCCGTGACCAGCAGCTTCTCCTCGTCGAGGGACTTCGGCTTCGCGCGGCCCGTGACCTTGCGAAGGGCCGATGCGCGGGCGGCGAAGTCCACCGGGCGCCGGTTGTCGGGGTCCACCAGCGACGGAGCGACCATCTCAGTTCCCTGGTAGATGTCCGGCACCCCGGGCATCGTGAGCTGGATGAGCTTCATCGACAGGATCGCGGCGCGAGTGCCGATGGCCACTGACTTGTGCCACGCGAGGACGATGTCGCGGATCGCGGGGTCCGTGTGCGTCGACTGTGCGAACCACAGCACTGCCGATTCGTAGTCGGCGTCGACGGCGGTCCACGTGGTGTGGGTCTTCGACTCGCGCATGGCCTTGACGAGGTAGCCCTCGAGCCGGTCCCAGTCCATGAAGCCGTGCTCGTCGGAGGTGCCGACCAGTGTCTGCCACCACAGGTTCTCCATGCGGCCATCCAGCAGGGCCGGCCGGATGCGAGACGCGGCCTCCTGGAGGTGCGTGACGGTGACGTCCCACTCGTCGGCGGCCTCCGACAGCACGCCCAGGCGGGCGCGGACGTCCTCGGAACGCTTGGTGTCGTGAGTCGTGAGGCACGTCATCGCGTGCGGGAACGCGAGCTGCTGCTCGTCGGCCCAGGCGTGGAAGCCCGAGGGCGGCAGCGCGAAGCGGCCGGCGGGGGAGCCGACCTCGCACAACGGGAGCAGGTGGGTCCAGCGGTAGTAGGCGGTGTCCTCGACACCCTTGGCCATCACTGCGCCGCATGCCTGCTGGAATCGCGTGATGAGCTCGCGCCGGTTCTTGTCGTCCGTGCGGCCAGCGGAGCCGACCTCGGCGCCCTTGAGCAGGTCGACGACCACCTCGAGGGTCTCGTGACGCTCGGGGTCCAGGTGCGCCTGAGCGCGCTCGGCGGCGTGATCGATCGCCTCGAGCGACGGAGGCTTGGGTGGGACGCCGGCCACGACATACGCGCGGTAGCGGTCGAACTCGACGAGCAGCGTGCGCAGGCAGTCGTACAGCGACCGCCACGTGTGGTCGCGCAGCCGCACATCGGTGTGGCACACGGTGTGGGCGATGGTCGCGAGACGGTGCACCTCGCTCGACAGCGACTCCTTGACGATCTCGAGCTTCGCCTCGGAGATCATGTCCGGCAGGGTGCCCATCGCGTCGCCTGTGAGGCGGTGAAGAGTGCCAGCGAGCGGCGACGAGCCAGCGGGGTCCCGCAGCAGCGCACCCACGCGCCATGCGGCGTCGTAACCGGTGGTGCCCGCCGTGCGCCACGAGCGCGGGAGCTGCTCGTCGCCCTCGAGGATCTTCTCGACGACCACCCACGCGCCGTCCGTCGCATCGTGCAGGCGAGCGAGATATCCAGCGGGGTCGGCGAGGCCGTCGGGGTGGTCGATGCGCAGGCCCTGCAGCGTGCCGTCCTTGACGAGGTCGACGATGACGCGGTGGGTGGCCTCGAACACGTCCTCGTCCTCGACCCGGACTGCCACGAGGGAGCCGACGTCGAAGAAACGGCGGTAGTTCAGCTCCTCGTTCGCTACCCGCCAGTACGCGAGGCGGTAGTGCTGCTGGTCGACGAGGTCCGCCATCGGCAGATTCTCGGTGCCTTCGCGAACAGGGAACACGTGCTCGAAGTACCGCAGCACGTGGACCTCGCCGGCCTCCTCGAAGCCGGGAACGACCATCGTGTCGAGGTGCAGCTCGTCGGCCGCGAGCACCGTGCCGATGCGCTGGCCGAGCACGGGCATGAGCACGGGGTCGCCGCTCGACCAGTCCACGTCGAACCAGTGGGCGTGATCGGACTCCTCGCCGTGCGCCAGCACCGACCACAGTGCCTTGTTGTGGAAGGCGGGCGTGGGGACGGCCATGTGGTTCGGCACCACGTCGGCGATGAGACCGAGGCCGTGCTCGCCAGCCTTCCAGGAGAGCTCCCGCAGCGCCTCGACGCCCCCCAGGGACTCGGCGATCCGGGAGTGGTCCACCACGTCGTAGAAGTGCGTCGAGCCGGGGGCGGCCTCGAGCACGGGCGACAGGTAGAGGTGGCTCACTCCGAGCGAGACGAAGTACTCCAGGTGCTCCGCCGCATCGGCGAAGGTGAAGTCCGCACTGAGCTGGAGTCGGTAGGTCGAGTTCGGCACCGGCGCATCGAGGCGGTGCCCGGCCCGTCGCGTGCGTTCGTGAGTGACGTCAGTCATCAAGTCGCGTCCCTGTTCGTTGCGGTCATGGCCATCATCCCAGATCCGCAGGGACGCGTGTCGCTTCAGCTGGTGGTAACCGTGACCTCGACGGGGATATTTCCACGGGTGGCGTGGGAGTACGGGCAGACCTCGTGGGCCTTGTCGGCGACCCGGCGAGCGGTCTCATCGTCGACGCCCACGAGGTGGACCTCGAGCGTCACGGCGAGTCCGAAGCCTCCGGTGAGTCCCAGGGCGCCGATGCCGACTTTGCCGGTGACCGTCGAGTCGTCGACCCTGACCTTGAGCTGCTTCGCCGCCTGTCCGATGGCCGAGTTGAAGCATGCGGCGTATCCGGCGGCGAACAGCTGCTCGGGGTTGGTGCGCTTTGCCTTGGTGAAGGGCTTGGGGGTCGCGAGGTCGAGGTCGAGAAGGCCGTCATCCGTGGCGACGTGGCCGTTGCGGCCGTCTCCGGTGGCGGTGGCAGTGGCGGTGTAGAAGACCTTGGGCGTGGTGGTCATGGGAATCGTCGCTCCATGTCGCTGAAGATGGGATGTTGAGTTACTAGTGAGTCTACAAAGGAACGCGAGTAGCCTGGAGGGCATTCCCGGCGTTTCCCATCGGACGGAGGCAGTCATGGCGACAGGGACCATGCGAGGTCAGGCGCGCGACGCGATTCTCCGGGCCGCGGTGTCCGACTTCACTTCTCATGGCATCCGAGCGGTCAGCGCGGATCGGGTCATGGCCGATGCCGGGGTCTCGAAGGTGACGTTCTATCGCCATTTTCCGACCAAGGACGACCTCGTGGTCGCCTACCTCGAGGCCGAGCTCGAGCGGGTGCAGCGAGCGGTGGCCGAGGCAGGGGAGCGGGCCACGCCCGGGCAGTGGTCCGCCGCGCTGGCCGAGGAGATCTGCCGACCGGGCTTCCGGGGCTGCCCGTTCATCAACGCCGCAGCGGAGTATGCGGATCCCGACCACGCCGTCCGGGAGGTCGTGGCCCGATTCCGCGCATGGATGATCGGCGCCATCACGGGAGCGCTCGCATCCCGGGGCATCGCGGATCCCGAGCGGGTCGCCCGCCAGGTGATGATGCTGCGCGACGGAGCCCTGGTGGAGGGCTACGTGTCAGGCGACCCGGACAGGGTTGCCGCTGAGTTGTCGGCGGGAGTCGACGCTCTCGTCGCCGCCGCGTAGCGCTCGCAGGTAGCGTCGAGGGATGACCTACTCCTGGCACGTGCGTGACTGGCGCCGACAAGTCTTCGACCTCTATGCCGCGGTGCGGGCGCAGGACCACCCGGCCGCCGCGCATCGGCTCTGGACCGAGGGTCGCGATCGACTGCTGGCGACGCACCCCGCGTCCCCGGTTCCTGAGAGCGACCGTGAGGGCTTTCGGGCCCGCATCGGCGCCTACGACCCGGAGTTCCGGTTCGTCGTGCCCGTCGAGCAAGCCGAGCCGGAGCGCCGCGAGGTGCCGACTCCGAGCGACGGCGTGGTGCCGTTCGAGCGCATCGGCCGGGTGTCGCTGCCTGGGTTGGGAGGCCTGGACGTGTGGTGGCTCGACTCGTACGGAGGGGGACTCTTCCTGCCGCTGCGCGACGGCGGAGCGGGGGACACCACCTATGGCGGCGGACGCTATGTTCTCGACACGGTGAAGGGTGCGGACCTGGGCGGAGACTCGGACGCCCTGGTCGTGGACCTGAACTTCGCGTTCCAGCCCTCGTGCGCGTACTCGAGCGACTGGGTGTGCCCGTTGCCGGGCCCGGGGAACCGGCTTGAGGCGCGCGTCGACGTGGGCGAGCTGGTGCCGTAGTCGACACCGCGCGGACGGCTCGGGTCAGGCGCCGGTGGCGCGTGCCGTGGGAACGAGGCTGAACGCGCCCTCTTCCTCCTGGGCGTTGTGCAGGCGCAGGATCCCGTAGAGGCCGTAGAGGAGTCGACGCAGCTCCACGACGTCCTCGGGCTCCGCCGTGTCCCCGTGGAACGCGTCTTCGTCGAGACCCGCGAGCAGACGGCCCAGCCGCCCGACCTGGTGTTCGATCTCCGCGTGGGTGCGGCTCAGGGTCGCGGTGGTCTCGGCGCCGCCCAGCGCCCGGCTCACCAGCGGCAGGAGCAGGGCCTCGTCGGCTCGTTCATGTGGCAGCAGCTCGGTCACGAGCCTGTCGTGAAGGTCCCTGACCGGGGCGAGGCTGCTGCGCTCGGTCGTGAGCCCATCGGCCACCGCGCGTATCTGCTCGACGACGGCGAGCGTGGCATCGTGTTCGGCTCTGAGTCGGCGCGCGGTGGCGACGTCGATGGGCGGCATGGCGATCGTGTGCGTCCGTCCCGGCAGCACGGCGCGCAGAGCGATCGCGATGGCGAGGACGTCGATCACTTCCTGCAGGAGCGCTCCCGCCGTCGGTGGCAAGTACCCCAGTGCGGCGACCACCATGGCGATCAGCGAGAGCCCCATGCCGATGGACACCGCTTGGATCGCGACCCGCCTCGAGCGACGCGAGATCAGGATCGCGTCGGCGAGGGCGTCGATGCGATCGACGGTGAGCACGACGTCGGCCGCCTCGGACGATGCGGTGGCGCCGTGTGACGCCAGTGCGACCCCCACCCCGGCCGCCGCGAGAGCAGGGGCGTCATTGACGCCGTCGCCGACCATGATGGTGGCGGCGCCGTCCGACTCGATGGTGATGGCCGCAAGCTTGTCGGCGGGGTCGCGGTCGGCGAGAACCGTATCCACTCCCACGATCCGTCCCACCGTTCCCGCGGTGTCCTCTCGGTCCCCGGTGACCAGCACGACCCGGGTGATGCCCGCCTGGCGCAGCGCGCGGATCATCCGCGGGGCGTCGGGCCGGATCGGGTCCTCGAGGAGGAAGGCGCCCGCGGGTACGCCGTCAACCGCGACGAAGACGGACAGCGAACCGTCGAGGTCTGCTCTGCGGCGCACCTGGCGCGCCCACGCGGGTGGGGCGTCGCCCACGATCCATGCGGCTTTGCCCAGGCGGACGTGGTGAGACCCGACGCGTCCGCTCAGCCCGTAGCCGTGCTCCTCGCGCACGTCCGTGGGGAGCTCGAGGTCCAGGTCGCGCCGCGCCGCGGCCGTGACGATCGCGCTCGCGAGCACATGAGCGGAGACCTGGTCGAGCGAAGCGGCCAGGCGAAGGATCTCAGTCGCGTCCACGTCGGCGCCTGCGGGGATCACGTCGGACAGCGCCGGTTGCCCCTGGGTGAGAGTGCCGGTCTTGTCGAAGAGCATCACGCGGCCCGCGGCCAGCCTCTCGAGCGCGCCGCCGCCTTTGATGACGACGCCGATTCTCGCGGCCCGTGACAGCCCGGACATGATGGCGATCGGAGCCGCGAGCAGCAGGGGGCACGGCGTGGCGACGACGAGCACGGCGACGGCGCGAACCGAGTCGCCTGACACGGCCCACGCACCACCGGCGAGCAGGAGCGTCAGCGGGACGAAGATGATCGCGACCCGGTCGGCGGCACGGACGAACGGAGCGGACGATGCCTGCGCCTGCTGCACGAGTCGCACCACCCCCGCGTACGTGGACTCGGCTGCCGTGGCGGTCGCCCTGAGCTCGAGAGGGGGCCCCGCATTGACCACTCCGCTGCGCACCTGGTCCCCAGCGGGACGCTCGACCGGCATCGGCTCTCCTGTGAGCGCCGATTCGTCGAGGACGCCCCCAGCCGCCAGCCTTCCGTTGACGGGCACCACCTCGCCCGTGCGCACCAGGATCCGGTCACCGACGCCGACGTCGTCGACAGGGATCTCGTCGAGTTCGTCCGCCATCAGCTTGCGCGCGGTGCGAGGCGCCCTCTCGATGAGGAGGCTGAGCTCGCGCCGTGCCCGCGCCGCCGCCCGGTCCTCGAGCAGCTGGCCGGTCGCCAGCATGACGGTGATGACCGCGCCGGCGAACGGCTCGCCGACCCACAGCGCCCCCGCCAGCGCCAGGAACGCGATCACGTCGACGGTGAACTCGCGACTGCGGATCGCGCGTGCGATCCACCATGCGGACACCACGAGTCCGAGCACCGCGGCGGCGACCAGGATGGCCTCGCCCCAGGAGCGGGGTCCACTGAACCAGAAGAAGGCGCCCACGAGGAGCAGCCCCGTCGAGACGACGAAGAGCATCAGGTCCGCGCGCGAGCGCCACCGCTCCATAAGGTCATCTTGTCCCTGCCGCTGTCGGGTGTCCACGGCAGGAGCGGGGAGACGACAAAGGCCGACCCGAAGGTCGGCCTGTCGTGGACATGGTGGGCGATACTGGGATCGAACCAGTGACCTCTTCCGTGTCAGGGAAGCGCGCTACCGCTGCGCCAATCGCCCGAGGTGGAGATGGGATTCGAACCCACGTATACGGCTTTGCAGGCCGCTGCCTCGCCTCTCGGCCACTCCACCGTAGTGCCGCAGCCATGACAGGCTCCGGCGCTCCGAGCGGACGACGGGATTCGAACCCGCGACCCTCACCTTGGCAAGGTGATGCTCTACCACTGAGCCACGTCCGCATTTCGTCCGGGCTGTTGCCCTGACGAGATTGGAACTCTAGCCGACTTCTCGGCCCAACACAAAACGCCGGGACTCACGGCGTGGCGGGCGAGACGAGACTCCATGCGGCTCCCGATAGCGTGGTGCACGTGACACGGGGACACGACGAGCGAGTGCGGGGCAGCGCCGAGTTCCGTGGCGTCCGGGCACGAGGCGTGGTCGAGCACATCGATGCCCGTGTGGACGGGCATCGGCTCTCCGAAGGCGGATTCTGGGTGGTCGTCGGCGACTTCGACGGTCGCATCGATGCGTGGCGCATGGGTGAGGTCGCTCACGCCGAAGCGGGCGACGTCGAACCGAGCGCCGCACCCCCGTCTGGCCGCGCATGGCACGGCCCCGCGGCCGATGCGTGGGAGACCTCGCTGTCCCGCGAGGCCTATATGGGCGGCGTCTCGCGCATCCGCGAGGACATTCGCGACGGCACCGTCTACCAGGTGAACCTCTGTCGGGTCCTGAGTGCACCGCTCCCCGCGGGGCCGGCAGGGCCCGATGCGGTCGCGCTCTCCGAGCGCCTTGCCATCGGCAACCCCGCCCGCTACGCCAGCCGCATCGTGATCCCCGCAGGCGACGCACACCCTGGCGCCTGGATCGTGTCCGCGTCGCCGGAGCTGTATCTCAGTGTCGAGCGCGACACGCTGCGGTCGTCGCCCATCAAGGGCACGGCTGCGCCCGGAGTCGCGATGCTCGACAAGGACATCGCCGAGAACGTGATGATCACCGACCTGGTGCGCAACGATCTGTCCCACGTGGCTCAGCCCGGATCCGTGGCCGTCCCCGAGCTGCTTGCGGAGCACCAGCACCCTGGCCTGACCCATCTCGAGTCCACGGTCGAGGCATCGCTCGCACCCCGCTACTCATGGACCGCGCCCCTGTGGCCCGCACTGCTCGACGGCACCTTCCCGCCAGGGTCGGTCTCGGGAGCGCCCAAGTCGTCGGCCCTGCGCATCATCGAGCGCGAGGAGACCGCGCCTCGAGGGCCCTATTGCGGCGCCATCGGCTGGATCGATGCCGATGCGCGCCGTGCGGAGCTGGCCGTCGGGATCCGCACCTTCTGGTGGCGCGACGGTCGGCTGCGGTTCGGCACCGGCGCAGGCATCACGTGGGGCTCCGACCCGGCGGGCGAATGGGACGAGACCGAACTGAAGGCCAGACGCTTGATCGGCCTGGCATCAGCCGGGATACTTCACTCATGAGCGTGATCGTGTGGTCCGGTGGCGCACTGCGCGCGCCGGGCGAACCGATCATCACCGCCACGGATCACGGTCTCACTGTGGGGGACGGCGTCTTCGAGACTCTCACCATTCGCGACGGCCAGCCCTTCGCGCTCACCCGCCACCTCGCGCGGCTGCGGTACTCGGCGGAGCGCATCGGCCTGGCGGAGCCCGATGCGGACGCCGTTCGCGCGGGCATCGCGGCGGTGATGGAGGCGGGCGCGGGCGCGCTGACGCGCCTTCGCGTGACCGTCACCTCGGGTCAGGGGCCGATGAGCTCGGCGCGCGGCGACGGACCGCAGACCGTGGTGGTCACCGGGGGACAGGCGGCTCGCCCGCACGTGTGTCACGCCGTGCGCGCGCCCTGGCACCGCAACGAGCGGTCGCCTCTCGCCGGCGTGAAATCCACGTCGTACGGCGAGAATGCCGTGATGGCGGCATACGCGCGTGACAAGGGCGCGGACGAGGCCATCGTCGCGAACACGCACGGCAACCTGTGCGAGGGCACCGCGACCAACGTGTTCGTCGAGGTCGATGAGGAGATCGTGACGCCGCCGCTCGCATCGGGCTGCCTGCCGGGGATCACGCGGGGGCTCGCCCTCGAATGGGCCGCCCAGGCGGGACTGCCGATCCGCGTCGCGGCACCCGGCGAGCTCACCATGAGCGTGCTCGACGCCGCGATCGAGGGCCGCGCCCACCTCGCCGTGACATCCTCGACCCGTGGCGTCCAGCACATCGCGAGCCTCGATGGGCACGACCTCGCAGCGGGTCGACTGCTGCGCAAGCTGGGCGCGCTGTTCGAGCTCAACGCCGAGCGCGATCCCGATCCGGCGCCGCGTCGCTCCTCGTAAACGATGGATGAGAGCACTCTCATGTGGCTCTCCCCGTTCTCTCATCCGGCGTCGGCACAGTAGTTCTCGAGGGGCCCGCACGGGGCTCCGCTAGGAGGATCATCATGGCCAAGCAGACAGCATGGATCGTCACCGGAGCACTCGGCATCGCCGCGCTGGGCACGGGCGCCGCCTTCGCCTCCAACAACGACGACCGCCCCGACCTCGGCCCCGGCGTCGAGCTCAGTGAGAGGAGCGACCGCCAAGGGGGCGTCGTCACCATCAGCTCGCGGATGTCGAGCGTCACTCCCGTGAGCGTCCGCACCAGCGCGTCGCCGCAGTCGCCGGTGTCCGTGCTCTCGACCCCGAGCCCCGCCTCGACGCAGAGCGCCGCCTCCCAGGCGAGCCCCGCATCGGCCCCGAGCCCGGTGTCGAAGGCCAGCCCGGCATCGGCGCCGAGCCCGGCGTCGAAGGCCAGCCCCGTGAGCCCCGCCAGCCCGGCTTCCGCCAACAGCCCCGCCTCGGCGAACAGCCCCGAGTCCGCTGACTCGCCCGCCTCCGCCGAATCGGCGGACTGAGGCCCCCCGCCACGGCCCGTCCACGCGTCGCTGATGCCTCAGCGGCCCGTGGGCGGGCCTGGTGGCGTCCGGGACCGGGAATGCGCTGACGCCGTCGCAGGACCGGTGTCAGGTCGACTGGGCGGCACCGCCGTCGCGCCGCCAGCGGTAGCCCACGCCTCGCACCGTCTCGATCCACTCCGCGCCCACTTTGGCCCGCAGGTAGCGCACGTAGACGTCCACCACGTTGGACCCGGGGTCGAAGTCGTAGCCCCACACCTGGGCGAGCAGCTGTTCGCGAGCGAGCACCTGGCCCGGGTGCCGCATCAGCGTCTCCGCCAGGGCGAACTCTCTTGCGGACAGATCGATGGTGCGGCCCTGGAGAGACACCGTCCGCGCCCGCAGGTCCAGCACCAATGACCCGTGCTCGATGGTGGTCGCGTCCGCGCCGTCCACGTGACGCAGACGCAGGCGAATGCGCGCGAGCAGCTCGTCGAACCCGAACGGCTTCGACATGTAGTCGTCGGCGCCACCCTCGAGGCCCGCGACGGTGTCGTCGAGCGAGCGACGGGCAGTAAGGATGATCACCGGCGCGCTGACCCCGCTGTCGCGCATGCGGCGCAGCAGGTCCATGCCATCGCCGTCCGGCAGGCCCAAGTCGAGCACGATCAACGCCGGATCGTTCACCAGCACGGCGTCCATGCCCTCCCGCACCGTGGACGCACGGACGGGTACGTAGCCCGCGGCGGTGAGGCCCTTGGCGATGAAGGACGCGATACGATCCTCGTCCTCGACGATAAGGATCTGGGTCATGCGGTCACCTCAGGCTCGGGGGAGGGCGGGAGCACGATCGTGAAGGTCGACCCCTCTCCGGGTGCGGAGACGCACTGGACGGTGCCGCCGTGGCCCTCGGCGATCGCCTTCACGATCGCGAGGCCCAAGCCGGATCCGTCGGTGCTGCCATCCCCGGCGCGCACGAAGCGTTCGAAGATGCGCTCCTGGTCCTCGGCGGCGATGCCCACACCCTCGTCCCGCACCCACAGCTTGGCTCCCTCGGGAGTCGATGCGGATCCCAGGCAGATGGCGGAGCCCGCGGGTGAGAACTTCACGGCGTTGGCGGCGAGCTGCAGCCAAGCCTGCGTGAGGCGCTCGCGGTCGCCGCGAACCGTGGCGTCGCCGCGGGCCTCCACCGACCAGTCGCGGTCGCCCAGCATGACCACCTTGTCGAGGATGTCGTCGGTCAGCGGGCCGATTCCCACCTCTCCGAGGGTCACGAAGTCCGGTCGGTCGATGGTCGCGAGGGTGGTGAGGTCGCCCACGACACGGTTCATGCGATCCACCTCGTCGAGAGCGAGCGCCCTCACCTCGCGTGCATCGTCAGGGTCGTCGGGGTCCATGAGTTCGAGATGGCCGCGCACGATGGTGAGCGGGGTGCGCAGTTCGTGGCGCACGTCGCCCACGAGCTGGCGCTGGGAGTCGAACGCGGCCTCGATGCGGTCGAGCATCTCGTTGACCGAGGCCGTCATCTGCGCCATGTCGTCCGTGCCGGTGACGGGAATGCGCTCGGAGACATCGCCGCGGCCGATGCGGGTCGCGGTGCTCGCGAGCACGCGGACGGGGGCCAGGAGTCGGCCGGCGATCGCCCAGCCCACCGCGGTGACCACCGCCAGCGACGAGGCGGCCACGAGCGCGTACGTCACGAAGACCTCGTTGAACGCGGCGTGCTCCGCGTCGACGTCATAGCCGAGTACCAGGGCGGCGACAGAGTCATGGGCGGGCACCGCGTCGTCCGGCTCTTCGGCGAGCGCGCCGTCCGCAGTGGTGCGCACGGGCACTGCGGCGAGCCGATAGCGTGCGATGTCCGTGGTGATCGTCGTGTACGTGGCCGTGTCGCCGATGACGAGCGGGCCGAGCTTGTCGACCAGCTCCGGATCGTCCTCGAGCGCGATATCGGCGCCGCGGGTGGTGTACGCGACCTCGCCGCCCACGATCCCGAGCACGCCCTCATTGCGCGCCGGGATCACGCGCTCCATCGCGGTGCGCACCAGTTCCTCAGGGGAGGCGAACGGCTCGCCGGTGCGCGGGTCCACCCCTACTGTCGCGAGCACCCGGAACTCCTCGGCGGAGGCGGACAGGTCGGCGTCGATGCGGGCGTCCACCCGCGCGTCCTGCAGCGCAGACGCGGTGTATCCGGCGGTGAAGAGCGCGAGGGCGGTGAGGCCGAGCACCGCCAGCAGGATGGCGGACCTCACCGTGAGGTGGGGGAGGCGGAGGCGCCACCGACGGCGCGCGGGCGCCGCTGGGGGGTCGTCCTGCACGCTGTCCGTCATCCCGTCAGTCTGGCACCTGAGTGGGCGCCCACCAGGGCGGACGCATGAGAGTTCTCTCACGATCGCTCGGCCCCCTCGGAGGGGGTGTGCGCGGGCCGCCGCGAGGACGCGCTACTATTGTTCTCGCTCAGGGCGATTGGCGCAGTGGTAGCGCGCTTCCTTCACACGGAAGAGGTCACTGGTTCGAACCCAGTATCGCCCACTCGTAGAAAGCCCTGGTATCCCTTCTCGCCGATGGGTGCCAGGGCTTTTTGCATGCGCGGCGTTGGTCGATGCGTGCCCTAACGGCACTCACAACCCCACCGCGAGGTGAGTCAACTCGAATGTAGGTGTTGTCCATGTGGAACAGCCTTGCCTGACCACCTCGAGTATCAGGAAGGCCGGATGGTGAGAACGTACGAGCCGCGGGATCTCGGGGAGCTCGCCGAACTTGTGCGCAACGCGCGAGGTGCGATGCTCTCGATAGAGGCCGAACCGAGCCGGAACCTCAAGGAACTGTTCCCCGCGATGTGGTGTGAACATTCCTCTATCGTGATAGCGGAGACGCTCCTGCGGCGAGGACTCGGTGCCTGGACCTTCGTCGCTATGGGGCACCGCGACGGTCCCAATGGTCACGCTTGGCTCGAGCTGCGAGATGAGGGCGAGAATCGACTTGTGACGATCGACGCGACGATTGATCAGTTTGACTGGGGCAGGGACTTGCCTTTCGTGAGCGCGACGCAGACCCGTGCCGCGACAGAGTTCACCGTGCCGCGCTATTCGGGTCCATGGCAGCACTGGCCCGTTCTCGAGAGGGACTCCTCGTTTCTGACTTACGCCGAGGCCTTCGTGAGGCAGTCAGGCCTTATTTGAGTGGTTTCTTCGCAGCGCAGGTTCTGCGACAGCAATGTCACAGCCAGAGCGCGCTGCGGAGTGACCCCAGCGCCGCAGCCTGCGGCTCAGAGCCGCAATGCTCCTAGATGTTCAGCGTCGTCGATGCTCTCGCGTGGCCGAGGACTCGAGGCATGGCGACGATGTCCGCACCGCCGGCGATCATGAGTGAAGCGGCGGATTGGCGCAGAGTGTGCACGGACGCCACGCACTGGCCCACCCGCGGCACCCCGACCAAGGCCGCACCTACGCGCCTGTTCGATCTGCCGGTGCCGCTTGACGCGGCCATCCTTGAGGGGGAACCAATCGTCGCGGACTGGGCGACCGTGAGCCTGCGCCACCTCAATGGCATGGGCGTTCGCTGGCACGAGCACGGCGCCCAGACCGAGAGCGAGGCAGTGCTGGATATGTTCTCCCGCAACGTCCTGTACTTCCGCGCCGAGGTCCGCAACGCGCCGATCATCGCGTCGCCACTATCGGTGCGGCTCGTGGATCTCACGGCGGCGCAGGACGTGCCGCGCTGCCCGCCAGGTCCGGGGGCGTCGGCGTGTCGGAGGTAGGTGTCAGAGCCGCTCGCCAGACTAGACACGCCAACACAGGCATCGGGGAATTGGGGAGACCATGGCCGAGAACATCCGCATCGAGTTCGACGAGCAGGCACTCAACAGGCTCGGCGGCGACATCGCTGCAAAGGCCGAGAAGGCGATCAACGGCGTTGCCGACGACATGGCAGGAGGCAACTCAGACGCAATCGCTGTCGAGATTGAGAAGCGGCTGCGCTCTGTAGGCATCGAGCCACACTCAAGCGTTGTGAAAGAGCACGCTGAGAGGATCGCACTAGCCCGAGGGGCCGACGCCAGTGACTGACGCGCCGTTATGGCTTCAGGTGACTGCCGTTGCAGTCCCTGCACTTGTGAGCATCGGTTCGGCTATTTGGGCGTCCAGGTCGGCGAACAGGGCGAGAAGGTCCGAACGCGACGCTGCTCGGCTTCTAGCGCTTGAAGAACGTACAGCGAGCAAAAAGTACGAGTTGTACGAGCCGTTTGTGGTTCACCTTGGTGATCTCCTGACGCCCGCACGCAAGGAGGCTGCGGAGGTGCGATCAGAAGAGGTGATGGCTGACTTCCAAACCTCGGTGATGATGTGGGGCTCCGACGATGCGGTGAGCGCGTTCTCTCGTTTCCGACGAGCATCGTCGACCAATCCACCGGGCCACATAGCCATGAGGTTAGTGGCCGATCTGCTGCTGGCGATCCGTCGCGACGTAGCAGTACCTGACAGTCGTGCGACAGGCATGGAGATCCTGGGATCGCGTCTGAACGACTTGAAGAAAGGCAGCGCGATCACCCGTGCCCTTGAAGCTCCATTTCCCGAGGTTTGCAAGGAGCACGGTTGGGAGCCACCGTTCGACTTTGAGGAGCCCCGGCGCGCACGCTTCGGTAGACGGCGATAGCGGCGCGCAGGACCACGCGAACTGGACTTGTCGAGCTGTCGTAGGGGGCCGATAGGGTCACGTCATGGCAGCTAACACTTGCGGCTGGTGCAACCACCGCACCCACATGGCATTCGTAAAGGGCACCTACTACTCGGCCCGTGATGGCCAGTTCGATTTTCACAATGCTGCCTACCAGTGCATCAATTGCGAGCGGTACTCGGTGGCGTACTGGCAACATCTCTACTACGAGCCTGATCCGTCAGAAGGGCGGTTCGTGGGTGATGGGGGTGGACCAGTTCCTCCGGACTGCGCAGTTTGGAATCCACCGGCAGGGGCACGCAAGGAGTTCCCCGATGTCCCCGACCACCTCGGTGCAGTCGCGTCCGAGGCGCACCTGTGCCGGGCAACGGGCGCACTGCGAGGGTCAGTGATACTTGCTCGCTCAGTCATTGAAGGTGTGGCGAAGCATCTTGGTTGTGACGAGTGGGGGATCCAAGCAAAGATCACGTGGCTCCGTGAACAACAGCACATAAGGCCCAAGACCTTCGAGGCTGCGAACGCTCTGCGCCTCGCGGGCAACGACATCGCGCACGCGGATCCTGGTGAGTCCGTTACCGCCGAAGAATGCGACGAACTCCTGGTCCTCATGGCTGTAGTTCTGGACGAGGCCCTTGAATCGGACGTGCGGCTCGCCCGCGTGAAGGAAGCGCGAGAGGCTCGCACCGGCAAGTAGGGTCCAACCGTCGTACCTCGGCGGATGAAGGGAACTCTGTGGCATTCGAACCGTTCGACGCTGCTTGGCAACGTTGGGAGCGGGCCCGTGCGCGCATGACGGAAGCGGTGCAGGTCTGGAACGGTTTCATCGAGCCGCATGACGCCTTCGACTTCAGCCTGGACGGTGACGACACCGGGGTTTTCATTTTGCGGGTGCACCAGGTCCGTCCGACGCCACCAGAAATGGCCGTCGTCATCGGCGAGTGGCTTTACAACCTTCGAGCTGCCCTTGACTACCTCATGTGGGCGACCGCCTGCTACGTCGCCGGGTCTGTCCCGCCCCCCAAGGAGAACGTCCTTCAGTACCCGATCTACGACACAGAGTCAGCGTGGACGAGCAATCTCTACAGGCTGGATGGCCTTCTCGATCACCATCGAGAGATGCTGCTATTGATGCAGCCGTTCAATAGCGATATAGACGCAAACTACCTCGGTTGGCTTAACCGCCTCGCGCGCATCGACCGGCACCGAAACCTCGTCACAGGTTCGGCACGTCTTGGTCTGGTTGAGCCTGTGCTGAGGTGCCCCGAGGGTAGCCGCGTGATAGTGGAGTGGGGCGAACGGATGATCGTCGACGGTCGGGCGGACGTGGCACGGTTCACAGTTCAGCCGTACTGGCCCGGAGCGGTTGTGGACGTGAATCCGCGCGTAGGTATCGACCCGGAGATCGATGAGTGGTCTCGTTCACCATTCTGGGGCAAAGTCACTTTCCAGGAGCGCCTGCGGATGATTCAGGTGTTCGTTGCGGGGGAGATTGCGGCATATGAGTACGACTGCACCGGGTCAAGCCGGAAGTCCAACATGGTTAGCGATGAGTTCCAGAAGGCTATGGACGAGCGGCGGGGACCCGTGCCCAAACTTGCACGGCAGCGGCCACCCATGACGTGGACGCGGGGTTCGGGCAAGGTGTCTACGCGCACGATGTTCGAAGGTGCGGATTTTTGCGATGACGGCGCCGGCCCGATCGATAGCGGTCCTTCGGGCTTGGGAGTGGCGCGCTAACAAACCCTGCGCACTACCAGGCATTGCGGTGCAGGCAAGGAGGTCCTCGGTGGTCCGTACCCCAATTCCTACCCCAACCAGGCAGCTTCCGCGGTGGACCGTCGATATGCGCTCTTGTGCGGAGGTCTGGGTTTACCATGCGTGACGCACTGCGGCGAACAGTGGCGGATCGGAGGTCATTCCTTCACACGGAAGAGGTCGCTGGTTCGAACCCAGTATCGCCCACTCGCAGAAAGCCCTGGTAACCCTTCTCGCCGATGGGTGCCAGGGTTTCTTGCATGCGCTGCGCGGGCCGTTGGCGCCATTATGTCTGTCGCATGCCGGGAGTAGCATCGACCAGAGGTGATGACCTCATGACGACAGCGCGTTCTACGCCGCACACCACCACCTCGGCCGACGGCACCGAGATCGTGCGCTGGTCGAGCGGAGCCGGCCCGCCCCTGCTCCTGGTGCATGGCGCGATGTCGGACCACCGGCGCTGGCGCATCGTGCCGCACCTCACGCCCCATGCGACCGTGCACGCGATGGATCGGCGTGGCCGAGGAGAGAGCGGCGACGCGCTGGAGTGGTCCCTGGACCGGGAAGTCGCGGACATCGTCGCCGTCGTCGATGCCATCGCGGACGAATCCGGGTCTCCTGTGGACGTGCTCGGTCACTCTCTCGGTGGCCTGCTGACGTTGCGTGCCGCGCTGGACACCTCGAACATCCGGCGACTCGTCGTCTACGAACCCTCCGTCAACGAGCTCGCGTGCTCTCCGCAGACAATCGCCGCCATGGAGGCGCACCTCGGGCGCGGAGACCGGGCCGCAGCGGTGCGCACCATGATGCGTGAGATCGTGCTCATGCCCGAAGGCGAGATCGAATACCTCGAGTCGCTGCCCTCGTGGCACACCAGGCTTGCTGCAGCGCACACACTGCCTCGCGAGTTGGGCACGGATCTGGTCATGCGACCCGCAGACCTGCGGCAGATCACCGTGCCCGTGGTGAGCATCCTGGGTGGCGATAGCCCCGAGTCCGTACAGGCTGCAGCGCACATGATGGCGGCCAATGTGCCGCGCCACCAACTGATCGTGATCGAGGGCCAGCAGCATGTGGCGGACCAGGTCGTTCCGGAGGAGTTCGCGCGTCACGTGCTCCGCTTCCTGCGCGACGAGGCCCGGTAGGTCGCTGGGGACGCATGGGCGACAGTCGCTCGCCGTCCGCGAGCGCCTCCGGGTATCTCCGCCGTTCAGTCGCGGCAGGTCGACTCCGCCGGGGTGCCGGCGAACCGCTCCTCGGTCCAGGTGAGGAGCTCGCCCACCAGCGCGGACTCGTCGGCGACGATGCTGAGGTGATCTTCGTCGGGGTACGTCCGGTAGTCGAGCTCGTGACCGTCCGCGCACCGCTGATCCACATACGCCTGTTGTGCGGCTGGCAGCACCAAGGGGTCGGCGTCCCCTTGAGCCAGCAGGAGCGGCGCGTCAATGGCGCCGGAGGGGACGTTCTCGGCGAGCCTGTCCACGAATGCGCCGGTCTTGGCGTCGTCGGTGAAGATCGTGTCGCCGAACAGGAAGGTCTCGATCACAGAGACGAGTGCCCCAGGCTCGGCTAGGCAGCGGCCAGCGATCTCCTTGACCTGCACTCGTGCCGCCGGGCGGACGATGTCGTCGAAGGACACATCGTCGTAGACCGCGCTGTAGGCCTCGACGATGTAGGACGCGAACAAGGTGCCGCCCGGGACGACGTCGAGGTTGTCAACAAGTCCAGGAAGATTGCTCGCGGGTGCCATCGCGGAGACGCCGACCACCCCGGCATCCGGCGCGTAGTCCGATGCGAGGACGCCGGCCCACAACGCGGCGTGGCCGCCCTGCGAATGACCCCAGACCACCGTGCCGTCAGCCCACACGACGTCCCGCAGCTGCCGGGCGGCGCGCACGCTATCGAGCACCGACCGGCCCTCCGCTTGGCCGATCAGATAGGGGTGTGGACTCTCGGTTCCCAGGCCCACGTAGTCGGTCGCGACCATCACCCACCCGTTGTCGACGACCTGGGGCAGCGCCGGCGTCGCCCCTGCTTCGAAAGGGTGCTCCAGCACTGATGGAGCACATCCTGGCACCACGCCCGTCGTGCCGTGCGCCCAGGCGACGATGGGGCGGGGCTCTGTGCTGGCTGCAAGTGGCGCCACCACGAGAGCACTGGCGACGGCAGGCTGCCCCTGGTCACGCGTGGTCGTGTAGAGGATCCGCCAAGCCAGCGCGCCATCCGGGACGTCGCGGGTGAAAGGCTCGCTCGCTAGGAGCACGCCGGGCTCGGCCGGCACGTCGTCTGGCGGGTCGTAGAAATCGTCGGCGACTGGAGTGCCCTGCCGCAACGTGACGCTCACCGTCACGAGCAGCAGAGCCACGGCGAGCGCCATGATGGCGCCGAGGGTCCGGACGAATCGTCGGGCGGTGCCCGCGGTGCGAGTCTCGGGATCGACGTCGGGGGCACCACGCAGCGCCGCCCACACCAGTCCGACTCCGGCGAGCACGGTGCGGACTCCGAAGAGGACGGCGACCACGAAGACAGTGACGTCTGGCCACACCAGCGCCAGCGCGCCCAACAGGAGTCCCGCGCCTCCCAGGAGCGCCGATGCGAGACGGGCATCGACAGTGCCGCGCAGCGCCGCGGCGACGCGGAGCGCACCGGCCAGCGCCATGGCGAGTCCGGCCACGACTGCGAGCACCTGCAGAGTGGGGCCGGGCCAGAGTGCGACGACGGTTGCGGCCGTGACCCATCCCAGGCCGGTGATGCGAGCAGCGGCCCGCGAGCGCCCGCTGCGGGCAGCCGTCAACTCACCGATGCCGGTGAGTGCCATGGCCGTGATCACCAGCAGCACCAGGACTGCGAGAGAGGCGAACGGCGTCACCGTCAGCACCGCGCCGACCAGGACGAGGAGCAGCCCCACGACGAGGCGACCCCATGGGCGCGCAAGCCGCGGCGCGGATTCAGACACCACCGAAGCGCTCATGCGCACCTCGCGATCATCATGGTCACGGCGTACGTGACGCGTCCATCCGCGTGGGTGTGGCGTCCCCGATCGACGCCACGACTACAGGGCTCCAGGGTATTCGATGCCCCCAATCCCGCACCAGAGGGAGCGCTCACCTAGGGTGAGACCCGTGGCAACCACCGCAGCCGGCATCCTCGCTCGCGCTCGACGCATCGGCCGGGCTCCCGGCGAGGCGTGGGCCTTCGCGCAGCTGCCGCCCATCGCCCGTGCCGTGATCCGCGAGCGGCTCACGTATCTGTCTCCAGTCAAGATGCTCGAGCTCCAGCGTGCGGTGCGCGACGTGGACGCGGCCACCGTGCCGGGAGACGTCGTCGAGTTCGGCGTGGCCCTCGGGGGCTCGGGGATCGCGCTGTCGCACACGGCCAGCACTCGCGCCTTTCATGGCTTCGATCTGTTCGGGCTGATCCCGCCGCCGTCGAGCGACAAGGACGGCGAGCGTGCGGTGCAGCGATACGAGGTCATCGCGTCGGGACTGTCGGCAGGGATCCGCGGAGACGAGTACTACGGCTATCTTCCCGACCTGCTGGGCACCGTGAAGGCGAGCTTCACCCGGCACGGACTTCCCGTCGATGGCGGCCGCATCGCCCTGCATCCGGGGCTCTTCGACGAGGGCTGGCCGCTCGCTTCACCGTCCGTGCAGGCCATTGCGCTCGCGCACGTGGACTGCGACTGGTACGACCCCGTCCGCTACTGCCTCGACGCGATCGCGCCGCTGATCTCACCCCGCGGCATCATCGTGCTCGACGACTACCTCGACTACGACGGGTGCCGGGCGGCCACGGACGAGTTCCTCACCGCGCATGCCGAGTTCTCGGTGAGGCATCGGCGCGGCAACGTGTCGCTGGTCAAGTCCGGCGCGGTGTCGGACGGCTGACAGCGCGACACGCCGTTGCTCCGGCGTGTCCCAGGTGTGACGTTCGGCGCCTCGCCGTGATGTGATGAGGCATGGCGAGCGATCATGCGGCAGCGCCGCTGCTGACCGGGCCCGAGGCCGGCGACATCCTCGCGACGGCGCTCGCGACCATGGAGGTCGAGCTCGACTCCTGGAGCGTCGATTCGGTCAACGCTCGGCCGGGAGCCGAGACCTCCGTGGGATACGACGTCGTCGCCGGGGGAGAGCGGCTCTACCTCGTCGCCTCGACGGTGTCGCTCACGGACGAGCAGCGTGCGGCGGCCAAGGCAGTCCGCCTGGCCTCGGACGACGGGGAAGTTCACGTGTGGCGCCACCCCGCGGATCCGTACCTCCCCGGGCTGGCCGATGCGTGCGTCCCTGAGACTCTCGCGCCCCGCCTCAGCGCGGCGACCGGGAGGACCATCACCATCGAGTCACTCGACATGATGGTGATGCGGCCCATGCGCAGAGCGGTGCTGAGGGTGCACACCGTCGCAGAGGACGGCCGTCGCACCTGGTACGTGAAGGTGGTGCGGCCTGAGCGCGCTGCCGCCATGCTCGCTCGCCACCGCATGTGCGACCTCGCCCCGATCGCTCTCGATGCGGGCGACGGCATCGTCGTGGTGCAGGAGGCGCATGGCACCCCCATGACCCGCGCGCTGCACCGTCCCGACGGTTCCGAGCCGGCACCCATCGACCCCGCGATGCTGCTCGCGGCGATGGATCGGTTGCCCGCGGAGGCCACTGCGTTGGATCACCGCCCGCCGGTGCCCGACCGCGTGTCGCAATACGCGCGGATGGCGATCGCCGAAGGTCTGCCTCAGGACCGGGTGGAGGCGCTCGAGCAGCGCATCACGGCGGCGCTGGCAGCCGCGCCGGAGCACCCCACGGTCGCCACGCACGGCGACCTCCACGCGGCGAACATCTACCTCGACGACGCGGTGGCGCCCACCCGAGTGGAGGCCGTGATCGACCTCGACACCCTCGGGCCGGGGCGGCGCATCGACGACTGCGCGTGCATGGTCGCGCACATGATGGTGCTCCCGCAGCTCGACCCGGAGGGCTACCGGGGCGTGCCTGCGATCGCCTCTCAGGTGCTGGAGGCCTTCGGTGCGCGCTTCGGGATCGAGGAGCTGCGGGCGCGCGTCGCCGCGAACATCCTGTCGCTGGTGGCCGGGGCCGAGGACGGGTCCATCGCCGCCGCATGGCTGGAGGCCGCCGAGTCCGTGACGAGCGGTCGCGCCGCAACCGACTAGGCGCGTGGTGCCGCACGCTCCTCGTCGGCGACGAGGTCCGCGGTCTCACCGAGGTCGTTCACGACCGTCACCCGGCCACCGCCCGGATGAGGACCCGGGAGGATCGACTCGGGGTCGACCAGGGTGACGCCATGACCTTCGAGCGTGAGCCTCCGCACGATCTCCAGCAGCATGCGCCGTGACACGTCGTCGACCGACGAGACCATCGTGAGATCGAGTGCGACCCTCGTCTCTGCAGGGGCAGTCTCGACGACTTCTCTCACCACCCTCTCGACTCCGGCGAAGCGGATGCCGCCCTGCAGCTCGATCACGCGGATCGCGTGCGGACCGGAGCCGACCACACGGTTGGATCGCACGACCGCGCGCGCAGCGGGTGGCACCTCCATCACATGCAGGCCCATGTCGGACGAGAAGCGGTGGAACAGCGACACCCCGCGAACACTCGTCCCGTGCGCGTCCAACCGGGGCGAGAACGTCGCGATGCCGATCTGGCCAGGCAGAGTGCCGATCAGGCCCCCGGCTACGCCGCTCTTCGCAGGAATGCCGACTTGGGTGGCCCAGTCGCCGGCAGCGTCGTACATCCCGCACGTCGCCATCACGCTCAACACCTGACGCAGCACCGGTTCCGGCACCACCTGCTTACCTGACAGCGGATTGACTCCACGGTTGGCCAGGGTTGCCGCCATCACCGCGAGATCGCGGGTGGTGACGAGCAGGGAGCACTGTCGGATATAGCCCTCGACGACTGTCGCAGGGTCCTCGGTGAGGATGTCGTGACTGCGGAGCATATGCCCGATGGCAAGGTTCCGATGCGCGAACGCCATCTCCGAAGCGCAGACCGACTCGTCCATCTCCAGCTGGCGGCCGGCGAAGGCGGAGAGTCCGTCGACCACCCGCTCGAGGCGCTCCGCAGGGTCAGAACCTGCGACCCCCACCAGCGAGTGCGTGGTGATGGCTCCCGCATTGATCATCGGATTGAGAGGACGTCCGGAGCCGCCTTCGAGAGAGATCTCGTTGAATGCCTCCCCGGACGGCTCGACGCCGACTCTGGCCAAGACCGCGTCGAAGCCACGGTCGGCGAGGGCCAGCGCGTAGACGAAAGGCTTCGAGATCGACTGGATGGAGAACTCGGCATCGCAGTCGCCCGCAGCGTAGACCTGTCCGTCGACCGTCGCGAAGGCTGCACCGAGCTGCTCGGGCTCGGCATCTGCGAGTTCGGGGATGTAGCCGGCGGTGGCACCGGACGTGTCCGGCTCGACGTGCTCGAGCACATCGGTCAAGTAGTCAGGAATCATCGATCGCATGCGCCATCTCCATCCGTTCGCTCAGTGAGGGTGGGTCGTGGCCGAGGTGATGCGTGCGACCAGCGCGATGTCACCGGATGTGGGCCGACGGAACCTTCCGCCACGACTCACGAAGTCGTCGCCGTGCCGCGCCAGGTGCTTCGCGAACAGGGGGCATACGGGAACGACGGTGAGGTCGTGCCGGACGCAGTCGGCGAGCGCCTCGCGAACAAGGAGTCCCGCAAGCCCGCGGCCGCGGACTGCGTGATCGACTTCCGTGTGGAAGAAGATGCGTTCGCCGAGAACCGTGGGGGAGTCGAAGAAGTCCGCCTGGCCGACGAACGAGCCGTCGGCGAGAGCCACCGTGTAGCTGCTGATCGGTCGGCCATGCCGGAGCATGACCGCTGCGGTCTCTGCGCTGTTGACGTCATGCTGCTCAGTCATGGCGATGGGACCTTCGGGTGATGTCGAGCGAAGTCCCAGGCGAATGCGCTGGCGTCCGGCCCGGCACGATCAGTGAAGAGTCCTACTCCGCTTGGGCCAGGCCACACGTGTCCCATCTCGTGCACGAGATACGACTCGATCAGCGATGAACCGTCCGGCAGCGTCAAGGTGGTGTGGGTGAAGGCGTGCCTGTCGGCTTCTGCGGGAAGCCGTGCGCTGGTCTGGGCCAGACGCAGATCACCGTCGAGGAGCCCGTCCTCGACGAGGTCGCTGACCGCGGTCCAGTGCTCGACGAGGCGTGTCGCGACGACGGGTGGGACGACCTCATCCTCCTCGCCCTGGATGACCAGCAGCGGGACCTGGCGCGCGCGATCACCCATCTGAGCCCACGCCTGGCGCGCCGTGTAGGTGGGCGGCGTGGTGTCGGGAGACTCGGGGTCCACCTGATTCAGTCCGTACTCGCCCCCGGCCACGGAGGTGGCGGTCGCGAAGACGTCGGGATAGGTGGCGGCCAGGATCACCGCCGTCCCCGCACCAGATGAGGCGCCCGCGACATGAACATGGTCCGGATCTGCGTTGTACTCGTCGACGACCTCCCGAGCGACACCGGCAAGGAGAGCGGGCTCGCTGCCACCGCGATGCTGTTCGCGTGGATCGCCTGAGTTCCAGCAGTTGATCGCGTTGCGGAACAGCCGCTGCGTCGGGTAGACGACGATGAAGCCTTCGCGATCAGCAAGGTCGTTGAACTGTGTTGTGCCCTTCATCGAGTTCCACCCGAATCCCGTCATTCCGCACCCGTGAATCGCCATCATCACCGGTAGCTGCGTCGAACTGTCCCAGTCCGGCGGAACGTGAACTTGGTAGCGCTGCGACCCCTCCGGTCCGGTGAAGGTGTGGTTGCGGTCGCCTTCCTCCATCCACCAAGGAAGGCCGTACTGGAACACGGCGGTGGCGGCGACCACGATCGCCACGAGCAGAGCGCCGGACAGGAGCCAGGACCATCGCCGCCGCCCGCCGGAACCGTCGAGTGACTGGTCCGGCCGGAGCGCGTCATCGTGGGCGGTCACGGCTCACGTCGTCTCGACGAGCAGGGTGAGGGCTGCCCACACGGACACCGTGGCGAGACTGGTCCAGATCACGATGGCGACGGCCTGCCATAGCAGGACCCACCGCCGAGGAGTGCCGCCGCCCACCAGGATCGCCGCCGTGAACTGGGTCGGGATGGCGAGTGGTCCGAGGATGCTCGCACCGGGGACGCCGAAGCGGACCACCCACCGCTTGAAACGTTGCCGCCCCTTCGACTCGGGCGTCGGGGACGCTCGCTGTTCGCCCTGTTCTCCCTGTTCGTCCTGTTCGCCCTGATCGTCGTCGAGACCAGTCGGGCCACTACCACCGGCGGTCGCCGCGACTGAGATGCGTCGGCGGCCGACCACGGCTGTGCGGGCACGCGACGTGACTGCGACGACCAGCAGCACGCACAGGAAATTCCCGCCGGCTGCGGCAGCGGCCGCGACGATCGGATGAAGACCGCCGACGACCCCGACGATGGCGCCCCCCTCGCCCTCGATGAACGGGATCGCCGCCGCGAGCGCGACGACGAGGGGCTGGACGATGTCGGGCACGTCGGCGACCAGCATCTGAAAGCTGCTGATCGTCTCATCGATGGCGCTCATATCGAATCTCCTTTGGTGGTGGCCGAGGCCTGTCTCGGGTGCTGACGGGCTGGCGCCCAGCCGTGGGGCTAGGCGAGGAACGCCCGCAGTGCCTCGTTGACCTCGTCGGCATGCGTCCAGAGCAGGCCGTGCGGGGCGCCCTCGACCTCGACGTACCGTGCGTCGGGAAGCAGGTCGCGAAACCGACGCGCAGTGGCGTCGATGGGCAGGATGTTGTCCGCGGTGCCGTGCAGGATCAGGGTGGGCTTGCCGCTGGCACGCACTGCTTCGACGTCCTGGCGGAAGTCCTCGATCCACGAGGACACCACCGCATGGGCGGCCACAGGAGCGCTGGAGATCGCGACGTTCCAACTGCCAGTGACGGCCTCTTCGCTGATGCGGCTTCCGAGGTTCTGGTCGAGGTTGTAGAAGTCCGCGAAGAACTGTGTGTACCAGGCGTATCGGTCACCCTTCGCGGCCGACTCGATTCCGTCGAACACGTCCTGCGGGACCCCTTCGGGGTTGTCGTCCCGCGCCACCAGGAACGGCTCCAGCGAGGCGAGAAACGCCAGCTTCGCGATGCGCTCGTGTCCGTACCTCGTCACGTAGCGGGCGAGCTCGCCGGTGCCCATCGAGAACCCCACAAGGATGACGTCGCGCAGATCCAAGCTCTCGAGCAGCGTGTTCAGGTCAGCGGCGAATGTGTCGTAGTCGTACCCGACGTTGACCTTCGACGACTGACCGAAGCCGCGACGGTCATAGGTGATGACGCGGTGCCCGGCAGCGAGAAGCTCGCGTGTCTGCTTCTCCCAGCTGTGCCCGTTCAGGGGGTAGCCGTGGATCAGCACGATCGGCTGCCCCGCGCCCTGATCCTCGTAGTACAGCTCGATCGGCGTGCTGTTCTCGTTTGCCACAGTGATGTATCCCATGGTGATCCTCCAGTGTTCGAGCGGGTGTGATCCGGCGCATCCCAGGGCTCCTGGTCGTCGCCGTGGCATCAGACTCGCGTCAACGGACGGACGTTCGCGTCGGTGGAAGTCACTGATCTGGACACCGGAACGACTGCAGCCGCACGAGAGATCGCGATATCCCGTATGCGACCGATCAGCGTTGGCGACGGTCTGGCTTGCGCGGTGCTTGACCCGGTGCTGACCACAGGGTCTGTACTGAGCGGACATCACTCACCTCGGACGTCCGGCAGGCGGTGCACAGGTGCGAGCGTTCCTCGCGGTTCACCCAGCACTGGCCGGCCGTCCTCGCTCATCGTGGAACGAGGTCTCACCATGACAGTGCCCCGCCAGCGTGTGGCGATCATCACCGGAGCTGGAAGCGGCCACGGCATCGGCTTCGCCACGGCTCTCCTTCTCGGCGCCGCAGGCATGCGCGTGGTCGTGACCTCGACGACCGACCGCATCTTCGATCGAGTCTCCCAATTGCGCGCAGCAGGAATCGACGCGCAGGGAGTGGTGGCCGATCTCCGGGACCGCAGCGGTGCTGACGCTGTCGCGGCCCGAGCGGCGAGCATCGATGGCCGTGTCGACGTGCTCGTCAACAACGCAGGCATGACTTCGGTTTCGGAGCGGGATCCCGCTGGCGCGATGTCTCGCTGGCAGGCGTCCTTGGAGCGCAATCTGAGCACGACATTCTTAATGACCAGCGCGGTGCTCGACGGCATGCGGTCCGCCCGCTACGGCCGCGTCGTCAATGTCTCGTCCGTGTCGGGACCAGTCGCCGCGTATCCCGGTGACGTCGCCTACCATGCGGCGAAGGCCGGAATGGTGGGGCTGACTCGAGCAGTGGCGATCGAAACCGCCTCCAGTGGGATCACTGTCAACGCCGTCGCACCTGGATGGATCGATACGGCGTCAGCGTCCGACCACGAGCGCCGCATGGGCGCGGCGAGCCCGGTCGGCCGTTCCGGCACCGCGGAGGAGGTCGCGTATGTGATCGCCATGCTCGCCGGAGAGGGTGCGTCGTACATCAGCGGGCAGTTGGTCATCGTCGACGGAGCGAACTCCGTCAGCGAGGAGCGCGGTCGCTGAGCCGTGCGACCAGCGCCGCCGGGTCTGCGAAGAGGACGGGACGGAGTCGCTTCGGTCGTGACGGTCTGCAAGTGGCGTGTGCCGAGCACGGAAGGTGCCGCCCTGGTCGCGGCTACGTGACTTCCACCGACGCGAAGGGCTCGTCACGAGCGCGAGGCTGGCGACATGGCCACCACACTCGCCGTCGAACCATCGGGAGCACGCAGGCTCCACGCCTCAGCGCTGACACCAGCGCGGCACAGCCGTAGCCCCGGTGTGATCCGGTTCACCAGGATGTCGCGCACCGCGGGCTACCCGAGTCGACGGAGGCACCGATGACGTGGAGCACGCGGGAGCTCGCGGAGATGGCGGGCACCACCGTGAACACGGTGCGGCACTATCACGCTCTCGGGCTGCTTGAACCGCCCAGCCGGACGTGCAACGGGTACAAGCAGTACGAGGTTCGGCACCTGGTCACGTTGACGAGGGTGCGGCGCCTTGCTGAACTGGGGGTTCCTCTCGCGCAGGTGGGAGCGATCGCCCTGCGAGCGGGTGCCGCTCCCAGCGCGCTGCTCCGCCTCGATGCAGAGCTCCGGTCCCACATCCGCACTCTCCGCCGCGCGAGGAAGGACATCGCCGCGATCGTTCGAGACCACGCACCTGCAGACAGTCCCCGAGGATTTGAACGCGTCGCATCGCAGCTGTCGGAGGCGGACCTGTCGTACTTGCACATCCTGACGCGTCTGCATGACGGCCATGAGTCCCTCTCCGTCCTGCGAGACATGATCGACACGGAGAGCCAGGAGGTCCGCGACCAACTCGGAGGCCTGCGGCTCGATGCGAGTGCCGCCTCGCGCCAACGCCTCGCAGAGCGGATGACGGCTGACGGTGCCCAGTGGCGCTCTCCGACTCGTCCGTGGCTCGGTTCACGCACCGAGACCCAGCGTGAACGGGACGTCCCCATGGATCGCATTCTGGACGAAGCACTGACCGAGCTCTACACCCCCGCACAGCGAGATGTCCTCATGCGTGCCGACGCAGTGTGCACACGCTTGCCGGCTCGCGCCTCGAGGCTGCCGAGCCGGATCGAGGACACCGACTCCCAGCAGTCCAGCCGCTCGGCCGAGCAGTGGCTCGCGCCTGCAGGTGGTGCATGAACCCGGTCCACCTGCGCCGCGCCGCGCGACACCGGGCACCGCGATGAGTGCCAACCGCGGCAAGCGGTCGACGGCGACACTCGAGAAGCCACGGGAGAGAGACCATGAGCGCCACCATCACGGCGACAACCGACATCGACGCGCCTGGTGCACAGCGAGACGTTCTCGGGCGTCTTCGTCCCCGTGATGAAGGGCGTGGCGAAGGACAGCGAGTCAGGGTTCCAGGCATTCAAGGAGGCGGTGAAGCGACGAGCGGAGAGTCCGCTCGACCGTCGCTGAGAGCTGTCCTGTGGCGGCCATGACTTGATGGGCCACCATCGCGCGACGACTCAGGGCCAGGTACCTTGATGTGTACCAACTTGGGGCCGTGATGGGAGCACAAGGTGGCAGATCTCGTCGGCCGCAGCTCAGAGGCCGCAGTACTCGAGAAGTGCCTGATGCTGGCTCGAACCGGGCGCAGTGGCTCACTCCTTGTGCGTGGCGAAGCCGGGATCGGAAAGACGGCTGTCCTGGAGCACACCCAACAGGCGGCACGTGCAGCAGGCTTTCGCGTCGTGACGTCAGTGGGTGTCGAGTCCGAGTCGCAGTTCGCGTTCGCTGGACTTCACCAGCTCTGCGGATCGCTTCTGGACCATCGCGACGCGCTGCCCGAGCCACTGAAGGTGGCTCTCGGCGTGGTCTTCGGACTCCACGGTGGTCCCGCCCCGGATCGATTCCTGGTGGGACTGGCTGTTCTGAACCTGCTCGCCGAGGTCGCGGAGGAACGGCCGTTGCTGTGCCTCGTCGACGATGCCCAATGGCTGGATGAGTCATCGGCACAGGTCCTCGCATTCGTGGCTCGACGATTGGGAGCCGAGAGGCTGGCCCTCATCGTCGGGGTGCGCGACGCCAACGGGGGCGAATGCCCTCCCTTCACCGGGCTGCCGGTACTGCGCCTGGAAGGTCTCGCCGACGACGATGCGCGGGAGCTCCTGTCCGTCGCCGTCCACACACCCCTGGATGAACGAGTGCGGGACCGGATCGTCGCCGAGGCCCGTGGCAACCCGCTGGCACTGTTGGAACTGCCTCGCAGCGTGAGTCCGGAGCGGTCGGCTGGCGGGTTCGAGCTGCCGCACGTGGCCAGCGTCCCGCAACGCATCGAAGAGACCTTTCGCAGCCGTTCGGACATGCTCCCCGAGGACACGCAGCTGTTGCTGCTGGTCGCGGCGTCTGACCAGACCGGTGACGCCGCGCTGCTGTGGCGCGCGGCCGCCAGCTTGGGCCTTGCCGCAGAGGCGCTCGAGCCCGCGAAGCTGGCCGGACTGCTGGAGATCGACTCACGAGTGCGGTTTCGTCACCCGCTGGTGCGCTCAGCGGTGTACCAGGCAGCAAAGCCTCAGGACCTTCGCCGCGCGCACGAGGCTCTGGCCGCTGTCACCGACCCCGAACGAGACCCAGACCGACGTGCCTGGCATCAAGCACAGGCGGTGCTGGGCGCGGATGAGGACGTCGCCCTGGCACTCGAGCGTTCGGCCGGTCGGGCACGAGCCCGCGGGGGCGCCGCGGCGTCGGCCGCGTTCCTGGAGCGAGCGACCGAGGTGACGGATGCTCCGTCAGATCGGGCCCGTCGGGCCCTGGAGGCCGCCCATGCCAAATACGAAGCGGGCGTCCCTGCGTCGGCGCTCGAGCTGCTCGCCATCGCGGCCGCCGGGCCGCTCGAACCGCGACAGCGGGCTCGCGTCGAGCTGTTGCGCGCCCAGGTGGCGTTCCATCTGACGCGCGCCGGCGACGTGCCGAGGATGCTTGTGAAGACCGCTAGAACGCTCGCGCCGCTGGACGCATCGCTCTCCCGCGAGACCTACCTGCATGCCCTGGAGGCCGCGATCATCACCGGCGGGCCCAGTGCACGAGATGTCGCTGCCCTCGCCAGCGACGCGCCCTCGCCACCTGGTTCGCCGGTGCCGGCGGACCAGTTGCTCGCCGGTCTGGTGAGGGCGTACACGGAAGGGTATGAGCCAGGAGGGCCCGACCTGCGGCGCGCGCTTGAGGCCTTTCGGGAGGACGACCCTACGGCCGACACCGACGACGGTCGCTCCGGCCGCCGCTGGCTGTGGTTGGCCAGCCGTACCGCGGCGACTCTCTTCGACGACGAGTTGGTCGATGTGCTGACGACTCGCAACGTGCGGCTCTCTCGCCAAGCGGGCGCGCTTGCCACACTGCCAGCCGCGCTCGCCTCGTCGTCCATCGCGCTGGCGCTCTTCGGTCGGCTCCCGCAGGCCCACGAGCTGGCGACCGAGGAGACTGAGATCAGGTTGGCCACAGGAGCTGAGCCGCTGCACCATCATGCCCAACTGTTCGTCGCCGGTTGGCAAGGGCGACGTGCTGAGACCGTCGAGCTCCACGACACGAGCGTGCGGCAGCTGACCGCGCAAGGTCAGGCCGCGGGCCTGTCCAGCGCGCAATACGCGTTGGCAGTGCTGCATAACGGACTCGGCGACTATGCGAGCGCGCTCTCCGCCGCGGAGGGAGCGTGCGATGGCGACGAACCTTCGCACCACTACTTGTCTCTCTTCGAGGTCCTGGCTCTGGCCGAGGGTGTCGAGGCCGCCACGCGCGTCGGCGAGACGGAGCGAGCCCTTGCTGCTGCGCAACAGTTCGAATCACGCGCACGCGCAAGCGCCACGGCGTGGGCGCTTGGCATGGCGGCGAGGTCGCGCGCGCTCGTCAGCACCGGGTCCGTGGCGGAGGGTCTGTACCGCGAAGCGATCGAGCAGCTCGGAAAGAGTCGGGTGCGCTCCTACCTTGCCCGCACCCACCTCGTCTACGGTGAGTGGCTTCGCCGCGAGGGTCGCCGAAGAGATGCCCGCGAGCAGCTCCGTGCGGCTCACCGACTCCTCGCCGAGATGGGCGCTGACGCGTTCGCCACCCGTGCCGCGAGCGAGCTCAGAGCGACTGGCGAGCACCCACGCGCTCGAACAGCGCAGCCCACCGACGAGCTCACTGCCCAGGAGCAGCACGTTGCACGCCTGGTGGCCACCGGGGCGACGTCACGCGAAGTCGGCGCACAGCTGTTCCTGAGCCCTCGCACCATCGAGGCCCACCTGCGCAGCATCTTTCGCAAGCTCGGGATCAGCTCGCGCCGCGAACTCCGGAAGATCTACCGGCCCTGATCGCTCTGGCACCGCGGCACGGAAGATCGGTGCCTGTCACCGACGCGACGGACGAGCGTCCACGGCCACGCTTGCCTCATGCGTCGGCACGATTCCACTCCGTCTGTCGGCGTGGCACGCGCCGTCCCTCGCACGACGGCGGTGGCCACGGCACCCCGGGCAAGCGTGCAGGCAGCATCGCTGGAGTCGAGTGCCCGCGGTGTGACGGTCATCCAATCGGAGCAAGGGGCACCCCGATGAGGGTCTTCATCATCGGCATCACCGGAGCCGTGGGCAGCCGGTTGGCTGGCGCACTGATCGAACGCGGCGACGTCGTGGTCGGGCTGGTGCGTCGCAGTCAGCAGAGGCGAGAGCTGGCGGCCCGCGGCGTGGAGGTTCATGTGGCTGAACTGACACGCCTGACGGCAGAATCGCTGGCCCGGATGCTGGCCGGTGCCGATGCGGTGGTGTACGCGGCCGGGTCCAATGGCGGGACGAGAGAATCCACGGCGGCCGTGGACGGCGAAGCAGTGATCACTGCCATGGAGGCGGTCCTGCTGGCCGGTGTGGGGCGTTTCGCGCTGGTGTCCGTGCTGCCTGAGGCCGGGCGGGGCGAGCAGCTCGGTGACGATGTGGAGTTCTACTTCGCGGTGAAGAAGCTGATCGAGGTGATGGTCAGCATGACCGATGTGGACTGGCTGATACTGCGCCCATCGCTGCTCGTCGACCGCGTCGGGTCAGGGCTGATCTCGCTCGGACCGGCGCAGCCCAACGACGAGATCTCACGTGCAGACGTCGCCGAGACGCTGGCGGAGCTGCTCCATGAGCCTCGGATCCGCAGGCGCATCCTTGAGGTCACCGAAGGCTCGACGCCGATCGCGTGGGCGGTGCTGGCCAACGTGCTTGGCGACGAGGGCACTTCCGCCTCCGACGGGTTCGAGGACAGCGAGCTCGACGGGGGCCAGGGCCACGACTGACGCGGTGGCATCAGTCGAGTCAGGCGTCTCTCGCGATCGAGAGATCGTGCCCGGTGGGCGCGCGGGCGTGGGTGTCCGCCCGCATGTCGGTAGCATCGTCGGGTGACGGACGTGTGCTGGGGCGCGCGACGCAGACAACCGCACGAACCCGAGGAGATCACCGGTGCCCACCATCAACCTGACCGTCGACGGCGACCAGCGACAGGCCGACGCGACGACGACGGGCACCGACCTGTTCGGCGAGCGCCGCGAAGTTCTCGTGATGCGCGTCGACGGCGAGCTGTGGGACCTGTCCCGCGAGCTCCACGACGGCGCCACCGTCGAGGCCGTCATCATCGACGAGCCTGACGGCCTCATGGTGCTGCGCCACTCGACCGCGCACGTGCTCGCGCAGGCGGTCCAGCAGGCGCACCCCGATGCGAAGCTGGGCGTGGGCCCGCCGATCGAGAACGGCTTCTACTACGACTTCGACGTCGAGGAGCCGTTCACGCCCGAGGATCTCAAGAAGCTCGAGAAGGCGATGCAGCGCATCGTCAAGGAGGGCCAGGCGTTCGTGCGACGCGACGTGACGCGCGAGGAGGCGCTTGCCGAGCTCTCTCACGAGCCCTACAAGTGCGAGCTCCTCAGCCACGAGGCCGACGGGGCCGAGGGCGCCTCGGTCGAGATCGGCGACGGCGACATCACCATCTACGACAACGTGCGACGTGGTGGCGAGGTCGCGTGGAAGGACCTGTGCCGCGGCCCCCACGTGCCGAGCACCAAGCTGCTCGCGAACGGCTGGTCGCTGATGCGCTCGGCCGCCGCGTACTGGAAGGGCTCCGAGAAGAACCCTCAGCTGCAGCGCGTGTACGGCACCGCGTGGCCCACCAAGGAGGAGCTCACCGCCTACAAGGAGAGGCTTGCCGAGGCCGAGCGTCGCGACCACCGCCGCTTGGGGGCCGAGCTCGACCTGTTCTCGTTCCCTGAGCAGATCGGCTCGGGGCTGGCGGTGTTCCATCCCAAGGGCGGCATCATCCGCCACGAGATGGAGGAGTACTCGCGCCAGCGCCACCTCGAATCCGGGTACGAGTTCGTCTACACGCCGCACGCGACCAAGGCCCAGCTGTTCGAGACCTCGGGCCACCTCGACTGGTACGCCGACGGCATGTACCCGCCCATGCAGATGGACGAGGAGCGCGACGAGGCAGGCAACGTCACCAAGCAGGGCCAGGACTACTACCTGAAGCCCATGAACTGCCCCATGCACAACCTCATCTTCGACGCCCGCGGGCGCTCGTATCGCGAGCTGCCGATCCGGCTCTTCGAGTTCGGCACCGTGTACCGGTATGAGAAGTCGGGAGTGGTGCACGGCCTCACCCGTGCGCGTGGCTTCACGCAGGATGACGCCCACATCTACTGCACCCGCGAGCAGATGAAGGACGAGCTGAACGGTCTGCTCACCTTCGTGCTCGACCTTCTCAAGGACTACGGGCTCGATGACTTCTATCTGGAGCTGTCGACCCGCAACCCCGAGAAGTCCGTGGGCTCGGAGGAGATCTGGGACGAGGCGACGGAGACCCTGCGCGAGGTCGCTGAGGGATCCGGGCTGGAGCTCGTGCCGGACCCGGGCGGCGCGGCGTTCTATGGGCCGAAGATCTCGGTCCAGACGCGCGACGCCATCGGCCGCTCGTGGCAGATGTCGACCATCCAGCTCGATTTCAACCTGCCGGAGCGGTTCGAACTCGAGTACACCGCCTCGGACAACAGCCGCCAGCGGCCCGTGATGATCCACCGTGCGCTGTTCGGCTCGATCGAGCGGTTCTTCGCGATCCTCACGGAGCACTACGCCGGCGCCTTCCCTGTATGGCTCGCACCCGTGCAGGTGCGTGCGATCCCGGTCGCCGATGCGTTCGACGACTACCTCTCTGACGTCGTCTCCCAGTTGCGTGCGCACGGCATCCGCGCTGAGCTCGACGCCTCCGACGAGCGGTTCCCCAAGAAGATCCGCTCGGCATCGAAGGAGAAGATTCCGTTCGTCCTCATCGCTGGCGGCGAGGACGCCGATGCCGGCGCGGTCTCGTTCCGGCTGCGCGACGGCAGCCAGGACAACGGGGTGCCGGTGGCCGATGCGGTCGCGCGCATCGTCGAGGCCGTCCGGACCAAGGCGCAGGTGTAGACCCGGTGGCGGAGATCGTCGACGGCGAGATGATGGGCGGCGAGGCCGACGGCTTCGAGCGCCTGTGGACTCCGCATCGCATGGCCTACGTGCGTCACTCGTCCGACAGGCCCGAGTACGCAGGGGAGCACGAATGCCCGCTGTGCACCAAGGTCACCGGTGATGACCGCGAGGGGCTCGTGGTGCACCGCGGCGAGCACTGCTACGTGGTCCTCAACCTCTACCCGTACAACCCCGGCCACCTGATGGTGTGCCCGTACCGGCACGTGGGCTGGTACACCGACGCCACGGATGCGGAGCGCGATGAGATGGGCGCCCTCACGCAGCACGCGATGCGCGTCCTCACGCACGTGAGCGGCACCAAGGGCTTCAACATCGGCATGAACCAGGGCCAGGTGGGCGGCGCGGGGATCTCGGAGCATCTGCACCAGCACGTGGTCCCACGGTGGACCGGCGATTCCAACTTTCTGCCCATCATCGGCCGTACCAAGGCGGTCCCGGAACTGCTCGACGACACCTGGGAGCGGCTCACGCACGCCTGGGACGAGGTCTGACGACCGGGAGGTCACACATGTTCGGCAAGCTGCGGCCGCTGATGGCCGCGATCTGGCAGGCACCCGCGAAGGCGCTGCTGCGCATGGGGGTGCACCCCAACGCGGTGACCATCGCGGGCACGATCGGCGTGGTCACCGGGGCGATCGTCCTCCTGCCCCGCGGCGGCATGGCGCTGTTCTGGGGCGTCCTCGTCATCACGTTCTTCGTCGTGACCGACATGCTCGACGGCACGATGGCCCGGCTCTCCGGCAAGACGTCGAGGCTTGGCGCGTACCTGGACTCGACGCTCGACCGCGTGGCCGATGCGGCGATCTTCGGAGCGCTCGTGTGGGGGTTCCGCGAGGACTCGGCTCCTACGGCGCTGGCAGCGCTGCTGTGCCTGACGATCGGATCCTTCGTGCCCTACGCCAGGGCCAAGGCGGAGTCGCTCGGCGTCGAGGCGTCGGGAGGCATCGCCGAGCGGTCGGATCGCCTCGTCATCACCCTGACGGCGACGGCCCTCGTGGGCCTGGGGCTGCCGGTCGCCGTCCTGACGTGGACGCTGTTCCTGCTGGCGGCGGCCGCGGCGTTCACGGTGGGCCAGCGCACGATGGCCGTGGTGCGCGCCAACCGCGAGGACCTGCGCGACCACCAGGATCACCACCGCGACTCACTCGACTACGGTGACCACCCGGAGCACCACCCCGGTGAGCCCGCCACGGACAGCACGGACCGCGACGCGGATCGATGACCGCGTTCCTCACCGCCTGGCGTGTGTCAGGAAAGCTGCCCATCGAGGCCACCCGGGCCGTCGCATCGGCCGTCTCGTGGTGGGCGTGGGCGACCCATGCCAAGCCTGCCGCGAGGCTCGAGGACAACCTTCACCGCGTCACCGGGCTCGAGGGGCGCGAGCTGCGCCGGCTGTCGCGGCGGGGCATGGCGTCCGCCGCACGCTACTACTCCGAGGTGCTCGAGCTCGGTCGCCTGACCGAGAGCCAGATCGACGCCCGCGCCCGCACGGAGAACTTCGAGGACGTGCGTGAGCTGTTGGAGGGCGATGCGCCTGCGGTGGCGGTGCTGTCGCACTGCGGCAACTGGGACATGGTGGGGGCCTGGGCCTCGCGCAACCTGACGCCGATCACGGCGGTCGCGGAGGTCCTCGAGCCGCGTGAGGTCTTCGACGAGTTCGTGGCGATGCGTGAGCGGGTGGGCATTCGCGTGCTCGGCCACGAGGGCGGGTCCACGTTCCGCCGTCTCATCGAGCTGGGACGCGGGGACCGTGGACTGATCTGCCTGCTCTCTGACCGTGACATCTCGGGCCGCGGCGTCGAGGTCGAGATGTGGGGTGCGCCTGTGAAGGTCGCTCCGGGTCCCGCCGCCGTCGCATCGGCGGCTCGCATCTCGGTGATGCCGGTGATGCTGCACTACGAGCGCTTGCGTGGAGAGCGCCGACGCGCGGCGAAGTCCCGGTGGGGCGTGGTGATGACCTTCGGGCCCGTCATCGATCCCGCGGACTATCCCAAGGAGACCCGCGTGGCCGACGTGAGCCAGGCGTGGGCGAGCTGGATGGCGGATCGGATCGCCGAGCGCCCCGAGGACTGGCACATGCTTCAGCGGTTCGGGTGGCAGTCATGAGAATCGGCATCGTGTGCCCCTATTCGTTCGACCGTCCCGGCGGCGTCCAGCTGCATGTCATGGACCTCGCGGAGGCGCTGTTCGCTCGCGGGCACCAGGTCTCGGTGCTGGCTCCTGCCGCCCCTGGCACCACGGTGCCCGGGTATGTGACGACGGCCGGGCGGTCGCTGCCGGTGCGCTACAACGGCTCGACCGCGCGGATCACCTTCGGCATGGCCGCCGCGATGCGCGTGCGCAAGTGGCTGCGAGAGGGGCAGTTCGACATCGTGCACTTGCATGAGCCGGGCACCATGTCGCTGTCGGTGATCGCGATGTGGGCGCGCCTCGGTCCCACGGTCGCGACCTTTCACACGTCCAACGACCACTCGCGCATCATGCGCATCGCGAAGCCGTTCATCAAGCCCGGATATGAAGAGCTCGACGCGCGCATCGCCGTGTCGCCGTCGGCGGACCGCACCGTGAAGGAGCACTTGGGGGTGGCGGCGACGCACATCATCCCGAACGGCGTGGACACCGCTGCCTACACTGACGCCACTCCGGTCAAGGAGTGGCGCGGCACCAAGAACGCGCCCACGATCGGCATCCTGGGCCGCATGGACGAGTCCCGGAAGGGCCTCGACGAGTTCCTCGCCGCGATTCCGCATGTGCGCCGTCGGTATCCGCGGGCACGGTTCCTCGTGGCGGGGCGGTTCTCGGACCGGATCGCCGCGCGCGCCGCGCGCGGCGGCGCCGAGGTGGTCGGCGAGCTCGATGAAGGCATGAAGGCACGCTTCATGTCCTCCGTCGACGTCTACTGCGCCCCCAACCTCGGCGGCGAGAGCTTTGGAATCGTGCTCGTGGAGGCGATGGCGGCGGGCGCGGCAGTGGTCGCCAGCGATCTGGTCGCGTTCCGCGACGTCGCGACGGACTCCGAGGGAGAGGCCTGCGTGGCGATGCACACCGTGGGCGACTCGGTTGAGCTGGCGGCGCGGGTGAACGCTCTGCTCGGCGATCCTGAGGCGCGCAAGGAGCTCGCAACCAGGGGCAGAGCGCGTGCTGGCACCTTCGACTGGCGCCAGGTCGCTCCCCGGATCGAAGAGACCTACCGCGACGCGATTAGAATGGACGCGGAATTCCATCCCCAGCCAGCGAAGGACACCACCGCATGAGCGAGACCGCCGACGTCACCACCCCCCAGGTAGGAACCGACCTGGTCAAGAGGGGCATGGCCGAGATGCTCAAGGGCGGCGTGATCATGGACGTCGTCACGCCCGAGCAGGCGAAGATCGCCGAGGACGCCGGAGCAGTGGCCGTCATGGCGCTCGAGCGCGTGCCGGCGGACATCCGGGCGCAGGGCGGAGTGGCCCGCATGAGCGATCCCGACCTGGTCCAGGGCATCATCGACGCCGTCTCGATCCCCGTGATGGCCAAGGCCCGCATCGGGCACTTCGTCGAGGCGCAGGTGCTGCAGTCGCTCGGGGTCGACTACGTCGACGAGTCCGAGGTGCTGACGCCTGCTGACTACACCCACCACATCGACAAGTGGAACTTCACGGTGCCGTTCGTCTGCGGTGCCACGAACCTGGGCGAGGCGCTGCGTCGCATCTCCGAGGGGGCCGCGATGATCCGCTCCAAGGGCGAGGCAGGAACCGGCGACGTGTCCAACGCCACCACCCACATGCGCCAGATCCGTGCCGAGATCAAGGCGCTGGCGTCACTGCCGAAGGACGAGCTCTACGTGGCTGCCAAGGAGCTGCAGGCGCCGTTGCCGCTGGTCCAGGAGATCGCGGCCACCGGCAAGCTCCCCGTGGTGCTCTTCACCGCTGGCGGCATCGCCACCCCGGCGGACGCCGCGATGATGATGCAGCTGGGCGCCGAGGGAGTCTTCGTCGGCTCGGGAATCTTCAAGTCGGGCAACCCGTCCGAGCGCGCCAAGGCCATCGTCAAGGCGACCACCTTCTTCGATGACCCTGCGGTCATCGCGGAGGTCTCGCGTGGTCTGGGCGACGCGATGGTGGGCATCAACGTCGAGGACGAGCCCGAGCCGCACCGGCTCGCCGAGCGCGGCTGGTAGTCCCGCGCCCGGACCCTCCGTGACCGACGCCCCGCAGCCGCCTGACCTTGCCAGCCCCGTGCTGGCGCGTCCGGCTGCGGGAGCATCGGCCGGGGACCGCATCGCGCGCCGTGGCGCGCGGGTGCTGCTGCTGGACGAGTCGAACCGCGCTTCGCCCCGCGTGCTGATGGTCCGCGGTCACGATCCCCACGAGGAGGGTCGGTCGTTCTGGTTCACCCCGGGAGGCGGGCTCGAGGGGGCCGAGTCGATGCGCGCGGCCGCGGTGCGCGAGCTTGCCGAGGAGACCGGCTGGGTGCTGGAGGAGCACGAGCTCACCGGGCCCGTGTGGCGACGCACGGCGATGTTCGACTTCGCGTCGCGGCCGTACGTGCAGTACGAGGAGATCTTCGTGGCACGCCTGGTGGATGCAGAACAGCGGCAGCGGACGGCGGAGGAGTGGACTGAGGTCGAGCGGGAGACCATCGACGCGGTCCAGTGGATGACGGCGGCCGAGCTGCGGGACGCGCCCATCGAGGTGTTCCCGGCGCAGCTGAGAGGCGACTGGGACGCCTTCCTCGCCTGGGATGGCGACACGATCGACTTGGGAGAGGTTGACGAATGACCACCGTGGGAGTGCTCGCGCTGCAAGGCGATGTCCGAGAGCATCAGGCGATGCTCGAGGGCCTTGGCGTCGACGTGATCCGGGTGCGCCGGCTCGCCGAACTGACCGCCGTGGACGGCCTTGTGATTCCTGGGGGAGAGTCGACCACGATCGACAAGCTGCTGCGGGCGTTCGACCTGCGCGACGCTCTCGTCGAGCGCATCGCCGCCGGACTGCCGGTGCTCGGATCGTGTGCCGGGATGGTCCTGCTCGCACGGGACCTCCGTGACGGCATCGAGGGCCAGCAGACCCTGGGCGCGATCCCCATGACCGTGCGGCGAAACGCCTTCGGACGCCAGGTCGACTCCGCGGAGGTGGACCTGGTGTGGGAGCCGGACGGCAGTCCCATGCACGCCACCTTCATCCGTGCGCCGTGGGTGGAGTCGTACGACGACGGCGTCGAGGTGCTCGCCACGGCCACGGGGCCCGACGGCGAACGTCACCCGGTCGCGGTGAGGCACGGCGCGGCCATCGCGACGTCGTTCCATCCGGAGATCTCCGCGGACACCCGCGTGCACGAACTGCTGCTGTCGCAGGTGTGAGCGCGGGGCGCCAGGCATCGCCCGCAGCGCACCTCTTGTTCCAGCCTCAGGGCTTGATGTTCATGCATCAAGGCTCTATCCTTGAGGCATGTTCGTCGTCACCGCCGATCAGCGCGGCAGCACCCGCAAGGGCGACCGAGTCGAGTCGCTCATGAGCGAGCTGCGCCCGTGGATGGAGCGGTGGGACGCAGACGTGGCGCTGCCGCTCGAGCGCACGGTGGGCGACGAGGTGCAGATCGTGCTGACCGGGCCCGCGGCCGCCGTGGACCTCGCGCTGCACCTCATGCGAGTCGGCGACTGGTCCGTCGGGGTGGGCGCAGGTCCCGTCAACGAGCCGTGGGGAGAGAGCGCGCGTGCCAGTTCCGGCGCGGCCTTCGTCCATGCGCGGCAGGCCGTCGAGCGCGCCCGCGGGCGTTCGGAGCCCGTGCCCGTGGTCGCTGCGGGTGAGGACGCCGATGCGGCAGAGAGCGCCACAGCGGTGCTGCAGCTGCTGGCATCGGTCGTGCGCCGCCGTTCCGACGCGGGCTGGGAGGTGGCAGACCTGCTGGGCCCCGACGCCACCCAGCGCGAGGTCGCGACACGCCTGGGAATCTCCGAGCAGGCGGTGAGCCAGCGCGTGACCTCTGCCATGCTCGATGAGGAGCGCCGCGCGCGGCCGGTCGCTGCCGACCTGCTCGTGAGCGCAGAATCGAAGGGAGCCCGCCCATGAGTGTCGTCGCCGACGTGGGGATCGTGGTCGGGGCGCTCGTCGCCGCCGCTGCGCTCGGCTCACCGCTGGTCGCGTGGCTGCTGAGGCGTGTCGAGCCCGAGGCCGAGACCCCGGGCCTGCTGCGTGGGGGCATGTGGATCGGAGTGCTCGAGCGCCTCGCGATCGCGGGGGCGGTCATGGCGGGTCACCCCGAAGCGGTCGCGGTCGTCATCGCCGTCAAGGGCCTCGGGCGCTACCCGGAGCTGCGCGATGCCGAGCCGGGCCTGCGCGGCGAGACGGCCGAGCGATTCATCATCGGCACGCTTGCGAGCTTCGTGTGGGCGGCGGCGTGCGGCGCCGCGGGGGCGGCTGCTGTCGCGGCGCTGTCCTGACCGCGGGGGAGTGACGCTCTAGACTGGCGGGCAGTCCAATACCTGAATCCGTTGAGGAGCATCACGTGTCCGGCCACTCCAAATGGGCAACCACCAAGCACAAGAAGGCGGTTGTCGACGCCAAGCGCGGCAAGCTGTTCGCCAAGCTCATCAAGAACATCGAGGTCGCGGCCCGATCGGGTGGCGCGGACATGGCCGGCAACCCCACGCTCTTCGACGCGGTCCAGAAGGCCAAGAAGTCGTCGGTGCCGAACGACAACATCGATCGGGCGCTCAAGCGAGGAGCGGGCCTCGAGGCCGGCGGCAGCGAGTACGAGACCATCATGTACGAGGGATACGGCCCCAACGGCGTCGCGATGCTGATCGAGTGCCTGACCGACAACCGCAACCGCGCCGCGATGGAGGTGCGCACCGCGCTGACCCGCAACAACGGCACCCTCGCGGATCCCAACTCCGTGGCGTACCTGTTCACCCGCAAGGGACAGATCATCGTGTCGAAGGATTCGGGCGTCACCGAGGACGACCTCATGCTCGCCGCGCTCGACGCGGGCGCCGAGGAGATCGAGGACCACGGCGAGGTCTTCGAGGTCACCTCGGAGGCGACCGACGTGGTGGCCGTGCGCACCGCGCTGCAAGAGGCCGACATCGACTACGACTCCGCCGAGGCCACGTGGGTCCCGTCGGTCAAGATCGAGCTCGACGTGGACGGCGCCAAGAAGATGCTGCGCCTGATCGACGCTCTCGAAGACTGCGACGACGTCCAGAACGTGTTCGCGAACATGGACGCCTCCGACGAGGTGCTGGAGGCGGCGGCCGCCGAGTAGCGGCAGCTCGCCGACCTGATGCGCATTCTCGGCGTCGACCCCGGCCTCACCCGTTGCGGCCTGGGCGTGATCGACGCAGCGGGAGCGCGGCAGGTGCGCCTGGTGCACGTGGAGGCGGCCACCTCTCCCGCAGGGGATCCCGTCCCCGCACGGCTCGCGCGCCTGGCCGATGCGCTCGAGGCCGTCCTGGACCAGCACAGGCCCGATGCGGTCGCGCTGGAGCGGGTGTTTGCGCAAGCCAACGTCCGCACCGTGATGGGCACTGCCCAGGTCTCCGGCGTGGTGATGCTCGCCGCCGAGCGGCGTGGATTGCCGGTGGCGCTCTACACGCCGTCGGAGGTGAAGGCCGCCGTGACCGGGGACGGCCGCGCTGCGAAGCCGCAGGTGGGCTACATGGTCGCCAGAGTGCTCGGGCTCGCGGAGCCCCCTCGCCCGGCCGATGCGGCAGACGCCCTGGCGATCGCCATCACCCACGCCTGGAAGGGCGGTGCGGCACCGGCAGGTTCCGCCGCGACGACGTCCGCGCAGCGCCGATGGGCAGAGGCCGAGCGGGCGTCACGACGTCGTGGGTGAGGTGCGGCGAGTCGTGTCCGGCGGCGGCGCCGCGTCCCGTAGCGTGTTCGTACACATGTTCGAAAGGAGTCCCGCGTGAGAGGTGATGCGCTGTGATCTCACAGCTCGCAGGCACGGTGCTGTCCGTGCGCGCCTCGACCGCGGTGGTCGAAGTCGGCGGCGTCGGCCTCCTCGTGCACTCCACGCCCGCGACGCTGGCCGAGCTGCGTGCTCACCAGGAGGCGCGGTTCTTCACGCAGCTCGTGGTGCGCGAGGAATCGCTCACTCTGTTCGGCTTCACGGCGGAGTCGGAGCGCGACACGTTCGAGGCGCTCCAGTCCGTCCAGGGTGTCGGTCCCCGGCTCGCCCTGGCGATGCTGGCGGTGCATTCGCCCGAGTCCCTCTCCCAAGCCGTGGCCAATGGCGACCGCAAGGCGCTCGAACAGGTGCCCGGCATCGGCGCGAAGGTCGCCGCGCGGCTGCTGCTCGAGCTGGGCGGCAAGCTGTCGCTTCCGGAGTCCTCGGCGACTCCCACGACGCCCGATGCGCGCGACCAGGTGGAGGAAGCGCTGGTCGCCCTCGGCTGGAATCAGAAGGCGGCCGCCAAGGCCGTCGAGAACGTGGCCCCGAAGCCGATCGTCGACGCGGACGTGCCGACCACGCTGAAGGCGGCACTGAAGGCGATGGGCGGCGCCCGTGCCTGACGACCGGGAGCGCGACGAGATCGAGTCCGTGACCGACATGGAGTCATTCGAGGCGAGCGTGGTGGACTCCGACGCCGACGCGATCGAGCGGTCGAACGAGGCCGCGCTGCGGCCCACCAGCCTCGACGAGTTCGTCGGCCAGCGCACCGTGCGCGACCAGCTCTCGCTCGTGCTCCGTGCCGCCGTGAGCCGCGGCGCCACGGCGGATCACGTCCTGCTGTCGGGCCCGCCCGGGCTGGGCAAGACCACGCTCGCGATGATCGTCGCGGGGGAGATGGGCGCGACGCTGCGCGTGAGCTCCGGTCCGGCCATTCAGCATGCCGGCGATCTGGCGGCGATCCTCAGCTCGCTCGACGAGGGCGACGTGCTGTTCCTCGATGAGATTCATCGCCTGGCGCGTCCCGCAGAGGAGATGCTGTACCTCGCGATGGAGGACTTCCGCGTCGACGTCGTGGTGGGCAAGGGAGCAGGGGCCACCTCGATCCCGCTCAGCCTGCCGCCCTTCACGATCGTCGGCGCGACCACCAGAGCGGGGCTGCTGCCCGCGCCGTTGCGCGACCGGTTCGGCTTCACCGCCCACCTGGACTTCTACTCCGATGACGAGCTGCACAGCATCGTGGGCCGCTCGGCGGGCAAGCTCGGCTTCGAGATCTCCGGTGATGCCGCAGCCGAGATCGCGTCGCGCTCCCGCGGGACGCCGCGCATCGCGAACCGGCTGCTGCGCCGTGTCCGAGACTGGGCACAGGTCCACGGGAGCGGCACCGGCGACCTCGCGGCGGCGCAGCAGGCGCTGATCGTCTACGAAGTGGACGAGCGCGGCCTCGACCGGCTCGACCGCGCGGTCCTGCGCGCGCTGTGCACGCGGTTCGGCGGCGGACCGGTGGGGCTATCGACGCTCGCCGTGTCGGTGGGCGAGGAGTCCGAGACGGTCGAGACGGTCGCGGAGCCGTTCCTGGTGCGCGAGGGGCTCATGAGCCGTTCTCCTCGCGGAAGGATCGCGACGGCCGATGGATGGGCGCACCTGGGTCTCGAGCCTCCGGCGGGCGCGCTTCCCGGCGCCCCTGGTGGACGCCTCTTCGACTGAGCGCGGTTCGACGCGCCCCCGTTTCACCCCTAGAATCGCCAGGGCTCTCATGAGCACCAAAAAATCGTGAGGAATTCTGTGTCGAAAGTCACCAAGAGCGCGCGCAAGTCGCTGATCTGGCTCGGAGCGATCGTTGTCGCGATCTTCGGGCTGCTCTCCGCCGGCGTCCTGTCAGGCAACGCTTCGTGGACCCCGGGCCTCGCGCTCGACCTCGCGGGCGGTCGCCAGATCATTCTGACGCCGGTCCTCGAAGAGGGCTCGAGCCAAGAGATCGAGCAGACTGACCTCGAGCAGGCCGTCGAGGTGATCCGCGCCCGCGTGGACGGCTCCGGCGTCGCCGAGGCGGAGATCACCACTCAGGGAAGCAACATCGTCGTCGCGCTTCCAGGAAACCCGCCGCAGTCGACCATCGACCTCGTGTCACAGGCCGCACAGCTGCAGTTCCGTCCCGTGCTCGTGGTGGGCGACCCCGGCGTCTCGACCCCGATCCCCGACCCGAGCGCAGACCCCAGCGCCGAGCCGACGACTGAGCCCAGTGCTGACGCCACTGCCGGCGCATCGGCCGAGCCCAGCGCTGAGCCGTCGCCGTCCGCATCGGAAGCCGCTAACGTGATCACCGGCACCGAGACGGTGACCGAGACCGGCGCATCGGCCACTCCCGCCCCTGAGGCGACCGCGGAGCCGACCGCCGCCCCCACCACGGCCCCCGGCGATGAAGCGGCCGAGCCCGAGGACCCGTCATCCTTCGCGTGGCTCGACGAGACCCTGCTCGAGGAGTTCGAGTCGCTCAACTGCCTCGACCCCGAGAACCTCGGCGGCCGGTCGATGGGCGACCCCGACGTCGGCTATGCAGCGTGCGCCGAGTTCGGCCTCGCCAAGCTCGCGATGGGTCCGGTCGAGATCGAGGGCGACGACCTGGAGACCGCGACCAGCGGCCCCGAGACCTCGCAGACCGGCACCCTCACGGGTCGCTACGAGGTCCGCCTCCAGTTCGACAACGAGGGCGCCACCAAGTTCGGGGACGTCACCACGCGCCTGCTCAACCTGGAGGAGCCGCGCAACCAGTTCGCGATCGTCCTCGACGGCGTCGTGATCTCCTACCCGGTGGTGAACAATCGCATCACCAACGGCGAGGCGTCGATCACGGGTGACTTCACTCAGGAGCAGGCTGAGCAGCTCGCGAACCAGCTCCGTTTCGGCGCACTGCCGCTCAGCCTCGAGGTGCAGTCGAACCAGCAGATCTCCGCGACCCTGGGAGCCGATCAGCTCGAGAAGGGCCTGATCGCCGGAATGATCGGCCTGTTCCTGGTCTTCCTGTACTCGCTGTTCCAGTACCGCGCGCTCGGACTGGTGACCATCGCCTCGCTGGTCATCGTCGGAGCCACGACCTTCGGCGTCATCTCGTTGCTGTCGTGGGGACTCGGCTATCGCCTGTCGCTCGCCGGCGTCGCGGGTCTGATCATCGCGATCGGTGTGACCGCGGACTCGTTCATCGTGTACTTCGAGCGCATTCGCGACGAGCTGCGCGAGGGCCGGTCCCTGCAGTCCGCCGTCGACCACGCGTGGCGCCGTGCGCGCCGCACCATCCTGGCGTCGGACGCGGTCTCGCTGCTCGCAGCGGTGACGCTGTACGCGCTGGCCGTGGGCGGTGTCCGAGGGTTCGCCTTCACGCTGGGTCTCACGACGCTGCTCGACGTGCTCGTGGTGTTCCTGTTCACCCACCCGTTGATGGTGCTCCTCGCGCGCACCAAGTTCTTCAGTGAGGGCCACCGCTGGTCCGGGCTGGATCCGCGCCAACTCGGCCGGGAGACGCTCTACAAGGGGCGTGGTCGCGTCCGCACCGGCGCCGCCGCACCTGTGAGCGCCGATGGCCTCACGCTCGCGGAGCGCAAGGCGGCGGCACGGCGGGGCGAGGCCGCCACGCCCGATGCGCCAGCGTCCAATGCTGTTCAGTCGCCTCTGGGCACCGAGCCGAAGGGGGACTCACGATGAGCGCCAACCTCGCCACCTGGGGCAACAAGCTCCACTCGGGGGAGAAGACCTACCCGATCGTCCAGCACCGCGGGCGGTTCTTCATCGCGTCGGCGATCCTGATGCTCGCGGCGCTCGGCCTGCTCGTGGGCAAGGGCCTCAACCCCGGCATCGACTTCACCGGGGGCACTCAGTACGTGCTCGCCAACGTCTCCGACACGGACTCCGGTCCCGCCGAAGAGGCGATCGCAGCGATCGACCCCGCCCAGGAGCCTCGCATCAGCGTGCTCGGTGAGAACGATCTGCGCGTGCAGCTGGGCGTGCTGGAGGACGCCGACCAGCAGGCGCTCGGCGACGCGCTGTCCGAGGCGTACGGAGTTCCGCTGGAGGACATCAGCTTCGACCAGATCGGCCCCACCTGGGGTGCGGAGGTGGGCGCCAAGGCGCTGCAGGCGCTGGTGATCTTCCTGCTGCTGGTGTTCACCGTCATCACGCTGTACTTCCGCGCATGGCGCATGGCGGCCGCGGCCATCATCGCGCTGCTGCACGACCTGCTCTTCACCGTGGGCATCTACGCCCTCGTGGGCTTCGAGGTGACGCCCGCATCAGTCATCGGCTTCCTGACGATCCTGGGCTACTCGCTCTACGACACCGTCGTGGTGTTCGACAAGGTCAAGGAGAACACTCAGGACCTGACGGCGCAGAGCCGCTACACGTACGCGGAGCTGGCGAACCTCGCGGTCAACCAGACCCTGGTGCGCTCGATCAACACGTCGATCGTCGCGCTCCTGCCCGTGGGCTCGATCCTGTTCATCGGATCGTTCCTGCTGGGCGCGGGAACGCTGAGCGACATCGCGCTGGCGCTGTTCGTCGGCATGGCCGTCGGCACGTACTCGTCGGTGTTCGTCGCGACTCCGCTCGAGGTGGCGCTGCGCCGCCGCGAGTCGCGGATCCAGGAGCACACCGCCAAGGTCCTGGCGCTGCGCGAGTCCGGCGAGGCCGATGTCGTGGTGCACGAGGACGGAACGGTGCGCGTCGGCGCACTCCAGCCGGGCGAGCACCGCGGCACCAAGGCGCAGCCCCGTCGCAAAGGACGCCACTGAGCGCCTCGCGCCGCCAGTAGACTTGAGCCTCCACCCCGGCGCGGCCAGCCACCGCGAATCGTGAAGGAGGCCTGAGTGACTGACATCCGGCACTCCTCGCCGCCCACGGGCCCGCTCGCGTTCCTGCGCCGGCCGGCGAAGGAGCCGACCGCGATCGACGGCGTGCTCGACACGTACCGCCGCATGTACCCGCGCGCGAAGACGGGCATGATCGAGCGCGCGTACCGGATCGCGGACGAGGCTCACGAGGGTCAGCAGCGCAAGAGCGGCGAGCCATACATCATCCACCCCATCGCCGTCGCGCAGATCATCGCGGACATGGGGCTGCCGGACACGGTGATCGCCGCCGCCCTCCTCCACGACGTCGTCGAGGACACGGAGCACCCGCTGGACCGCATCCGTGAGGAGTTCGGGGACGAGGTCGCGACGTTCGTCGACGGGGTGACCAAGCTCGACAAGGTCTCGTACGGCGACGCCTCTCAGGCCGAGACGGTGCGCAAGATGGTTGTGGCGATGGCCAAGGACATCCGCGTGCTGCTGCTCAAGCTCGCCGATCGCCTCCACAACGCCCGCACCTGGAAGCACGTCTCACCCGAGAGCGCACGTCGCAAGGCTCAGGAGACGCTCGAGATCTACGCGCCGCTGGCGCACCGCATGGGGCTCAACGCCATCAAGTGGGAGCTCGAGGACCTGTCGTTCAAGACGCTGTATCCCAAGATCTATCAGGAGATCGTCGACGTCGTCGCGGAGCGCGCCCCCGAGCGCGAGCGCTACCTGGCGGAGATCAGGGCCGAGATCGAGACCGAGCTCAAGAACATGAAGATCAGGGGCGTGATCACCGGCCGCCCCAAGCACTACTACTCGGTGTATCAGAAGATGATCGTCCGAGGTCGCGACCTCAACGAGATCTACGACCTCGTGGGCATGCGGATCCTGGTGGACTCCGTCCGAGACTGCTACGCAGTGCTGGGGGCGATGCACGCGCGCTACCAGCCGGTGCCGGGCCGCTTCAAGGACTACATCGCGATGCCCAAGTTCAACCTCTACCAGTCGTTGCACACCACGGTCATCGGGCCCAGCGGCAAGCCGGTCGAGCTGCAGATTCGCACTCACGAGATGCACCGTCGGGCGGAGTACGGCCTCGCGTCCCACTGGCGGTACAAGGAGCGCGGCGGCGGCTCGAGCGGCAGCGGGGGCAGCGGCGACATGGGCTGGCTGCGGCAGATCGCGGACTGGCAGCAGGAGACCGCGGATCCGACCGAGTTCCTCGACGCGCTGCGCGGCGAGATCTCGCGTGCCGAGGTGTACGTGTTCACGCCGCGCGGCAAGCTGCTCGCGCTGCCTCAGGGCGCCACTCCCGTGGACTTTGCGTACGCGGTGCACACCGAGGTGGGGCACAAGACCATCGGCGCCAAGGTCAACGGCCGGCTCGTGCCGCTCGACTCGACCCTCGACAACGGCGACACGGTGGACGTGCTCACCACGTCGGACGAGAACGCGCACCCCAAGCGAGACTGGCTCGACTTCGTGCAGTCCACGCGGGCGCGCAACAAGATCCGGCAGTGGTTCACGCGCGAGCGTCGCGAGGAGTCGATCGAGACGGGCCGCGACATGCTGGCTCGCGCGATCCGTCGCCAGCACCTGCCGATGCAGCGCCTCATGTCCAAGTCCACGCTGCTGGCGCTCGCCAAGGAGATGCACTACGACGATGTGGACTCGCTCTATGCGTCCATCGGTGAGCACAAGGAGCAGGCGGGCGACGTGGTCGCGCGCATGGTGGCCGCGGTGGGCGGTGCCGAGGGCGCGGACGAGGATGTCACGGAGATCACCCGTCCGGGCACCGGCGCCGCACGCGCGCGCCGCGGCGACCCGGGAATCTCGGTCCACGGCCTCACCGATGTGGTGGTCAAGCTGGCCAAGTGCTGCACGCCGGTGCCGGGCGACCCCATTCGGGGCTTCGTCACCCGCGGCAACGGCGTCAGCGTGCACCGGGCCGACTGCCAGAACCTCAGCGCTCTCGAGAGCGAGCAGGAGCGGTTCATCGACGTCCAGTGGACTGGGCAGTCGGACGCCACGTTCATGGTGCAGATCGAGGTCGAGGCGTTGGACCGCAACCGGCTGCTGAGCGACGTCGTGAGGGTGCTGTCGGACTACCACGTCAACATCCTCGGTGCGAATGTCTCGACGAATCAGGACCGGGTCGCGCTCAATACGTTCACCTTCGAGATGGCGGACCCGTCGCACCTGGGTGCCGTCATCGCCGCTGTGCGCAAGATCGATGGCGTCTACGACGCTCGCCGGCTCACCGGCGCCAAGCGCCGCCCGTACTGACTGCCTCGGAGGCGCCCGTCGCGGGAGCCCACCGCCGCGCATCGGCCGTCGCGGTGGCGACGTCGGCGACGGGGGAGTGGGGAGCGGTGATCCCGACGCCGTGGAACGCCACTGGCAGCGGTGCGCTCCACGAGCGGACGTGGCGACCGACCGGACACCGGATGTCGATGACGGCGGGCCTCGCGCCGACCCCGTGAGCCCACAGCGCGGCGGCGCCGGTCGCCTGGCAGCCGGTGGGCACGGCGTCCGCGAGCACACGCCGACGGATGGCCGGGGTGTCCGGGATGTCGAGCGGCAGCGCCACTCCAGGGAGCAAGGGCGTGATCACGCGGTCACGCACGAGGCGGCCGTACGCGAGGCGACCGATGTCGGTGCGTCTCACGATCCACATGCGCCGCAGTGTCGCACGGCCGGACACCCCGTGGTCGGGGGTCCGGCCGTGCTGTGGACAGCGGTGATGGTCAGGCCGTCGCCCGACCGTCGTGAACTACTTGACGACGCCCTCGATCTGCTCGAGCCACGACCGACGGGCGGCGAGCGCCTCCTCGGCCTCCTTGATGCGGCGCTTGTCGCCCTTCGACTCCGCCTTGGCGAGGTCGTCCTCGAGTCCGGCGATCGCCGCCTGCAGCTGCGCGGCAGCGCCGGAGGCCCGCCTCTCGATCTCAGGGTTGCGCTGGTGCCAGCGCGCGTCCTCGGCGTCGCGCACGGCCTTCTCGACCGCGCCCATGCGCTTGTTGAGGCGGGCCACGTCGCCGCGAGGAACCATTCCTGCGTCCTCGAAACGGTCCTGAGCGACGCGCAGCGCCTGCTTCGCCGCGTTCAGGTCCTTGATCGGAAGGATGCCCTCGGCCTCGGCGACAGCGGCCTCCTTGGCGGCCACGTTGTCGGCGAGGGCCTCGTCCTCGGCGTTCGAGGCAGCCCGGCGTGACTCGAAGAAGGCGTCCTGGGCGGTCTGGAATCGCTTCCACAGTGCGTCGTCGACGCTGCGGCGTCCGCGGCCAGAGCGCTTCCACTCCGCCATGAGGTCGCGGAACTCGCGGGCGGTGCGATCCCAGTCGGTGGACTCGGCGAGCGTCTCGGCCCGTGCGGCCAGCTCCTCCTTGCGGGAGGCGACGTCCGAGTTCGCACGGTCCAGCTCGGCGAAGTGATGCTTGCGAGCCTTCTCGAACGACGATCGCGCGGTGGTGAACCGCTTCCACATGGCCTTCTCGGCATCCTTAGGGATGCGAGCATTGCCGCGCTGGGACGCCTTCCACTCGTCGAGCAGCGAGCGCAGCTCGGCGGTGTCGTCCTTCCAGTGGACCTGGGCCTCCGGCTTGTCGGCGATCCACTCGGCGCGCGCGACGATGCGCTCACGATCGGCGAGCGCCTCCTCGCGTGCGACGCGGCGTTCCTCCTGGACGCGCTCCCGGATCGCCTCAGCCTCGCCCGAGACGACCTCGAGCCTCGCGCGGAGCGCGGGGAGGTCGCCCACCGCTTCGGGCGCGACGAGAGACTCGCGCAGACCGATGAGGGTCTCGTCGATGTCCTTGGGTGACAGGCCCGCTGATGCGAGCCGAGCGTGGAAGCGCTCGATCGAAGCCTTGAGCTCGACATACGCCTTCACGTAGGGCTTGAGGGGGTCCTCGCCCGTCGCTGGCCCCACGACCCTGGTGTCGTCGCCGTCCTTGACCGAGACCTCACCGTCCGCCACGGTCCCGAACGAGGCGGCGGCTGCCAGCTCCTCTTCGGTGACGTCGCTCGCCACCGGCACCTTCACCGGGTGGGTCGCGTGCGCGGCCACGACGGCAGGGCTCGGCCCCACCGGAGGGCGGGGCTTGGGCCGGGGAGTGGGCTTGGGGGTGGTCATGACAGGGACACCTCGTTCACGATGACGGACTGTGCCGGGCGCCCGTCGGGCTCGCCTGTGATCGTTCCGGCACTGGCAACGCCCTCCACAATACTCAGACCCTCGACCACCTGCCCGAACACGGTGTACCCGCCGGCGGCGTCAGAGGGGATGGTGGAGTCCTGGTAGACCACGAAGAACTGACTTCCCATCGACTCGCCGTCGCCGCCGATGCGGGCCATGGCGAGCGTGCCTGCGGGGTAGACGTCATCCTCGGGGGCGTTCTCGATGGGACCGTAGCGGTAGCTCGGTCCGCCGGTGCCGGTTCCCAGGGGGTCTCCGCATTGCAGCACGTAGATGCCCGCCGTGGTGAGCCGGTGGCATTCGGTCTGGTCGAAGAAGCCCTCCCCCGACAGTGCGATGAAGCTCGCCACCGCCTGGGGGGCTGCGGCGCCATCGAGTTCGATCACGATGTCGCCCACGCTGGTGCTCATGCTCGCGGTCCACGTGCGTCCCTCTGCCAGAGAAGGATCAGGTGCCTCGCCCGAGCTCGCCCAGCCGAGCTCGTCGGAGGTGGGCTCGGCGCCAGGGGTCGATGCGGACGGCTCGGACGTGGTGTCCTCAGCGGAGGGCGCCGCGCTCGGCGTGGCGGCCTCGATGGCCTCGTCGTCCGAGCCGAGAAGGGTGAGGAGCACCCACACCACGATCGCGACGGCCGCCACCGCTGCGGTGACGATCGCGCCGATGCGCCAGCGGCGGCGGCTCTGCTGACGCGCCTGGTCGTGCTCGGCATGCTTGCGCTCGAGCGCCTCGCGGCGGCGCTTCTCGTACTCGCGAGCGGCGTTCCTTGAACGCTGGTGCGACATGGCGACTCCTCCACGGCGGTGCGGGACGCGGCGCGGCCCTCGGCGCCCCAGTCTAGGAGTCGCGACGAGCGGCACATACCAGCGCTGGCGGGGTGGAACAATGGGGCCATGGCACGCGTGAGACCCCTGTCCGGATTCCCCGAGTGGACGCCCGCTGAGCGCGTCGTCGAGGCGCAGCTGATCGAGTCGCTGCGCGAGACGTTCCGCCTCCACGGCTTTGCGGAGATCGAGACGCGCGCGGTCGAGCCGCTGGACCGCCTGGCGGGCAAGTCCGATGCCGCCAAGGAGATCTACACGCTCGGCCGGCTGGGCGCCGAACCGGACGCGGAGTCCAAGGTGGGACTGCACTTCGACCTGACCGTGCCGTTCGCCCGCTATGTCGAGGAGTTCCAGCACGCCCTCGCCTTCCCGTTCAAACGGTTCCAGATACAGAAGGTGTGGCGCGGAGAGCGCCCGCAGGAGGGCCGCTACCGCGAGTTCTATCAGGCCGACATCGACGTGGTGGGGCGTGACACTCTGCCCGCCCATCTCGAGGTGGAGGTCGCCGTCGTGATGGCTCGCGCTCTCGCCGCCCTGCCCGTTCCCGCCGCGACCATGCGCGTCAACAACCGCCGGCTGGTCGAGGGCTTCTACCGGGGCGTGGGCATCGACGACGTCGCGGGCGCGCTGCGCAGCGTCGACAAGCTCGACAAGATCGGCCCGGACGGCGTACGCGTCGAGCTCACCGGCAAGGGCGTGAGCGCCAGCGCGGCCGATGCGGTCCTCGAGCTCGCGCGCATCAGCGCGCCGGACGCGGGATTCGTGGCGGCGGTCGAGGACCTGTGGGCGACAACTCCCACCATCGACGACGTCGCCGAACCGCAGGCCGAGCTGCGCGAGGGGCTGGCTCAGCTCGTGGCGTTGGTCGAAGGAGTGAACGCCGCGGTGCCGGACACCGCAGTCGCCGATCTCCGCATCGCGCGGGGGCTCGACTACTACACGGGCTCGGTGTACGAGACGTTCCTGGCGGGCCACGAGGACCTGGGTTCCATCTGCTCGGGCGGCCGCTACGACTCGCTGGTCGCGGGCGGCGGGTTCCCGGGTGTCGGCATGTCCATCGGCGTGAGCCGCCTCGTGAGCCGCGTGATCGGCGCGAACCTCGCGCGGGCGTCGCGTGCGGTGCCGTCGGCGGTGCTGGTCGCCGTGACGGACGAGTCGACGCGCCCCGCCTCGAACGCGATCGCCGACGCTCTGCGTGCGCGAGGCATCGCGACCGAGGTCGCGCCCGCCGCGGCGAAGTTCGGCAAGCAGATCCAGTACGCCGACAGGCGCGGCATCCCGTTCGTGTGGTTCGCGGATTCCGGCGAGGTCAAGGACATCCGCTCGGGTGATCAGGTCGCGGCTGACCCGGCGAGCTGGGAGCCCCCCGCCGAGGACGCCCGCCCGCGCATCGTGACGTCCTAAGCCCCCGCATCGGCCGCCTGCACCCGTCCTGTCCGGCACTCACTGTCGCCTAGACGAGGTGGCGGCACCCTGTCCGGCACTGGTGTCCACGCGGTGCCGGACGGGAGGTCGAAACATGCTGCAGCCGACAATGAGTGCCGGACAGCGAGGGGGAGCGGGCGCATCGAGCCTCCGCCGCCGCGCCGCTAGACTCGAACCCACGCTTCCTGCCGTCAACCCCTCGCGCACGCCGCGCGCCAGAAAGGCTCAACTGTGCTTCGCACCCATCTCGCTGGAAACCTCCGGGCCTCCGACGCCGGAACGACCGTCACACTCGCCGGGTGGGTGGGCCGTCGCCGCGATCACGGGGGAGTGGCATTCATCGACCTGCGCGACGCGTCCGGCTTCGCCCAGGTGGTGATCCGCGAGGAGGTCGCGCACAGCCTGCGCAACGAGTACGTCATCCAGGTCACCGGGGAGGTGCGCGAGCGGCCCGAGGGCTCCGCCAACGCCAACCTGCCGTCGGGTGAGATCGAGGTGGTCGTCAGCGACGTCACCATTCTCAACGAATCGGCCCCGCTGCCGATGCCGGTCGACGAGCATGTGACCGTCGGCGAAGAGGCCCGCCTCAAGCACCGCTACATCGACCTGCGCCGCCCGCAGCCGCGGGCCAACATGGTGCTGCGCTCGAAGGCCAACCAGGCGGCTCGCCGCGTGCTCGACCGCCACGACTTCCTCGAGATCGAGACGCCCACGCTGACGCGCTCGACCCCCGAGGGTGCACGTGACTTCCTGGTGCCTGCTCGGCTCGCACCCGGCTCCTGGTACGCCCTGCCGCAGTCGCCTCAGCTGTTCAAGCAGCTGCTCATGGTGGCCGGCATGGAGCGCTACTACCAGATCGCCCGCTGCTACCGCGATGAGGACTTCCGCGCGGACCGGCAGCCGGAGTTCACGCAGCTCGACATCGAGATGAGCTTCGTCGACCAGGACGACGTCATCGCGCTGGGCGAGGAGATCGTTCGCGAGTTGTGGGCACTGGCCGGTCACGAGATCTCGACGCCCATTCCGCGCATCACCTTCGCCGATGCGATGGCACGGTTCGGCTCCGACAAGCCGGACCTGCGGTTCGGGCTCGAGCTGACCGAACTCACCGAGTACTTCAAGGACACCCCGTTCCGGGTCTTCCAGAACGACTACGTAGGCGCCGTCGTCATGCCCGGCGGAGCCGACCAGCCCCGCCGCACGCTCGACGCGTGGCAGGACTGGGCCAAGCAGCGTGGCGCGCGTGGCCTCGCGTACGTGCTGATCGGCGCGGACGGCGAGCTAACCGGCCCCGTCGCCAAGAACCTCTCCGACGCCGAGCGCGCGGGCCTGGCCGCGGCCGTGGGCGCAGAGCCCGGCGACTGCGTGTTCTTCGCCGCGGGCAAGCCCGGCCCCTCGCGAGCACTGCTGGGTGCCGCGCGGCTCGAGATCGGCCACCGCGTGGGGCTCATCGACGAGGACCGCTTCGAGTTCGTGTGGGTCGTGGACGCGCCGCTGTTCAAGGCGGTCGGCGACGACGAGACCGATGACGACGTCGCTGTGGGCTCCGGTGCGTGGACCGCGGTCCACCACGCCTTCACGTCGCCCAAGCCGGAGTTCCTCGACACCTTCGACACCGACCCCGGCGAGGCGCTCGCCTACGCCTACGACATCGTGTGCAACGGTAACGAGATCGGCGGCGGGTCCATTCGTATCCACCGCCAGGACGTGCAGGAGCGGGTCTTCACGGTGATGGGGATCGGCGAGGAGGAGGCCCAGGAGAAGTTCGGGTTCCTGCTCGAGGCGTTCTCGTTCGGCGCGCCGCCTCACGGCGGCATCGCGTTCGGCTGGGACCGTGTGGTCGCGCTGCTGGCGGGCGCGGACTCGATCCGCGATGTCATCGCCTTCCCCAAGTCCGGCGGCGGCTATGACCCGCTCACCGCGGCGCCTGCGCCCATCACGCCGGAGCAGCGCGCCGAGGCCGGAGTGGACTTCGTGGCGGAGACCGGTGACGAGTCGGTGGCCGAGGAGGCCGTTCGCTAGGACGGTCGCGGCGGCGCGCGGGAGGACCGCGCGTGCCGCGTGCAGAGGGCTCCGTCGTGCGCGATATCTCACTCGGCGAGCTTCTCTGAGTGTTTCTGAGGAAGACGTTGTGTCCGGTTTGTTAGCCTGCGATGGCAGGGTGCCGAGTCGCGGATGCTTCACCGTCGGTGGCAGAGCGTGGCAAGGCGCCAACGATGAGCTGCAAGCGATCCCCGGGAGAGACACCATGACGACCACCACTCAAGGCCAAGTCCGAAGGCGTGGCTCTGCGATGGCGGTTGCGGTCGCTGTCGCGTTGACGGCCGTGTGGCCGACCGCGGCCAGCGCCGCGGCTGCGGACTCCGCCGCGACCACATCGGTGGCGAGCACTGAGGCTGCCTCCATGGTTCCGTCCGGCATCGATGCCGGCTTCGACGACTACGTCTGGGTCAGTTCGACGAAGGTCGACTTCCGAGCGGGCGCTTCACCCTCGTCGTCAGTCCGCGCCACCGCCCACCAGGACTCGCGCATCCTCGCCACCGGCCAGCAGAAGGGCGGATGGCGAGAGTTCAAGGTGAGGGGCGTCTACGGTTGGGCGCCTGCCAGCCACTTCACCCATCGCAAGCCTGCGTGGGATCCGATCTGGGTGACTGTCACCTCGAGAACGCTCCATCTGCGCTTCTTCCCGGGCGTCTCGAGCACGGTCGAGACCACCGCCTACAAGGGTGACCGAGGCATGTTCACGGGTGTGGAGCGTGGCGGCTGGTGGGAGCTCAAGATCAACGGCCAGTACTCGTGGACCCCCGCGCAGTACGTGTCGGTGGGCGGCTTCTACTCCCCGAGCAAGGCGATTGAAGTGGGAAAGTCGCAGGTGGGCTACCGGGAGCCGTCGTGGCGGAACAACAAGTACAACGACTGGATCAACGGCAACGAGGCGTGGTGCAGCGTCTTCGTGTCGTGGGTCTACGGGCACTCCGGCTACGCCGCGGGAGTGCCGAAGCGTAAGCACTTCGACGACTACTTCGCCGATCTGCGCCGCGCCGGCGTCCTCGACTACAGCCCTCAGACGAGCGAGCTGCGGAAGGGCGACGTCGTGCTGATGGACTGGGGCCGCAGCGGGGGACCGTCGCACACCGGGATCGTGGATCGCGTCTCCGGCGACACGCTCTGGCTGGTCGAGGGCAACACCACCGATGGCACCGGCAACAGTGAGCGCGGCGTCTTCTACCGGCAGCGAGGGATCGTGAGCGTCTACGCGTGGTACCGCCCCTCGGACTACGCGCTGGCGACTCACTAGGGCTTCGGATCCCGCGCCCCGCGCGGGACGGGTGGCTCGCCCGGCGGGGCGGACGGGATCGGCGCCGCTGGTCGCGAGTGCGGTGTGTCACACGGCGCGGTCGCGCGCGCTCACTGAGCGGAGATCCGTGACCGGCGAGGGATATCATCGAGACCCTTGAGTGTCTCGGAAGGGGTGCCTCGTTCACGTCACCGTCGATCTGCCAATGGGGTGCCACGGCCTCCGCCGTGCGGTCGCGCCCGGGCCCCGCGCGTCCATCGCTTCCTGGCCCGTGACCCCATGACCAGCGCAACCGTCTCCGAGCGGGACGACCGCGACGACGACGAGTCCGCAAGCGGCCCGCGGGTCGCGAGCCCCGTCAGTGAGACGCCCCGGAACGTCCTCGCAGGTGTGACGACCAGTGCCGACGAGCGACTTCGCCTCGAGACCTGTGCGCGCGAGCGCATTCGCGTCCCCGGGGCCATTCAGTCGTACGGCGCACTGCTGAGCGTCGACCTGGCGACCTTCACGGTGCTGCAGGCGTCGGAGAACGCCATCGACGTCCTCGGTGTCGACACTGACGCGCTCATCGGCGCCCGTGTGGCCGACCTCGCAGGGCAGGATGTCGTGGAGCGTTGTCTGGCGATCGTGCAGCACCGGGGTCTCGCCGCCAACCCCGTCGCAGCGCAGATCGATGGGCGACGCTTCGACGTGATCATCCACGAGGCCGACGGGGTGGGCATCGTAGAGTTCGAGCCCGAACTCGCCGGTGAGTATTCGGCCGCGACCGTGCACGCCGCGATCCACCGGTTGAGCGCCGCGGCGACGGTGCCCGAGATCTACGCGCAGACCGCCATCGAGCTCCGTCACCTGACGGGGTATGACCGCGTGGTGGTCTACAGATTCCACCCGGACGGGCATGGGGAGGTCGTCGCGGAGGACCTGGAGGACGGCATGGAGCCGTATCTGGGTCTGCACTTCCCAGCGTCGGACATTCCCGCTCAGGCCCGCCAGCTGTACGTCTCCAAGCTCACTCGCGCGATCGTGCTCGACGACGCGCCGCCAGCACCACTGGCGCCAGCCCTCAACCCGCTGACCGGCCAGCCGCTCGACCTCGGTCATGCGGAACTGCGCAGCGTGTCGCCTGACCACGTGCAATTCATGAGGAACATGGGCCAGGTATCGACCATCTCGCTGTCCCTGGTGCACGGTGATGCGCTCATCGGCATGATCACCTGTGCTCACCGGACGACCCGGCGCCTCCCGTACCTGCTGCGGGAGGGATTTGCCGTGCTCGCCCGTCAGGTGTCCATGCAGCTGGGCACGGCGGCAGAGATCGAGCGGCTGACCCGCATCGACGCGGTCCGCACGGTCCGCGCCAGCCTCGCTCGCCAGGTGAAGTCGAGCGACGACCTGAGCTCCGCGTTGATCGAAGGCGAGTTCACGCTGCTCGACCTGATCCCCGCGGACGGCGCCACGCTGCATGTCGACGGGGCCTCGACCTCGATCGGAGAGGCGCCCGCTGCCATGATCGGGCCTGAGCTCCTCGCTGAGCTCACTGGAGCGGAGGCGGCGACGGTGGTATCGGACGCGGTGAGCGTCGACTACCCGCGGCTGCACTCGCTCATGCCTGACATCGCCGGAGTGCTGGTGGTGCCCTTCGGCGCTGATGGCGACTACCTGGCGTGGTTCAGAAAGGAGACGGTGGCGACCGTCCGATGGTTGGGGGACCAGTCGTCGGCGAACCGCGTCACGCCGCTGACTCCGCGCACCTCCTTCGCCGCGTGGAGTGAGAGCGTCGCGGGCAAGTCGACGCCGTGGGACCGGCTGGCCCTCCTGGAGGCGTCTGAGATCCGCCACGATCTCAACGCCGCACTCCTGCGAGCCGCCGAATCTGCCCTTGCGCGCGTCGCACTCCACGATCCTCTGACCGGGCTTCCGAACCGCCGTCTTCTTGGGGACCGCCTGGAACAGGCGATGTCCACCCTGGAGCGGGACGCCCCGGTGGCGCTGCTCTTCGCCGACCTGGACAGCTTCAAGCAGATCAACGACTCGGAGGGCCACGGGGCCGGCGACGCGGTGATCATCGCGGCAGCGGGCATCATCCGCGAGACGATCCGCAGCCAGGACACGGTGGCGCGCATCGGCGGGGATGAGTTCGTGGTCGTCTGCGAAGGTGCCGGCCGCGTCGAGGCCGAAGCCGCGGCCCAGCGCATCGTCGAGGCCTTCACCGCGCCGTTGGTGGTCCAGGGCTCGCAGTACCAGGTGGGCGTGTCGATCGGCATCGCGATCGCGGCACCCGGGCAGGAGCCGGACGACCTCCTGCGCGCGGCCGATGCGGCGATGTATCGCGCCAAAGAGGGTGGCAGAGGTCGGGCCTCCTACTAGTCCGTACGCTGATGGCATGGACCTCTTCGAATCGACTGAGCGCACCGGCACGGGCGTTCCCGAGGCGGGGCCGAACGCACCCCTCGCGGTGCGGATGCGCCCCCGCACGCTCGACGAGGTCGTGGGCCAGTCTCACCTGCTGACGGACGGCGCTCCGCTGCGGCGGCTGGTGCAGGAGGGATCGTCCGCCACCTCGGTGATTCTGTGGGGTCCGCCTGGCACGGGCAAGACGACCCTCGCGTACCTCGTCGCGGGCAACCGGCCATTCGTCGAGCTGTCGGCGGTCACGGCGGGCATCAAGGACGTGCGCGCGGTGATCGATGCGTCGCGACGTCGAGTGACCACGGGCGAGCGCGAGACCGTGCTGTTCATCGACGAGATCCATCGCTTCACGCGCACCCAGCAGGACGCGCTGCTGCCGGCCGTCGAGAACCGGTGGGTCACGCTCATCGGCGCCACGACCGAGAACCCGAGCTTCTCCGTGGTGGGGCCGCTGCTGTCCCGGTCGCTGCTGCTGACGCTGCAGCCCCTCACGAGCGACGACCTCGGCGCGCTGCTCGACCGCGCGGTCGCCGACGAGCGCGGGCTGGGAGGCCGGGTCGCCTTGGCCCCCGAGGCGCGTGCCCACATGCTGCGGGTGGCAGGGGCCGATGCGCGCAAGGCTCTGACTCTTCTCGAAGCGGTGGCCGATGCGGCCATGAGTGCCGGGGGAGACCCACCCACCATCTCGGGCGAGCTGACCGAGCGGGCGATGGATTCGGCGCTCGTCGCGTACGACAAGTCGGGCGACCAGCACTACGACGTGATCAGCGCCTTCATCAAGTCGGTGCGCGGCTCGGACGTCGACGCGTCGCTGCACTATCTGGCGCGCATGATCGTGGCGGGGGAGGACCCGCGATTCCTCGCGCGACGGCTGGTGATCCTCGCCTCGGAGGATGTCGGACTCGCGGACCCCCAGGCGCTCGTGCTCGCGCAGGCCGCCGCGGACGCCGTGAGCTTCATCGGCATGCCGGAGGGACGCATCCCCCTGGCCGAGGCGACGGCATACCTGGCGACGGCGCCCAAGTCGAACCGGGCGTACGCGGCCATCAACGCCGCGATCGCGGATGTGAAGGCGGGCAAGGCTGGTGTGGTGCCGACCCACCTCAGGGACGCGCACTACTCCGGGGCGGAGCGGCTCGGCCACGGCACGAGCTACGAGTACTCGCACGACGCTCCTGGCGGCGTCGCCGCGCAGGAGTACCTGCCCGATTCGCTCCAGGGCGCGCGCTACTACCGACCCACCGAGTTCGGCTTCGAACGCACGCTGTCGGAGCGCCTCACCCGCATTCGCGAGATGCTCGGGCGCGGCACCGGTGCATGACGGCGCGCGTGACACCCGCATCGGCCGCACTACCGCGCTGGCTCGCGTGCTCTGTTAGTATTGGTGAGCCCTCGCGGACGGTTGGCTGCTGTCTCCGCGACCACACAAACGTATGGCAGACGAACACGCCTCGGCGCGTTCAACACCGGCTCCAGACTCCAAAGGATCTATTTTGACTTCAGTTCAGCGCGCGCGCCGCCAGGTGCGCCTGTCCCGCGCCTTGGGTCTCGCATTGACCCCCAAGGCCGTCAAGCACTTCGAGAAGCGCCCCTACCCTCCGGGCGAGCACGGCCGCACCGCGCGCCGCAAGGAGAGCGACTACGCCGTTCGTCTGCGCGAGAAGCAGCGTCTGCGCGCTCAGTACGGTCTCCGCGAGAAGCAGATGACGCGCGTCTTCGAAGAGGCTCGCAAGGAGCCGGGTCTGACCGGTGAGGCTTTCGTCGAGCTGCTCGAGATGCGTCTCGACGCTCTCGTGCTCCGCTCCGGATTCGCCCGCACCATCCTGCAGGCGCGCCAGTCGGTGCTGCACCGTCACATCATGGTCGACGGCAAGATCGTCGACCGCCCGTCGTTCCGCGTGAAGCCGGGCCAGACCATCCAGGTCAAGCCCAAGGCCGTCACGATGGAGCCCTACATGGCCGCCGCCGCCGGCGCACACCGCGATGTGCTGCCGGAGCTGCCCGACTACCTCGAGGTCAAGCTCGAGAAGCTGTCGGCTCAGCTGGTTCGCCGTCCCAAGCGCGCCGAGGTCCCCGTGACCTGCGAAGTGCAGCTGGTCGTCGAGTTCTACGCGCGTTAATTCGCACTAGGCTCATGCGAGCCGAATGACAACGGCCGCCGGCCCCTGGCACTCGCCAGGGCCCGGCGGCGTTGTCGTATCAGTAGCGGCGGCCGATGCGCCGCTCACCCCGCCTGCACAGCAGGCGGGCGAACGCAGGACATGGAGGACAGCATGCGCACCGCTGACATTCGCCAGCGCTGGATCGACTTCTTCGAGTCGAAGGGCCACCACATCGCCCCCAGCGCATCGCTCGTCTCTCCTGACCCCAGCCTGCTGTTCACCGTCGCAGGCATGGTCCCGTTCATCCCGTACATCATCGGGAGCCAGACCTCCGCCCACCCACGCGTTGCGTCTGTCCAGAAGTGCATCCGCACCAAGGACATCGAAGAGGTGGGCAAGACCACCCGCCACGGCACGTTCTTCCAGATGCTGGGCAACTTCTCGTTCGGCGACTACTTCAAGCAGGGCGCGATCGAGATGGCCTGGGAGCTGCTCACCGGCTCAGAGGACGAGGGCCGGTACGGCTTCGACCCCGAGACCCTGTGGGTCACCATCTGGGAGCAGGACGACGAGGCTGAGGCCGCGCTGCTCGAGGTGGGACTCCCCGCCGAGCGCATCGTCAAGCTTCCCCGCGAGGAGATCTTCTGGGACACCGGCCAGCCCGGGCCTGCCGGACCGTGCGCCGAGTGGCACGTGGACCGCGGCCCCGAGTTCGGCCCCGACTATGACCCTGCGTCAGGCGCGGCGGGCTGGACCGACGAGATCGGCGACCGTTACCTCGAGATCTGGAACCTGGTCTTCGACCAGTTCCTGCGTGGCCCCGGCTCCGGCAAGGACTACCCGCTGATCCGCGAGCTGGACCAGAAGGCGATCGACACCGGCGCCGGCCTGGAGCGCATCGCGTTCCTCAAGCAGGGCGTGTCGAACATGTACGAGATCGATGAGGTGTTCCCCGTCATCGAGAAGGCCCAGGAGCTGTCCGGCCGCCAGTACAAGGCGAACGGCGAGGACGACGTCCGCATGCGCGTCATCGCCGACCACGTGCGCTCGGCCATGATGCTGATGCACGACGGCGTGGTGCCCGGCAACGAGGGCCGTGGCTACGTGCTTCGCCGCCTGCTGCGCCGCACCGTGCGGGCGATGCGTCTGCTGGGCGTCGAGGACCCGTCGCTGACCATCCTGATGGACACGTCCTACCGCGCCATGAGCGCCTCGTACCCCGAGCTCTCCGGCTCGATCGACCGCATCACGGGCATCGCGGGCTCCGAGGAGGAGTCGTTCCGCCGCACCCTCACGCAGGGCACCACGATGCTGGACACCGCGGTGGCGAAGGCGAAGACCGCCGGCACCTCCGCGCTCTCCGGCAAGGACGCGTTCCAGCTCCACGACACCTACGGATTCCCCATCGACCTCACCCTCGAGATGGCGGCCGAGCAGGGCGTGAGCGTCGATGAGGCCGGCTTCCGCTCGCTCATGGCCGAGCAGCGCGACCGTGCGCGGGCCGATGCGAAGGCCAAGAAGGGCGGGCACGCGGACGTCAGCGTCTACCAGGCGGTGGGCGCCCAGACCCCCACGACGTTCCGTGGCTATGATGAGCTCGCGCTCGTGAGCACCGTGGTCTCGGTGATCAAGGACGGCGTCTCCGTGCCGGTCGCGACCACGGGGGACACGGTCGAGGTCATCCTCGCGCAGACCCCGTTCTACCCGGAGTCGGGCGGCCAGGACGCCGACACCGGCGAGATCCGCGGCGCCAACGCGACCCTCACTGTGATCGACGTGCAGAAGCCCGTCGCCGATGTCATCGTGCACACCGTCACGGTCGACGAGGGCGAGATCGCCGTCGGGGACCAGGTCTCTGCCGAGGTCGACCCTGTCAACCGTCGCCTCGCCTCCAAGGCTCACTCCGCGACGCATCTGATCCATGCGGCGCTCCACGAGGTGCTGGGCAACGAAGCGACTCAGGCGGGCTCGTACAACAAGCCCGGCTACATGCGCCTGGACTTCGCGTGGCGTCAGGGCATCTCGCACAGCGCCCGCGAAGAGATCGAGGGCATCGCCAACCGCGCCATCCGCGAGGAGCTGCCCGTCGGCACGCAGGTGATGAGCCTGGACGAGGCGCGCAGCCTGGGCGCCATGGCGCTGTTCGGCGAGAAGTACGGCGACCGCGTGCGCGTGGTCGAGATCGGAGGTCCGTTCTCGCGCGAACTGTGCGCGGGCACCCACGTCGACAACTCGGCGCAGATCGGCCTGCTCAGCGTGACGTCCGAGGGCTCGGTCGGATCGGGCGCTCGCCGCATCGAGGCCCTGGTGGGCGCGGACGCGTTCCAGAACCTCGCGGCCGAGCGGTCGATCGTCAGCGAGCTGAGCACCACGCTCAAGGCGCGCCCCGAGGAGCTCACCGACCGCATCGGCGCACTGCTGACGCGCCTGAGCGACGCCGAGAAGCAGCTGTCGCAGTACCGCCAGCAGGCGATGCAGCAGGTGGCGGCGCAGCTGGTGGGCACCGCGGACGACGTCGCGGGAATCCGCCTCGTGGCGCACGAGTCCACGACGGCGGCGGACGGGGATGACCTCCGCACGCTGGTGACGGATGTGCGCGCGCGACTGGGCGAGTCCGAGCCCACCGTCGTCGCCGCATCGGCCGCCATCAACGGCCGGCCGCAGATCGTGATCGCGACCAACCAGGCAGCCCGCGACGCCGGCGTGCGCGCCGGCGACCTCGTCAAGGCCGCATCGGCCGCGCTGGGAGGCGGGGGCGGGGGCAAGCCGGACCTCGCCCAGGGCGGCGGCCAGGATGCGTCCAAGATTCCCGATGCTCTCGTCGCGGTGCGCGACGCGGTGGCCTCCCGCTAGGTTCGGCGAGCTCGTGGACAGGGGAGTGCGGCTCGGCGTCGACGTGGGCACGGTCCGCATCGGCATCGCGGCATCGGACCCGGACGGGCTGATGGCCTTCCCCGTCACCACGGTGACCAGGGGCGATGGCGACGTCGACCAGGTGGCGGCGATCGTGGATGAGCGCGCGGTCGCCCGCGTCTACGTGGGGCTGCCCCGCAAGCTCTCGGGCAAGGACGGCGCAAGCGCGGCGTTCGCCCACGAGTTCGCCGCCGCCCTGGCGGAACGCTGCGACGCGGTGGTTCGTTTGGTGGACGAGCGGTTCTCGACCGCGACAGCGCAGCACGCCATGCGTCAAGCGGGCAGGAACTCGCGTCAGCAGCGTCAGGTCGTCGACCAGGCGGCCGCCGTCGTGATCCTGGAGAGCGCGTTGGATATCGAACGACAGGGGAACCTCGATAGGGTGACCTACGAGCCGGACCCTAAGGGGAATGATGACTGACCTCTTCCACGCCCAGACCGAGACGACGACCACGTCGCTCGACATGCGGCGACTGCAGCGACAGAAGCGACGCCAGACGCGTCAGAAGTGGACCCTCGTGGTGTCCGCGGTCGCGCTCGTCGTGCTCGCGATCGGCGGATCGATCGCGTACAACTTCCTGGGCAGCTTCGAGAGCGAGTCCACCGAGATCGCCGACTACGAGGGTGCCGGCCAGGGCGTGGTGCAGGTGGTCGTCGAACAGGGCGACACAGGCGCGGACATCGCGCAGACGCTGTTCGAGTCAGGCGTGGTCGCTTCCCCCGAGTCCTTCATCCGCGAGGCGAACGCCAGCGCGGACGCCGGCAGAATCACGCCCGGCTACTACTTCCTGCAGCGCGAGATGAAGGCCGAGTTCGCGCTCCTGGCGCTGCTGGACCCGGGAAACAAGAACGAGCTCACCATCACCATCCCCGAGGGCCGCACCGTCGATTCGTACTTCGAGGCCATCGCCAACCTCACGGACTACTCCAAGTCCGACATCGAGGCGGTCGCCGAGGACACCGACGCACTGGGGCTGCCCGAGGAGGCCGACGGCATCCTCGAGGGCTGGCTGTTCCCCGCGACCTACACGTTCACGCCCGACGCTCAGCCGGCGGACATCCTCGCCGAGATGATCGAGGCGACGGTCAACGTGCTCGAGCGCAACGGCGTGGAGCAGGACCGCTGGATGGAGGTCATGACGGTGGCCTCGATCATCGAGCGCGAGGCGCGCCTCGAGGAGGACCGTCCCATGGTGGGTGGCGTCATCTACAACCGCCTGGACATCGACATGCGGCTCGAGATGGACTCGACGGTGAAGTACATCAGCCCGTCGGAGGGCGTGTTCACGTCGTCCGAGGAGCGCGCGATCGACGATCCTTACAACACGTACATGTACACGGGCCTGCCGCCGTCGCCCATCGCCGCACCGGGTGAGGCGGCCATCAAGGCGGCCGCTGACCCGGCCCAGCACGACTTCCTGTTCTTCGTGACGGTCAACACCGATACGGGCGAGACCCGGTATGCGGAGACGTTCGACGAGCACCAGGACAACGTGGCGCTCCTCCAGGAGTGGGCGCAGGCCAAGGCGGCCGAGGCCGAGGACGCAGAGGGTGCCACCGACTAGCGTCGGCAGCGGTGCGATCCGCCGCGCCGGCGTGCTCGGTCATCCGATCGAGCACTCGCTGTCGCCGCTGCTGCATCGCGCCGCGTACGAGGCACTCGGCCTGGACTGGGAGTACGACGCCCACGACGTGACCGAGGAGCAGCTCCCGGCGTTCATCAGCGCGCTCGACGGGCGGTGGAGCGGGCTGTCGTTGACGATGCCGCTCAAGATCGCGGCCACGCAGCTGGTCGACTTCGTGGAGCCCATGGCCAAGCTGGTCGGCGCCATCAACACCGTGCTGGTGCAGCCCGTCGCCGATGGTCGGCAGCTCGTGGGGGCCAACACCGACGTGCACGGCATCGTCGCCGCGCTGCGTGAGGGCGGTGTCGAGCGGGCCGATGCGGGAGTCGTCGTGGGCGGGGGAGCGACGGCGACGTCGGCGCTGGCGGCGCTGGGACGCATCGGCGTCACCCGGCCCATCGTCGTGGTGCGGTCCCGGGCCCGAGCCGGCGCGCTGATGCGCGCCGCCACCAAGATGGGGGTCGAGCCCCGGTTCGTCTCCTTCGAGGATGCCCCGTCCTACCTTGAGCGGGCAGTCGCCGTGGTGTCCACGGTTCCGGCCGATGCGGGGGAGGGCTTGGCGCATGCGCTCGCCGAGGCGGGGCGCCCGCTGCATGACGGGGCCGTGCTGCTCGACGCGGTGTACTCGCCTCTGGACACCCCGCTGGGTATCGCGTGGGAGCAGGCGGGTGGAACGTTCGTGCGCGGCACCCGGATGCTGCTTCACCAGGCAGGGGAGCAGGTGCGACTCATGACCGGCCGGGAGGCGCCGCTCGACGCCATGGGCTCCGCGTTGGATGGGGCCGTTCACCGCGGTTGACGGACCCCGAGTGAGATGTACAACACGGTGATGCTCTCAAGCCCGTGCCGATGTTAGTTTGCGCACAGCGCGCAAGCATCGAGGGGTGAGGGATTCAGTGAAGCAGCTTGGATCGATCCTGCTCGAAGATGGCGTCCTGACTGAGGAACAGTTGCTGGACGCGATCGACGAGCAGCAGGCGCGCGGCCAGTCCCTGGGCCGCACGCTGGTGGAACTTGGCATGATCTCCGAGGGCCAGCTGGTGCGCGCGCTCGCCAGCCAGGTGGGCATGGAGTTCGTGGAGCTCGGCGAGTACCCCGTGGATCACGCGGCCGTGGCGATGGTGCCGGCCGCCGTCTGCCGGCGACACAACGCCCTCCCGATCGCCATCGTCGACGGGCTGCTGCGCGTCGCGATGTCCAATCCCGGCAATGTGGTGGCGGTCGACGACTTCCGCACGATCACCGGCATGGCCGTCACTCCTGTGGTCGCTGCCCACGACGACGTCACGGGCGCGATCGACCGGTACTGCCGGTCGGATGCCGAGCTCGAGGACCTGCAGGAGGAGCTGTCCGAGAACGAGGTCAACCTCGACGAGGACATGCTCGCGGGATCCGCCTCCGAGGACGACGCCCCGATCGTCCGGTTCGTGAACCTGCTCATCAGCCAGGCGGTGCAGGACCGCGCCTCTGACATCCACATCGAGCCCACCGAGAAGGACCTGCGCGTGCGGTACCGGATCGACGGCGTGCTCCACGAGATGCAGCACGCGTCGAAGGCCATCGCGAACGGCGTGACGAGCCGTCTCAAGATCATGTCCGACATCGACATCGCCGAGCGCCGCAAGCCTCAGGACGGTCGGCTGTCCGTGAACCACCAGGGCCGCAAGATCGACCTGCGCGTCGCGACCCTGCCCACCGTGTGGGGCGAGAAGGTCGTCATGCGTATCCTCGACAACTCGACGGCGACGCTGGACCTCGAGGACCTGGGCATCCGCGAGAAGAACTACGAGGCCTACGCGCGCACCTTCACCAAGCCCTACGGGATGATCCTGGTGACCGGACCCACGGGTTCGGGAAAGTCCACCACGCTGTACGCGACGCTGAACCAGATCACCCGTCCCGAGATCAACGTCATCACGGTCGAGGACCCGGTCGAGTACCGCATCCCGGGGATCAATCAGGTACAGGTGAACCCCAAGGCCGGGCTCACGTTCGCCTCTGCGCTGCGCTCGATCCTGCGTGCCGACCCCGACGTGGTCCTGGTGGGAGAGATCCGCGACCACGAGACCGCGCAGATCGCCATCGAGGCGGCGCTCACGGGTCACCTCGTGCTGTCGACCCTGCACACCAACGACGCGCCCTCCGCGCTCACGCGGCTCATCGAGATGGATATCGAGCCGTTCCTCGTGGGCTCGGCGATCGACTGCGTCGTGGCCCAGCGGCTTGCGCGCCGGCTGTGCCACAACTGCGCGGTCGAGTACCAGATGGACGAGGCCGAGATTCCGACGAGCGTCGAGTGGGTTCCTGGCACTCCGGCGCCGGTCGTGTACCGACCCGAGGGCTGCCAGCGCTGCTCGAACACGGGGTACCGCGGTCGAGTCGCCCTGCACGAGGTGATGGTGGTCGACGAGGACATCGAGCGGCTCGCAGTCGCGCGGGCATCGTCCGCCGAGATCACCCGCATGGCGCGCTCCCACGGCATGGAGAGCCTGCTGATGGACGGATGGGCGAAGGTGCTCGAGGGCACCACGTCGGTGGAGGAGCTGCTGCGTGTCGTCAAGTAGTCCTGGTCGTCACAGTGACCGATGCAGGCTTGAGTTCGTGGGTCGAAGCGCCGATACCGGTGGCACGACCGAAAGCCGGCGCACCTGCGCTCGGCGTGAGGGGAAGCAAAGATGACGTCGTTCATGCCTGAGGAGACGCCTCCGCAGCGTCCGCAGCAGCCGGCTACGCCGCCGGCGAGCCCGCCGCAGGCGGGACCGGGAGCGCCGAGCACTCCCTCGTATGCGCAGTCGGCCCAGGCCGCGCCGTCGGCTCCTGCTCCCAACCTCGCGCCACAGGCCAGGCCGGCGTACTCGCCGCAGGGCCAGGCACCACAGGGTCAGCCTCCGCGCCCGCCGGTGGTGCCGCAGGATCACTTCCAGCAGGCGCAGCCCAGCGCGCAGACCCCGCCGCCGCTGGCGCCCGCGCAGCGTCCGACCTCAGGACAGATGCCCGTCTCGGGCGGCGTTCCGCTGCAGCAGGGCCAGCCTGCGCCCCAGCGCACACCCATGACGGCGGGCCAGCCGCCTGCGCAGCAGCAACGGCCGGGAATGGCTCCCGGCGCTGCGGGCCAGGCTCCGCCGCGTGCTCCGCAGCAGCGTGCAGGTCAGCCTGCGGGCTCGTCGCGCATCGGCATGAGCCAGGAGGCGCACGACGACGACCTCGACATCGCCGAAGCCCTGCGTGGCATGCTCAAGCTCGGTGCGTCCGACCTTCACGTCACCACGGGCGCGCAGCCGATGGTGCGGGTGGACGGCTCCCTCACGCCCCTCGAGGGGTTCCCCAAGCTCACCAAGGACAGCCTGCAGCGCACGCTGTACCAGATTCTGACGCAGGCACAGCGGGAGAAGTTCGAAGAGGAGCTCGAGCTCGACTTCTCCTACGCGCTCGTCGGCGAGGCGCGCTTCCGTGTGAATCTGTACCGCCAGCGCGAGTCCGTCGGCGCCGCGTTCCGCGTGATTCCCTACGAGATCAAGCCGCTCGAGGCGCTGGGCATCCCGCAGGCGGTCTCGAACTTCGCGAACCTCTCACGCGGACTGGTGCTGGTGACGGGACCCACGGGATCCGGCAAGTCCACCACGCTGGCATCGCTCGTCGACCTCGCCAACCGCTCGCGCAGCGGCCACATCATGACGGTCGAGGACCCCATCGAGTTCCTCCATCGCCACAAGCGCAGCCTGGTGAACCAGCGCGAGGTCGGCTCGGACACCAAGTCCTTCCAGCGGGCGCTCAAGCATGTGCTGCGCCAGGACCCGGACATCATCCTGATCGGCGAGCTCCGCGACCTGGAGACCATCCAGGTGGCGCTCACGGCGGCCGAGACCGGTCACCTGGTGTTCGCGACGCTGCACACCCAGGATGCGGCGCAGACCATCGACCGCGTGATCGATGTGTTCCCCTCCGAGCAGCAGGGCCAGGTGCGCACGCAGCTCGCGACGGCGATCCAGGGCGTGCTGTGCCAGGCGCTGCTGCCTCGCGCGGGCACGCCCGGTCGGGCCGTCGCCGTCGAGGTGCTCGTCGCCACCCCGGCGATCCGCAACCTCATCCGCGAGGGCAAGACGCATCAGATCCACACCGCGATGCAGGCCGGCGCCTCGCTGGGCATGCAGGCCATGGACCAGCACCTCGCCCAGTTGGTGAAGGACGGCACCGTCGAGTACGACGACGCCGTGGAGATGTGCCATTCCTTCGAAGAATTCAACCGGCTCTGCGGGCGCGCCAGCCCCGAGCGACACTAGGGGAGCGCAGCGATGGCCACCGCGACCAAGCAGTTCGAGTTCACCGCCCGTGACCTGCAGGGCAAGGAGCACAAGGCAACGATGGAGGCGCCCTCCAGCGCCGCTGTCGCGAGCCGTCTGCGAGAGAAGGGCCTGACGCCGCTGTCGGTCACGGAATCGGGCGGCAAGGGTCTGAATTCGGAGATCTCCATCCCCGGACTCGGGGAGAAGATCACCCTCAAGGACATCGCGATCCTGTCGCGCCAGCTCGCGACCATGATCTCCGCAGGATTGTCGCTGCTGAGGTCACTGACGATCCTGGCGGAGCAGACGGAGAGCAAGCCGCTCCAGAAGGTGGTGGCGGAGGTCCGCGGGGACGTCGAGACCGGACAGTCGTTCTCGAAGTCGCTGAGCCGCCACCCCCAGACCTTCCCACCCATCATGATCAACATGGTCAAGGCTGGCGAGGTGGGCGGATTCCTCGACGAGGTGCTGGTGTCCATCGCCCAGAACTTCGAGAACGAGGTCAAGCTGCGCGGCAAGATCAAGTCCGCGATGACGTACCCCGTGGTGGTGTTCTTCATCGCCATTCTGGCCACCGCTGCGATGCTGATCTTCATCGTGCCGGTGTTCGCGGACATGTTCGACAACCTGGGTGGCGACCTCCCGTTTGCGACGCAGATCTTGGTCTACATGTCCAACATTCTCAAGGTCGGAGCGGTGCCCCTGGTGATCGGCATCATCGCGCTCTCGGTGTGGTGGGGGAAGAACAAGCACAAGGAGAACATCCGCCGCAAGTACCAGCCGCTGTTCTTGAAGGCGCCAGTCTTCGGATCCCTCGTGCAGAAGATCGCCGTGGCACGCTTCTCGCGCAACTTCGGATCGATGATCCGCTCGGGCGTGCCGATCCTGCAGGCGCTCGACATCGTGGGGCAGGCCTCGGGCAACATCGTCATCGAGGACGCGACGCGTGCCGTGGGTCAATCCGTGCGCAAGGGTGAGTCGCTTGCCAGGCCATTGGCTCAGCACCCGGTCTTTCCTCCGATGGTCGTGCAGATGATCGCGGTGGGCGAGGACACGGGTGCACTCGACGAGATGCTCGACAAGATCGCGGACTTCTACGATCAGGAAGTGGAATCCACCACAGAGCAGTTGACCTCCCTCATCGAGCCCATCATGATCGCGGTGCTGGGGGGAATGATCGGCGGCATGGTAATTGCCCTTTATATGCCGATCTTCAAGGTCTTCGACCTCATCGGGTAACCGATCCACCTGCGATAACTCCATAGACGTGGCCGCGCGCCCGGGCGATATCCGGGCCACCCTTCAGGGGCGCGACCAGGACCGTGAGACAACCGTCACACGGTAGTGAAACCAGATAGCAGAGAAACGAAAGGCATCACCATGATTGCTCGCATTCAGAAGCGCCTCGAAGAGCGCGAGAACGAGGGTGGCTTCACCCTCGTCGAGCTCCTCGTCGTCATCATCATCATCGGCATCCTCGCCGCGATCGCCATCCCGCTGTACCTGAACCAGCAGGCCAAGGCCAAGGACTCGGCGGCCAAGTCCGACCTCAAGAACGCACAGATTGAGGTCGCATCCGAGCTCGTCGACGCTCCGACCGCGACCACCGTGGACATCTCGGGCTTCACCACCTCGCCTGGCGTCTCGCTGGCATCGTCTTCGATCACCATTGCGTCCACCGGCTTCTGCATCGGTGCGACCGTTTCAGGTGGCGACGTGAGCACCTGGTCGATCAACGCGAACGGTGAGCTGTTCGAGAACACGACCTGCTCGTAAGTAGCGCAGGCAAGCAATGGTGTGTGGGGCCCGGGCTGCGGCCCGGGCCCCACACCCGCATCTAGGCAGGTAGCAGGCGGGCAACTAGAGTGAGACGGCGAGGGGTGGTGATGGCGATGGGCAGGGACTCGGACGACGAGGGCTTCGGGCTGACAGAGATCATGATCTCCATGCTCGTGCTCGCCATCCTGATGATGGCCATCCTTTCGTTGCTGATCACTGCGCTGACCACCGTCGCCGAGAACACCACTCGCGCATCGGCCGCCGAGTACGTCACCGAGCGAATCGAGCGGGCTCGCAGCGCTGCCACCACAGGAGACTGCGTCAATGTGTCCGACGCCATCACACCGGTGGAGACGTTCGCCGATGGGCGGGGCGTCACCATGCAGTTGACTGGCGCCGTCACGTGCGTTCAGTCCGGCGACCCTCACGACGACCCGACACTTGCGACCGTGACGGTGACCGTGACCACCACCGACCCGAACTTCACCAACCCCGTGGCTGAGACCACGACGGACATCTTCGTCAAGTTCGATCCGGAGGCGTGATGAGGCGGCGCAACGATCGTGACGACGACGGATTCACTCTCGTGGAACTCATCGTGTACTCCGTGTTGCTCATCCTCATCATGGGCATCGCTGCCACGCTGTTCATCCAGATGCTCACGGTGCAGCGCGATGTCACCGCGATGGCGGATGCGAATAATACCGCGCAGGTGACCTTCGCAGAGCTCGAGAGGGACCTGCGCAATGCCGGCTGGGCGAATGTCTCGCATTCCGGCGACCTGCTCGTGATGCGTACGCGCGTGGCGACGGCAGGAGCCGACAACCTAGACCGATGCGTCGGCTATTACGTCGACGAAGCTGCCGGCGCGCTGAGACGGACCACCTCACAGGCCGGAACGTCCGCGGCGCTTGCCGCGAGCAGCCCCGGAGCGCTCAGCACCGCTACCGCCACGTGGCCGGTGAGCCGCGACGGCATGTCCGCAGTGGGGAGCGGACGTGTGTTCGGTCCCGCCGACCAGACTTACGCCAAGGGCGGGCTCATCTCGCTTTCACTCGAGGCGGCCACAATCGAGGGGCGGGACCCCGTGGTTCTCGACAAGTCGATCGCGCTCAGGCAGAGCGACATCACGATGGGATGCTCATGATGAAGACTCTTGACCGGAACCGGTCGCGATCGGACGACAGAGATGCGGGCGCCGCAATGGTGCTCGTCATGGGAATCATGCTGGTAGGCGCGGTGCTGACGGCGACCCTCGCAATGGTGACCGTCTACAACACGACGTCCACGCTCGAGACGCGGGAACGCCTGGGTGCTCTTCAGAGCGCCGATGCGGGCATCGACCTCACTCTTGAAATGCTTGAGGGGCTGCAGTACGACGAGCTCGGGACCGTGTGCGGCGACTCGTTTACGCTCAACAACGACGAGGTCGACGTCACGACGCTCTACACCGTCGACCGCGGCGGCGTGATCATGCCGGTCGGGTGCCCGCAGCCGGGTGACATGACCCAGGCGTTGCGGATCGAATCGACAGCGACCACCACGGCGCTCATCCCCAGCGGCGAACCCGTCACGAGGACAGCGGTTGCGACGCTGATGCCGATCCCGCCGGAGGTCGCCTTGGACAAGGCGATCTTCTCCGAGGGATCGACAATCATCACCAACAACTCGAAACTGTATGAGAGCGAACCCGGTGAGAACGATGCACACGTGTACTCGAACGGCGGGGTCACGTGTCGCACCCAGGTTGACGCGGGCGGATCCATCTATGCCGCGCAAGGCGATGTGGTCATTGAGAACACGTGCGAGATCGGCAACTCGGTGTGGGCCTCGGGGAAGGTCTCGCTGTCGTCCCAGAGCTCGGTGACCGGCAACGTCTACGCCGCATCCTCCGACACCTGGGGGATTCGGCTCGACAACAGCAACTCGTACATCGGTGGGTCGGCGTTGACCAACGGTGGCATCTTCAATGCGGGCCGCCAGTCTGGCGGCGGCGGCATCCTGCGCACCGCGTTCGCGCGTACGGGAGCGATCGCTCTCGACAACCAGGGAACCATCGGCGGCAGCGCGTATGCGAGGGGCGACATTGGCCTTCAGAATGGGTCTGCCGTGGGGCGCGACGCGGTCTCGACTGCTGGCAACATCAACGGGCAGAACAACGGAAACACCATCGGCGGATACGCACGGGCGGGTGGCACGATCGACACGTCTCGGGTGACCGTCACGGGCACCGTCACCCCTAACAGCCCGAGCAGCTTCCCGGGCGTGCCGAACCCAGCGGAAGCCTTCCCCGCCTCCGTCGGCTACCCCGCCAACATTCAGCCCCCGCCTCGTGAGCAGATGCCGAGGTTGACCATGTCCGAGACGGACATCCTGCTGTGGCAGGCCGCGGGGTATGCGGTAGAGCGCTACGACAATCAGTGCACCGGAAATGCACCGAAGAACATCCTCACCACCGACAACGATCCCTCGGGAGTGAACGACGTTCCGCGCCTGGTGATCTTCGAGAACTGCACGGCGCCGGTGTACTTCAACAGCAACGACCAGCTCAATGTGCACAGCGACGTCGCCATGGTCTCCAACACTGGCTTCTACACGCAGAACCTCCACAAGGTCTACAGCGACGACCTCTCGGTCCGACGGGACATTCACTGGATCGTGCCTGGCGATGCCCCCGGAGTGACGTGGAACCCCGTAGGCGGGACGGGGCAGACGCGGCCCACCTGCACGAGCCCCGCTGGCAACATCACGGTTGACAAGCTCAAGGTGTGGAGCGTCAATCTGCTCTGGTACACCCCGTGCACCTTCAACTGGAGCAATGGCACCGACCTCGGTGGCGGATCCGAACCCTTCACCGGCCAGATCTATGCCGGCCAGGTCAACCTGCCGAATGCGACAGAACTCAAGATGGACCAAATGCCCGTCCCGTCACTGGCGGATTCGTCGGTCGACCCCAGTTCAGTTGCGGACATGTCGCTCCTGGCACGGTTCGATCTTCACGACTAGCAGGCGTACTCACCGTCGATGGAGAACGTGCTGATTGCTGTATGCGTGCTGCTGGGACTCGCCCTGGGGTCGTTCGCGAATGTGGTGATCCATCGCGTGCCCCGTGGCGAGTCGATCGTCTCGCCCCCGAGCGCGTGCCCCCAGTGCGGCTCGCCGATCCGGCCCCAGCACAACATTCCGGTGATCGGGTGGCTGTGGCTCCGCGGCCGGTGCGCGGACTGCTCGGCTCCCATCAGCGGCCGGTATCCCGCCATCGAGGCGGTCACTGCCGTGCTGTTCGGAGTCATCGCATGGGCGACGGGCCTGTCCTGGACGCTCCCGTTGTTGCTGGTCCTCGCCTTCTTCTCGATCGTGCTGGCTGCTGTCGACCTCGAGACGCGGCGCCTGCCCGACCGGATCGTGCTGCCCTTCGCCGCCCTGGCGGTGATCTGCATCGTGGCACTGGCGGTCGCCAACGGGGACATCGGCGTGATCGTGCGTGCTGCGGTGGGAGCCGCAGCGCTGGGCGCGTTCTACCTTGCGGCGTTTCTGGCGTACCCGCGCGGGATGGGCTTCGGCGACGTCAAGTTGGCGCCGGTGCTGGGAGCGCTGCTGGGCAGCCTCGGATGGGCGCAGCTGGCGGTCGGCGGATTCTCCGCGTTCGTGTGGGGGTCGCTCGTCGGCGTGGGTGTCATGATTGCGCAGCGGCGCGGGCGGGGCGTCACGATTCCCTTCGGCCCGTGGATGCTCCTGGGCGCCTGGACCGGCGTGATCGTCGGAGCACCGGTGGGGCAGTGGTACCTGGAAGTGATGGGTCTCACATGAGACTTGAGTCGAAGAGAGCACGTGCCGATAGGCGACGTGGACCAACAAGGGAGGTGCCGCGTGGCCACTAGGTCAGTCGCGATCGACATCGGTGCGACCTCGGTGCGAGTCGCCGAGGTGGAGATGCGTGGAGGCAACGATCCACGCGACGGCGCAACGCTCACCGCGTATGCGGAACGACCCATTCCGGTGGGCGTGATTCGTGACGGCGCCGTCGAGGAGCCGGGAACGTTCGCCGCGGTGGTGAAGGACGCCGTGAACGCGGCCAAGGTGAACGCGAAGAAGACCACCATCGCCATCGGTCACCCGAGCGTGATGGTGCGCGAGGTCGATGTGCCTGCGCAGCCGATCGACAAGGTGCGGGCCTCCCTGGCCTTCCATGTCCAGGAATCACTGCCCATGTCGATCGACGATGCTCTTCTCGACTTCTATCCCACCCAGGACATCGAATCTCCCTCGGGGCCGCTGCTCCGGGGGCTGCTGGTGGCGGCGCCGCGAGAACTGGTGCGTGGCATCTTCAGCGCCATGGACGGCACCGGGGTGGGCCTGGCTCACGTGGACCACACGGCCTTCGCCCTGTGGCGGTCGGGATGTCGCGGCGAGCTGATGAACGCGAACGTGGCCCTCGTCGACGTCGGTGCGAGCACCACCAAGGTGGTGGTCTCCCAGCACGGACGTCCGCGTCTGGTGCGGGTGCTCCCGCAAGGCGGCATCGACGCGACCAAGGCGATCGCCAGCGCCTTCAAGGGCACGTCGGTCGACGCCGAGGCTCTCAAGATCCAGGTCGGCATGAACACCAATGTCGCGCCCGAGCAGCGGCCCGTCGCCGATGCGGCGGCCCACGTCATGGGGCCTCTGGTGGAGTCGATTCGGAACACGCTGGTGTACTTCGCCAGCTCGAACCCGGGCGCCGGAGCGGAGCGCATCGTGCTGACGGGCGGGGGCGCCTACCTCAATGGCTTCGGTCAGGCGCTGTCAAGCGCCACCCGCCTTCCCGTGATGATCGGGGACCCGTTCGCCGGTGCGGCGATGGGCAAGAAGGTGGACGCTGCGAGTCTTCGGGGCCGTGAGGCCGAGTTGGCCACGGTCGTCGGCCTTGCGATGGGAGGAGTCGCATGAACGAGACAGCGAAGAGAGTGGGCTCGCCGGGCCTGCCACAGGTCAACCTCGTACCCAAGGAGTTCGCCGAGAAGCGCGCCATGCGCGCCGTTCAGGTCACGGCGCTCGTCGCGGTGCTCATCGCCCTGGGCGTCATCGTTCTGGGGTACGTTCTCTCGCTCGGCGCCAAGCAGCTCGCGCAGAACGATCTTGATGACGCCAGAGCCGATCAGACGACCGCGTTGCAGGAACGGGATGAGAAGGTCATGGTGTACTTCAACGCTGTGCTGCGAGAGCAGCAGGAGTACACACTTGCCCAGGTGGGTTATGGCGAGATCGACTATGGCCAGCTGTCCGCTGCAGTGCTCGCGACTGCCAACGACGAGTCGAGCTTCAATCTCCTTCACTTCATCGGTCCGAGTGCCTTGGGCCTCGGGTCGCCGCAGGAGGGGTTCTACGGTGGCGGCGTAGGCAGCGCGGAGTTTGAGGCGCAGACGAGTTCGTTCGCCGAGGCCACGGAACTGATCGCTCGTATTGAGGCCGTCCCGGGGATCGCCAAGGCCCGCGGCACAGCCGAGCAGTACGTGACCGACCGCGGCGACACCTATTGGGCTGTGACCGGCAGCGCGGTCGTCACGGACCTTCGTCTGACGGGGCGCGTCGTGCCCGACGAGGGCATCGCGGGGCTGGACCCTGCACGGATCGCTGAGGGAGGCCCCGCGCCTAGCCCGAGCCCCACGCCGTCACCGGTGGCGTCACCCACCGCCACTGCCGAGGAGGGCTGAGATGCTGAACTCCAAGTACGCGCCCGTCGTTGCGCTGACCGTCGTCGCGATCCTCATCCTCGGAGTGCTGGGGTGGTTCCTCGCCATCAAGCCTCAGATTGACGAGACCGGCACCTTGGCGACACAGGCAGACGAGGTCCGTACCAACATCGAGCTGATCGAAGCCACCTCGGCGGGCCTGGACAATTACCAGGAGACCCTCGACTCGTTGCCGGACTTGGCGCCGTCACTCGCTCTCAATGCACCGACCGCATGGGACATGCCGGCCTTCCGCGCGCGCCTTGACGAAGCCGTGAAGAGTTCGGGATTGGAAATCGGGTCTTACACCCAGGGCCCTGAGACGCTGATCGAGGGGTGGCCGCAACAACCGGGTTCATTGGTGTCCACCCAGATCGCCACGCTGTTCCAGACTGGGCCGGTCAATGTCGGAGCGGGGGAGGAGTACGCCGCTCCTGTCACTCCGGTCGCGGACGCCGAAACCGCCACGGAAGGCATCTCAGCGGTGTCGCTCTCTATGACTCTCGCCGGTGCTCCAGGCGAGATGGTGGACTTCTTCGCTCAGATCAGCGATCCCGAGGACCCGCTCTTCCAGATCTACGACGTTTCGCATGAAGCGCGACCCGAGTCCTCGGCAACGATCGCTGGTGTCAGCGACGCGAACGATGGTGACGTCCTGGTCACGGTCACCGGGTTCGTGTACATGTTTTTCGCTGACCCGACCATCATTGATGAAGCGACACTTGAGGATGCATCTATTGGAGGCGGATCGCCGTTCGAGGGCATCGACGACGCTCCCGAGCAGCCAGGCGCCAACTGATCGCAGTACCACGTCGGAGGAGGCCGGGCTTGACGCCTGGCCCCCTCTGGTGTCGGCGGAGCCGGCCGTGAGAGCGAGCCCCGTCACCTCTGGCACAATGACAGCCATGCTCAGATGGCTCACCGCAGGCGAATCACACGGACCGGCCCTGGTGGGCACCCTCGAGGGACTGCCAGCGGGGGTGGAATTCACCAGCGCCGACGTCCAGGAGGCGTTGGCACGCCGACGACTGGGGTACGGCCGTGGTGCCCGGATGTCCTTCGAGAAGGACCAGGTGACGTTGCTGGGCGGCGTCCGCCACGGCATCTCGCAGGGCGGTCCGGTCGCGATCATGGTGGGCAACACGGAATGGCCCAAGTGGGAGACCGTCATGAGCGCGGATCCCGTGGATGCGAGCGAGCTCACCGGCGCTCGGGCCGCGGCGCTCACGCGCCCGCGCCCCGGTCACGCCGACCTGGTGGGCATGACCAAGTACGACTTCGACGACGCGCGGCCGGTGCTCGAACGGGCATCGGCCCGCGAGACCGCAGCCCGCGTGGCCCTCGGCCTTGTCGCCGAGAAGTTCCTTGAGCAGGCGGCCGGCATCAGGCTCGTGGCTCACACGACGCAGGTGGGTCCGGTGAGCGTACCCGAGGGCGCCCCGCTGCCCCCGGCCGATGCGACCCCTCAGTTGGACGAGGATCCGATCCGCTGCTACCACCCGGAGACCTCGGCGCGCATGGTTGCCGAGATCGACCAGTGCCAGAGCGACGGTGACACCCTTGGCGGAGTCGTGGAGGTCGTGGCCTACGGCGTTCCGGTGGGGCTCGGCAGCCACGTCCACTGGGACCGCCGCCTCGACTCGCGCCTCGCAGGTGCGCTGATGGGCATTCAGGCGATCAAGGGCGTCGAGGTCGGGGACGGATTCCGCACGGCCTCGCGACGCGGCTCGCAGGCGCACGATGAGATCGAGTACCGCGACGGCGGCGTCACCCGGCGCACCAACCGCGCCGGCGGGCTCGAGGGTGGCATGACCAATGGCGAGCCGCTGCGCGTGAGCGCGGCGATGAAGCCCATCAGCACCGTGCCCCGTGCGCTCGACACGATCGACACGGAGTCCGGCGAGGCGGCGAAGGCCATCCACCAGCGCAGCGACGTCTGTGCCGTCGCGCCGGCCGCCGTCGTCGCCCAGGCCATGGTCGCCCTGACGCTCGCCGACGCTCTGCTCGAGAAGTTCGGCGGCGACTCCGTGGGTGAGGTGCGCCGCAACATCGAGGGCTACCAGGCCGCCATTCCCGAGCACCTGCGCTGATGGCGGTTCCGCGCATCGTGCTCATCGGACCGCCCGGCTCGGGCAAGTCCTCCGTGGGCAAGCGTGTGGCGCGACTGCTGTCGATCGCCTGGCGTGACACCGACGTCGATGTCGCGGAGCGCGCAGGCAAGTCCATTCCCGATGTGTTCTTCGACGACGGCGAGGCCGCGTTCCGCGCGCTGGAGAAGAGCGCGGTCGCGACCGCGCTGGCCGAGCACGATGGCGTTCTGTCGCTCGGTGGCGGCGCCATCCTGGATCCCGACACCCAGGCGCTCCTCGAGCGCTCAGCCGTCGACGGCGCCCAGGTCGTGTTCCTCGACGTGTCGCTTGCGAAGGCAGCACCGCGCGTGGGCCTCAACCGGGCGCGGCCGCTGCTCGCGACCAACCCGCGGCAGCAATGGAAGGCACTGATGGACGCGCGACGTCCCATCTACGAGCGCCTTGCCACCTCCACGGTGCTCACCGACGACCTCAACCCCGACCAGGTCGCCCATGCTATCGCCGCTCTGGAGGATCACCGTTGACTGCAGTCGTGACCGTCGCCACCGCCGCGCCCTATGACGTCACGGTCGGTCGCGGCCTCCTGCCCGCCGCCGTCGATTCGCTGCCCGAGGGCGCCGTGCGCGTGCTCGTGGTGCACTCGGCGCCGCTGCGCGATCGCGCCGACGAGCTGAAGGGCCTGATCGAGGCGACCGGCCGTACCCCGGTGCTCGCCGAGGTGCCCGACGCGGAGGAGGGCAAGACCGCGGAGGTCGCCGCCTTCTGCTGGCGCGTCCTGGGAAGTTCCGACTTCACGCGTTCCGACGTGGTGATGGGCATGGGTGGGGGAGCGGTCACCGACCTCGCCGGGTTCGTGGCCGCCACCTGGCTGCGCGGCGTCGCCGTGGTGCAGATCCCCACCACCGTGCTCGCCATGGTCGACGCCGCCGTGGGTGGCAAGACGGGAATCAACACCACGGAGGGCAAGAACCTCGTGGGCGCCTTCCACGAGCCTTCTGCCGTGTGGTGCGACACCGACTTTCTGCGGACGTTGCCCGCCAACGACCGCGTCGCGGGCCTGGCCGAGGTGGTCAAGGGCGGGTTCATCCGCGACACCCGGATTCTCGAGATCGTCGAGGCCGAGACGCCCGCGCTCATCGCGCCCGAGCTCGACGAGCACGCGATGGAGGTACTCGAGGAACTCATCGCCCGCAAGATTCGCGTGAAGGCCGACGTGGTGGCGGCGGACCTCAAGGAGTCGCACCTGCGCGAGATCCTGAACTACGGCCACACCTTCGGCCACGCGATCGAATACACAGAGCGCTACCAGTGGCGCCACGGCGCGGCGGTCTCCGTGGGGATGGTTTTCGTCGCGGAGCTCGCGCGGCTCGCGGGCAAGCTCGACGACGCTGCCGTCGACAGGCACCGCAGCATCCTCACGGGCCTGGGCCTTCCCGTGACCTATCCGGGTCACCGGTGGGACGCGCTGCTCACCGCCATGAAGCGCGACAAGAAGACTCGTGGCGACATGCTCCGGTTCGTGATCCTGCAGGGCATCGGCAACCCCGTGCGTCTCGAGGGTCCGGACCCCGCGCTGCTCGCCGGCGCGTACGACGCCGTCTCTCGCTGAATCGCAGAGAGACGACGCTGCGGCCCTAGTCCTCGTCTGCCTCTGGGGGCGGGGTGAGGAGGCCCTCGCGCGACAGGTCGTCGAACAGGCTCCCCGGGTACACCCAGTAGGTGAAGCTGCCGTAGTAGTCGCCAGACACGGTCCACGCACCGGCTTCTGCCGGAATTGGGTTGAAAGCGGGGCTGAGCACGACGTCGACACCCGGGTCGCCTTGGGAGATGTCGACGAAGCCCACTGGCCTTGGTGTCGCCCAGAAGGTGATCAGGTTGTTCGACTGTGGGTATTGCGCGTCAATGCCGATCGGGACGTTGTCCGGCAAAGAGTCGAGCAGCTCTCCCAGGCGATAGTTGGTGCGGTAGTAGTCGTCTCTTGGGTCGACCCGAGAGGCGTCGTTCGCGAGGCTGATCCCCACCCAGAGGAGCGCGAGAACCAGCAGGCCGGCGTACTTGATGCGCGACGCGATCAATACCAGCGCGGTGATCACGACCGCGACGAGCGAGAACAGGGCCCATGGCTCGCTCCGTCCTTCGATGATCGCGTCCAGACTCAGGAGATGCGAGACTCCAGCGATATGGACATCGATCCAATAGCCGCCTTCCACCATCCGCGGGACGGTCGCAAACTGGAACGCCGTCACGATGATCACCGCTGCCGCAAGCGTGGATGCGACGAGCACCCATGAGCGGACTCGTACGAGCGCGGCAAGCCCGATCACTGCAACCACAGTGAACAGATGGTCGAGATAGCGACCGTAGATCCAGGTGTCGAGACGGGTGAAGGTACTGCCGACGCCGTCGTGGGAGACCTGAATCACCACCAGGGCTAAGGACAAAGCCGTCATCCCGCCCAACAGAGCGGGCACCGTGTCGAAGCGACCACGGCGCGCGAGAAGCGCCCCGCCCACGAGCACGACGGCAGGCCAGGCTACGACCGCGTACCACGCCTCGCCGGCACCTACTCCGAGCACTTCGCCGAACCCCTGCCACGGGTTGCGGAACGTCGATCCCACGCGGTCACCCGCGTAGTAGAGCTCGGACTCGACCCATCGCAAGGCCCCATAGGCGCCGAGCGACGTCGCTGTGGCAACGGAACCCGCGACGAGCGCGAGCCGCCAGTCCTTCGTCAGCCACCACAAGCACCAGAGCCCGCAGGCGAGCGCAATCGCGACACCTCGCCCGTGCGAGAGGACCACGCTCCCCACTGCGAAGCCGAAGAGGAGGGCACTGCCAAGACTGCGCCGCCGCTGCATGCGGATAGCAGCAAGCACGCACCCGCTAGTCGTGATCACGAGCAGAGTCTCTGCTAGCACATAGTTGCTGGGGACAGTGCGGGCGGGGGCGAGCATGACGACGGCCGCGATCACGATCGAGCCGGTAGGTGTGGCTCCGGCCCACCGTGCGAGCCGTGACAAGGGCCATACCGCGATGACGGCCAAGGCGACACCGACCAGCAGTGCGGCCTGATACGCGACGTAAGGATCGCTGGTCAGCCACCACACGGGTGCGAGGAGAACTGCGAGCCCCGGCATGTACGCCGCCCCAGCCAGCTGCCAGTCTGCACTGCCGAGAGCGATCACTCGCGCGTTCCCCAGCATACTGACTTCGTCCGCCTGGAAGAACGGGCCCGCTGCCCCCATAGCGACGTAGAGGTGTACGGCGGCGACGACAGCAATGGCAATGGCTGCAATAGCCGGCGGTGGCGCGAAGCGGTAGTCGGCGCTCCTGCTCCGCATGTGAGCGCGCCATGGTGAGGGAAGTGACGACGCCACTGTGTCGTGTGGCGCGCTCGCGTGGGGTGGGCTTGACATGGCGGCGACAGTAGCACTTGCGTACCGCTGCGATTGTGACCGAAGTTCCGGTGTTCCATCCCACAGGGCCAAGCGCGAGGGTGGAACCGCGCATCCCCTCGCTACGCTGTCACCATGACGACCGTCCTGATCGCGAACGGCCCCAACCTGTCAAGGCTCGGCACGCGCGAGCCTGAGAAGTACGGAACCACCACGCTCGATGAGCTGGCCGCGCTGTGCATGCAGTGGGGGAGCGAGCTCGGGCTCGAGGCCGTGGTGCGTCAGAGCGACGACGAGGCCACGATGGTGGGCTGGATGCATGAGGCCGTCGACGCGGGGTGGTCGGTGGTGCTGAACCCCGCGGCCTTCACTCACTACTCGTACGCGCTGCGCGATGCGTGCGCGCTTGTCAGCTCGGCCGGGCTCGCACTCGTCGAGGTTCACCTCACGAACCCGCACGCACGGGAAGAGTTCCGGCAGACGTCGGTGATCTCGGGCGTCGCGACCGGGACCATCGCCGGCTTCGGCACGGACTCGTACCGCCTGGGCCTCGAGGCCGTGGCGGCACGGGTCCACGAGCGTTGACTGGGCTAGAATCGACGACGGCCTCCGCGCTCGGCGCGGATTGACGACACACACGACGCAGCAGAGCGAAGGACTAGACCCGTGGCGACCTCGAACGACATCAAGAACGGCTCCGTGCTCAACCTCGATGGCAACCTCTGGACCATCATCGACTTCCAGCACGTGAAGCCCGGCAAGGGCGGCGCCTTCGTCCGCACCAAGATGAAGAACGTGATGACCGGCAAGACCGTCGACAAGACGTTCAACGCCGGCACCAAGGTCGAGTTCGAGACGGTCGACCGCCGCGACATGCAGTACCTGTACAGCGACGGCACGGGCTTCGTGTTCATGGACCCCGACACGTTCGACCAGGTCACGGTCAGCGAAGCGGTCATGGGCGACGCCACCGACTATCTGCTCGAGAGCGAGAAGGCGACCATCGGCTCGCACAACGGCAACCCGATCTTCCTGGAGCTGCCCGCATCGGTGGTGCTCGAGGTGACGTACACCGAGCCCGGCCTGCAGGGCGACCGCTCGTCGGGCGGCACCAAGCCCGCCACGCTCGAGACCGGCAAGGAGATCCAGGTCCCGCTGTTCCTCGAGCAGGGCACCAAGGTCAAGGTCAACACCAGCTCGGGCGATTACCTCGGCCGCGTGAACGACTAGTGTCAGCCCGCACCAAGGCCCGCAAGCGCGCTCTCGACGTCCTCTTCGAGGCCGAGCAGCGCGGCATGAACGTGGGTGACGCCCTCACGGCCCGGCTCATGGAGTCCGGCCGCGAGACGCCGCTGCCGGACTACTCCGCGGAGATCGTCCGCGGCGTGGTGTCGCGGTGGCGCGAGCTCGAGACGATCATCTCCGACGCGAGTCCCGACTGGCCCATGAAGCGCATGCCGTCAGTGGACCGCAACCTGCTGCGCATCGCCGCGTGGGAGATCCTCGACAACGATGACGTCTCAGTCGCCGTCGCGATCGACGAGGCCGTCGAGCTGGCACGCGACCTCAGCACCGACGACTCGCCGCGGTTCATCAACGGCGTGCTGGGCCGGATCGCGCGCGAGGCCCCCGCCATCGGCTCCACGGCTGCCGACGCCGACGCCTCCGGTGGCACCGATGAGCCTGGCGTGCCTATCGTGGAGAAGGACCCCGAGACCGCACCGTAGGAGTGCACAGGACGTGACTGAGAACCGAAGCGCACCTGAACCCAGCGAGGCCGAACCTCACCAGGCCGAGCCTCGCAAGGATGAGCATAGCGAGTTCGACACGCCGGAGGGCGACCTCAGCCTCCGCATCGGCCGCAAGCAGATCGACATCGACAGTCGCTGGGAGGCGGCCTCGATCCTGAACGACATGATGACGGGCCTGTGGTTCGTCATCGGCTCCATCCTCAACCTCCTCGACGTCGCGGAGATGGCGGCGCTGGTGTTCTACCTCGTCGGTTCGACTCAACTGCTCGCCCGTGCCGTCATCAGACTCGTGCGTCGGGTGCATGTGTGGGGCGGATACTCGCGGTCTCGTCCGCGCGCGTACAGGCCCGACGTCGACGACTAGGAACGCGCATGCACGCAGCCGCGCAGCTGCTCACTGCTGGGGTAGGCTGACCACCACTGCAACCATCCTTTAATGACCGTCCAGTGAGGCGGGGAAGGGGGTCGCCAGATGACTGGCACCGTTCTTGGCGCGCCCGACATTGCACGGGCCCTCACACGCATCGCCCACGAGATCCTCGAACGCAACGAGGGCCACGACTCGCTGGTGCTGCTGGGCATCCCCACCCGTGGAGTGCCGCTCGCGCACCGGCTCGCCGCCCGCATCGGCGATGTGGAGCCCGGCTTCGACGCCTCGGCCCGCGCCGGCGCCCTCGACATCACCATGTATCGCGACGATCTCCACCGTCAGCCCACGCGGCCCATCGGCGAGACCACGCTGCCCACCATGGGACTCGACGACCGCACCGTGGTGCTGGTCGACGACGTGTTCCACACCGGACGCACCATCCGCGCCGCTCTCGACGCGATCAAGGACCTGGGCCGGCCGCGCGCCGTCCAGCTCGCGGTGCTCGTGGACCGCGGCCACCGCGAACTGCCCATCCGCGCGGACTTCGTGGGCAAGAACCTCCCCACGGCGAAGTCGGAACGGGTCGACGTGCATCTGACCGAGGTGGACGGCGCCGACGAGGTGCTCATCTCCGGGGCGCGGATCTCGGGCGAGGGGGATCGCGCGTGAGGCACCTGCTCGACACCGACACCCTGACCCGGGACGAGGCGATCCTCATCCTCGACACCTCCGCGCAGATGGCGGCCACGCAGGAGCGTGAGATGCGCAAGCTCCCGACGCTGCGCGGCAAGACCGTGGTCAACCTGTTCTTCGAGGACTCGACGCGCACGCGCATCAGCTTCGAGGCCGCGGCCAAGCGCCTCAGCGCCGACGTCATCAACTTCTCCGCCAAGGGCTCGAGCCTGTCGAAGGGCGAGTCGCTCAAGGACACGGCGCTGACGTTGCAGGCGATGGGGGCCGATGCGGTGGTGATCCGGCACTGGGCGTCCGGCGCGGCCTCTCGCCTCGCCGGGTCGGGCTGGATGCACGGTCACGTCATCAACGCCGGCGACGGCACCCACCAGCACCCCACGCAGGCGCTGCTCGACGCGTTCACGATGCGCCGTCACCTGGTCGACGCTCCTGCGGGCAAGGCGCTCGAGGGCATCACGGTGGCGATCGTCGGGGACATCCTCCACTCGCGCGTCGCGGGCTCGAACATTCCGCTGCTGAAGACTCTCGGCGCGAACGTGGTGGTGGTCGCGCCGCCGACACTGCTGCCGTATGGGATGACTGAACGTGACGACCTCGCGGTGCACTACACGCTCGACGATGCGATCGAGGCGCACGACATCGACGCGGTCATGATGCTGCGCGTCCAGCGTGAGAGGATGACCGGCGGAGGATCGGGATTCTTCCCGAGCCCCGAGGAGTACACCCGGCTGTTCGGCCTCGACGGTGACCGCCTGCGGCGCATGCCCGATCACGCGATCGTGCTGCACCCAGGGCCGATGAACCGGGGGCTGGAGATCTCTGCGGAGGCCGCCGATTCTCCCCGCTCCGTCATCGTCGAACAGGTCAGCAACGGCGTCGCCGTGCGCATGGCCGCCCTGTACCTGCTGCTTGCCGGAGAGGAGGCGCCCCAGTGAGCGCCAGCGCCAGTGCCCCAGAGAGCGTCGTCATCGAGAACGTGTCGATGTACTGCGAGACCACGGCGGACCTCGTGCTCGCCGGCGGGGTCATCGCGTCATTGTCCGCGGCCGATGCGCCCGCGGGGGCGGTGCGGATCGACGGCTCGGGCCTGGTCGCCCTTCCTGGCCTGGTCGACCTGCACACGCACCTGCGCGAGCCCGGCCGCGAGGACGCGGAGACCATCGCCACAGGGTCGCGTTCGGCGGCCACCGGCGGGTTCGTCGCCGTGCACGCGATGGCGAACACCACGCCGACGGCGGACACTGCCGGGGTGGTCGAGCAGGTGTGGAGCCGGGGCCGCGAGGTGGGCCTCGTCGACGTATTCCCGGTCGGCGCCGTGACCGTGGGCCTCGGCGGCACGCAGCTGTCCGAGATGGCCGCGATGGCCAACTCCCGCGCCCAGGTGCGGGTGTTCTCCGACGACGGCAAGTGCGTGCACGACCCGCTGCTGATGCGTCGCGCACTCGAGTACGTGAAGACGTTCGGGGGAGTGGTGGCGCAGCACGCGCAGGATCCGCGGCTCACCGAGGGCGCTCAGATGAACGAGGGCCTCGTCTCCGCGGAGCTGGGCCTCGCGGGATGGCCGTCCGTCGCCGAGGAGTCGATCATCGCTCGCGACGTGCTGCTCGCGGGCCACGTGGGCTCGCGCGTGCACATCTGTCACCTGTCGACCGCAGGCTCAGTCGAGATCATCCGATGGGCCAAGGCACGCGGCATCGACGTCACGGCCGAGGTGATGCCGCACCACCTGCTGCTGACCGACGAGTCGGCCCGGGGCTACGACCCGCGCTTCAAGGTCAACCCGCCGCTGCGCACGCAGGCGGACGTGGACGCGCTGCGGGCCGGCCTCGCCGACGGCACGATCGACATCGTCGCGACCGACCACGCGCCTCACCCGGACGAGGACAAGGACTGCGAGTGGGGAGCAGCCGCCATGGGCATGATCGGCCTCGAGACCGCCCTCGGGATCGTCCAGAAGACCATGGTCGACACGGGCGCTCTCTCGTGGCGAGACGTTGCGCGAGTGATGAGCGAGACTCCCGCGCGCATCGGCCGCGACTCGGGCCACGGCCGGCCGCTCGCCGTGGGCGAGCCCGCGAACGTGACTCTCGTGGACCCCAGCGCAGCCTGGACCGTCGACCCGGCAGGCACCGCCAGCCGCTCGAACAACTCCCCATTCGGCGGCATCCAGCTGCCGGGGCGTGCCGTCGCGACGTTCCTGCGAGGCGCCCCCACGCACCTCGACGCCCGCTTTGCCGAGAACAGACACGAAGGAGCCCCCGCGTGACCCGCACCCCTGCGATCCTCGTTCTCGAGGATGGCCGCACGTTCGAGGGCGCCGCGTATGGCGCGCTCGGCCAGACCCTGGGCGAGATCGTCTTCAACACCGGCATGACCGGCTATCAGGAGACGCTGACCGACCCCAGCTACCACCGTCAGATCGTGGTCATGACGGCGCCGCACATCGGCAACACGGGCGTCAACGACGAGGACAACGAGTCCCGTCAGATCTGGGTGGCCGGCTACGTGGTGCGCGACCCCTCTCGCCGGGCCTCGAACTGGCGCGCCCAGCGCACGCTGGACGACGACTTGGTCTCCCAGGGCATCGTGGGCATCTCCGGGATCGACACGCGCCAGCTCACCAGGATCCTGCGCGAGGGCGTCATGCGCGCCGGGATCTTCTCGGGCGACGCGCTGGCCCCCGTGCAGGAGCTCGTCGAGCGCGTGCGCTCCGGCGAGCAGATGACCGGCGCGCACCTCGCCGACGAGGTCACCATCCCTGACGAGTACGTGGTCGAGCCGCCCGCGGGCGTGGCGACCATCGCCCACGTGGTCGCCGTCGACCTCGGGATCAAGGCGATGACCCCCGAGATGATGGCGCAGCGCGGCATCCGCGTCACGGTGGTGCCGTCCACGTGGACTGCGGATCAGGTGCTCGCCAAGAAGCCCGACGGGGTGTTCTTCTCCAACGGGCCCGGCGACCCGGCCGCCGCCGAGCGCGCCGTCGGCGTGCTGCGGTCCGTACTCGACGCCCAGGTGCCGTTCTTCGGCATCTGCTTCGGCAACCAGATTCTGGGCCGCGCGCTGGGCTATGGCACGTACAAGCTGCCGTTCGGCCACCGCGGCATCAACCTGCCCGTGATGGACCGCACCACCGGCAAGGTCGAGATCACCGCGCACAATCACGGCTTCGCCGTGGACGCCCCGCTCGACGGCGACTCCGTGTCGCCCGCGGGCTATGGCCGCGTCAAGGTCTCGCACGTGTGCCTGAACGACGACGTGGTCGAGGGCCTCGAGTGCCTGGACCTCCCCGCCTTCTCGGTGCAGTACCACCCCGAGGCGGCGGCCGGTCCGCACGATGCCGCCTACCTGTTCGACCGTTTCATCTCCGTCATGAAGGGAGCGCGCTAGCGATGCCCAAGCGCGACGACATCAGCTCCGTGCTGGTCATCGGCTCCGGTCCGATCGTCATCGGTCAGGCCTGCGAGTTCGACTATTCAGGCACTCAGGCGTGCCGCGTCCTCAAGGCCGAGGGCGTGCGGGTGGTGCTTCTCAACTCCAACCCGGCCACGATCATGACGGACCCGGAGTTCGCGGACGCGACTTACGTGGAGCCGATCACCACCGAGGTGATCGAGGCGATCATCGAGAAGGAGCGTCCCGACGCTCTGCTTCCCACGCTCGGGGGCCAGACGGCGCTGAACGCCGCGATCGACGCGGCCGCCGCGGGCGTTCTCGACAAGTACGGCGTCGAGCTCATCGGTGCGAACCTCGAGGCGATCAACCTGGGGGAGAACCGTGAGCTCTTCAAGGGCGTGGTGGAGCGCTGCGGCGCCGAGTCCGCGCGGTCGAAGATCTGTCACACCATGGACGAGTGCCTGGCGGCCGCCGAGGACCTGAAGTACCCCGTGGTGGTGCGTCCGTCGTTCACCATGGGCGGCCTCGGCTCGGGCTTCGCCTATGACGAGGAGGACCTGCGCCGGATCGCCGGCGCCGGCTTGCACTACTCGCCCACCACGGAGGTGCTCCTGGAGGAGTCCATCCTGGGGTGGAAGGAGTTCGAGCTCGAGCTCATGCGCGACAAGCACGACAACGTCGTGGTGGTCTGTTCGATCGAGAACGTCGACCCTGTGGGCGTCCACACCGGCGACTCGATCACCGTCGCCCCCGCGCTGACGCTCACCGACCGCGAGTACCAGCGCATGCGCGACGTGGGCATCGCGATCATCCGCGAGGTGGGCGTGGACACCGGCGGCTGCAACGTCCAGTTCGCGGTCGAGCCCGAGACCGGCCGCCTCATCGTCATCGAGATGAACCCGCGCGTGTCGCGGTCCTCGGCCCTCGCGTCGAAGGCGACGGGCTTCCCGATCGCCAAGATCGCCGCCAAGCTCGCCCTCGGGTACACCCTGGACGAGATCCCCAACGACATCACGGGCTCGACGCCCGCGAGCTTCGAGCCCACGCTCGACTACATCGTGGTCAAGGTGCCCCGCTTCGCGTTCGAGAAGTTCCCGGCCGCCGACCCGGTGCTCACCACCACCATGAAGTCGGTGGGCGAGGCCATGAGCATCGGCCGCAGCTTCACCGAGGCGCTGGGCAAGGCGCTGCGATCGATCGACAAGCAGAGCATGAACTTCCACTGGAACGGCGACTTCCCCACGGGGGAGGAGGTGGACGCGCTCCTCGAGGCCGTCCGCGTGCCCACGGAGAAGCGGTTCATCCAGGTCCAGCAGCTGCTGCGCGCGGTGCGTGCGGGCCACTGCGACCTCGAGCAGGTCTACCAGGCCTGCCGGATCGACCGCTGGTTCCTCGACCAGATGCTGCTGATGAACGAGGTCGCGCACGAGGTCGCGCACGCTCCGGCGCTCACCGCCGAGGTGCTGCGCGACGCCAAGCGTCACGGCCTCGCCGACACCCAGATCGCGTCGCTGCGCGGGCTGACGGTCGAGGACGTCTTCGCGGCCCGTGCGGACCTGGGCGTCCAGCCCGTGTTCAAGACCGTCGACACGTGCGCGGCCGAGTTCGAGGCCAGCACGCCGTACCACTACAGCTCGTACGACTCGGAGAACGAGGTCTCTCCGCGCGAGCGCGAGGCCGTCCTCATTCTGGGCTCCGGACCCAACCGCATCGGCCAGGGCATCGAGTTCGACTACTCGTGCGTGCACGCGGCGCTGAGCCTCAAGGACCAGTACGAGACCGTCATGGTCAACTGCAACCCCGAGACGGTGTCCACCGACTACGACACCGCGAACCGGCTGTACTTCGAGCCGCTGACGTTCGAGGACGTCATGGCTGTCTACGAGGCGGAGAAGGCCGCAGGGCCCATCAAGGGCATGATCGTCCAGCTCGGCGGGCAGACTCCGCTCAGCCTGGCGCAGCGCCTGGCCGATGCGGGTGTGCCCATCCTCGGCACCTCGCCTGAGGCCATCGACAACGCTGAAGACCGCAGGGCCTTTGGCCGTGTCCTCGACGCCGCCGATCTGCCCGCCCCGGCGTATGGCACCGCTCACGGAATCGACGAGGCGATCGAGATCGCCGAGCGCATCGGCTATCCGGTGCTCGCGCGCCCCTCCTATGTGCTGGGCGGCCGCGGCATGGAGATCGTCTTCGATCGCGCCCAGCTCGAGGACTATGGCACCCGCATGGCGGATGTGGGGGACCACGCCTCCGATGCCCCCTTGCTCATCGACAAGTTCCTGGACGACGCTATCGAGATCGACGTCGACGCGCTGTACGACGGCGAGGAGCTGTACCTCGGCGGCGTGATGGAGCACATCGAGGAGGCCGGCATCCACTCGGGAGACTCCGCGTGCGTGCTCCCCCCGGTGACGCTGTCGCTCGATGAGCTCGACCGCATCCGGCGCTCGACCGAGGCGCTCGCACGTGGCATCGGCGTGCACGGGCTCATGAACGTGCAGTACGCGCTCGTCTCGAACGTGCTCTACGTGCTCGAGGCGAACCCGCGCGCCAGCCGCACGGTGCCCTTCGTGGCGAAGGCGACCGGGGTGCCCCTCGCATCGGCCGCATCGCTGATCATGACCGGCGCGACCATCGCCCAGTTGAAGGCGGACGGCGTGCTGCCGCAGCAGGATGCGGCGCACATCGATATGTCTCAGCGCATCGCGGTCAAGGAGGCGGTGCTGCCGTTCAAGCGGTTCCGCACTCACGACGGCCTGATCGTGGACTCGGTGCTGGGTCCAGAGATGCGATCGACCGGCGAGGTCATGGGCTTCGACGCGACGTTCCCGCTCGCGTTCGCCAAGTCGCAGGCCGCAGCGTTCGGGGGTCTCCCCACCGAGGGCAAGGCGTTCGTGTCGGTGGCGGACCGCGACAAGCGCTCGATCGTGTTCCCGGTGGCGCGGCTGCACCAGCTGGGCTTCGAGATCCTCGCGACGGCCGGCACCGCGCAGGTGCTGGGCCGCCACGGCATCCCGACCACGGTGGTGCGCAAGTACTCGCAGGGTCGCGGCCCCGCAGGCGAGCCCACCATCGTGGACCTCGTGAACGAAGGCCAGGTGCCGCTGGTGATCAACACCCCGTCGGGACAGGGAGCGCGTGCCGACGGCTACGAGATCCGCGCCGCCGCCACGGCGGCCGATGCGGCGATCGTCACCACCACCCAGCAGCTCGCGGCGGCGGTGCTCGCGATCGAAGCGTTACGTCTGGGGCCGTTCGATGTGCTGAGCCTCCAGGATGCCGCTGGCGACCGAGCGAGAAACGTCATCGCAGGTAGCATGGCGTAGAAGTGCAGATGAGCTCAGAGGTGCCACAGTTGGGGAAGGAGCACCGTATGCGGTTCGGCCACAGGCTTGCAGAGGCGATGGATCGCGTGGGGCCCCTGTGCGTCGGCATCGACCCACACGTGGAGCTCTTGCGCATGTGGGGGCTGGAGGACACTCCCGAGGGGCTCGCGGCATTCGGCGAGACCGTCGTGATGGCCTCGGTCGACACTGCGGCCGCCGTCAAGCCGAACATCGCGTTCTTCGAACGTCACGGTGCCCGTGGCATCGCGGCTCTCGAGTACGTGCTGGGGCAGGCGCGCGAGCACGATCTGATCACCATCATGGACGCCAAGCGCGGCGACATCGGCTCCACGATGGCGGGCTACGCCGATGCGTTCCTGCGGCCCGGCGCGCCGCTCGAGTGCGATGCCCTCACGCTGTCGCCGTACCTGGGCTTCGGATCGCTCGAACCGGCGCTGTCCCTCGCGGCCGAGAACGGCAAGGGGGTGTTCGTGCTGGCGCTCACGTCCAACCCCGAAGGGGCGTCGGTGCAGCACGCCCGCACGGCAGACGGCGAGTCCGTCGCCGGCGTGATGGTGCGCGAGGCGGCACAGAGAAATGTGGGCGCACAGCCCATGGGGGACGTGGGGCTCGTCGTCGGTGCGACGGTGGGTTCGGCGATGTCGGATCTCGGCATCGACCTCGGCGGGCTGAACGGCCCGATACTGGCGCCCGGCATGGGTGCTCAGGGTGCTGGACCCGCTGAGGTGACCGCCACCTTCGGGAACGCATCCTCGCTGGTACTCGTCAATCAATCGAGAGGGGTCCTGTCCGCAGGGCCCTTTGCAGAAAAGCTGCGCGGCGCCATCCAGGCGGCCGCTGGAGCAGCCCAGTACGCGCTCAGGGCGTGAATTCCCCGGCGCGAGGAAGGAGGGGTCGTGGCGACACCTGAACTGTCCGAAGAGCAGCGTGCGGCGGCCCTCGTGAAGGCGACGGCCGTGCGAAGCGCACGACGTGTCTTCAAGGAGGAGCTGGCCCGCGGTGAAATGACGTTGCACGAAGCGATCACTCGCGCCAAGGCCGACGAGGCCCTTGCCGGGATCAGGGTGCGCGATCTGTTGCAGTGCCTGCCCGGCATCGGGCCCAAGCGCGCCGAATCGGCCATGGAGGAGATCGGGATCTCACAGGCCCGTCGCATCCGTGGTCTCGGCACGCACCAGATCGACGCCCTCGTCGAACGCGAGCATCGGTGACGCGACTCGTCGTGCTGGCGGGCCCCACTGCCGTCGGCAAGGGCACGCTGGTGCGGGCGTTGCGTGAGCGCAACCCCGATATCTGGGTGTCCGTCTCGGCCACCACCCGGCCCGCGCGGCCGGGTGAGGTCGACGGCGAGCACTATCACTTCGTGTCCGAGACCGAATTCTCGCGCATGATCGAGGGCGGCGAACTGCTGGAGTGGGCGACAGTGCACGGCGTGCACCGCTACGGGACGCCGCGCGCGCCGGTCGACCAGCACCTGGCGGCGGACGTGCCGTCGTTGCTCGAGATCGACCTGCAGGGTGCGCGGCAGGTGCGATCGGCGATGCCGGAGGCACTGTATGTGTTCATCGAGCCGCCGTCGATGGACGAGCTGGTGCGCAGGCTCGTGGGGCGGGGCACCGAGGACGATCTCGAGCGCGAGCGGCGGCTGCTCACGGCCCAGATCGAGATGGCGGCATCGAAGGAGTTCGATCGGATCATCATCAACGACGACCTCGAGACCGCCGTCACCCAGCTCGAGACCCTGGTGCTGGGCGCGGGCTGAGCCCCACGCCGACGCATGCACGGTAGACTTGAACGCGGACTTTCCAGTATCAACACTTTGGAGTAATCGTGGCCGGAACTGTGGCACAGCCCGAGGGCATCACCAACCCCCCGATCGATGAGCTGCTCGAGAAGGTGGACTCCAAGTACGCCCTCGTGATCTACAGCTCCAAGCGAGCGCGTCAGATCAACGCCTACTACGAGGCGCTGGGCGAGGGTCACTTCGAGAACGTGGGCCCGCTCGTCGAGGCCGACTCGACCGACAAGCCGCTCTCCGTCGCCCTGCGCGAGATCAACGCGGGCAGCCTGCTGACGCTCGGCCGCTCCGCCGCCACCGAGTAGCGGCACCACCGGGCAGCCAGACACTCATGCGCGTCCTTCTGGGCGTGACCGGCGGGATCGCGGCCTACAAGGTCGCCCTCGTGCTGCGTCGCCTCGTCGAGGACGGGCATTCGGTGCGGGTGGCGCCCACCGCCGCGTCCCTGAACTTCGTGGGGCGCGCGACGTGGGAGGCCCTGTCGGGGCACCCTGCCGCCACCGAGACGTTCGAGGACGTCCCCTCCGTCGCGCACGTGCGCCTGGGGCAGAGCGCCGATGTGGTGCTCGTCGCGCCCGCCACCGCGGACTTCCTCTCGCAGATGGCCGCCGGTGCGGCGCGTGACCTGCTGGGCAATGCGCTGCTTGCAACCGAGGCGCCGATCGTGGTGGCCCCCGCGATGCACACGGAGATGTGGAACGACCCCGCCACACGGGCGAACGTCGCCACGCTGCGCGCACGCGGGGTTCATGTGATCGAGCCGGCCGTGGGTCGCCTCACCGGCCCCGACTCCGGCCCCGGGCGGCTGCCCGAGCCGGACGCGCTCGTGTCCGCTCTCTATGGCGTGGCGCGCGGCGAGGGCCTGTCGCTGTCCGATGCGTCCCGGCCATGGGGCGATCTCGTCGGTCGCACCGTCGTGGTGACCGCCGGCGGCACGCGCGAACCCATCGACGCGGTCCGCTACCTGGGCAACAGGTCCTCGGGCATGCAGGGCTTCGCGCTGGCGGAGGCCGCGCGCGAACGGGGCGCTGAGGTGACCGTGATTGCGGCGAACGTCACGCTTCCGCTGGGCGAGGGGATCGCGCGTGTGGACGTGTCGACCGCTGATGAGCTGTCGCGGGCAGTGGAGTCGCTCGCTCCGACGGCCGATGCGGTGGTGATGGCGGCGGCGGTCGCGGACTACCGCCCGCAGTCGGTGGCGGCGAGCAAACTCAAGAAGGACGGCTCTGCCGGGATGACTCTGGAGCTGGTGCAGACCCCTGACATCTTGGCGGGGTTGGTCGCTGCGCGGCCGCCTAGTCAGGTGGTCGTGGGCTTCGCGGCGGAGACCGGGGACGATGCGGGCTCGGTGCTGCAGCATGGCGCGGCCAAGGCGCGGCGCAAGGGGGCGGACCTGCTGGTCGTGAACGAGGTGGGTGGCGGCCGCGGCTTCGGGACTGCGGACAACACGGTGACGATTCTGGACTCGACGGGCGCGCGCGTGGGTGAGGCGACGGGGTCCAAGCTCGGGGTGGCCCATGCGGTTCTCGACCGCATCGTCGAGCGGCTTCCTTCGGAGTAGCGTCGGCGGAACACCCCTGGCCGACCGTCCACCCCGGCGATGTCAGACCCCCCTGTTTGACTGGTGTCATGGCTGGTGAGGCAGCCGTCGTCGAGGCGGCGGACATCGATCGGGTGAGCACCCTGGTGGGTGAGCTCGCGGCTCGTGACGTCTCGGCACTGTCGAAGGACCAGCTCCTTGCCCTGCACGCGTCGATCGCGAGGGTGGAGCGGCAGGTGGGAGCGCTGAGCTCCCGGTGCGCCGGTGAGATCGCGCGGCGGTCCGCCCCGGATCTGCCTGGCGGCGGGCTGGCTCGCCGTGAGGGGCACGGCAATGCCAAGGCGATGCTGTCGAAGGTGCGGGGCGGCACGATGGCGGGTGCCCAGAAGGCGATGCAGGCGGGGGAGGCGTTCCTGCCACGGCCGAGTGCGGGAGTGCAGCCAGCAGAGTCGGACACTGCGCAAGGCGGTGATGCCGAGGCGGCAGTGGCACCGGGGCCCCAATACCCTGCGGTGGCTCGTGCGTCCGTGGCGGGAGAGCTGTCGGTCGATGCTGCGAGCCTGATCGTGGGTGGACTGAACCGGCTCTCCGACCGCCTTGAGGACGGGGCGCTGGTGGCGTTGGAGGAGCGCCTGGTGTCGAAGGCGGTCTCGATGGCGGCTCATGAGGTCCAGAAGATGGTGGCCCGTGCGGTCGCTCGCGCGGATCGCGCCGGTCACGAGCGGCGCGAGCGCGAGAACCATGAGGCCCGGTACTTGTGGTGGAGGCAGGACCACGAGGGCAGGGTCGTGATCCATGGACAGATGGATGCCGTCACCGCCGCGCCGGTCATCGCAGTGCTGGAGCAGATGACCACTCGGGATGTGCGGCGCCAGGGCCGCAAGGAGAGCGCTGACCCGAGCACCGTTGACAGCAGGACGGTGGGTCAGATGCGGATCGACGCGTTGTTCGCGCTGGCGCGGCACTCGCTGGGGTGCACCCGGACCGAGAAATCGGGGGTGCGCACCACGATCGTCGTGCGCATGAGCATGTCGGACCTCATGAGCGGTCGGGGCCTGGGGAGCATCGACGGGATCGAGCAGCCCGTCTCAGTCGGCGAGCTGCGCCGCCTCTCGGGGGACGCAGGAATCATCCCGCAGGTCCTCGGACGTGACAGCGAGATCCTCGATCAGGGCGAGCGGGAGCGACTGTTCACCGATGCGCAGCGGATCGCTCTCCTGGGGCGCGACGGAGGGTGCGCGAAGTGTCATGCACCGCCGGAGCATTGCGAGGCGCATCACATCCGGTGGTGGCAGCACGGCGGCACATCGGACCTGTCCAACGGCGTGATGCTCTGCACCAGGTGCCACCATGACATCCATCGCCAGGGATGGGAGATCGCTGCCAGTGGTGGGTCGGTGTCGTTCATCCCACCGCCGCCGATCGATCCGGGGAGGTCTCCGTCCCCGGGCGGATCGGCCGCCCTCGATGTCGAGGTCCCGTTGCCGCCGGAGCTGGACCTGCCCGGCGTCACCGCCCAGGACGAGGAGATGGTCCGCCGCTGGGAACGCGAGCACCAAGAATGGGCCGCACGTCATGAAGGTGGGGCCGATGACACGGCCCTCGCGCCGTTAGGCTTGCCCGCGTGACGAATCTGCGACTGTTCACTTCCGAGTCCGTGACCGAAGGCCACCCGGACAAGATCTGCGACCAGGTGTCCGACGCGATCCTGGACGAGATGCTCCGGCAGGACCCGCTGTCTCGCGTGGCGGTCGAGACGATGGTCACCACGGGCCTGGTCCATGTCGCAGGCGAAGTGACGACCGAGGCGTACGTCGACATCCCGGGGACCATTCGCGAGGTGGTCACGGGCATCGGGTACACGTCCTCATCGACGGGCTTCGACGGCGACTCGTGCGGCGTGTCAGTGTCGATCGGCGAGCAGAGCCCCGACATCTGGCAGGGCGTGGGCAGCGCCACCGACTCTGACGGCGCCGAGCTCGGCGCCGGCGACCAAGGGTTGATGTTCGGCTACGCATGCCGCGACACGCCCGAACTCATGCCGCTGCCCATCGCCATCGCGCACCGTCTCACGCAGCGGCTCGCGGAGGTGCGCCGGGCGAACATCATCGAGGGTCTGCGCCCTGACGGCAAGGCGCAGGCGACCATCGGGTACGACGGCGACGTCGCGCGGACGGTGGACACCGTCGTGGTGTCGACCCAGCATGCCGAGGGCATGGACATGGCCGACCTGCGCGCCATCGTCGAGGCCGAGGTCATCGCCCCGGTCCTCGCCGCGTTCGAGCTCGACGCTCAGGCGCACCGATCCCTCATCAACCCCACCGGCAAGTTCGAGATCGGCGGTCCCAAGGGCGACGCTGGGCTCACGGGCCGCAAGGTGATCGTGGACACGTACGGCGGGATGGCCCGTCATGGCGGGGGAGCGTTCTCCGGCAAGGACCCCTCGAAGGTGGACCGCTCAGGCGCCTACGCCATGCGCTGGGTGGCGAAGAACGTGGTCGCGGCCGGGCTCGCAGACCGCTGTGAGGTGCAGGTGGCGTATGCGATCGGTACGGCCCGTCCCGTCGGCCTGTACGTCGAGACCTTCGGCACCGAGACAGTGGCGCCGGGCCGCATTGAAGACGCGATCCGTGAGGTGTTCGACCTGCGGCCCACCGCGATCATCGACGCTTTGGACCTGCGTCGCCCCATCTACCGCCAGACGGCCGCCTACGGTCACTTCGGCCGCGAGCTTGCCGACTTCACGTGGGAGCGCACCGACAGGGCTGAGGCTCTCGCCGCCGCGTGCGCATGAGCCTCTCCCGCTCGTCGGGGTCGCGTGACCATGCGGGCGCGGCGGATCGCGTCGGCGGGCGCAGGCCTCCGATCGCATCGGTCCGTCTGGACAGTCCGCTCCCGCACCTCGATCGGCCGTTCGACTATGCCATTCCGCCCACGCTGGTGAGCGTGGTGGAGATCGGCTCTCGCGTCCGCGTGCCGTTCGCGGGCCGGCTGGTGAGCGGCGTCGTGACGCGACTGCCGCGCATCTCGTCGTTTGCCGGGAGTCTGAGCACCATTCGCAGCGCCAGCGCCATCCCCAGCTACACGCCCGCAGCCATCACGCTGGCGGATCGCATCGCGCGCCGCTATGGCGGATCGGTGTGGGACGTGCTGCGCCTGATGGCCCCTCCTCGGGCGGCCGCCATCGAGAAGAGGGACTGGGACTCCGCGCCAGTGGCGCTCGACGCAGACTACGCCGCCGCGATGTCACGCTCGTCGGCCGAGCCGCTCGCGCGCGAAGGCGAGCGCGTCGTGTGGGAGGCGCTGCCCGACGACGACCCTCGGACCTCCGTGGCCGCCGCACGCCTGATCGCGACGGCGGTCGTGACTGCCGCCACCGGTGCCTCGAGCATCGTCGTGGCTCCGGACGCCCGGGCCGTGGCCGCGCTGTTGGCTGAGTGCAGGCGCCTGGGTCTTTCGCGGTGGACGGCGCGCTCGGGTGGCGCCGTCGCGGTGCTCGACCACGATGACGGCCCGGCGGTGCGCTTCGGAAGCTACGTCGCCGCCATGCGTGGCCACGCACGCATCGTCATCGGTACGAGGCCCGTGGCGATGCAGCCCGTGCCGCACCTGGGCGTCATCGCAGTGTGGGATGAGGCGAATGGTGCCCTCGAGGACCTCCACGCGCCGTATCCCCACGCGCGCACGGTCGCATCCATGCGGGCCGAGGAGGGCGCCGGGCTGGTCCTCGGCGGCTACGCTCCCAGCGCGGACGCCATCGCCCTGGTCGAGCACGGATGGGCGCGATTGGAGGCGCCGTCGCGAGACGCAGTGCGTGCGGCGGTTCCGGCCGTGGATGTGATGACCGCCGAGCGCCGCGATGCGGAAGGCGGCGCCGGATGGCACTGGATGCCAGGCAGCGTCTGGCGGGCCGTGCGCGCAGCCCTCGCCGAGGGGCCTGTGGCGATCGTCGTGCCGCGCGCCGGATACGTGAGCGCCACCGCCTGCGCGCGCTGCGAGCAATGGGCCGAGTGCCGCGAGTGCTCGTCGCTCCTTGGGCTTGCGAGCCCCGGGGCGGACCCCGTCTGCCTCGACCAGGGACACGTCCAGACCGACTGGCATTGCCCGGAATGCCAGGGCTCCCAGCTCAAGCACGTGCGCCAAGGCGCGGACCGCATCGCCGAGCAGCTCCGGCGCATGCTCGGCGACGTTCCCCTTACGGTCTCGACCTCCTCCGCGGGGATCGTGGACGACCATACGGTGACCGAGGGCGTGGTGCTGGCCACTCCCGCAGCCCTCCCCGCCGTCGCAGGCGGATACCGTCACCTCGTGGTTACCGATGCGGGGGTGCCCGCCGGCACCGGGCTGGGCGGCGAGCTCAAAGCGATTCGCTGGTGGCTGGGCGCCGCGGCACTGGTCCGAGGGCGCCCCGAGGGAGGCGCGGTGACGATAGTGGGAGAGGTGCCGCCCGCTGTCCGCCGTGCCCTGTCGACGTGGTCGCCCGGGGACGCCGCCCGCGACGAATACCAGGAGCGGAGCGCGTTGGGGCTGCCCCCGCATCGGCGCTACGTGACGGTGCACGGCGACCGCGACGGCGTGAGGGAGGCACTCGCGCACGCGGGAGTCGCCGATGAGCCGTCCGGATCGACCACCTGGATCGAGCTCCAGGATGGCGTCGGAATCCTGCTGCCACGGTCGCAGACCCAGGCCATCGTCGACGCGTTGCGGGATGCACAGCGCGAGGCATCCAAGGCCAAGCGGGAGCTCCGCATCAGGGTCGACGGCCCGCTCGAGCTGCCGCGTTGACGCCGACCTCGCCGCCCTACGATGGACGCATGCGTCTCATCTTTGCCGGCACGCCCCAGATTGCCGTCCCGAGCCTCACGGCTCTCGCGGAACGCCACGACATCGTCGCCGTGGTCACCCAGCCCGACGCTCGGGGCAAGCGCGGCCGCGACCTGCACCCGTCACCGGTCAAGGCGTATGCGCAGGAGCAGGGGTGGCCGGTGCTCACTCCTTCTCGAGCCTCCGATCCCGACTTCATCGCCCAGATCGCCGCGCTGGACGCCGACATCGCGGCCGTCGTGGCCTACGGACAGATTCTGCGCACAGACCTGCTCGACGCCACTCGACTGGGGTGGGTCAACCTGCACTTCTCGCTGCTCCCGGCCTGGCGCGGGGCCGCACCGGTCCAGCGCTCGCTCATGGCGGGGGACGAGATCACCGGCGTCAGCGCGTTCGTGCTCGACGAGGGCATGGACACGGGCCCGGTGATCGGCTCGATGTCCGAGCGCGTGCGCCGTGATGACACCGCCGGCAGCCTGCTCGAGCGCCTCGCCGAGGCGGGTGCGCCGTTGCTCGTGCAGGCCATCGAGGCCTACGGCGCTGGCCAGGCGACACCGATGCCCCAGGTCGAGGACGGCGTCAGCCACGCGGCGAAGCTCTCTCGCGACGACGCCCACGTGCGGTGGGACCGGCCCGCTCACGTCGTGGACCGTCAGATCCGCGGCTGCACTCCGGCACCAGGAGCGTGGACCACGCTGCCGGACGGCGCCTCGATGAAGCTCGGCCCGGTCCGCGAGCGCGCCGATCTGCCCGCGACCGTTCCCGGTCAGGTGACGGCCCATGACGGCTCCGTGACGGTCGGCACGGGTGGGCACCCGGTCGAGCTCGGATGGGTGCAGCCTGCGGGCAAGGGGCAGGTGGAGGCCGGCGCGTGGTGGCGCGGAGCCCGCTTCGGCGACGCCGCCGTCCTGGGCGACGCATGAGCGCCGCGCGCGACGTCGCCTACCGCTGCGTGATGGCAGTCGGCGACGATGACGCCTACGCGAACCTGGTGATGCCGGGGCTCATCGACCAGGCCCGCCTCGACGGACGCGATGCGGCCTTCGCCACCGAGCTGGCGTACGGCGCGCTGCGCATGCGGGGCCAGTACGACGCGATCATCGCGAAGGCTGCCCGCCGCGACCCCGAGTCGCTGGACCCCGAGGTGCGGTCGGCGCTGTGGATCGGCGCGCACCAGGTGCTCGCGATGCGGGTCCCGTCGCATGCCGCCGTGTCCGAGACCGTGGACCTGGTGCGTCGCGAGCGCGGTCAGGGTGCCGCGAAGTTCGCGAACGCCGTGATGCGGCGTGTCACCGAGAAGACGGCCGATGCGTGGCTCACGGTGATCGCGCCCGGCACCTCCCGCGCGGCGAAGGCCGTGCGGTTCTCGCACCCCGAGTGGGTGGTGGGCGAGTTCGAGCGCGCGCTCGCCGCCGACGGCCGCGCGGGTGAGATCGACGCGCTGCTCGAGGCCGACAATGCTCCGGCCCGCGTGACCCTCGCAGCGAGACCAGGACTGGCCGATCGCGACGAGGTGGTGGCCGAGACGGGCGGTGAGCCCGGTCGCTGGTCGCCGTGGGCCGTCACCCTGGCCTCCGGTCGCCCGGGAGACCTCGCGTCCGTCACCGAGGGCAGCGCCGCCGTGCAGGACGAGGGCAGCCAGGTCGCCGCCGGGGCTCTGGCCCTCGCACGCGACGTCGAGCCGGGGGAGCGCTGGCTCGACATGTGCGCCGGCCCGGGCGGCAAGGCCGCACTGTTGGGAGCGATCGCCGCTCAGCACGGGGTCGAGCTCGATGCGCTCGAGCTGCACCCGCATCGGGCCGATCTGGTGCGCGCGTCCGTCCGCGCCGTGCCCGACGGCACGGTGGCGGTCCACGTGGGCGACGCGCGCGAATGGGGCGACGAGGGGACATATCAGCGCATCGTTCTCGACGCCCCGTGCTCCGGCCTGGGCGCCCTGCGCCGTCGGCCCGAGTCGAGATGGCGCCGCGACCTCGACGACCTTGACGACCTGGTCGCGCTTCAGCGTGCGCTGCTGGCGCGCGCCGAGCGGCTGCTGGCGCCGGGCGGGATCCTCGCGTACATCACCTGCTCGCCCGTGGTGGCCGAGACCCGTGAGGTCGTGTCGGGGTCGACGCTGCGCCAGCTCGACGCCCGCGACGCGGTGGCGGCGCTGACGGGCACCTCCGCACCCGAGTGGGGCGCCGGTCCGCACGTGCAGCTGTGGCCGCACGCGCACGGGACGGATGCGATGTTCCTCGCACTGCTCGAGCGACCGGCCTGACCGGCGGCACGGGAGCGACCAGCCCGGCGCGCGTCCTGTTTGGCCGCGCTGAGCAAGGGCCACGTCGGCGGCGCTAGGCTCGACACATGGGCATGCAGATCTCTCCGTCGATCCTGGCCGCCGACTTCGCGAACCTGGAGCGGGACATCACGAGGGTGGCCAACGCCGACTGGCTCCACGTCGACGTGATGGACGCGCACTTCGTCCCCAACCTCACCCTCGGACTGCCGGTGCTCGAGCGCATCGCCGAGGTGTCGCCCATGCCCATCGACGCGCACCTGATGATCGACGATCCCGACCACTGGGCGCCCCGGTACGCCGAGGCCGGCGCGACGTCCGTGACGTTCCACTTCGAGGCCGCCGCCAACCCGGTGGCGATCGCCAGGGACCTCCGTGCTCTCGGTGCGCGCGCATCGGTCGCGCTCAAGCCGGGCACCGACGTCGACGTGGTGCTCGAGCACCTCAAGGAGTTCGACATGGTGCTCGTCATGACGGTGGAGCCCGGCTTCGGCGGTCAGTCGTTCATGCCGGAGATGCTCCCCAAGTTCACGACGCTGCGGGCGGCCGCGACCGCGGCCGACCACCCCCTGTGGCTGCAGGCGGACGGTGGGGTGTCCCGCGACACCATCGAGGACATCGCTGCGGCTGGCTGCGACGTCTTCGTCGCCGGATCCGCGGTGTTCGGAGCCGAGGACCCGGCCGCCGAGGTCACCGCCCTGCGCGACCTCGCCACTCACGCTCGGAACGCATGACCACCGCTCGTGCGCCGCTCTCCGTCGCAGCCGCGATGGACCGAGCGGTCACGCTGGCCGCGAACGGCCCCGCGTACGGGCCGAATCCGAGAGTCGGCTGCGTCATCCTCGGAGCCGAAGGCGCCGAGCTGGGCGAGGGATGGCACCGTGGCGCGGGCACCCCGCACGCGGAGGTGGCGGCGATCGCCGATGCGCGAGCACGCGGAGTCGACGTGCGCGGGGGCACGGCCGTGGTCACCCTGGAACCCTGCGCCCATACGGGACGCACCGGACCGTGCGTCGACGCCCTGACCCAGGCGGGCATCGCCGCAGTGACGTACGCCGTCGCGGATCCGGGGAACGCCTCCGGCGGCGGGGCCACCGTTCTCGAGGAGCGCGGGATCCCGGCGACGCTCATGGAGCACGCGGGCGCATCGGCCCTCACCCATCGCTGGCTCACCGCCATGCGGCTGGGCAGGCCCTACGTGATTGCCAAGTGGGCCGCGACCCTGGACGGTCGCATGGCGGCCGCGGACGGGACGTCGGTGTGGATCACCGGTCCGGAGGCTCGCGAGCATGCCCATGGCGTCCGCGCCGAGGTGGACGCCATCGCCGTCGGCACCGGCACCGTGCTGATCGACGACCCTCAGCTGTCCGCGCGCGCTGGCGGAGAGGACGCCGCGCATCAGCCCTTGCGGGTCGTGATCGGCCATCGCGACACGTCCGGCAGGCGCGTCTGGCGCGACCCGAACGTGCTCGGCGTGGCCTCCCACGATCCGCGCGACGTGCTCGCCGCGCTCTGGGAACGCGAGGTGCGTGCCGTCGTGGTCGAAGGCGGTCCCACGGTGCTGTCCGCGTTCCTGCGCGAGGGCCTGGTGGACGAGGTCCACGCGTACATCGCGCCGGTGCTCCTCGGCGCGGGCCCGAGCGTGGTCGACGACCTGGGAATCGGGACGATGAAAGACGCGTTGAGGGGAGAGCACGTGAACTTTCAACCATTGGGCGCGGATACACTTGTCATCGCTCATCTCTCGAGAGGATTCTGATGTTCACCGGCATTGTGGAGGCGGTAGGCACCGTGGTGAACGTCGACGACGACGGAGCGCGTTCGCGCGTGACCTTCCAGTCGGACGGCTTCGGCAGCGACCTGGTGCATGGCGAGTCGATCGCGGTCGACGGCGTGTGCCTGACCGTCGCGGACCAGGGGGAGGGCACGTGGATGGCCGACGTGATGCGCATCACCCGTGAGACCTCCACGCTGGGCGACATCGCCCCCGGCCGGCGGGTCAACCTCGAGCGCGCCCTGCGTGCCGACGGCAGGCTCGGCGGGCACATCATGCAGGGACACGTCGATGGCTCCGCAGAGCTGGTGGCCCGGGACTCACAGCCTGACTGGGACGACTTCACCTTCTCCCTTCCGGCAGACCTGGTGCGGTACGTCGTGCCGAAGGGCTCGATCGCGCTCAACGGCGTGTCGCTTACGGTCGCGGCGCTCGACGGCGACCGTGCCACCGTGTCGCTGATTCCCACCACGATCGCCGACACCACCTTGGGCGGACTGGCCCTCGGAGACCGCGTGAACGTCGAGGTCGATGTGATGGGCAAGTACGTCGAGTCGATGCTGGCGGCTCGCTCATGAGCCACGACGTCGTCGCCCTCGTCGACAAGGCCCTCGCGGACCTGCGCGCGGGCAAGCCCGTGCTGGTCGCGGACTCCCGCCACCGCGAGAACGAGGCGGACTTCATCATGTCCGCGCAGACCACCACGGTCGAATGGGTCGCATGGGGCATCCGCCACTCGAGCGGCTACCTGTGCGCCCCGATGCCCGGCCCCCGCGCCGATGCGCTGAACCTGCCGCTCATGGTCCCGAACAGCCAGGACCCGCGCCGCACGGCGTACACCGTGTCCGTCGACGCCGCGGAGGGCGTGACCACCGGCATCTCGGCCGCCGACCGCCATCGCACCCTGCAGGTGCTCGCGGCGCCCGGGACGTGCACGGACGACATCATCCGTCCCGGCCACGTGCTCCCGCTGCGGGCCGTCGCCGGGGGAGTGCTGCACCGTCCTGGGCACACCGAGGCCGCCGTCGACCTGTGCCGACTGGCCGGCCTGGAGCCCGTGGGGGTCATCGCCGAGCTCGTCAACGACGACGGCACCATGATGCGCACCGGCGACGCGATGGGCGTGGCGGAGCGCGAAGACCTCGTCTTCATGACCATCGCTGACCTCATCGAGTATCGCCGCACGATGGATGACCAGCCGCCGCCCGTCGAGCCCGCGCCGCACCGCGTCACCGGATCCGGCGAGGCGCGCCTGCCCACCCGCCACGGCGTGGTCACGGTCAAGGCGTACCGGGATGCCCGCACCGGCGATGAGCACGTGGCGCTGACCGCGCCCGTGCCGCCGGGCATGCTGCCGTTCGTGCGCGTGCACTCCGAGTGCCTTACGGGCGACGCATTCGGATCCCAGCGCTGCGACTGCGGACCTCAGCTCGATGCTGCGATCGAACGCGTCGCGAACGAGGGCGGCGCCGTCGTGTACCTGCGTGGCCACGAGGGCCGCGGCATCGGCATCCTGGGAAAGATCCAGGCGTACGCGCTGCAGGACCAGGGCCGCGACACCGTCGACGCCAACACCGATCTGGGCTTCCCGGTGGACCGGCGCGAGTACGGTGCCGCTGCCGCGATCCTCCAGGACCTGGGACTCGACGAGGTGCGGCTGATGACGAACAACCCCGCGAAGGTCGAGGCCATGCGCGCCTCCGGCATCAACGTCGCGGAGCGGATCCCGCACCACTTCGGCGAGCACCCGGAGAACGCGGCGTACCTCCGCACCAAGATCGAACGCATGGGACACCTGTTGGGAGACAACGCATGAGCGGCGACGGCGCACCGACCATCGACATCGACGGCAGCGGCCTCACGGTCGAGATCGTCGCAAGCCAGTGGCATACGGACGTGATGGACGGACTCGTCGCGGGCGCCGTGCGCGCCGCCGAGAAGAGCGGCGCCGCGTATCGCGTCACGCGGGTCGCCGGCGCCTTCGAGCTGACGGTCGTCGCGGAGCACTTGGCACGGCAGGGGGCCGATGCGATCGTCGCCCTCGGCGTCGTCGTCAAGGGCGAGACGCCCCACTTCGAATACGTGTGCGAGTCCGTCACCTTGGGCCTCACGGAGGTGTCGCGGGCGAACGCCGTTCCTGTGGGCTTCGGCGTCCTCACCGTCGACGAGGTGCAGCACGCGCTGGACCGCGCGGGGCTCGAGGGGTCCAAGGAGGACAAGGGCGCGGAATCGGTCGAGGCCGCACTGTCGACCGCGCTGATCCTGCGCAGCCTCGCCTGAGGCAAGTCCCGCATCGGCCGGGGGCCGTGCCGCCGCTCGTCTGCCCTAGGCTGTTCACGTGAAGACGTTCGACGAACTCTACGAGGAACTGTCCGCGCGCGCCGAGGAGCGCCCCGAGGGGTCCGGCACGGTCGCTCTGCTCGACAGGGGCGTGCATGCCATCGGCAAGAAGCTCGTCGAGGAGGCCGCGGAGTCCTGGATGGCCGCGGAGTTCCAGTCCGACGAGGAGACCGCCGAGGAGATCTCTCAGCTGCTGTATCACGCGCAGGTGATGATGATCGCGAAGGGCCTCACGCCCGCCGACGTCTACCGCTACCTGTAACGACCACCACCACCCAAGGAGAGTCGTGCTCCGCATCGCCGTCCCCAACAAGGGCTCACTGTCCGAAGCCGCCTCGCAACTGCTCCGAGAGGCGGGCTACAAGCAGCGCCGCGATCCTCGCGAGCTGGTCCTCGTCGACGCACGCAACGAGGTCGAGTTCTTCTTCCTGCGCCCGCGCGACGTCGCGGTGTATGTCGGTTCCGGCACCGTCCACGCCGGCATCACCGGCCGCGACCTGCTGCTCGACTCGGGCACTCCGGCGACCGAGCACCTCGAGCTGGGCTTCGGCGGCTCGACCTTCCGGTACGCGGCCCCGGCCGCGTCGGTGACGACCGTCGAGGACATCGCGGGCAAGCGCGTGGCCACGAGCTACCCGCGCCTGGTCAAGCACCACCTGAAGTCGTTCGGTGTCGACGCCACCGTGGTGCGTCTCGACGGCGCCGTCGAGTCCTCGGTCCGGCTGGGCGTCGCCGACGTGGTGGCCGACGTGGTCTCCACCGGCACCACCCTCAAGGCGGCCGGGCTCGAGATCTTCGGGGAGCCGATCCTCAAGTCGGAGGCGATCCTGATCAAGGGCCCCGACGTCTCCGAGTCCGAGATCGCGGTGCTCACCGGTCGGCTGCGCGGCGTGCTGATGGCGCGCCAGTTCGTGCTGGTCGACTACGACGTGCCGGACGACCGTCTCGATGAGGCCGTCGCGGTGACCCCCGGCTTCGAAGCGCCCACCGTGACGCCGCTGCACGGCAAGAACTGGCACGCCGTCCGGGTGATGGTGCCGCGGTCCGAGATGAACCAGATCATGGACCGGCTGTACGCCGCGGGGGCCAGGGCCATCCTGACCACGGAACTGCTGGCGGTGCGGGTGTAGATGTCCGACATCTCCGCAGAGCAGCGTCGGCTCAACCTCATGCTCGCCCTGAGCGCCACCCGCCGGCGCCTCACGCGAGAAGAGATTCGGGCACGCGTGGATGGCTACGACACCGTTCCGTCAGGTGCGACCGCAGCGGAGCGCGACCGGGCCGACGTCTCGTTCCAGCGCATGTTCGAGCGCGACAAGGACGAGCTGCGCCGCATGGGCCTGCCGCTGCGCACGATCACCGATCCGCTGCACCAGGACGATCTCGGCTATCGCATCGATGGTGACGCCGCGCTTCCGGACCTCGACCTCACGGTGCGCGATGCCGCGATCCTCGCCCTGGCCGTCGAGTACTGGCAGGGAGCGTCGCTGGCCGAGGACGCCCGCATGGGCTTCGCCAAGGTGGTGTCCGCCATCGAGCACGGTCACTCCGATTCGCTCCCGTACGGAGGCATGGCGACGTCCGCCGGGCACGACGCGACCGCGGCTCTCGCCGAGGCCATCGTGGACCGCCAGGCCGTGCGATTCGAGTACGCCTCGGCGAGCTCGGAGACAGCACGGCGCACCGTGCAGCCGTGGGGCATCGTGATGCGCTCCGGCGTCGAGTACCTCATCGGCTGGGACGTGGACCGTCGCGCCCCGCGCACGTACCGGCTCGGTCGCATCTCTGGCCGCGTGAGACCGACCGGCGACATCGAGGCGTTCGAGCGACCGGACTCGTTGCCGCTGGGCGACCTGGACGATCACTCCGCGACGCTGACCGCCGTGATCGCGCTGCGCCCGGAGACGGGTCACGCGCTGCGCCTGCGGGGCGAGCCGGCAGGGGCTGAGTCCGCCCACGGGGAGTCCGCCCACGGGGAGTCCGCCCACGGGGAGTCGGCCAGCGGGGAGTCGGCCAGCGCGGAGTCGTCAGCCGCACAGGATGGCTGGGACCTGGTGCGGGTGCCCTATCGCCACGAGGATCTGCTGCGCGCCGAGGTTCTGGCGCTGCGCGGCGCGGCGCGCGTGGTGTCTCCCGACTCGCTCAGGGAATCCGTCGCCGCGTACGCGCGCGCCGCGATGGAGGTGGCCCATGGCTGACACCTCACGTGACCGCCTGGTGCGACTGCTGGGCATGATCGCCTACCTCGAGGCGCACGGCTCCACGCCCTTCGAGGTGCTCGCCGAGCACTTCGGCGTGACGGTGCAGCGCATCGAGCGTGACCTGTGGGCGCTTACCACGAGCGGCATCCCGCCCTACCTGCCCGACGAGTGCATCGAGTTCGACTTCGATCACCTGGACTCCGGAATCGCCACGCTCGTCGCGTCCCAAGGGGCGTCTCAGGTGCGGCTGTCGGGCCGCGAGGCGGTGGCGCTGATCGGTGCACTGGCAACCCTGATCGCCGCCGGGACCGCTCCGGCGGGGGCGCAGGACGTGCTCGCCCGACTGCGTGAGGCCTACGGCGGCGTGGAGCCGGTGCGGGTGCTCGACAGTCCGTCGGAGGCCGATGCTGCGGTGACCTCGACGGTCGAGCGCGGCATCGTCGAGGGCCGTGCGGTCAGCCTCGACTACATCGATGCGCAGGATCGCCGGTCCGTCCGTGTGATCGAGCCGCACCGGCTGGTCGCGATCGACGGGGTGGGGTACGTCGAGTGCTTCTGCCTCAAGGCGGACGACTACCGGACGCTGCGGCTGGGCCGCATCGCATCCGCGACTCTCAGCGACGTGATGATCACGCACCCGCCGAGCGAGGAGCGCGGCTTCTCGCTGGCCCCGCAGTTCGAGGCGACCGTCGTGGTCCGACGCGGAGCGCGATGGGCGTTCGAGGACCTCGCCGGCGTGGAGATCGAGGACGACGGCGAGACCGCCACTGCGCGTTTCGGGGTCGCCGACGTCGACTGGGCGGCTGGCCGTCTGCTGGCCGTCGCGCCAGCCCTCGTCAGCATCGCACCGACCGAGCTGCGAGAGGCCGTGCGCGCGCATGCCGATGCGGTCGCGGCCGCCCACTCCGTCTAGACTGAACCATCTGAGCAACCGTGGTGTCCGCACCCGACACAGGAGGCATTCATGGGTCCCCGCGAGATCATCATCATTGCGCTGATCGTCGTCCTGCTGTTCGGCGCCCCCAAGCTCCCCGAGCTGGCGCGCAGCATCGGCAAGTCGATGAGGATCCTCAAGGATGAGACCAAGTCCCTCACGGACGACGACAAGGCTGACACCTCGGGCACCGCGCCCACGGCAGACGCCGAGCAGGCGCAGCAGCGCGGCGAGGCTCCCGTCCCGGACGGCACCGTGACTCCTCCCCGTCACGCCGACGCCCCGGACGACGACGGGCGTGGCACGCGCTAGAGCGCGCAGGCGGGATGCCCGTGCGCGCATGCCGCTGAGCGCGCACCTGAGCGAGTTCCGCAATCGCCTGATCCTCGCCGTCATCGGCGTGGCCATCGGAGCCGTGGCCGGCTGGTTCTTCTACACCCCCGTCTTCGAGGCTCTCCAGGAGCCCGTTCTCGCGGTCGCAGTACGCGACGATGCGATGGTCGCGGTGAACTTCGCCGGCATCGCGACCGCCCTGGACATTCGCATCAAGGTGTCGCTGTTCCTGGGCGTCATCGTGTCCGCGCCATGGTGGCTGTACCAGCTGTGGGCCTTCGTCGCCCCCGGCCTCAAGGCAGGGGAGAAGCGCTACACCTTCGGCTTCCTCGGCGCCGCGATCCCACTGTTCTTCGCCGGCGTGGCGCTGGCGTGGTGGGTCTACCCGCGGGCTGTCGAGATCCTGATCGGGTTCACGCCGGAGAGCGCCGCGAACTGGCTCGAGGCCCAGATGTTCGTCTCGTTCGCGACGCGGCTGGTCCTGGTGTTCGGCATCGCGTTCGTCTTCCCGGTTGTGATGGTGGCCCTCACGTGGGCGCGCGTGGTGAGGGCCCGCACGTGGCTGAAGGGGTGGCGATGGGCGGTGCTGCTGATCTTCGTTGCAGCCGCGGTGCTCACTCCCACGCCGGATGTGGTGACCATGCTGTTCATGGCTGTCCCGATGTGCGCGCTGTACTTCGCGGCAGTCGGCATCGGGCTGTGGCGCGAACGCGCGCGCGCCAAGAAGGAAGCGCGCGCTCTCGCCTCATGAGCACCATCGGCGTGATCACCAATCCGACAGCGGGGTCGGGCAGGGGTGCCTCATCGTCCGCGGAGACGCTGGCGCTCCTGGCCGCGCGCGGTCACCGCGTCAGAGACCTCTCGATGGGCTCATGGGCGGCGTCGCTCGACCACGCGCGCGAGCGCCACCGCGACCTCGATGCGCTCGTGGTGGTGGGCGGCGATGGCATGGCGCACCTGGGGATCCAGGCATGCGCGGAGACCCGGCTTCCACTCGGGATCGTCGCGGCGGGCTCCGGCAACGACGCCGCCCTGTCGCTGGGTCTGCCCGTGCATGACATCCCGGCGGCGGTGGCGGCCATCGAGCGTGGACTGGAGGGGGATGTGGTCCGCGTCGACCTCGGTCGCATCGACGGTGAGAGTGTGGCCGAGCGCAAGCGCAGGCGCTACTTCGCCGCGGTGCTCTCCGCCGGAATCGACGCCGCGATCGCCGCATATGCGAACCGTCTCTCGTTCCCGCGTGGCCCTCTCAAGTACAAGGTCGCGACGCTCCGGGAGCTGCCGCGGTTCAAGCCGTATGGCGTGAGCCTCGAGGTGGACGGCGAACGCTGGGAGCAGCGGTGCACGCTGGTGGCCGTGGCGAACGGTCCGGTGTTCGGCGGCGGGCTCGTCATCTCTCCTGAGTCCTCGCACGTCGACGGCCTCCTCGAGCTGGTGCTCGCCGAGCCGATGCGCCCCCTCGCGATCGCGCGCGTGTTCCCCCGGCTGAACGATGGCTCGCACCTCAGCGATCCCCGCGTGCGCGTGGTGCAGGCGCGGCGCGTGCGCATCGGTCCCGCGGAGACGGGCGCGCCCCTGCCACCGGCCTTTGCGGACGGCGAGCTGATCGGGCCGGCGCCGCTGGACGTCCGGGTGGTGCCGGGAGCGTTGCGAGTGCTGGGCGGCAAGGCAGATAGCCTGAAGGCATGAGCTCTCCTGCGGAGCGCTTCGCCGCCGCGAAGGCTCGGTCCCGCCACCGCGACTTGACGGACTTCGAGGCGAGCCTCGCCTTCCCGCTCGACGACTTCCAACGCGAGGCATGCCAGGCGGTGGCCGAGGGGCACTCGGTGCTCGTGGCGGCGCCGACCGGCGCGGGCAAGACCATCGTGGGCGAGTTCGCGGTGCGGCACGCGTATGAGCGCGGCGAGAAGTCGTTCTACACGACCCCCATCAAGGCGCTCAGCAATCAGAAGTTCACCGAGCTGCGACGCGTCTACGGCGACGCCAACGTGGGGCTCCTCACCGGTGACACCTCGATCAACTCCGAGGCACAGGTGGTCGTGATGACCACTGAGGTGCTGCGCAACATGATCTATGCCGACTCCCGGACGCTGGACACGTTGGGCGTGGTCGTGCTCGACGAGGTGCACTACCTGGCCGACCGCTACCGCGGCTCCGTGTGGGAAGAGGTCATCGTCCACCTCGCCGCGCGCACCGCGATCGTGTCGCTGTCCGCCACCGTCTCCAATGCCGAGGAGTTCGGCGCATGGCTGACCGAGGTGCGCGGTGACACGAGAGTGATCGTCTCCGAGCGCCGCCCCGTGCCCCTGTGGCCCCACGTGCTGATGCGAGAGGGCATCTTCGACCTGTACGCGCCGGGCGTGGACCCGCTCGCCCCAGGGCCGAACCCCCGGCTCAACCCCGAGCTCGAGGCCATCTCCAAGCGCATGCGCCACGAGGAGCAGGGCTACCGCAGCGGCCGCGGCCCGCAGCGGCCCTCACGCGGGGGGAGACGCCCCCAAGGCCGCCGTGCTCCGCCGCGGTTCGCCGTCGTCGACGTCATGGACCGCAACGGCCTGCTGCCCGCGATCGTGTTCGTGTTCTCGAGGGCCGGCTGCCAGGACGCGGTGGACCAGGTGAGGTCCGCCGGCATTGCGCTCACGACCGACGAGGAGCGCGCCGAGATCGCGCGGATCGTCGACGAGCGCTGCGAGGGACTGCCGGCCGAGGACCTGGGCGCTCTCAACTATCTGCACTGGCGCGATCATCTCGAGGCGGGAGTCGCGGCTCACCACGCCGGGATGATTCCCCTCTTCAAGGAAGTGGTCGAGGAGCTGTTCGCCGCCGGTCTCATCAAGGTGGTCTACGCCACCGAGACCCTCGCTCTGGGCGTCAACATGCCAGCGCGGTCCGTGGTGCTGGAGAAGCTCACCAAGTGGAACGGCGAGAGCCACCAGGACCTCACGGCGGGGGAGTACACCCAGCTCACCGGCCGTGCCGGCAGGCGAGGCATCGACATCGAGGGCCACGCCGTGGTGGTCGAGCATCCGGGATTCGACGCGGCTCAGCTGGGCCGACTGGCCTCCAAGCGCACCTACCCGCTGATCAGTTCGTTCCAGCCCAGCTACAACATGACCATCAACCTCGTGGGACAGTCGGGCGTGCAGCAGGCGCGCGAGCTCCTCGAGCTGTCGTTCGCCCAGTACCAGGCGGATCAGTCGGTGGTGGGCAAGGCGCGCAAGGCTCGCGAGCTCGACCAGGCTCTCGAGGGGCTGCGGGAGGCCACGGAGTGCGACAAGGGCGACTTCATGGAGTACGCGGCGCTCCGCGAACGTCTCAACCGCCTCCAGAAGGGTGCGTCCAAGGCGGTGGGGCGGCGACGCCGCGAGGCCACCGCCGAGATGCTCGCCGGACTGCAGCGAGGCGACGTGGTGCGCATCGGGGGCGGCAAGCGCGTGGGACTCGTGGCCGTGGTCCGTCCCGACGACGACCCTGCGGGCCCCCGGCCCACCGTGGTCTCGACGCTGGGCCGGTCCTTCCGCCTTGCGGTGGCGGACCTGCATCACGGGATCGAGCCGGTGGGTCGCGTGCGCGTGCCCGCCAAGCTCGACGACCGCGACCCGCGCCAGCGCAAGGAGCTCGCTCAGGTCATCGAGGCCGCCAAGAGCTCCTTCGAGGTGCCGTCCAAGCGCCGCGAGCGCGCACAGTCCGGTGACGAGGCGCAGATCGTGCAGCTGCGCAAGGAGATGCAGTCGCACCCGTGCCACTCGTGTCCCGACCGGGAGCAGCACGCGCGGTGGGCTGAGCGGCACTTCCGCGCCAAGCGGGACCGGGATCGGGTGGTGGGCGAGATCTCCCGCGCCACCGGCTCGATCGCGCGGGTCTTCGACAAGCGCTGCGATGTGCTGCGCGAGCTCGGATACCTCGAAGGCGAGGGCGAGCAGACCACCGTGACCCCCGCCGGCACCAGCCTGCGCACCCTGTACTCCGAGAACGACCTGGTGATGGCGGAATGCCTGCGCTCAGGTGCTTGGAATCAGCTGCATCCCGCCGCTCTCGCCGCCACGGTCTCCTCGCTGCTGTATCGCGGTCGACGCGAGGACGAGACGCGCAGCCCTCGCATCCCCGGTGGGTCCCGCGGCATCCTGGGTCACGTGCTCGCGGACACGCAGCGCATCTGGTCGGTGATCGACTCGCTCCAGACCGAGCGCGGTCTTCCGGAGCTTCCCCCGCCCCACTGGGGAATCGTGGGGCCGATTCACGGCTGGGCCCAGGGCAAGGGCCTGGACCAGGTGCTGCAGGACACCGACATCGCTCCTGGTGACATGGTGCGGTGGTGCAAGCAGGTGATCGACGTGCTCGACCAGGTCGCGCAGTCGGCGCCCACGGACGTGCTGCGTGGTCGCGCCCGCACGGCCATCGACGCCATGCGCCGGGGAGTGGTCGCGTACTGACGTCGTCGCCTCGCGATGGCCCGGCCTCCGGAGCGCCGATGCGCGGGCGGGGCCTCGCGCGAGCCTAGGCTGGGTGCGTGCATGGAATCGTCCTCCGCCTTGGTCTCGCGACGCTGGGCGCCCTCGCTCTCGCCGCTTCGTTCCCCGACCTCGGGTGGTGGCCGATGGCATACGTCGCGCTCGGCGCGCTGTGGCTGAGCCTGACCCGGGCGAGCGCGTGGGGAGGGTTCTTCTACGGTTGGATCTTCGGCACCGTGTTCATGCTTCCGCACGTGTGGTGGGCGCACGAGGCGGTGGGTCCCGTTCCCTGGGTGGCACTGTCGATCGCCTCGGGCCTGTTCTATGGGCTGTTCGGGGCCGGCTGGGTGCACGTGCACCGTTCGGGGCTGACGCGCGGCAGCGTGTGGCTCGGCGCGCTGGCGTTCGCTCTGCTGTGGACGGGCATGGAGGCGCTGCGATCCATGGTGCCCTTCGGTGGGTTCCCCTGGGGGCGAGTCGCGTTCTCCCAGCTGGACTCCACCGTGGCAAGCTTCGCGTGGATCGGCGGTGCCCCCTTCACGAGCTTCGCCGCGGCGCTGGTCGGTGCCCTCCTGGGCGTTGCCGTGGAGTCGCTGCTGAAGCGCCGCCTCATCGTCGCGATCGCCGCACCGCTCGCCGGCATCGCGGTGGTGGTCAGCGGGCTGTTCGTGCCGCTTGATGGTCAGGCCACCACCGGCACGCTCCGCGTGGGCGTGGTCCAGGGCAACGTCCCCAACGAAGGGCTCGACGCGTTCTCGCAGGCGCGGGAGGTGACGCGCAACCACCGCGACGGCACGCTCGCACTCATGGACGACGCTCCCGGCACGCTCGACCTGCTGCTGTGGCCAGAGAACTCGTCGGACTACGACCCGCGCACGGACGAGGAGTCGCGCGCTCTCGTGACGGAGGCGGCCCAGGCCGCTGACGCGCCGCTGCTGCTGGGCACCAACGACTACTCGCCGCCAGAGGGCCGCTACAACTCGATGCTGCTGTGGTCGCCCGACGGCGCCGTGATGGACTCGTACTCGAAGCAGCGGCCGGCGCCGTTCGCGGAGTACATCCCCATCCGCGACATCGCCCGGCGCTTCTCGCCCGAGGTCGACCGCGTCCAGACCGACGTGCTGGCGGGGGAGGGGCCGGCCACGGTCGCGCTGCCCGTGACCGATCTGGGCCGCACGGTCACTCTCGGCACGGTGATCTGCTTCGAGGTCGCCTACGACCGCATCGTCACCGACGCCGTCGCGGCAGGAGCCGAGATCGTCCTGGTGCCCACCAACAACGCATCGTTCGGCGAGACCGCCGAGTCGACGCAGCAGCTCGCGATGTCACGCCTGCGTGCGATCGAGACGGGCCGCGCCACCGTGCAGGCCTCGACCGTCGGGGTGAGCGCGATGATCGACCCCAGGGGACGCGTGCTCGAGGAGACGGGGCTGTTCACCGCTGAGCAGATGCACGCCACGCTGCCGCTGCGCGACGGCATCACGCCTGCGGTGCGGTTCCGGCTGGTGTGGGAGTGGGCACCGCTGCTGGGTGCCCTCGCGCTGGTGGGCACCGCCATCACCCGCAGGCTGGGGCAGCGCTACGAGTGGTGACCGCCCTTGGGAATGCAAGAACGCACGGCGCTCATGCGCCGTGCGTTCTCGTCGTCTCGGTGGAGCGGGTCAGCCGATCCGGCCTGCGCGCAGAAGCTCGAGCCGCTCGTCGAGAAGCTCTTCCAGCTCGGGAATCGAGCGACGCTCGAGCAGCATGTCCCAGTGGCTGCGCTGGACCTTCTGGTCCTTGATCTCCGAACGGTCGCCGTCGCGCAGGAGCGCGAGTGCACCGCAGCTGCACTCCCACGACAGCGGGACGTCGGCCTCGGTCGAGAAGGGAAATGTCAGGACGTGCCCGTTGGGGCAGTCGTAGTGAACGTCTTTCCGGTCCGCGAGTTCCGCGTTCGCCGGTGTCTCCATGCTCTGGGTTCCCAGTCGCATTCCACGCAATGCTCGATCAGCCATGTCAGCTCCCTCTCCTCGCAGGCGGGGGTGGTGCCTGCGTGGGAAGAACGTCCCTGCAAGCGGCTATGTTCCCTGGGTGACTTTCCCGGATGTGGGAAGGGCCGATGCGGGGGCCAGCAGACGGACGGCGACGACGCCCAGCGCGGCTCCGAGGAGCTGTGCGGCGACGAACGGCAGCACGGATCCAGGGGCGATGCCGGCGAACGTGTCGGACAGCATCCGGCCCACGGTGATGGCGGGGTTGGCGAAGCTCGTGGAGCTGGTGAAGTAGTACGCGGCACCGATGTAGGCGCCCACGGCCGGTGCGACCAGAGCGGTCCGTCCGGCGCGCACCAGCATGAAGATGACGCCGACCAGGCCGGCGGTGGCGATCACCTCGGCGAGCAGGCGGGCTGCGTCGGCACGGTCGGTGGTCGACAGCGCGACGGGGGCCAGATCGAACATGAGGTTCGCGAGGATGGCGCCTGCCGAGCAGCCGGCGATCTGGACCGCGATGTACAGGCCTGTCTCGCGCATCGGCCGGGCTCCTGGGTCGAGCACCCGCTCAGCAAGCGAGACCGCGGGGTTGAAGTGGGCGCCGCTCACCGGTCCGAGCACCGCGATCAGCACCGCCAGCGCGAGCGCCGTGGCATAGGAGTTCTGGAGGAGCTGCAGGCCCACGTCGCTCGGGCTCAGGGTGGCGGCCATGATGCCGGACCCGATGACGGCGGCCGCGAGGCCAGCCGAGCCGACGAACTCTCCCAGCAGTTTGCGGGAGCGTTCGTTCACGCGAGCAGGTCCGCGAGCAGCGCCTCGACCCGGCCGCGGATGTCGTCCCGGATGGGACGCACCGCCTCGACGCCCTGGCCGGCGGGGTCCTCGAGCTTCCAGTCCTCATAGCGCTTGCCGGGGTAGTACGGGCAGGCGTCGCCGCACCCCATCGTGATGACCGCATCGGACGCCTGGACGGCCTCCGGCGTGAGCACCTTGGGCTGCTCCTTGCGGATGTCGATGCCCTCTTCGAGCATCGCCTCGACTGCCGCGGGATTGATCTGGTCGGCGGGCATCGACCCGGCGGATCGCACCTCGACGCGACCCTGGCTGAGGTGCGTCATGTATCCGGCGGCCATCTGGGACCGGCCGGCGTTGTGGACGCACACGAAGATGACGGAAGGCTTGGTTTCGCTCATGGAACCAGGCTGTCGCACGCATCGATGGAAGTCAATATCGACAGATGTCAATACGGTGAACTATCGTCGGGAGCATGACAGTAGGGGAGAACCTGCTCGCCGACGGCGTGTGCATGCCCGGCACCGAGCTCACCGTGCCCGCCGAGGACCTTGCACCGCTCGCGGCGCGTGTCAAGGTGCTCGGGGACCCCACGCGGATGCGCATCGTGCAGATCCTCGCCGCCAACGGATCGGTGTGCGCGTGCGACCTCGAGGAGCCGTTGGGTCTCAGCCAGCCCACCGTCTCGCACCATCTGCGCCAGCTCACGGAGGCCGGGCTGGTGGTCCGCGACAAGCGCGCCACCTGGGCATTCTTCCGAGTGGCGGACGCTGAGGTCGCGGCCCTCGCCTCCGCGGTCAGGGGCCTCGCGGCGCGTTCCTAGTCGGGCACCTGGTCTCGCAGCCACCGCAGCGCGTCCGGGAGGGCCTGCACGGGGGCGACGTGCCCATCGCCTTCGCGCTCCCAGATCTCGGCCCCGATGCGCTCGGCCACCCATCGCCCGTGGCCGAGCGGGACGATGCCGTCGGCCGTGCCATGGATCAGCAGGGTGGGTGCGGCGATGGCGTCCAGGTCCACGTCCCAGTCCCGCACATACGCGAGGTCGTCGTCGATCGCTCCGTCGAGGTCGTCCGGGGTGAAGGCGCCTGCGATGTCTCCGAGCCAGCCCCACTCGCCGTCGAGGGCGGCGAGGTCGCGCTCGTTGAACTCCGGGTCGTAGCCGTCCTCTTCTGCGGAGCGCCGCTCCTGTTCGCCGCGCTCGGCGGCCGTGAGGACATGGCGTCCGGACGCGATCATGCCGTCGTACCAGTCCAGGCCGTCCGCATCGCGGGGCGCAAGTCCCGAGCCCACGATGACGGCCACCACGCGCGGGTCAGCGGCGGCGCACGCGAGAGCGTGCGGGCCGCCTCCCGAGTACCCCATGACGGCGTAGCGAGTGATGCCGAGCGCATCGGCGATGTCGGCGACGTCCGCCGCGACGTGGCCGATGTGACGCCCACCGAGACGGTCGGAGAGGCCGTATCCGGGCCGGTCGTGGCCGATCAGTCGCAGTCCCAGCTCATCGGCGAGCGCGAGCAGCGGTCGCGGCGGCAGGCCGAGCCCCGGCGTGCCGTGGTGCCAGAACACCGCGAGCGGGGCGTCCGAGTCGCGGCTGCCCGCGTCCCGCACGCCCAGTCGGCGGCCGTCCGAGGCCGTGATGGTGCGAGTCTCGTCCCCCATGGGGGGAGCCTAGCGACGCGGGGACGTCGGCGCGCGGGGTCCGGCTCGTCGCCTGCCCGAGCATGACTGACGTCAGGATGACGGCGGCGCCCACGCCCTGGAGCCACGTCAGCGTCTGGCTGAGGACGGCCCATCCGAGCGCGGTGGCCATGAGTGGAGCGAGGAAGGCGAGCACGCTGACCTGGGCGGCGGGAAGGGCCAGCACGCCCCGGAACCACAGCAGGTAGGCGACGATGGCACCCGGGCCGACGAGCCACGCGAAGCCCAGCAGGTTCGCCGTCGTGACACCGTCTGGAATGCCCTCCAGCACCAGCATCGGCGGAACGAGCACCAGACCGCCCCACACCAGCTGCCACCCGGTGAAGCTGACCAGGCCGACGGGCCGGCCCCATCTCTTGGTCAGGATGACGCCCAGCGCCGACGAGGTGCCGCCGAGCAGGCCCGCCGCGACTCCGATCCCGTCGAGCGCGGCTCCGGGGGAGAGGACGAGCATACCGACGCCGACGAACCCGAGCCCGGCTGCGATCCACGTGCGAGGGCGATGCGGCTCGCGCAGCACGGCGACCGCGAGCACCGCCACGATGAGCGGGTGGACGGCCCCGAGGGTGGCGGACACGCCACCGGGGAGGCGATAGGCGGACATGAAGAGGAGGGCGAAGAACCCGCCGATGTTGAGGAACCCGAGAACGGCCGACTTCCACCACCATGCGCCGTGGGGGAGAGTGCGCGTGAGGGCGATCAGGACGAGTCCTGCGGGGAGCGCGCGGACGGCCGATGCGAGGAGGGGGCGATCGGGAGGGAGCAGTTCGGTGGTGGTGAGATAGGTGGTGCCCCAGAGCAGAGGGGCGAGCGCGGTGGTGGCGATCATGCGGGTGCGGTTCATAGGGGACTCCTGTATCTTGATATCAAGATATACAACTAAGTCTTGATGTCAAAACATTCCGGAGGCACCCATGGATGCGGTCGAGTACTTCATGAGCCAGTGGGCTGAGGAGCGGCCCGAGCTCGATGTGACGCCGATGGCGACCATCGGCCGGCTGTCACGCATGGCTGCGCTGATCCAGGAGCGCATCGACGGGGTGTTCGCTCAGCACGACCTGCAGTCATGGGAGTTCGACGTGCTGGCGTCGCTGCGACGCTCGGGTGAGCCACATTCGCTCACGGCGGGCGAACTGGACCGCACCATGATGATCACCTCGGGCACGACGACGCACCGCATCACGCGACTCGAGGCGCGCGGGTTCGTCGAGCGCGTCCGTGACGAGGACGACCGGCGCGTGGTGCACGTGAGGCTCACCGACGATGGCCGCCGCGCATGCGACGCCGTCCACGGCGTTCACCTGGACAATGAGCGCGCGATCCTTGCGCTGATGAGCGACGATGATCGCGTCAGGCTCACCGACGGCCTGATCGCGCTGGCGGAGGCGCTCGGGGATGCGCCGCCGGCGGCTCCGCGGCGCTGAGGGCTTGATAGAGCCGCAACGCCGATAATGCACATTATGTCAATTAGTCGTGTGGTGGCGAGGCTGGTGGCGACGGCCGAGCCCTCGTCACCCCTTCCCTGACGTCGAGCATCAGCTGAGGGGTGCGACGTCCACGGACACCTCGCCACCACCTGTCCGGCCGGTACGCGATGCGCATCACGAAGTAGTTCACGTACTCGGCGACCGCGAACAGCCAGATGGCGATCGCCACCAGGCCGCCCAGGACGGTGCCGGGCCATGTGGCGACGATCCCGATCAGAGAAATCACCAGCAGTCCCACGTTGAGCGCGCGTACCGCCAGGAACACCCGGGCGAGAGCACGCGGCATACGACCCGCTCCCACCCAGCTCCGAGCCGCCAGCCAGTACGCACCGGCCTGCAGCAGCACCGCGAGCAGCGGCATGAGGGCCCACCAGACGGCCGCACGCGACTCGAGCGCGCCCCAGACGCCGTCGAGACTGAACGCCGCGACGAAGGCGAAGACGCTGGCGGCCAGCCATTCGCCCCACCCCAGCCTGGAGTAGCGTCGTCGCAGGTAGTCGCGCCGATGCTGGTCCATGGTGCGAGCCTAGCCTCGAGGTGGGCCGGGCCACGGCATGCACCGCGCGAGTCACACTCCCCTGCGGACCGCTCCGATCGCCACGCCCGTGAGCGCCACTCCCACGACCAGCGTCGCGATCCACCCCCACTGCCGCCGCGGCGGCGCTGGTGACTCGGCGAAGGCGACGCCGCGGACATAGTCGTCGAGCTGCTGGCGCCACACGTGCCACGTGTGACCACCCGACACATCATGCGTCGTCACTGGCAGACCGAGGCCCGCGTACAGGTCCGCGCGTTCCTGAGACCGGTCGCCGATCCCCTGCAGCGCATCGTGCAGGCCGGTCCCCAGGTGGATCGTGCGGGCCTCGGACATGCGGCCGAGCTCGCCGTCGGACGGTATGGCGACCGAAGCGGAGCCCAGGTCGGCGGCCGCCGACCACAGCCCGTAGCTTGAGAACAGGTCAGGGTGCTCAGCGAGCAGGTTCAGCCCGAGCGCGCCGCCCATCGACAGCCCGCCGAAGGCACGGTCCTGCCTGTCCCCGCTGGTGTGGAACGACCGCTCGACGAACGGCAGCACGCTGTCGCGCAGCTCCGCGGCGTACGCCGACAAGAAGGCGGGTTCTCCCATCTGCGCGGGTGTGAGGCCCTCGAACGACGTCGTGACGACCACGGCGGGCGGCATCGCTCCGTCCGCGATCGCGTGGTCGAGAATCGCCGCCGCTGCGCCCTGGGAGAACCACGACGTCTCATTGCCGTCGGCACCGTGGGACAGCACGAGCAGCGGATACGGTTCGGCCCGCGCAGGGTCCCAGCCCGGCGGCAGGTACACGCCGAGCGGGTGGGCGCCACCCGGCAGGGGCGACTGAGTGGAGGGGTAGGTCACATGCCGCACCTCCCCCGCTGTCTCCCCATCGCCGAGCGGGGCCAGGTGAGAGGCGTCGTCCGTGGGGAACTCGGGATGCTCCGGCACGTACACCTGGCTGAGCGTCTGGGCTGACGCCTCCGGTGCATCGGCGAAGACGGGTGGGTTCGCAGGATCGAACGTGGACTCGCAGAAGGCAGCCGCTCCGCACTCCCCCGTCACGAATCCATAGCTGTGTACTCCCGCAGGCAGCCCCATGGTGATCTCCCACACGCCGTCGGGTCCCTGTGCGAGAGAGACGGGTTCCTGGGTGAAGAGCGCGTGGGGCACGTCGCCCGCGCGCCACTCGTCCCCAGTGCGGGCATCGTGAACCATGTCAGCGCCGATGTGGGACGGATCCGTGAAGTAGACGTCGCCGACGATCGAGACCTCCGCGGCGCTGGGGGCGTCAAAGCGGAATGTCACCTGGTATCCGCTGGGCCCCTCCCCCGTTTCGCGGACCGTCGGACCGAGCGCGCTCGGGCGCGGGGGCTCGAGCGCGGTGGTGGTGGGAACGACGGCCGGGGCACCGGCCAGCACGGCGAGCGCGGCTACGGTGACCGCCACTCCCCGCACCCTCGCGCGACGGAGGTGAGAGCCGAGTCCATGGCCGCGCACTACGTCACGGGCACGCGGTCGGCGTCGTGGCACGGTCAGGCTCCCTCGTCCTCAGCCGGCTGCCTGCCGGTCGGAGGACGAGTCAATCAAGCCGAGAGGGCGGTCGAGAACGGATCGCACGACCTGTCGCGTGCGTCGCACGAATCGTTTCGCGACTGGGCGCGCGGCTGTGCGTGGAATCGAGTGCGAGAGCCGGGAAGGCTCAGACCGCGGCCACGGTTCGGAGCTCGGCGCCGACGCGCTGCGCCCAGTCGCGGATCTCCTCGAAGTCGCGGAAGTCGCCCTTGGGCGGGTTGAGGGCGCGGATGATGGCCTTCTCCCCCACGTTCAGCCGATCCCACTGCAGGCATCCGGGGAACCGCACGTGCTGCCTGGCGGCGACGTCGCGCGCGAGCGCCTCGGCCTCGTCGAGGGGCTGTCCCGGGCGCACGATGGGCTCCATGCCCACCGAGAACATGTAGACCTCGCGCTCGTGGAGGTCGATCACGTGGTCGCGGATCAGCTCTGCGGCGTCACGACGCCACAGACCGCCGTAGACGGCGCTGCCCACCACGATCGCGTCGTAGAAGTGCACACCCAGCACGTCGCAGGCGTCCTGGAAGTCCACCTCGAAACCGAGCGCGATGAGCTCATCGGCGATGGCACGGCCCACCTCGCGGGTGGACCCGTACTTGGAACCGGTGGTGACGAGAACCTTCATGACGACCTCCTGACTGGGTGATACCAGTCTGAGCCCGCGCATCGGCCCTCGGTAGGGACCTATGTCCCCAGGCACCAGCCCGTGGCGGCTACTCCACGACGAGGATGAGGTCCCCGCCGCTCAGCGTCTCGTTGCCATCGAGCACGATGCGCTTCACGGTTCCCGCCACCGGCGTGGTGATTGCGGACTCCATCTTCATCGCCTCGATCAGCGCGACCGTCTGACCGGCCGACACCTGGTCGCCCTCGTCCACGGTGACCGCGACGGCCCCGGAGAACGGCGAGCCGATCTCGCCGGGCTTCGATGCGTCCGCCTTCTCGCGCTGCACCACGTCGATCGAAGCGGCCTCGTCACGCACCTGCACGGGACGGATCGACCCGTTGTAGTTGAAGATCGCGGTGCGCTCGCCGTGGTGGTCCGGCTCGCCGATGGCCTCGAGAGAGACGATCATCCGCACGCCCTTGTCGAGCTCCACGTTGACCTCCTCGCCGCTGCCGACGGTGAGTCCGTACAGGTAGTGGAAGGTATCGATCACCGAGATGTCGCCGTACTTGTCGACGGCGACATCGAAGTCGTCGGCGGGCCCGGGGAACAGCAGGTGGTTGAGCTTGCGTCGTCGCACCTGCCCCGACTGCGCGAGCGCCTCGCGGTCCTCATCAGACAGCGGTGCCACCTCGCGGGAACTGGAGCGGCCCTCGAGCGCCTTGGTGCGGAACGGCTCGGGCCACCCGCCCGGCGGGTCGCCCAGCTCACCCTGCAGGAAGCCGATGACGGAGTCCGGGAGGTCGTACTTGTCCGGGTTCTGCTCGAAGTCGGCAGGATCAGCGCCCTTGGCCACCAGGTGAAGGGCGAGGTCGCCCACGACCTTCGACGTCGGCGTCACCTTCACCAGCCGGCCCAGGATGCGGTCCGCGGCAGCGTAGGTGTCCTCGATCTGCTCGAAGCGGTCGGCGAGCCCCAGCGAGATCGCCTGCTGGCGCAGGTTCGACAGCTGCCCGCCAGGGATCTCGTGGCGATACACGCGGCCCGTCGGTCCCGGCAGCCCTGACTCGAACGGCGCGTACAGCTTTCGCACGGCCTCCCAGTACGGCTCGAGGTCCTGAGCGGCCGCGAGCGAGATGCCCGTGTCGCGCGAAGTGTGCTCGAGAGCCGCCACCAGCGCGCTCATCGGCGGCTGGGAGGTGGTGCCGGCCATCGCCGCGCTGGCGACGTCGACAGCGTCGACCCCCGCCTCAGCGGCCGCCAGCAGGGTGCCGATCTGGCCGCCTGCGGTGTCGTGCGTGTGCAGGTGGATGGGCAGATCGAAACGCTCGCGGAGCGCGGAGACAAGCGTGTAGGCCGCAGCGGGACGCAGCAGCCCTGCCATGTCCTTGAGCGCCAGGATGTGCGCGCCAGCCTCGACGAGCTGATCGGCGAGCTTCAGGTAGTAGTCCAGCGTGTACAGATCCTCGTCGGGCGAAATCATGTTGCCGGTGTAGCAGAGCGTGGCCTCGGCGACCGACTGGCCGGTCGCGCGCACGGCCTCGATCGCGGGGCGCATCTGCTCGACGTCGTTGAGGGCGTCGAAGATGCGGAAGATGTCGATGCCCGTCTCCGTGGCCTCCTCGACGAACGCCTGAGCGACCTCGTCGGGATACGGGGTGTAGCCCACCGTGTTGCGACCGCGCAGCAGCATCTGCAGCGCGACGTTCGGCACCTCCTCGCGGAGATTCGCGAGGCGCAGCCACGGGTCCTCCGACAGGAAGCGCATGGCGACGTCGTAGGTGGCGCCGCCCCAGCATTCGATGGAGAGCAGTTCGGGCGTCATCCGTGACACGTGACCCGCAGACTTCAGCAGGTCATAGGTGCGCACGCGGGTCGCCAGCAGCGACTGGTGCGCGTCGCGCATGGTCGTGTCGGTGAGCTTGAGCTGCTTGGCCTGCCGAAGCTCGCGGGCGAACCCCTCGGGCCCGAGCTCGAGCAGCTGCTGGCGCGTGCCGGCTGGCGGCTCGACGTCCAGATCGATCTTGGGCAGCTTCACGGCAGGGTGAAGCGCCGTGTCTGCGGGATCGCCATTGGGGCGGTTGACGGTCTGGTAGCCCAGGAAGCTGAGGAGCTTGGTCGAGCGCTCCTGGCTCTCGGGCACCTCGAGCAGCTGGGGGCGCTCGTCGATGAACGAGGTGGTGACTCCCCCGGCACGGAAGTCCGGGTCGTCGATCACCGCACGCAGGAACCGGATGTTCGAGGTCACGCCGCGAATGCGGAACTCGGCCAGCGCACGCGACGCGCGGCGGGTCGCAGTCTCGAAGTCGTGGCCACGGCACGTGAGCTTGACGAGCATCGAGTCGAAGTGACCCGTGACGGTGTTGCCGGCCATGCCGGTCGCACCGTCAAGGCGCACACCCGCGCCGCCCGGCGAGCGGTAGGCGACGATTCGGCCGGTGTCGGGCAGGAAGCCGTTGGTGGGGTCCTCGGTGGTGATGCGCGTCTGCACAGCGAAGCCGTTGGTGCGCACGTCCTCCTGACGGATCCCGATCTGCTCGAGGGTCTCCCCCGCGGCGATGCGCATCTGCGCGCTCACGATGTCGAGGTCGGTGACCTCTTCGGTCACCGTGTGCTCGACCTGGATACGGGGGTTCATCTCGATGAACACGTGCTGACCGGCGCGCTCGCCCTCGGTCTCGAGCAGGAACTCGACCGTGCCAGCGTTGACATAGCCCAGCGACTCCGCGAACTTCACCGCATCGGCGCACAGTGCCTGGCGCACGTCGGGGTCGAGGTTGGGCGCGGGCGCGATCTCGACGACCTTCTGGTGGCGCCGCTGCACCGAGCAGTCCCGCTCGTACAGGTGGACGATGTTGCCCTCGTTATCCGCGAGGATCTGCACCTCGATGTGGCGGGGGCCGAGCACGGCCTGCTCAAGGAACACCGTCGGGTCACCGAACGCGTTGTCGGCCTCGCGCATGGCGGCGGCGAGCGCGTCGGGCAGGCCCTCGCGCTTGTCGACGCGACGCATGCCACGACCGCCACCGCCAGCGACGGCCTTGACGAAGATCGGGAAGCCGATCTCGTCGGCGGCGGCGATCAGATCGTCCTTGTCCTTGGACGGCTCGGAGGAGTTCAGTACGGGAACGCCAGCCGCCTTGGCGGCCTTGAGCGCCGCCACCTTGTCGCCCGCCTGGGCGAGCACCTCGGGCGGCGGGCCGATGAACGTCACGCCCTCCTGCTCGCAGCGGCGTGCCAGCTCGACGTTCTCGGAGAGGAATCCGTAGCCCGGGTAGATCGCGTCGGCACCGGAGTGCTTCGCGACCTTGATCATCTCGTCGATGTCCAGGTACGCCTTGACCGGGTGTCCCTCGTCGCCGATCTCGTACGACTCGTCTGCCTTGACACGGTGCTCGGACATGCGGTCTTCGTGGGGGAAGACCGCGACGGTCTTGGCGCCCAGCTCATAGGCGGCACGGAAGGCGCGTACAGCGATCTCTGCCCGGTTGGCGACGAGGACCTTGGAAAACATTGACTTCCCTTCGACGGTGGCTTTATCTTGCCAGGTTTGCGGGTGCGCGTCAGCAATGCCGCTGGGGCGGCAGGAGGCGCAGCGGGTCAGCTCGCTGTCGAGCGCTTCGCGCGGCGGTCGGCGAGATCGTCGACCTGGGTGGCGGCCGATGCGGGGGCGTCGCCCCGGTCGGCGGGCAGAGAGGAGAGCGATCCTTCGAGCTCGCGCCACACCTTGCCCAGGGCGATGCCGAACACTCCCTGGCCTCCCTGGACGAGGTCGATGACCTCATCGTCGGACGTGCACTCGTAGACGGATGCGCCGTCGGACATGAGCGTGATGCGGGACAGGTCCTCCACGCCCCGCTCGCGGAGCGTGCCCACGGCGGAGCGGATCTGCTGAAGGGAGACGCCCGAGTCGAGCAGGCGCTTGACCACGCGCAGCACCAGGATGTCGCGGAAGCCGTAGAGACGCTGCGTGCCGGAACCGGTGGCGGCCTTCACGCTCGGCTCGACCAGCCCGGTGCGTGCCCAGTAGTCCAGCTGACGGTAGGTGATGCCTGCAGCCTTGCAGGCCGTGGGGCCGCGATAACCCGTGTTCTCGTCCAGGTGTGCGAGGCCGTCGTCGAACAGGATGCCCTGGTCGGACACTGAGGTCAGCCCTGGACCATCCTGCTCTGACATCGCATCTCCTTGCGTTGGAACCCTCGTCACCACGGTAGAGCGGCGGCCCTCACCGGTCAACGACATCGCCGCTGCGCCGGTGGCGTGTCGCCCCACTCCTGGTCTATCGGTCGATCCGCTCGTGGACACAAGCGCTGAACACGGCGACGGCGGCGTCGGCGCGCGCGCTGACGAGCGCATCTGCTGACGAGTCGTCTCCCCTGCTCCGCGAAGGCGCCGATGCGGACACCACCAGCTCCGCCTCACGGCCGGCCGCACGCACCAGTGCCTTCAAGGATCGCGCGTCCCCGCCCGCGGCGAGGTAGGCGCCTCCCGCGACGACGAGGGGCACGCATGCTCGCTCGAACCTTCCGGGCACGCGCTGCTGCACCACGTCCTCAGCCTCGAGCACCGCGACCACGGACTCCGGCACGCCGGCGGCGTGCGCGAGCTCTGCCGGGGTGACGTACTGGGCGGTGTCCTCCACTGCGTGGGGGGTGACGGCGAGATGCATGCGGCCCGAGTCGAGTGCCTCGAGGCTGTCGGCGATCACGCTGAGCGGTCGGAAGTGGTCACGCTGCTCGCGCAGCACGAACCTCAGTCGCTCGATGTCGGCGGGCGAGTACTGGCGATACCCGGAGGCCGTGCGGTGCGGCGACACCAGGCCATTGCTGTCGAGGAACCGCAGCTTCGACGGAGTGAGGGCCGGGAACTCATTGCCGAGCTGCTGGAGCACATCGCTCACGCGGAGCATCGGCTCTCGGGACAGCGCGTGAGGCCAGTGTCCGCCGAGGAGCGCAGGCGCCGAATCGTCGGCCGACGTCGTGTCTGCCGCCGGGTGCGCTGCGCCGCTGGACGCAGCGTCCACGGCCCTGAGCGCGGACATTGAGGTCAGCTGGCCGTTCCGGGGTAGAAGCTCATACGGTACTTGCCGATCTGCACCTCGTCGCCATCGTGCAGCTCCACCTCGGTGACAGGCTCCCGGTTCACGTACGTGCCGTTGAGGGAGCCAGAGTCCTTCACGAAGAACTTCTTGCCGTCGCGGATGAACTGCACGTGCTCGCGGCTCACCGTCACGTCGTCGAGGAAGATGTCCCCGGACACGGAGCGCCCGGCAGTGGTCACGTCCACGTCCAGCAGGAACCGCGCCCCCTGGTTGGGGCCATGGTGCACGATCAGCAGCGCGCAGTCCTCATCGAGGGCGTCCACAGCCGTCTGATCCTGCGGCGACAGGCGGTGAGGAGCGTGCTCGTCCACCGGCATCTGCGCGTCGAGCGACATCGTGCGCTCGACGGGGCTTTCGTCGTACGTCATGACGCCACCTTTCTCACGTTGACCGTCCCCATCATCCTAGGTGCTCCTGGCCCCTCCGGGCGGACGCGCCGATCGTGCCCGAGTGGGAACGCTGCGAGACATCGCGGACGTACGCGATCCCAGAGATCCAGTACAGGCCCGCGGCCGCACACGCACCGATGATCGCCGCGACGTGCACGCCATCCCAACGGTCGTGAGCGAGGAACGCGAGCGGCAGGAAGACGTACAGCGCCGCCGTGGCGGCCTTGCCCGTGAACGTCACCTGCGGAGTGGACACGTGGTGGGTGCGCCCCACCAGCACGACCGTCGCCACCATCGCGTCACGCGCGAGCAGGATAGCCACGAGCCACCACGGCACGGCGCCCCGCAGCGCGAGTGCGATGACGACCACGATCGTGAGCAGCCTGTCCGCGGCGGGATCGAGGAGCCGGCCCAGGACCGTGACCTGCTGCCACCGGCGTGCGAGGAAGCCGTCGAGGAAGTCGCTCACGCCCGCAGCCACGAGCGCGCCCACGGCCCAGAGGTCGTAGCCCGCGACGAGGAGCCATCCAAAGACACCGATGAGCCCGATGCGCACCATCGAGATCACATTCGGCACGGTCCACACGGCGCTGCTCACCCTGACGGGCAGGTCTCGCGCGGTCGCCTCCGGCGGTGTCTTGCTCTCGAGATCGCGCGGCTCCTCCACGCCCGGGAGTCTACTTGGACTCGCCCTCCGCCGCGATGACCTTGTCGACCGTCTCGGTCGCGATGCGCGTCGCCTCGTCGTCAGAGGCGCCCCGTGCGAGCTCTCTCGCACGGATCTGCTCGAACCGGTAGTGACGGGTGTCCGTTGACTTCTGATCCGACATGTTCGTCTCCTTCCAGGCACGCTCACTTAGCCTGCACCCTCAGCCTAGGACCCTCGGGGGGCCTGCGCGAGGTCAGCGATCCAGCGCCTTCTCCAGCTCGGCCTTCGTCATGCTCGACCGGCCCTCGACTCCCTTGCGCTTGGCCTCTTCATACAGCTGGTCCTTGGTGCGGCCCTTCGCACCGGAGTGGGACCGCAGTCCGCCACGGCGCCCGCTCGAGATGTCGTCGGTCGAGGCCTTCGACGCCTGCTCCGACTCCCCCGAGCGCGCGCGCTCCTTGTTGACGGTGCGGGCGGCGATCTCCTCGGCCTCGTCCGTCGACTTCCCTGAGTCCAGCTGTGACGCCTTGATCTTCTCGTACTGGCGTTCGCGCTTGTCGCTCCATGCTTGCGGGGCCATGACTGCACCTCCTCCAGATCGGCATGACCGGGTCGTCCACGTCAACCGACCCGCCCGCGAGGATGTTCCGAGCGTCGGAGGCGGACGACCTCAGTCGGTGACGAAGCGAGGCGGGTCCGGCGGCGCCGCGCTCACGAGCCGCACGCGCTGGAGAACCCCGGGCTGCACGTCGCCCTCGCATCGCGCGACCACGGGTGGGTCGACCAGCTGGACCGTACGGTCGTCGAGCCCGACTCCCTCGAAGGTCTCACCCACCCGCGTGCGCAGCACCGCTGACTCGACAGCGTGGACGCATCGGCGCTCCACGTCGCCCGCGCGTCGGCTGCCCGCCGCAGTGTCGTCCGCGGCCGCCGCCAGGCCTGCCCGCGCCCACGCTGGCACCTCGCGCCCGCGTGCCGAGGCGAGTGCGGCCTCAGCGGCGTACCGATCCACGAGCCTGCGCAGCGGCGCAGTGACATGGGAGTACGGCGCTCCCAACGCACCGTGAGTCACGGGATCGGGCAGCGCGGCACCGTCATGAGCGAGATCGAAGGCACTCCAGTCTGCGCCCCGAAACAGTACCGTCGCCGCGTCCAGAAATGCGGCGGTCTCAGGCGCCCCATGGTCGAGGGACTCCAGCACGTCGGAGTAGTCCTGTCCCTTCCTCCACCGCACGCCCAGAGCCCCCGCCTGGGCGCGGAGTCTGGTCACCGCGCCCGCATCGGCCGCCGGCATCGTCCGCAGCACTCCCGCTCCGCCGGCGATCATGAGCGACGCGCCCACCATCCCGGTGGCGAGGGACACCTGGGCGTTGTCGTCCTCGAGCGGGCGCCCGGCCTCGAGCCGCAGCACGAACCGGTCCCCGACGGGAACCACCTCCTGCGACGGCTTGGGAAGGGTGACGCCGCCCTGGGACCGCACCATGCGCCGGCGGGCCTGGCCGACCTCGGCGAGCCGCGCCACGAGGTCGCGCGACTCGGCGTCTGTGGAGCTCGCGAGCTCGCGGTACGCGTACTGGCGTCTCGACCGCACCCACGCGCGCTCGAGAGCCACGCCGCCGATGGAGCCGTCCGCGAGGACGTCGAACGTCCACACGACGGCCTTGGTGCGCTGACCGGGCAGCAGTGACGCGTGTGCCTCCGACATCTCGCGGGGGTGCAGGCTCACACGGGTGTCGGGACAGTAGATCGTGACGCCTCGCGCGTGGGCCAGGCGATCGAGCGCCCCGCCGGGAACCACATGGGCACCGACATCCGCGATCGCGTATCGCACACGGTGGCCCGCCCGCATCCTCTCGATGTGCACCGCCTGATCGAGGTCTCGCGATCCGGGGGGATCCACGGTCACGAACGGAAGGTCTGTGGCGTCGGAGCGCCCGTCCGCCACGTGCGGCGGGTCGAGTTCCGTGGCACTGTCGAGGGCCTCGCGCCGCGCCTCATCCGGCGTGGAAACGTCCACGCCGGCATCGGCGCGGATCGCCTCGAATAGAGGAATGAGCTGATCGGCTCCAGCGCCGAGCCGCGTGACGGTCCGCATGGGGACCACACTAAGCGAGCGCCGTCACTGCCTTCCGAGCCGTCCGCCGTGCCGCAGGTCCTTCGCGACCCGCTGTGCGGGTCGAAACGGGGTGCCATAGCGATGGCTCGTGAGCGACACTGCCTGCTCCCGCAGGAACGGCATGAGCTCGAGCGCGGGAGCGGCGGTCACGGGTCCGTCGAAGACCGCGATGTCCGCGTGACCCCTCCACTCGCCATCGACCGTCCCGACGATGCGGACGCGCGCCAGGCCGTGGTCCCTCATCGCCGCGATGGACGCCTCGCTCGACTCTCGGCGCACCCGCACGCCCGCGGCGTCAAACGCCTCGGCCAGGGGCGCGGGCAGCGGGACCGCAGTGCTGACGATGCCACTCCCGCCTGCGCGCACCATCGCGGCGCAGACCCGGACGAGGTCGTCGGCGGCCGTGCCGTCCCACCGCACCATGGTGGGCGTCGGGACGTACCGGAGCACGTTCGCCTCGCACGCGAGCCCCGTAGGGTCGTGGCCGCCATCGAACTGCGTGTCCCAGGCGCTCTGGTCTGCGAGTGCCGCCGCCCGCACCCACTCGGCACCTGCGGCGCCGACGACTGCCTTCACACGAGGGTCCAGCTCTCCCCCGGCGTCACCGCCGATCGAGAGCTCGGCGCGGTCCCATCCGGTGAGCGTGGCCACGTAGTGGGGTCCGCCTGCCTTCACCGTGGGGCCCACCACGGAGCGCTTCCAGCCTCCGAAGGGCTGACGCTGCACGATCGCGCCGGTCGTGGCCTTGTTGACGTAGAGATTGCCCGCCTCGATGCGGTCCACCCAGGTCCTGATCTCCTCCTCGTCCACGGAATGGATCCCGGAGGTGAGCCCGTAGTCGACCGCGTTCACCAGCTCGATCGCGTGGTCGAGGTCGCGCGCTCGCATGATGCCCAGCACCGGGCCGAAGCACTCGATCCGGTGGAGGAAGGCTCCCGGCTCCACCCAACCGCGCACCGCGGGCGTCCACAGCCCGTCGGCCAGCCTGCGGGGCTCCACCCACCAGGTCTCCTCACCGTCGAGCTGCGTGAGGCCCCTCTCGAGTTTGCCGGTGGGCTCGGCGATCACGGGCCCCATCTGGGTCCCGGGGTCGGTGGCGGCGCCCACACGCAGTGACGTCACCGCATCGCGGAGCTGCCGATGGAACCGAGGCGACTCCGCCACGGACCCCACGAGCACGGCGAGGGAGGCCGCGGAGCACTTCTGACCGGCGTGGCCGAAGGCGGATGCGACGAGGTCGCGCACCGCGAGGTCCACGTCAGCGCTGGGCGTGATGATCATCGCGTTCTTCCCTGACGTCTCCGCATGCAGGTGGAGGTCGGGTCGCGAGTCCAGGAATCCCTGCGCCGTCTCGAAGGCGCCCGTGAGGATCACCTGATCCACGCGCGGATCTCCGATGAGCGCGTGACCCAGCCGCTGCGGGTCGATGTCGATGAGGCGCACCACGTCCGCGGGAACGCCCGCACCGCGCAGCACGTCGACGAGCACGGCGCTGCATCGACGCGCCTCTTCTGCGGGCTTCAGGATCACCGCGGACCCCGCCGCGAGGGCGGCGAGCGTGGAGCCGGCCGGGATCGCGACCGGGAAGTTCCACGGCGGCGTGACGACGGTCAGCGCCCGTGGCACCGGGACGGCGCCGTCGAGGTCGTCGAGACGTCGCGCGCTCCGGGCGTAGTAGCGCGCGAAGTCGATGGCCTCCGACACCTCGGGATCCGCCTGATCGAGGGTCTTGCCAGCTTCGGAGGCCATGACCTCCACGAGCTCGTCGCGCCTACGCTCCAGTTGATCGGCGACGTCTTCGAGCAGGCGGGCGCGCTCAGCGCCAGCCGTGCGTCCCCAGCGCAGGCCACCCGCATGAACCTCACTGATGCTGACGGCCAGCTCCGTGGCATGCTCGATGCGGGCCGCGGCGATGGCCTCCGCCCCGGCCGAGCGTGCGGACGCTCGGCTCAGGGTCGCCGCCCCCTGTCGACGCACGGTCTCGACCGCCGGGTCGGCGTCGGAGGCGTTGCGGAATCCGTCCTGGGGCGCAGGCGGGAGTCCGGCTGCCCGATGCGACGGTGACGGCGCGGGTCGTGCTGCCAGCGCGCACGCCTCGCGGAAGGCTCTCTCCTCGCGGTCGAAGTCGGCCGGGGTCGCGGCCAGCGTCGGGAGCCTCGACAGGAAGTTCTGCGGGTTCGCGACCTCCTCGAGACGACGCACCAGGTAGGCGAGAGCGACATCGAAGTCGGCGGGATCGACCACGGGCGTGTAGAGCCGCAGGGCTCCGACGTCCCGCGCGACGGCGCTGGCCACCGGCTCTCCCATGCCGAGCAGCATCTCGAACTGCACTGCTCCCGCGACCCCGCGGCGCGTGGCCATGTCCCATGCGTGCGCCACATCGAAGAGGTTGTGCCCGGCGACTCCGACGTGCAGGCTCCTGGTGGACTCCGGGGTGAGCGCCGCGTCGATCATCCGCTTGTAGTGGGCGTCGCTCTCGACCTTGCTGCCCCAGGGTGCCAGCGGCCACCCCCGCAGTTCGGACTCGACGCGTTCCATCGAGAGATTCGCGCCCTTCACGATGCGGACGCGCAGGGGCGCTCCCCCGCTCTCGACGCGCTCGCGCGCGAGACGCTGCACGCGCTCCAGCGCACTGGTGGACTCCGGCAGGTACGCCTGGAGCACGATGCCTGCCGACAGGTCCCGCAGGCGGTCGTCCCGCATGAGCCGCTCGAAGACTGCGAGAGTCACCTCGAGATCCCGGTACTCCTCCATGTCGAGGTTGACGAACGTGCCGGATGCGTCGCGGGCCGCCTCGTACAGCGGGAACAGTGCCGCGGTGATCTCCTCCACGGCGCCGTCGACGTCCCACGGCGAGTGAGGCGCGGTCGCAGCCGAGACCTTGATCGACACGTAGTCCACGTCGGGGTGCTCGATGAGAGCCCGCGTGCGCTCGACGCGACGCCCGGCCTCGGCTCGCCCCAGCACCGCCTCGCCCAGCAGGTTGACGTTCAGCTCCTCTCCCCCGGCTCGCAGGGCCCGCAGTGCCTTGGACAGTCGACGCGGGCGCGAGTCGACCACGAGGTGCGCGACGAGGGCGCGGACAAAGCGACGCGCGATCGCGACCGTCGTCCGTGGGGCGAGCCGTGACGCCACCGCTCCGGCGCGCGCCAGCCACACCAACGGTGACGGGAGGTGTCCGGGTGCGTCGGCCGATGCGCGGCGCAGGGCCGCTGCCGCCACCTGGGGGTCCTCCGGCCGCACCAGCCCGTCCACGACCTCGGTCAGGTATCGCAGACCTCCGTCCGACCTCAGGGCGTGGCCCATGATCCGCGCTCCGAGCGTGGGACGCGACGTCTCGGATTCCTCGAGCCATCGGCGCACCTGGCGGACGGCACGATCAGCGTCGTGATGGACAGGAACAGCGGCGGGGACGGCCATGACCTCAGTCTGCGGCTCACTGATACTTGAGGTCCATCCATTAATAGTGGAGTTCATTGTGAAGGTGTGCTGAACTGTCGGCATGCTGACGATCCACCGCCTGAGGACTCTGCGCGAGTTCGCCATCCGCGGCACGGTCGCGGGAGCTGCGGACAGCCTCGGCTACACCGCATCGGCCGTGTCGCAGCAGCTCTCGGCACTCGAGGCGGAGACGGGTGTGCGACTGCTGCGCAAGTCGGGACGACGGCTCGTGCTCACGATGGCCGGCGAGCGGCTGGTCGACGCAGCCGACACCGTGCTGGACGCGGTCGAGGCCGCGGAATCGGACTTGCGCGCCACCCACGATGAACCGGCAGGCACGGTGCGGCTCGCACTGTTCCAATCGGCGGCGTTGTCACTGCTGCCCAGCGCTCTCTCCCACCTCCGTGAGGCGGCGCCACGCGTGCGGCTCCAGGTCACGCAGAGCGAGCCCGCTCAAGCGCTCGAAGACACGTGGGCACGCAAGTACGACGTGGTCGTGGCCGAGGAGTACCCTCACCATTCCGCGCCTCACTACCCGGGGCTGCGCAGGGAGACGCTGGTCGAGGACGAGATCTCCGTCGCGTCGCGGACACCCACCGCCTCCCTGGCCGATCACCGGGACAGCGCGTGGGTGATGGAGCCCCGTGGCACCGCCTCGCGGCACTTCGCCGAGCAGACGTGCCGGCTCGCAGGATTCGAGCCCGATGTGCGCTACGAGACCGCTGATCTCCAGGCCCATATCGCGTTGGTCGCCGCGGGCGAGGCGGTGTCGCTGCTCCCTGGCCTCATGTGGATGACGGCGCCACCGGACCTGCCCCGCAGTCCGCTGCCGGGAGCGCCGCGGCGCGCTGTCTTCGCCGCCCTCCGGGCGACGACGTCGGTGGACCCGGCGGTCACCGCTGCGCTCAGCGCCCTTCGACGGGCCGCCGCTCCTCTGGGGCGCGTGTAGCACCGGCGCCGGCGCCGGCGGGTGTGCTGGTGGCGCCGTGGACCAGCAAGGTCGCGCCGGCCACCGCCGCCGGCATGAACAGCGCCGCCCCCAGGGGGATCAGGAACAGCACGAAGACCGCCGCGCCGAAGCCTCCCGAGCGCGCCCGGTGCTGCCGCAGCACCGCCCGCCGTGCTGCCAGTGACACGTGGCCCCTCCTCGCGAGCGGATACGCCGTGAGCTCGAGCGCGAGGAACCAGCCGCCGATCGTCGCGCCCGCGATGAACGCCGCCGGGCCACCCACCACCGGCACCAGCCCGATCAGAAAGAGCCCCATCGCGAAAGGGAGGGTGAGCAGCGCAAGTCTCACGCCTTCGCTCACGCTTCGCAGCAGCGCCCGCGCCCACGGCTCGTCGGGTTCGGCCCCGGTGAAGCCCTGCTGGGCATCGACGGCGCGGCCGATCCTCTCGAAGAACGGCTGTCCGATGGTGAGGGTGAAGGCGGTGAATGCGTACACCGCGACCAGCACCGTCGCCGCCACCACGGCGAGACCGGCGATCACCTGCACGGCGGACTGCGCCCATCCGTCCTCCGACACGACGAGCTCGGCGATGGCCCTCGACCAGTCCGCGACCTGGGTCGCGACGACGAAGGCGGATGCGCCGAACAGCACGGTGGTGATTGCTCCCGGCAGCAGCCCCCAGGCCATGAGTGCCGGGGATGTGCTCCACGTGCGCAGGCCACGCCAGGCGGTCGATGCGCCGATGAGCGCCTCACGCGCGGTCGAGATGGCTCCTGAGGGTGATCGGGCGGCCATGTGGCGATGGTAGCGGTCGCGCCGTGACTATCCTGGCCCCATCCCTGAGCCCTCCGACGCCCTTGGCGGTGCCCCCTCATGACCGACCTGCTCCTGCGCAATGCCCGCCTGCTGGGGCGCGACACCCCCGTCGACATCGCCGTTCGCGGGGGCACGGTGGCGGGCATCGCACCGGCGAGCGGAGCCGCCCCGTCCGGACCTGCGGCTGAGGTCCTCGATCTCGAGGGCCGCTGGGTGACGCCCGGGCTGTGGGACCACCACGTGCACTTCACCCAGTGGGCCATCGTGCGACGCCGGCTCGATCTCTCCGGGGCCCGCAGCGCCGCAGCCGCCGGCCAGATCATCGCCGCGCGCATGGTCGCCGAGATCGAGATGCACGAGCCGATCATCGGCTATGGGTACCGCGACGCCATGTGGGAGGACGAGGCGACTGCCGAGGTGCTCGATGAGGTCGCCCCGCACCGGCCAGTGGTGGTGCTGTCGGGCGACATGCACGCGTGCTGGGTGAACACCGCGGCGCGGGACCGCTACGGACTTCCCGATGCCGGGGTGCTGCGCGAGGACGATGCGTTCGCGTTGCAGATGCGCCTCGAGAAGGCGGCGCCCGGAGACGAGGATCTCGCGATCTCCGAAGCCGCCGTCGCTGCCGCGTCACGCGGCGTGGTGGGCATCGTCGATCTCGAGATGGCCCACAACCTCGCCGGGTGGACCGAGCGCATGACCAGGGGCCTGCACGCGTTGCGGGTGCACTCCGGCTTCTACCCCGCCGAGTTCGACGAACGCATCGAGGCAGGGTGGCGCACGGGAGACGAGGTCCCCGGCACCGACGGCCTGCTCACCATCGGGCCGCTCAAGATCATCACTGACGGGTCACTCAACACGCGCACCGCGTACTGCCATGATCCGTACCCTGGCCGCGACACCCGCGGCGTCCTGACGGTGTCTCCCGAGGAGTCGGAGGCGCTGCTCACCCGCACCGTGGACCACGGCTTCACGGCGGCCGTGCACGCAATCGGGGACGCCGCCGTGACTCATGCCCTGGACGCCTTCGAGCGCACGGGCGCTCAGGGCACCATCGAGCACGCGCAGCTGGTCCGGCACGACGACCTGTCGAGGTTCGCCGCCCTCGGTGTCGCCGCATCGGTGCAGCCAGAGCACCTGTGGGACGACCGCGACCCCACCGAACGCATCTGGCCGGACCGCGCCGATCGCGCGTTCCCGCTGGGGGCGCTCCGAGACGCGGGGGCACGGCTCCTGCTCGGGTCTGATGCGCCGGTCGCCCCCCTCGACCCGTGGCGCGCGATCGCGGCTGCCGTGCACCGCTCTGCAGACGAGCGAGCGCCGTGGCACCCCGAGCACTCGCTGACGCGCGAGCAGGCGCTGATCGCCTCCGCCGGCACACTGCATGTCGCCGAGGGCGGACCCGCCGACCTCGTGGTGCTGGAGGCGGATCCGCTTCACTGCGTCAACTCCGCTCTGGTGCGCATGCCCGTCGCGGCGACGCTGGTCGCCGGCCGCTTCACGCATCGCACGCTCTGACCCGCGGAAAGCGCAGCCCCGCGGACACCGCAGCCACGCTGACCGCGCAGCCCCGCGGGGCTGCGCAGCGCGGACGTTACAGCAGGGTCGCGCTCTCGAGGGCGACGTGAGTGCCGGCCAGCGCCTGCGACACCGGGCAGCCGTCCTTGGCCTCTTCTGCGAACTCGCTGAAGCGCACCTGGTCGATGCCGGGCACCGTCGCGGTGACGGTCAGGACCGACGACGTGATGCCTTCTCCGGGCACGAACGTCACCTCGGCGCTGGTGTCGATCTGCTCGGGTGGTGTACCCGCCTCGGTGAGCGCGTGCGACAGCGCCATCGAGTAGCACGAGGCGTGGGCCGCAGCGATCAGCTCTTCAGGGGTGGTGGTCGACCCCGAACCCTCTGCGCGTGCCTTCCAGTCCACCGCCAGCGTCGCGACCCCAGTGGCCAGGGTCGTCGTTCCCTTGCCCTCTGCGAGTGATCCGTGCCAAACCGTCGAAGCCTTGCTGTGCACTGCCATGTCGCTGCCCTTCGTGTGGTGTCGGACGCGGTCCGCGCCCTCGCTGTCAGTCAAGCATGCGCACCGTCCACCTGCGCGCCGAGTGCGGTCGTGAGGCTGGCGCGGTCGTGAGGCTAGCGCTGTCGTGAGGTCAGCGCGGGACTGCGGTCGAGGGTGCTGTGGCTTGCGCATCGGCCGTGCCGCGTGTCTCGTCCGGCGAGGGGCCACGGTCGCCGCGGGTCGCGGCCCACCCCAGCGCGGCGCACACCACCCCGGGCACGCACAGCACGAGGCCCAGCCACGTCGGTGCGAGATACCCCCACCCGGCCGCGATGACGATGCCGCCGAGGAACGCACCGAGCGCGTTGCCGATGTTGAGGGCGGAGTGGTTGAGCGCAGCGGCCATGGTCTGGCTGTCGCCCGCCACATCCATGAGCCGTGTCTGGATCGCTGGCGACAGCGCCGCGGCTGCGCCGCCCACCAGGAACAGGCCAAGAAGCAGGCCGGGGACCGAGCCCGCTCCCGCGATCAGGACCAGCAGCGCGGCGACGAAGACGCCGAAGAGCTGGAACACGGCTCTCAGGGCGCCGCGATCCGCCAGCCGGCCGCCGACGAAGTTGCCAGCAGTCATGCCCAGCCCCAGCACGACGAGGGCGACCGGGACCAGCGACTCGGTGGCTCCGGTGACCTCGGTGACGAGCGGCGAGACGTAGCTGTAGACGGCGAAGAACCCGCCGAAGCCGAGAGCGCCGGTCAGCAGCGCGAACCACACTGCGGGGCGCGCGAACGCCCGGAGCTCGCGCCCCATCGTGGCGCCAGGATCGCCCGGAGCGCGAGGCACGAACGCGATGATCGACGCCGTGCTCAGTGCGAACAGTCCGGCGACGGCCAGGTAGGCGGGCCGCCAGCCGGCCTGTTGGCCGAGGTAGGTGATCGCGGGCACGCCGATCACGTTGGCGATGGTCAGACCCGCCAGGACGAACGCGACGGCCTGGCCGCGCTTGCCCGGCCCCATGAGCCGTGCCGCGACGAGTGCCGCGATGCCGAAGTACGCGCCGTGGGGCAGGCCGGCCAGGAACCGCGCGGCCACCACGGTCTCGAACGTGGGAGCGACCGCTGACGCGACCGTGCCGACGGTGAAGGCCGCCGCCAGCACGGTGAGCACCGTCTTGCGCGGGTACCGGGCCACGATGGCGGCGATCGTGGGCGCGCCGGCGACGACGCCCGCGGCGTAGGCGGTCACGATCCAGCCGGCGCGCGCGATCGCCTGCTCCGGGCTGGCGTCCCACAGTGCGGGCACCAGGTCGCGCGCCATGTCCGGCAGCAGCCCCATCGCCACGAACTCCGTGGTGCCGATGCCGAATCCGCCCAGCGCGAGCGCGAAGAGCGCAAGGCGGGTGCGTGCTGGCGAGAGGGAGGTCATAGGAGTGGCCGATCGGTGGCGGGTCAAGGGGCGCGCTCACCCTTGAGCACGCCCAGCATAGGTCTGCGGGCGTCACGCGGCGGCCACCGCCCGGGATACTGGGGGCATGGACATCACTGCTGCCGTGTACTCCCCCGACTGGGACGACGCCCACCGCCCACCGGGTCCGGTGGTGGTGCTGCTGCATGGCTATGGCTCACACGAGGGCGACCTGGCGGGTCTGGCCCCGTGGCTCCCGGCGGGCATGCCGTGGGTGTCGCTGCGCGCGCCGATCCCGATGCCGGGCGCGGGGTTCGCGTGGTTCCCCCTCACGCTCCCCGATGTCCCTCCCCCGGCCCCCATCGCCGCCGCGACGCAGGCCGTCTGGAGGTGGATCGACGATCACGTGGGCTCCGAGGTCGCGCTCGTCCCCATGGGCTTCTCCCAAGGTGGGCTGATGGCGCTGCAGCTGCTGCGCACGCGGCCCGAGCGCATCGCCGCCACCGTGGTCCTGGCCGGGTTCGTCACGGACGCGGCCCAGCCGGCCGATGCGACCTTGAGCGACCTGCGTCCGCCGGTCTTCTGGGGTCGGGGCGACGCGGATCCGGTGATCCCGGGCATCGCCGTGACGCACACGGCCGCGTTCCTGCCGGCACACAGCTCCCTGACCGCACGGGTGTACCCGGGCCTGGGGCACTCCGTCGACCAGCGGGTGCTCGACGACGTGCGGGCGTTTCTCGAGCAGGCGACCTCGATCGCCGACCCTCACTGAGCCGACGAGCCGCGTCGCTCGCTAGAGTGACCGCAGGCCGTCACCGACGGCCGTGTGAGGGGGGCCATGGACGGCACGACACGCACATCGGTACGCGAGCGACTCGCAGTCTCGGCAGCGAGCGCGGCGGTGTTCATCGCCCTGTACGCGTGGGCGGTGACGACCACCGCCGGTCAGGAGTTCGACGGCTCGACTCTCGCCCTCGGCGCTGACCTTCGCGAGCAATGGAGCGAACCGACGCTGGCCCGCGCTGCGGACCTCGCGCCGTGGCTGATCATCATCCCGACCGGCCTGCTGCTCGCCGTGCATGCGGTGCGTGGACGCTGGAGGCAGGCACTGATCGCCGGCGCGCTGCCCGTGGTCGTCTATGTGGTCGCGACGGCGCTTCACGATGCCGTGCTGCCGCGCCCGTACCTCGGGGACTTCGGCTATGAGATCAACACGCTTCCCAGTGAACGGCTGGCGGTGGCCGTCGCCTGTTGCTGCGTGCTGGTGTGGCTCGCACCGCGCTTCGTGCCCCGAGGCGTGCTGGTGCCTGTCCTGGCGGTCACGGCGGCTGCGGTCGGCGCCCTGGAGGTCGCGGCCTTCTCCTCCCGGTTCGCCGATGTGGTCGCGTGCGCTCCGCTGGTCGGGATCCTGGCTGCGTGGTGGCTCCCGTCCGGCGCACCGCGGTCACGGGCCTTCGTCGCGTTCGGAGCGAGCGTCGCTGCCCTCTCGGGTGCCGTGGGGGCGCTCCTGATGGTGGGCTGGGCGGGTGCGGGCTATCACCCCGGCGCCATGACCCCGGGGCTCATCGGCACCGGACTGTGCGTGGCGGCAGGAGTGAGCGCGCTCAGCCTCGCGCTGAGGCGCCAGGTATGAGCCGACGCGCGACCGCATCGGCCGGTGCCGCAGGCGCGAACCGCGCCGCCCACGCGACCTCGCTCACGGCTCGCCAGGGGTGCCGTCCGCGCAGTGCGGCCTTCGCCGCACGCTGCGCGCTCCACCACGCGAACCTGTCATTGGCGCGCAGGCTGACGGCATAGTCGTCCGCGTGGCGCGGGTCGGCGTCGCGCCGTCTCGCGATCACGAGGCGAATCGCCTCCGCCAGCGCGCGGTGGCGTCGGGTCACGTTGCCGTCGTGGGTGCGATAGTCGCTGATCGCCCCTCGCGCGTAGACGAGCGGGCCGATGCCGGTGAGCTTCAACACGAGGTCGAGGTCCTCGGCGAGAGTCAGGCGCTCGTCGAAGCCCCCCACAGCGTCGAAGGCGGATCGCCGGACCACCAGGTTGGGCAGCATCACGGTCACCCGTCGCGCCACGATGTCTGCCGTGGTCGCGTCGAATTGGTCGGGTTCGCCCATGACCCGGCCCGCGGCGTCGATCGTGCGCAGGTCCCCGTAGCTGGCGGAAGCGGCCGAGGATCGACCCAACGCCTCGACGTGCAGTGCGACCCTGTCCGGTTCCCAACGATCGTCGTCATCGAGGAACGCCAGGATCTCGCCTCGAGCGTGCCGCACGCCGGTATTGCGAGCAGACGCCACCCCTGACGGCGGCACTCGCACGAGGGTGACTGCGGGGTGAGCGGTCAGCATGCGTGCGAGGGCTGACGGGTCAGGAGACCCGTCGTCGACCACGACCATGTCGAGGCGGGGGTGAGTCTGGGCGCCGACCGAGCGGAGCGCCTCGTCCAGGAAGGGGCTGGCGCGGTTGGTCGCGACGATGCACGACACCACGGGCGCAGCATCAGCCATAGGCACACCGTAGTGCGGGGGCGGACCCAGCGGTAGCATCACGCCAGGAAGATGAGGTGAGGGCATGGACCCACGCGAATCCCCGGTTGCGCTGTCCGTCGTCATCCCCTGCTTCGACAGTGCGCAGTCGCTCCCCCGCCAGCTGGGAGCGCTCGCGGCGCAGGAGTGGGACGGCGCGTGGGAGGTCGTCATCGCGGACAACGGCTCGACCGACGCGACTGCTGACGTCGCGCGGTCCTGGAGCGATCGCCTGCCGGCGCTGACCGTCGTCGATGCCTCCGCGCGGCGCGGCGCGGCCCACGCCCGCAACGTCGGCGCACGTCACGCCCGCTTCGCGCACGTCGTGTGGATCGATGCGGATGACGCGGTGCAGCCGGGCTTTCTGGCGGCCATGGCCGATGCGCTTGCTCAGGATGAGTTCTGCTGCGGCAGTTGGGATGCGCCGCACGAGGACGCGAGCCTCGAGGCGCTGCCTGATTCCGCCGGGAGGGGATGGCGTGCGGTCATCGCCGACCGCGGGTTCCTGGACGCGGTCGGAGCGTGCAACGGCATCGGGGTGAGTCGGGACGCGTTCGACGCTGGCGGAGGATTCCCCGAGGACATGACCTGGGGCTCCGAGGACACAGCGTTCTGCTGGTCGATGCAGCTCGCCGGCCACCCCATGGTGCGCGTCGCCGGTGCACGCGTGGCCGTCCACCCGCGCGTGACCGCGCGCGAGATATGGCGCCAGCAGGTCAACTGGGGCATCGGAGCCGTCGACGCGTATCGGCGCTTCCGCGATCGCGGCGCACCGCGATCCAGCACGGTGGGGGCGCTCGTCCGATGGTGCGTGCTGATTCTCGCCGCGCCGGCGGCCGCCCTGGTGCCGCGCTGGCGCTATCGATGGATGGGCACGGTGGCCCGACGATGGGGCCGCCTCCGCGGATCGATCCGGTTCCGCACGCTCTATCTGTGAGACGCCGCGCACCGCTACTGTCGTGCCTAGTGGGGGTTGGCACGCCAGGAGCGAGGGGACGGCGATGACTGCAGGCGCACGCATCAGCGTCATCATCCCTGCGTACAACGCCGAGTCGACGCTCGACGCGCAGCTGTCCGCCCTCGCCCCGCAATGCCGGGAAGTCGGCGCCGAGGTGCTGATCGCCGACAACGGATCCATCGACGGGACCGCGGCTCTCGCACGCTCCTGGCAGACCCGTCTCCCCCGGCTGCGCGTCATCGATGCTTCGGCCAGGCGCGGGCCCGCCGCCGCGCGCAACATCGGCGCCGCCCAGGCGACGGCCCGCGCGCTGGCGTTCTGCGACGCGGACGATGTGGTCGGGCCAGGGTGGCTGTCAGCACTCGTCCACGCGCTCGACCACCACGATGCCGTGGCGGGCGCGCTCGACTTCGCCGCGCTCAACACGCGGTCCGGTGGCATGGGCGCGGCGGCCGGCTTCCCCCTCAGCTACCTCCCCGGGATGCGGGGAGCCGGCTCGGGCAACCTGGCCGTCACCGCCGCCGCATTCGCCGAGGTCCGTGGCTTCGATGAAGAGCTGAGGGTGGGTGAGGATATCGACCTCTGCTGCCGTCTCCAGCTGGCGGGGTACGCCCTGCACCCCTGCGACGAGGCCGTGGTCCACGTGCGGCTGCGCGGCGGCGTCGTGTCCGCGTACCGCCATGCCTTCGCGTTCGGTGCCGCGGACAGGCAGCTGCGCCATCGCTACGCGCCGATCGCGTCGGCGATCGACGCAGGTGAGTGGCAGCCGCCGGTCTCCCCCGCCATCGACATGACGGACGCGGGACCGGCGGACCGTGAGACCACCCCCGACGCCGGTGACGGGGTCGCTGCGGGGCGGCGGTGGCCGCGCGTGCTGACGCCGCGCCGCGTGGACCCCACCGCGTTCGCCCGACGCATAGGCAGACGTGCCGGTGAGCGCATCGGCCGCATCGACCGGACCCTCCCCCAGGTGGCGCCCCCGCCGTGAGGCCCAGCGCCGCGATTCCCGCCCCTTCCACGCCTGGGAATGGCGCGCTACAGTCGGCTCAGACGCGCGCGTGCGCCCGCGCCGCGCACCTGCGCGTGACACCCGCGATCCGCTCGCACCTGGGGGAATGATGCTCGGTCGGAAACGATCCTTGATCGTCAGACGGCGCGACATCGAATCGGACCCCCGGCCCCACGGTGGCGAGTTCGCCAGCGCACGATGGGTGCCGTTCGACGTCCCTGAGGCGCTCGCCGGAGCGCTGGGAGTGTTCTGCGTCGACACCACGGACCCGGTGGTGGGTCTCACGTACGACGACGGCCCCCACCCAGACCACACCCCCGGCATCCTCGATGTGCTCGCGTCCCACGAGGCGCGGGCCACGTTCTTCGTGCTCGCTCGCCAGGCGCGCGCCCACCCTGACCTCATGCGCCGCATCGCCGACGAGGGGCACGAGGTCGCGCTGCACGGCGACGATCATCGCTCGATCCTCACCATGTCGACGCGGGACTCCGTGGCCATGATCAGGGCCTGCGTGCGTGAGGTGGAGGACATCTCGGGCGCGACGGTCACCTTGTACCGCCCTCCCTACGGTGCGCACACGCCCCGCCAGGCGCTGGCGATCCGCAGGCTCGGGCTCGAGGTGGTGCTGTGGACGGGGGACGGATTGGACTGGCTGGATGATGAGGAGAGCGCGATCGCCGAGCGCGCCCTGAGGTCGACCTTCCGCGGCGGCATCCTGCTGCTGCACGATGATCGCGGGGACCCCGAGACGATCGCCGCCGATGAGGTCGCGCCCGCCTTCGATCGGGCTCAGGTCACGGAGCTCATCCTCGAGGGCCTGTCTCGGCGCGGCCTGGCCGCGACGTCCGTCAGCGCTCTGCTCGCGGGCCGGGTCGCGGTGCGCAGTCTTGCCAAGGATCGCGCGATGCAGACGCGAGCGGGTGCACGTCCATGACGCTGCGCGAGCGCGGTCCTGAGGTGCAGCTCAGCGTGGTGATCGCGGCGTACAACGCGGCGGAGACGCTCGGCGCCGAGCTCGAGGCGCTCGCCGTTCAGCAGGCACCGTTCGCCTGGGAGGTCGTGATCAGCGACAACGGTTCGACCGATGACACCACCGAGGTCGCGCACGCCTTTGCGGGCCGGGTGCCGCGCCTGGTCATCGTCGACTCGTCGCAGCTGCGGGGACCAGGTGGCGCGCGCAACGTCGGAGCAGCCGCAGCGGTGGGCGCTCAGCTGGCATTCTGCGATGCGGACGATGTGGTGGCGCCCGGATGGGTGGCGGCCATGGGCGAGGCGCTCTCGACGGACGCCATCGTGACGGGGACATCCCGGCGGCGGGAGCTCAACGCGCGCCCCGACGAGGCGCAGTATCACGAGTGGTCACGCTACGTCATGCCCTTCTTCCCTCAGCTGCCCGTGGCCGGCGCGGGGAACATGGGCATCAGAGCCGCTCTCTTCAGCCAGCTGGGCGGCTTCGACCCGCGCCTTCGCACCGGCGAGGATCTCGACCTGTGCTGGCGAGCGCAGCTGCTCGGCCATCGCCTGGGCCATGCTCCGGACGCACGAGTCGATGTCACCAACCGGGAGGGCCTGCGCGCCACCTATCGGCAATTCAGGTCGTATGGTCGGGGGAACCGGGTGCTGGTCGACAAGTACGCGGACGTGATCGCCGCGTTCGCGGACCTGCCTGCATGGGAGCCCGACCGGGGCCGCGGGCGGGGCGATGCCCCGACGCAGGCCCCCACGTCGAGCGGCCGGGGCGCCGCAGTGCGGTCACTCGCGTCGCGTGCGCTGCGCAAGATCGGTCGCACCCGCCGGCTCAGCGACCTCACTCATCTCGCGAGCCGTGTGGGGTACGCGGCGGGGAGCAGGTGGGGGCGGATCGAGACCCAGGTGGACCGGATGCCGGTCCCTGAGGACGGCCCCGTCGTCCCCTGAGGCGCGCCTCCGGGGGTCATTCGTCGATGTCGGACCGGTGCCACCGGCTCTTCGCGCGGCCCACCGCTCCCCATCTGCGACCGAGCATGACCTTGCCACGACCGCCTGCACCGATGACCAGATGGCGGAACTCGCGCGCGTCGGGATACAGGCGTGCATTCTCGATCCGAGGGTCGTTGAGGGCTGGATCGAAGAGCACCACATCCCTCGTCTGCAGCGCCCATCGCCACGTCGCGACGCGTGCGAGCGTGCCCGGCCCGTACCCCCGAAAATCCTCGTCATAGCAGTCCACGAACCCGGAGCACGCGCTCCCCGATACCAGGGCGAGGTTCAACGCCACCAGGCGGTCTGCAGCGGTGAGCGCCACCGCTACGAGCGTGGAGCGCTCCTGCGCTTCTTTCACGACGTCCCGGAACCACTGCTCGTACGCAGGATCGGTCGAGAACCCCGCCCCGCCCCGGGCTTCGTCGCCCTTCCAGCCCTGACTCTGGAGAGCGATGAAGCGGTCCGCGACGTCCTCTCGGGTGCTCCAGTCCTCGAGCTCGAGGGGCGTGCCCGTGTGGGACTCGAACGCACGCGCCTTGCTCCAGAGCTTGCGCCGATGATCTGCCTTCAGCGAGGTCGCTCCCCTCACGATGCCTTCAAGCAGTCCCTGCACACCTCGGTCGGCGGGGTCGTCACCGGAGGAGGCCCTCGCTGCGTGCACGCTCGCAACAGTGTCCACCTCGGTGACACCGACGGCGCCCGCATCGGCGAGACGCGTCAGCGCGTCGGCGAGCGGGCCATCGGCCGGGAACAGGCTGATCTCGATCAGGTGGCCGAGTCCCGACGTCCCGATTCCGGTCAGCAGGGCGCCGAGCGCATCGTCCGTGCAATCGGGGTCGACGAGCGGATGGTGGCGGTCCGCGTGCCAGGTCATGAACCGTCCCTCGGTCGTGAGGAGCGTGAGCGGCAGCCGGCGCTGACGGCTGACGGTGAAGGCCAGCACGGCTCGCAGATCCTCGTCGTCCTCGGTCAGGGCGATCAGGAGGTCATCCGCCATCGCGGGCCAGCGCGCCGCCGGCCGCACGAACACCGGATCGAGCCAGCCGTTCGGCTCGACGGCGCGGTGCGCGAGCCGTCCCCACCGGTCCCAATCGGCGTCCGTGAGATCGCCGATGCGCGCGATCCTCGTTCTCATCGCCGGACGCGTGCGGCAGAAGGAGCGGCGACCGCGGGCGTGTACAGGGCGACGTACGAATCGACCACAGCACTGAGATCGAACTCCCGCGCACGTGCGAGACCCGCCGCGGCGAGGCGGTCGCGCCTCGCCTCGTCCGTCAGCAGCGCGAGCAGCTCCGGTCCCAGCGCGTCGGGCTCAACGAGCGCACCTGCCGCACCCTCATCCGTGACGTAGCGTGCCCCGACGTTGGGGGTCGCAACGACGGGGAGTCCGCTCGCCATGGCCTCTGCATACGGGATGCCGAAGCCTTCGTAGGCGGAGGGAAGGCAGAACACCCACGCTCGTCGGTAGGCCGCTGCGAGCTCCTCGTCGGTGAGCGTGCCGAGCACACGGACCCCGGGCCCCGGGTCCGACGGTGCATCGCGGCACACCATCTCGAGTCGCGCCTGCGGCAGGGTCGGCAGCACGTGCTCCTGAAACGCCTCCGCGAGCAGCCGCCCGCGCTTGCGGTTCTCCCAGGTGCCGACGAACAGCACCGTGGGATCGGCGGCGCGCGCACTCGGATCCGGAGCGAATCGCGCGGCATCGACGCCATTGGGGATGACCGTCTTCACCCACGGCAGCCACCGTCGTGTCCGCGGAGACACGACCACGGTGCGATCCGCCACGACGCTCGCCAGGACCTCGCTGAGTCCGAGCAGCCCCATGCGCAGTCGTTCCTTCACGCCGCCGATGCGCAGCGCCTCCTCGAAGCACGAGCCGTGCACCGTGCGGACGTGCACCGGCACGCGTCGGCGCCACAGCCAGTAGTCGTCGCCATGCGCGTGCAGCACGTCGTAGCTGCTGAGGTCGAGGTCGCGCATGCGCCGTGCAAACCGGAAGGTGCGCAGCCGTCCTGAGCTCGACAGATCGATGTGCCCATAGCGGGCGCCCTCGACCGGAGGGCAGTCGCTGATCACGTCGACGTGGTGGCCGCGCGCCGCCAGCGCGGTGGCGAGTTCGTGCACCTGGTACCCGACGCCGATCTTGCTCCCGCTCGGGAGGTAATACGAGATCATTGCGATGCGCAGGGGCTTCGCAGCGGCGGAGCCAGTCGTCATGGCCGCAGCCGAGTGCTCAACGCTGTCAGCCAGTCGCGGCCATGCTCGAGATCAGGCTCGAGGTAGTTGCCCTCGGCCCACTCGTTCCAGGACTTGATCCACAGCAGTCGTTCGTCGGCAGGGCGATCCACGAGCGTCTCCACCGCGTGCTCGACATTCGCTGCGAAGCGCTCCGGCGTCGAGCCCGTCAGCACGGTGCCGCGGCTTCCTGACCGTGGCGTGTTGTCCCAGTTCGGGTACACGCTCGGCTGCAGCACCGCGTGTTCGCGCACCACGTCCCAGAGCGCGCGGTCCGTCGCATAGGGATACACCTCGGGCCCCCCGAGCTTGCGGCGCACCTTCATCCGCAGCATTGCGGCGCGGTCCCGCTGCGCTGGCAGTCGGACGTACACCCCCGCGTCGAAGCCGTCCTCGGCGGTCCGCGTGTAGCGCATGCCTTGGCCCAGCAGATCGCTCACCTCGGCTACCAGATACATCCCGCCGAGTCCTGCATCCTTCGCCATCTGCTGCCAGCGATCGACGAACGCGCGCGCATCGGGCAGCTCCTCGGGACGGAACACGTAGAACACTGGGCGACCGTCGACGCGCAGATAGCGGTCGTCGCGGAGAGCGGGAAGGATGCTCTCGAAGTGCGCGCGGTCATCCTCGGGCCCCGGATAGGTCTGCTCACGCAGCACGCGATTGGGCGCGCCGTGCCAGATCCCCGTCCACGTCTGGTTGGCCCAACCGAGGCAGAACTTGACGGCGGGGCTGCCGGCCGCGAGCACCTCGGCGAACGGCCGTTCCAGAATCCGGGACCCTGCCCCGAACCAGTAGTGCCAATAGCAGAATGCCTCGACGCCGTGAGCGACCGCCAGATCGCTCTGGGCCTGACGCGCATCGGGCATCCGGAGGTCGTAGAAGCCGAGGTCAGCGGGCAGGTGCGGCTGCACATGGCCGCGGAACAGCGGGCGCGCCCGCGCGGCGTTGGTCCACTCGGTGAAGCCGGCGCCCCACCATTCGTCGTTCTCCGGTATCGGATGGAACTGCGGCAGGTAGAACGCGATCGCACGAGCCCTGGCCTCAGTCATTGCCCCAGGCTAGTGGCGCAGACGCCGCCCGCACAGGCCCTATTGGCCACATTCTCGCGTCCTGCCCGCTGACCAGCGCTAGTGTCCTGTGCTGAGGGCTCCCCCAGGCGGGCCCCAGGACGGTGGAGAGACCATGACGGCCCCCGAGGTGAGCGTGATCCTTCCCGCCTACAACGCCGCCGCGACCCTTCCGGCCCAGCTCGGCGCGCTCGCCGCGCAGCAGGGGGCACCGTCGTTCGAGCTGATCGTGAGCGACAACGGCTCCGACGATCTCACCGCTGCGGTGGCACGCGAGCACCGTTCGCTCTTCCCCTCGCTCACCGTCATCGACAGCTCGGCGCGACGCGGGCCGTCAGCCGCCCGCAACGCCGGCGCCGCTCACGCGCGCGCGCCCATGCTCGCCTTCTGCGATGCGGACGACGTGGCGTCGCCCGGGTGGCTTGCGTCCCTGGTCCGGGCGATGCAGACGGCCGATGCGGTCGCAGGGGCGTTCGAGCACCGTCGGCTGAATCCACCCCGGGCGCGCGCCGTGTCGTGGAACACGGACGTCCCGATCCGCCTCGCATCCTGGCCTGACCTCCCTGCAGGCGCCAGCTCGAACCTCGCTATCACCGCCGAGGCGTTCCGTGCGCTCGGAGGGTTCGACGAGGATCTGGGCACCTGCGAGGACATCGACCTGTGCTGGCGCGCGCAGCTCGCGGGCTATCGCCTCGATTTCGCACTCGACGCGGTCGTCCATGAGCGCAAGCGCAGCGGACTGCGGGCGACGTACCGACAGTCCGTCGCCTATGCCCGGGGCACGCGTGACCTGGAGCGCAAGCACCGTGCGGTCCTCGGCTCGCCGCGGGCGCTCGACGACTCGGGGCGCAACGTCGACGAGTACGGAGACGAAGGTGGCGGGGCGCGTGGCGGCCGACCGACGGAGGTGCCGCAGCGCGCCGTCGATCCGCCCGCGGCGCCGCCACGTACCGGCGGAGTCGGTCGCATCGGCGCTCTCGGCAGCCGCCTGCGTCGGCCAGACCGCCTCAGCCTGCTCGCGGACCTCGCGTGGCGGCTCGGCCAACGACGCGCGCACCGGACGAGCGCTCCGCAGCGCGAGGCCGAAGACTAGGCGAACCCTCTCCCTGCGCCGTTCCCTCCGGGAGGGACACGTATGCGGCTGTGCGGACAAGCGTGCGCACTACGTGGCGCTAGCGAGCGGCGACGCGGCTCCGGACCTGCGAGGCCAGTACTGAGGCACCGACGAGCATGCGATCGCGCATCCCGCGTCGCACGATCAGTGCCGAGCTGATCGGCACCACTTGCGTGAACTGGTGCCCCGACTGCTCCACCTCGGGGGCGATGCTGGGGTCGAAGTCCACTCCCCCTGCGCCGTGCGTGATGGACAGCACGGTCGCCATGCGGCCGATGACGCCGGGGCCGAAGCGCGCGTAACGCTCGTCGTACGCGTCGTACATCCCGAAGCCTCGACCGGTTGCTGATGTCAGGCAGAGGGAGAGGTGCAGCGGCTCCCCGTCGACATGCAGCGTGATCGCGCGTACGCGCCCCAGGGACGCGAAGTGTCGGACCGTGCGCGTCAGGGCCTCCTTGCGGTCGGGATGCAGCACCAGACCGTCTCCTCCCCGCGCAGGATCCCCCTTCCAACCGCGGCCCTGAAGGTCGGCGAAGACCTCCACCACGTCCGAGCGGTCCGACCACTCCGCAGTCTCCACTGCGGCATCAACTCCTCGGCTCAGTCGCCGCAGGCGGCGCATGTAGTCGCGGGTGAGGGGGTCGTCGTGTGGGCGAGCGTCCCTCGCGCCTCCGAACTCCCAGTCGCCGTCCGGGTTCGCCGGGGCGTACCGAGCCTCGCCCCGCGGTCGCACCAGCATCATCGCGCCGACGGCATCCGACGCGGCGCGAAGGGCGTCCAGGAAGGGTCCGTGCGGAACCTTGTCGAGCGCCAGTGCATGCGGCAGGTCGTCGCGGCCGAGGGCATCGAGCATGCGGGAGAGTGCCGCAACGGACGCGGTCGCTCGGACCAGGAGCGCGATGCGCGGACTGAACGTCGAGAGGTACGCGCCATGGGTGGACGCGGTGGCGATCTGGCGCCGCCTGATCACGTAGTCATCGGGCGTCCACACGAGCACCGCATGCCAGGTGCCGTCCGCATCCTCGTCGTACGCGACGAGGAGCTCGTCACCGCCGGGCGAGCACGCCGCGTCCTCAAGCAGGAACCCCGGCTCCACCCACACGTTCGGCTCGAGCGCGTGAGCCGCCAGGTCGTCCCACGCGCGGATGTGCTGAGGGGTCAGTTCGTCGAGTCTGCACGCCTTGACCGTCACCCGTTCACCGATCCTCGACTCGCCGTGGACACCATCGGGTGCGGGACGCGCCTCGCGTCCCTTCCGTGAGAGCGTTCGCCTCGTCGGATGCCTGATGGTAGCCAGGAGGTGGACGGGCCGACAAGACCTCCGCCGGACGGCACCAGTTTCGTCTGGACTGTTCCCTCGCCGCAGGCCGACCGCTACTCTCCTCACCAAGAGACCTGCACTCGGCTCAGGCCACGCCAGCGAGGGGGACGAGTTGAGCGAGCAACAGCCTGCTCCGGGTGGCATCACCGCCGTGGACCTGGACGGCACTCTGCTGAGGTCAGACCTGCTGTGGGAAGCGGCGGCTCGCCACGCCACGAGCAGCGGCCGCGGCCCCTTCGACGTGGTCCGGTGGGCTGTGCGCGGGCGTGCTCACCTCAAGTCAGAACTGGCGTCGCGGGTCCCCGTCGATGCCGGCGCACTGCCGTACCGGACCGAAGTGGTCGATGAACTTGCCGGGATCGCACGTGCCGGAGGCCGCGTCATCCTCGCGACTGCAGCCGCGCGCTCGCACGCGGATCCGGTGGCCGCCCACCTGGGCTTCGTCGAGGCGGTGCTCGCCACCGACGCGGACGGAGTGAACCTGCGCGGAGACGCGAAGGCCGATGCGATCGAGGCGTACGCGGATGGCGCGCCATGGACGTATTGGGGGGACTCGCTCGCCGACGTGCCGGTGTGGCGACGCAGCGATGCGGCTGTCGTCGTCGATGCGGGACGGCGCGTGACGCAGGCATCGGAGGGACTCGGCGTGCCCGTTCGTCACGTCCGTACCGACCGGCCCTCCACTCCCCTGGCATGGCGGTCGGGCCTGCGTGTCCACCAATGGGCCAAGAACGCGCTCGTGCTCGTACCGTTGCTGACAGGTCATCTGCTGTTCGAGCCGGAGGCCGTCGTCAAGGCGCTGGCCGCCGTGGCCGCGTTCTCCGCGATGGCATCCGCGATCTACCTAATCAACGACCTTGCGGATCTGTCCGCTGACAGAGCGCACGCGACCAAGCGACACCGTGCTCTCGCGGCGGGGTGGATCAGCGTGCGGGCAGCCCTGGTCGCGGCGGCCGCGCTCGTGGTCGTCTCCGTCGCGATCGCTGCCGCGATCGGCTGGCTCTTCACTGCGGTCGTGGTGGTGTACGCCGTGGCGACGACGCTCTACTCGCTGTGGATCAAGCGCAAGATCGTCGCGGACGTGGTGGGACTCGCGATGCTCTACACCTGGCGCATCATCGCTGGCTGCGCCGCGATCAACGTGGTCCCCTCGATCTGGATCCTCGCCTTCAGCGTCTTCCTCTTCTTCAGCCTCGCCGTGATGAAGAGGTACGCCGAGATCGTCAATCACGATCAGTCGGCATCGGGCAGGGACTACCACCAGATCGATGCCCCGTTGCTCCTGGCGATCGGCACCTCGTCGGGAATGGCGGCCGTGCTCGTCGCGGTCCTGTACCTCGATTCGCCTCAGGTCTACGAGCTCTACTCGTTCCCGCCCGCGCTCTGGGCGGTCATTCCGCTGCTGGTCTACTGGATCGTCAGGTTCTGGATGGTCGCGGCACGCGGCGGCGTGGACGACGACCCGCTGGTGTTCGCCCTCACGGACCGCACCAGTCTGATGGTGTTCGCCCTGATCGGAGTCGCGGGCGCCGTCGGGATGGTCGTGCCCTGATGCGCTCTGGACGGCTCTTCCGCGCCACGAACCGGGTCGCTACCATGGCTCCACGGTCAGCGGAGGGGGTGCCGGATGGCGGGTAGCAGCGCAGTGGACGCGAGCGAGGCGTCCACGGAGAGGTCGGCTCGCGGTCCGTCCTGGGTACGCCGCGCAGTGGCGAGCCAGTGGACGTGGATTCTTGCGGGAACCCTCGTGCTCGTGACGGCATGGCTGCCCACGTGGCGGGTGCCGGTCATCGGTGACGACTTCTACTACTCCCTCGGGAGGTACTACGACTACGGCGGTTCTGTGTGGACCGTTCTCGCCAATGCCTGGCACGACGACCTTCAGCCGAATCGCTACAACCCGGTCGGACGCGAGTTCTCACTGACGAACCACGTGCTCGCACGCGAGTCGAGTGCGTGGTGGGGTGTCGATCTCACGTACTACTTCCGCGTCCAGACGCTGGCCTTGATCTGGGGCGCCGTGCTGGCGGGGTCGTTCGCCTTCCGTGCGGCCGTGCGGTACGTCCACCCGTCGAACCAGGTCCGGCTGTGGCCGGTGTTCGCGGGGCTCGCGGCTGGCTATGCCGTCGTGATGCAGCTGCACATCAACTCGCATGACCCGTCGATCACGATCGCGGAGATCGGCTACGGCACCCCGATCCTCGCCTTCGCATTGATGACCCTCGCCTTCCGATTGGTGACACCGCCAGCGCGGTGGCCTCGCGCTGCCGTGGCGTACTGCGTGCTCGCTCTGGTGGGCACGGTGTACTACGAGACGTTCGTGACTGCAGTTGCGGCGTGCACGGCGCTGTTCGTCGTCGAATGGCTCCGCGGGCGCCTTCCCCGGCGGCGCCTGCTGTGGCTGGTCGGTGCAGGCGCGGCGCTGCCCGCATCCGTCGCGCTGGCGGGACGCGCGTGGGTGGCGACCCAGGACGTGCCCTACTACCGCGGCACGGACCTCGTGCTCGGTCCGGAGGGCCTCAAGGTGCTCGCCAACTTCGTGCTGGGCACCGTGCCCGGCTCCGCATGGCCCCACACGACCTTTGCGATCGGCGGTGCGCCCCTTTCAGTGCCGGGGATCGCTGGAGGTCTCCTGATCGGCGTCCTCGCCACGGTGATCGCATGGGGGCTGCTGAGAGGCGGAATGCCGCGGCTTCGCCCCGGGCGTGGGCTCTGGTGGGTGGCCGCGGTGTACGGCGCACATCTCATCGGGTCCTTCGCGATGCAGTCGTTCACCACCAAGTACGTCCGTGAGATCTGGCACCACCACGTGGTGTACCTCGCCTACGGCACCGCAGTCATCATGGTGGCGACCGCCGCGCTCGTCGCCTTCGCCTTTCTGCCGCGACGCGGGGTGACACGGGCCATGCCAGTGGTGCTGGTGGCGATCACCGCCTTCGCTGTGGCACAGCAGTCGGTCAACGTCGCGGTCGCGAACCACCTACGCGAGGTGTATCGCGGTCCCCTGCTCGTGGCGAGCGAAGTGACCACCGATGCCGGCACGGATGCGACGCGATGCGCGGCCCTCCGTGAGCTCTCGCTGGGGAACCCCTTCCATGACATGGGCAGCTTCCCCGAGTTGGCCGAGGAGATCAATGTCGGCTACGCATGGGACTTCGGCATGGCCTTCTGCACCGATACGGAGCGGATCGTCGAGGAGGCCCCGGAGCCTCTGGTGCCGGAGCCTCAGGTGGAGTGACGCCGCCACGCCTGCGCCACCACGCCAGCCGTGCGGGCGATCGATAGGCGATCGGCGGCCTCAGCGCGGGCGTCGGGGTCGATGATCAGCCGCCGCGGGTCATCCAGCAGCGCACTCACCGCACCCGCCAACGCCGACACGTCCCCCGGGGCCACCAGGACGCCGTGCGGACCCCGGGAACTGTGGGATCGATCGCGGTCGTCACGTTGCGGAACCATGATCTCCGGCACGCCCCCGGCCTCGGTGCCGACGACGGCGACCCCCAGCGCCACTGCCTCCGCCACGACCTGGCCGAACGGCTCGGGCGTCGGCGAGGCATGCACCAGCACGCTCAGACCTGCGATGGTTCCCGCAGGATCGTCGGTCCAGCCCACCATCTCCACGGTGTCCCCGGCGGCCTGACGCACCTCCTGCTCGTAGGGCGCATCGGCGAACATCGCTGTGCCAACGATGACGAACCTGGCATCGGGATGGCGCCGCCTGACCTGGTGCGCTGCTTGAATGAACTCGAGCTGACCCTTGGTCGGCGAGATGCGACCCACCAGGCCCACCACCGGAGCGGCGGGGAGCACGCGCTCCCGTTGCGCCAGCGCCGGCGCGAGCCCGGGATACGCGACGACCGTCCGCTCCTGTGCTCTGAGCGGAAGCGTCGCTGCCGTCGCCTCCGAGTTGGCGACGATGCCGCGTGGGCCCCGTGCGGCCAGCATGCCCATCGCTCGCGCTACCGGGGCGGGGAGGTAGTCGGGTGCGAGTCGATCGTGGAGGTGCCAGACCCAGGGCTGTCGCGCCATCCCTGCGACCAGGCCAACGACCACCGCGGCCTTCAGCGAGTTCGCGACGACGAGGTCCGGGTCGAGACTGCGAAGCACTCGGCGCAGCTGCCGTGCGACGCCGACCGTCGCGGGGAGCGAGCGCGTCGCGCTCACGCGACCGGCGTCGGTGCGCGTCACCTTCTGGATGCCGCGCCCCGCGATGACGGTGACGGGAATCCCGTCAGTCTCGAGCCGGTCGACGAGGTCTCCGTGACTCCACGTCACGACGTGAACGTCGAACTCTCCCGGCTCCAGGGCCGCGACGAGCCGCAGCAACGCCAGCTCGGCGCCGCCCAGCTCGGCGGTATGCGTCACGACGACGACTCGTAGGCCCGGCACGCTCCGAGTGTAGTGGGGGGTCACGCCCGCGTTCAGGGGCCTACCCGGCCCATCGCGCGAGCACTAGCATGGCGGCATGCGCCCCTTCTCCCCTGGCACCCACCGCGATGGGGCGCGCTTCCTCGGGCGTCCGCACCGCACGGCGGAGCTCGGCTCACTCCGGAGAATCCGTGGCTGAGCGCACGCTCGGGGCATACGTGCTCCCCGGGGACCCGGTGTGGCTCGCCCGCACCCTCGCCCAGTACTACCCGATGCTCTCCGCGCTGGCGGTTCCCGTGCCTTCCGACGGTCTGAGCTGGACGGGCCGCCCGCTGCCCGTCGCCGAGACGCTCGCGATCATTGATGCGCTCGACACACGGGGCCTGGCGGACCGCTTCGAGGGGCGTTGGACGAACCTCGACAGGCCCCGGGACGCCGGCACGGCTCAGCGCCAGGCTGCGCTGGATCGCGTCGGTGACGGCGTGGACTGGGTGCTCCAGATCGACAACGACGAGCTTCTTCCCCATCCCGAGGCATTGTCGGCGGTGCTCGACGAGGCGGACCGTGTGGGCGCGATCGCAGTCGAATGGCCCATGCGGGTGCTGTATCGACGCACCCGACGGACCGTGCTGGAAGTGGTCGCCGCCAACGGAGCACCCGTCTACGACTATCCGGGCCCCATCGCTGTGCGCCCGGGTGCGCTGCTGACCGAGGCACGCCGTGCGGCAGGTCCGCTGCTGAGGGTCGCGGTCGAGGGCGACGATCAGTCGTTGCAGATCACCCGAGCACCAGAGGCCGATGAGTTCCGAGCGACTCTGCTCCAGCCCGAGCATGCGATCCTGCACAACTCGTGGGCACGTCATCCGCGCGACGTGTGGCGGAAGGTCACGTCATCCGGGCATTCCCGCGACTTCGGCCTGGCCCGCTACTACGCGACGCGGTGGCTCAGCTCACCGCTGACGTGGCGGGTGCAGCGCGACGTTCACCCGTTCTCGAGTGGGCTGTGGCCCGCGCTCGCGCGGCGGGAGAACGCCGGCGTCTATGCCGACTGAGAAGCATCGCCGACTGAAAATCAGCTGATCGTGCCCGCGGGCTAGATCACGTCAGCGAAGCCGCGCTCCATCTTCTGGAACACCATCGTGCCCGCGACCAGCACCACGAGACCGACGCCGACGACGCCGAACATCTGCCACACGGGCGGTGCGTACAGGTCCAGGATCGACCACCGGAAGCACTCCATCAGCCACGTCAACGGGTTGATCTGGAAGAGCCACGCGAGATCAGCGGGCACGGCCTCGAGCGAGTACGCCACGGGCGTCGCGAAGAACAGCACCTGGGTGAACCACGGCAGCACGTACCCGACGTCGCGGTACTTGACCATCATCGCCGATGCGGCGAGGCCCACGCCCAGCGCGATCATCACCGCAGCGAGAAGCCAGACCGGCAGCAGCAGCAGGCCCCAGCCGGGTGCGACGCCGAACACGATCAGCAGGATCGCGAGGAGTACGCATGCCACGGCGAAGTCGAGCAGCACCGACAGCACGGTCGACAGGGGTACGAGCATCCGTGGGAAGAACACTTTGGACACCAGCGATTGATTCGCCACCAGGGACGCCGATGATCGGGAGATCACGCCCTCGAAGAGGTTCCAGGCCAAGACGCCCGCGAAGCTGAATACCAGGTACGGCACGCCCTGGCTGGGCAGGTCCGCGACCTGGCCGAAGACGATGGAGAACAGTCCCGCCGCCACCAGCGGTTGGATGATGACCCACGCGATGCCCACCACCGTCTGGCGGTATCGCAACACGATGTCCCGGGTGCCGAAGCGCCAGAAAACTTCCCTCGCGCCCCACAGTTCGCGGAAGGGAGGCATGCCGATGCCCGTGGGGGGCGTGATGACGGTGCGCTTCGCAGTGGTCATGAGGTGGCCTCGTAGCTGAAGTCCGCCAGCACGATGCCGGCCTTGAGCGCCTCTTCCGAAGTGAGCTCGGGATACGGGTAGTGCGGGAGCACCTCGAACGTGTCGGCGCCCTCCCAGGTGTCGAGGATGCCCGCCTGGCACACCGACACCTTGATGCTGTACTGACCGGGCTTGAGCCAGAGGTTTTTCACGCGCAGCACAGGCCGGTGAGCCTGCGCAGGGTCGAACCACTGGCCGACGGCACGCGAGTCGCATTGCACGATCGACGTGCCGTTGATGTCGTCCACGTGGCAGGACACGAAGTAGTCGCCCACCATGTCCGGCGCCGCGGGCAGATCGAGTTCGACCACGATGTCGTCGTCGGGGTTCTGCTGCTGGGTCTCCACTCGCACGCCGCTGAGTCGGATCTGACCGGTTCCCGGACGGCGATGCGCCTCCACCTGCTCCGTCCGCAGGCGCGAGAAGCTGCTGCGATACGCGTCCATCGCACCGTCGACGCTGCCCGAGTACACCAGCCGGCCCTTGTCGAGGTAGATCGCAGAGGTGCACAGGTTCACGACCGTCTGGGGCTGGTGACTGACGTACAGCACGGTGCGACCGTCGCGCGCGACGTCCTTCATCTTCTGCAGCGACTTGCGCTGGAACTCCGCGTCGCCCACGGCGAGCACCTCGTCGATGGCGAGGATCTCGGTCTCGAGGTGGGCCGCGACCGAGAAGGCGAGGCGGACGTACATTCCGGAGGAGTACCGCTTGACCGGGGTGTCGAGGAAACGCTCGACGCCCGAGAAGTCGACGATCTCTTCGAACCGCCGCTTGATCTCCTTGCGCGTCATCCCGAGGAGCGCGCCGTTGAGGTAGATGTTCTCGCGGCCGGTGAGCTCAGGGTGGAAGCCCGTCCCGACCTCGAGCAGGCTGCCCACACGGCCGCCGAGGTCGATCATGCCTCCCGTCGGCGCCGTGATGCGGGTGAGCAGCTTCAGGAGCGTCGACTTGCCGGCCCCGTTGCGGCCGACGATGCCCAGCGCCTCGCCCCAGGGAATGTCCAGCGTGATGTCGTTCAGCGCGTGGAACTCGTCGTACTCGGGACGTCGCGTGGGATTGCGCAGCACGTCGACGATGGCGTCGGTGACGCGATCGATGTGAGCGGTGCGCCGGTTGATGCGATAGACCTTCGTCAGATGCTCGACTGAGATGGCTGTGTCGCGCATATAAACCCGATCTACCTCAAGGAATGCCACGGCGTAGAGTGACCTCGGCCGAGGTCTGAGCACACGCTACCACGCTCGATTCCGGCTCCTCTAGGATGATTTCCAGTTGTCGCATCGGCCGGAGGGAGGCCCCGTGGCGGACCCCGCAGCGCCGCTCGGCCACCGTACGAGTCACGTGGTGGTGGTCCTCAACTGGCACGGCCGCGCCGACACCCTGCTGTGCGTCGAGTCGCTGCTTGCGGACCCCGATGCCCCCCACGTGCTGGTCGTCGACAACGGTTCGGAAGACGGCACCGTGGAAGAGGTCGAGCGTCGCTGGCCCGGCGTCTTCACGGTGCAGACCGGAGAGAACCTGGGCTTCGCCGGGGGCATGAACCGTGGGATCACGTGGGCGCGGAGCCACGGCGCCACGGTGATCACGGTGCTCAACAACGACACCGTCGTGCCGGTGGGCACCATGGGCGTGCTGAGTGCAGCGGCCGCCTCCGGCCTGTGCGCGATCAGCCCGGAGGTGCGCTACCGAGACCATCCGGACCGAGTGTGGTTCGGCGGCGGCACCCTGGCCCCGCCCGACTGGTTCCCCCATCACACGCCCGATGCGATGCTGGCGCCCTCGCATGAGGGCACCCGCACAGTTGACGTGCTCTCCGGGTGCTGCGTGACCGCCTCCGCCGAGGTGTGGGACCGGGTAGGGGGATTCAACGAGCGCTACTTCCTCAACTTCGAGGACTCCGAATGGAGCGTGCGCGCGGCCCGCGCCGGCGTCCGCCTCCAGGTGCGCACCGACGCGGTCATCCTCCATGCGGTCTCGGCGTCCTTCACGGGCGCGGCCGCGAGCCTCGGCACCTATTACTACGTGCGCAACGGACTCGACTTCAACCGCGTCGCAGGCGGCGACCGCCGGTCCCGCCGGCGGTTCGTGACCAGGGTGGCCCGAGACGCAGCCGCACGGAGGCGCCGTGAGCGCGCGTGGCGGGCCGCGGCGCGGGAACTGCGCATGGTCGCCCATGGCTGGGCCGACTTCTCTCGGGGGCGCATGGGCCCCGCGCCGGCCCGCTTGGCCCGCACCACTGCACGGTGGGCAAGCGCAGGTGCACAGCCCCTCTAGTGCGTCTCGCACCGCGTCCCTAGGATGAGCGCATGACCCGCTTCCAGGCGTCTCCGAGGTCGCGTGCGTGGGCGCCAGCAGTGGTGCTCTCCCTCGTGGCCCTGGCCGTCGGCACCGCGATGGCGGTGCTCAGCGTCGGGTACGACGGGTTCGCCATCCCCGTGGCGGTGGCGCTGCTGGTGCTCGGCGTGGCGTCCGTCGACATGACGCTGGTCCCCATCGTCGCGGTGCCTGCGACGCTGGCGCTGATGCGCGTGGGTGGGGAGATCGCGGTGGCGGACGTCGCGCTGGCGGCGGGCACGATCGTCGCCCTGTTCCTGCTGCGTGGCTCGGGTGCGCTGGCGATGCAGCCGCTCCTCGTCGCGGGATCGCTGTACCTGGTGCTCGCGGTTCCGACGCTCATCATCAACCCCTATACGGCGAACCTGGTCGAGTGGGTCCACGAAATATTCCTCGTGCTCGGCAGCATGGTCGTGGGCTTCGCGATCGGTCGTGGCGGGCGCGCTCGCATGGCGCTGTCCATCTATGTGATGGTGTGCGCGGGGCTCGGCGTCATCGCTGTCTTCCTTGCACTTCAGACGCTGCTGTCGAACGGTCAGTTCCTGCCGGTGTACATCGGCGACCTCCACAAGAACACGCTCGGAGGAATGCTCGCAACGGCCGCCATCATCGCGTATGCGCGGCCGCCATGGATCGGGTGGGCGCGCGGGAGCGCGCAGCTCGGCGTGGTGCTCTGCCTCTCCGGCGTGCTCGCGACGCAGTCGCGCCAAGGCATGATCGCGGCCGGCGTGGGCATGCTCATCGTCGGAGTGCGGCCCATCGTGCGCGGAATGCGCCGCCCCAAGCTCATCTGGATCCTCGCCGCCGCGGTCACCATCGGGATCGTGGTCAGCGTCAACCAGCAGCTCTCGGAGGACAACCCGTACAACAGCGCGAACGCACGCTTGGCGTGGTTCGACAGCTCGTTCGAGATCTGGAGGGAGTCGCCGGTCTTCGGAAACGGCCTGCGATGGTGGTACACCGACCGCTTCGGGGAATCGTTCCAGCCGCCGAATGCGGAACTCGAGGTCCTGACGTCCGTCGGGGTCGTGGGACTGGTGGGCTTCCTGCTCATGTTCCTGGTCGCCGCGGTCGCTCTCATGCGCATGGAGCCCGTCTACGGGACGGTGGCCGTCGCGGTGGTCGCCGGGCGCTTCGCGCAGGCCCAGTTCGACCTCTACTGGGTCGCTGGCCAGGCCTCTTTGCTGTGGATCGTCGCGGGCATCGTGTACGGGGTGCGCGAGCGGGACCGGTTCCTCGGCCTCGATCGCACCGCCACTGCAATGCGGGAGCACGCCGCGCAGATCGGCGTGGCGCATGGCGGGTCGGGGCGGGAGAGGGTCGCTCGTGTCGACAACACCGGCGGCCCGACCAGTGGCCCCAGGTGAGAGTCGTCTATCACGTGATCACCCCAGGTGATCACTTCTCGCCCCGGACGGGCTCCGCGATTCCCACCGTCGTCGACGGCCTCGCGAGAGCCAGCGCTCACGACGGCTCGTCCCCCTATCGGCACGTGGTGGTGCTCGACCGCACCACGTACACGCCCCGGTACGACAGCGCAGAGGCCCTCGAGTACTCCCCTGCCCCAGCGCCCTCTCGGGCTGACAGCATCCTCGACTATGGGCGCGCGGTCATGGGCCGTGACCGCGCGGCCCTGCTGCGCCCCTACGCGCCCGTGATGGCGGCCCTTGCGGACGCTCCGGCGGGCATCGTCGTGGCACACAACGCTCCGTTCCTTGCTCCGGCGCTCGCCCGCACCCCGCACCGTATCGTGCTGCACGCGCACAACGCCCTCCCGGCATCGATGCGGCCGCACGAGGCACGCCGATGGGTGGGCAGCGCCGATGCGCTGATCTGCGTGAGCTCCGATCACGCCGCAGCCACCCGGGCGCGCGTCCCCGCCGGCCTGCGCGATGCCGTGCATGTGGTGCGACACGGCGTGGACCCGGCCGTGTTCGCGCCCAGGGAGCGCCAGCAGTCACCCATCCGGTTCGTGTTCGTCGGTCGCACCATTCCGCACAAGGGTGCCGATGTGCTCGTCGAGGCGGCTCAGCGGCTTGCTCGCCGCGACATCGAGGTGGTGGTGGTGGGCAGCCACGGATTCGACCCTCATGCTCCCCTCACTGGCTATGAACGCGCACTGCGGGACGCCGCTGCGACCTCCGTCACCCCCATCACCTTCCGGCCCTTCACGGACCGGTCCGACCTCCCGGGCCTGCTTGGCGGCGCGCACGCGCTCGTCGTGCCCTCACGCTGGCGGGAGCCCGCAGGCCTCACCGTCGGCGAGGGGATGGCGAGCGGCGCCGTCGTGATCGCCAGCGCCACAGGCGGCATCCCTGAGCTGCTCGGCGACGCAGGCGTGCTGGTCGCCCCTGACAGCGCGACGGCGCTGGCTGCCGCCATGACGCGCGTGGCGGACGATGTCGAGTTTCGGGCCGCGAAGGGCAGGCAGGCTCGTGAACGGGCCGAGGCGCACGACTGGTCCTGGTCCTGGCGCCAGATGCGCGACGTACTCGACGGAATATGAGGCCTATCCGTGTCGTCTGACCCCCATTACAGTGGAGCGATCCGCACGCTGAGGGAGGTTCCGTGAGGGTGCAACGCATCGCGCATCACGCGGTCGTCTCTGCCTGGCGCGAACGTGAACGCGCCCTCATCGCCCACGGCCACCGCGTGTCCCTGCTCTCCGCCACGGTGTGGGACGAAGGCGGCCAGCCCGTCACCCTGAGCGCCGACGGCGACGAGTTCGTCCAGTCCGCGCGCACCTGGGGCACTCATCCCAACGGTTTCCTCTACTCCCCCAGCGCGCTGTGGCGCGCGCTCGCCACGCCGGTCGACGTGCTCGACCTGCACGAAGAGCCCTACGCGCTCGCGACGGCGGAGGTGCTCGCGCTTCGTGCTCTCAGGCGCCGACGTGCACCGTACGTTCTGTACTCGGCACAGAACATCGACAAGCGATTCCCGGCCCCGTTCCGGTGGGCCGAGGGTCGGGCTCTCAGGGGCGCCGCTGGCGCATACGTGTGCAATACGGAGGCAGGGCGCATCCTGAGGCGCAAGGGACTGCGCGGACCGGTGCACACGATCCCGCTCGGAGTCGACACCACGGTGTTCGCACCGGTGGACCGTCCCGCACCGGGGGGCCGTGCCACGGTCGGCTATGTGGGACGCCTGGCCACCCACAAGGGCGTCGACGTCCTGCTCCACGCCGTCGCGGCCCAGCCGCTGCTGAGGCTCGTCATCGTCGGTGACGGGCCTGAGCGCGCCGCGCTCGCTGAGCTCGCCCGCTCGTTGAGCATCGGCGAGCGCGTGGAGTTCGCGGGCTTCGCTGCGGACACTGAGCTGGTCGAGCACTACCGGTCGTTCGACGTCGTCGCGGTTCCCTCACGGTCCACCCCGCACTGGCTGGAGCAGTTCGGTCGCGTCGCGATCGAGGCGATGGCATGCGGCGTCCCCGTGGTCGCCACACACACCGGGGCGCTGCCCGATGTCGTCGGTGCCGCAGGCATCCTGGTTCCGGAGGGAGACCCCGACGCGCTGGGCGAGGCGCTCGTGCGCGCGACGCGCCCCGGGTACTGGGATGAGCTGCGCGCCGAGGGACTCCACCATGCGGCGCGGTGCGACTGGTCAAGCGTCGCGGCGCAGATGACCGACCTCTACTCCGAGGCGCTCGGCTCGGCCCTGCGTACGCTCGACGCCGTCATCGTCGCCTACGGCGAGCCCGACGGACTCTCCGACACCTTGACGGCGCTCGACGGTCAGGTGCCCGCACTCGTCGTCGACAACTCCTCGCACCCCGGCACCCGCGAGGTATGCGAACGCCACGGCGTCGAGTATGTCGACGCGGGCTCCAACCTCGGCTTCGCGGCGGGGGTGAACAAGGGCCTCAGCGCCCTGGCGGACCGCGGACGCGACGGCGATGTGCTGCTGCTGAACCCCGACGCGACCATCAGCGCGGAGGCGGTGGCCGAGATGCATAGGCTCGTGAGCGCAGACCGCAACCTGGCCGCCGTGGGCGCTCACCAGGTCGATCCCGTGACGCGGGCCAGGGCGAGGGTGTGGTGGCCGTTCCCCACCCCCTGGGGCGCGTGGGTCGAGGCCCTTGGCCTGGGCAGGCTGCGCACCTCGCACGGCTTCGCCATCGGCTCGGTGCTGCTGCTGCGCCGGGAGGCGCTCGACGCGCTCGGTGTGCTGGATGAGCGATTCTTCCTGTACGCCGAGGAGGTGGATTGGCAGCGACGTGCACGCCGCGCAGGCTGGAAGATCGCGGTGGCCGATGTCGAGGCGACGCATGTGGGCGCGGGCACCGGCGGCGACCCCGGTGCGCGCGAGGCCTACTTCTACGGATCGGCCGAGCGCTACGTGCGCAAGCATTACCGAGCCCTGGGCTGGCAGGTCTACCGTGCGGCCACGGTGGCAGGCGCTGCCGTCAGAGCCGTTCTCCTCAGGGGTGCTCGTGCTCAGGAGGCGTCGCGGCGACGGCAGATCTTCGTCAGCGGACCTGTGGTGTGGGAGCGCGAGTGGAGATGACCGCTCGCACGCTCGTCCACGTGGTGTGCACCGACGCCTTCGCAGGCGTGGAGCGCCACGTGCTGTCCACGGCCGTGCACCAGGCGCGTCACGGCCACCAGGTGGTGGTGGTCGGGGGCTCGCGGTCGCACCTCGAGCCCGCGCTCGAGCAGGCGGGCGCTGGCTGGCTCCCTGGGAGCACCCTGGTCGAGGCATGGCGGTCGTTGCGCAGCCTCACGGGCCCGCAGCTGCTGGTCACCCACATGACGGCGGCCGATGCGCTGGGCGGCTGGTGGTCACTGCGCACCGGCGCTCCCGTGGTGAGCATCCGCCACTTCGCCGCGCCCCGCGGCGGCCGCCCCGTCACCCGCGCCCTGCTCCGCCCGCTGGCGCGACGGATCCGTTCTCAGATCGCTGTGTCGCACTACGTCGCCGACGCGATCGGCGCCCCCTCGACCGTGGTGCACACGGGCGTCGCGCCATCGATGACACCGTCCTCCCCTCGCGAGAACGTGGCCCTGATCGTGCAGCGGCTCGAACCGGAGAAGGACACCGCGACCGCTCTCCGGGCGTGGGCGCAGTCCGGCCCTCCGGCCGGATGGACCCTGCTCGTGGCGGGTGATGGCTCCGAGCGTGCGGCGCTCGAGCGCCTCGCTGCGCCGGAGCCCTCGGTGACCTTCCTCGGCGCCATCGACAACGTTCCTGCACTCATGGACCGCGCCTCGCTCCTGCTCGCGCCCACTCCGCGCGAGGGTCTCGGGATCGCGGTGCTCGAGGCGATGGCCCATGGAGTGGCAGTCGTCGCCACCGATGCCGGCGGCCACCGGGAGACCGTCGGGTCGGTCGCGGGCGCTGCTCTCTTCCCGCCGGGAGACTCGAGCAGCGCAGCGCTGCTGATCGCCGAGCTCGCCGCGGAGGCCGAGCGACGCGAATCCTACGGTGACGCGCTCGCGCGCCGTCAGCGCGACGCCTTCGACCGTGATGTCCAGACATCAGCACTGACCCGCGCGATCCTTGCGGCGGGAGGCGCGCATGGATGACACGTGGAGCCTAGGCGTGGTGTCGCTCGAACCATGGGACCGCATCTGGCGACGCAACCAGCACCTGGTGGACCGGCTGCTCGCGCTGTCCCCGGGGCTGACCGTCGCTTTCGTCACTCCCCCGGCCGATCCGCTGCACGCCGCCATGTCCGGGAGGGCTCCGCGGGCGGGTGCTGGCGCCCAGGCCGTCGAAGGGTACGGGGGGCGCCTCAGCACCTTCCAACCCACGAAGTGGCTGCCCGGCGCGCTCGGCGCGGCGAGCGATCGTGGGCTTGACCGCGCCATCGCCCGCCACCTGCGACGGGGACGGGGCGTGGACGCGCTCTGGATCAACGACCCTCGTCGCGCCGGCGTGGCGAGACTCCTGGAGGTGCCGACGCTCTACGACGTCACTGACGACTGGACCGAGGCCAGGCGCTCGCCACGGGAGCGAGCACGTCTCGTCCGTGGGGACGCGTGGCTCACTCGCCACGCCGGCGCCGTGGTGGTCTGTTCCCCCGCACTGCAGGCGAGCAAGGGGGGCACCCTCATCCGCAATGCCGTCGACGTCGTCGCGTACCGCGAACCGCGGCCCCGACCTCACGACCTGCCCCGGCGCGCTGCGCTGTACTGCGGCACCCTGCACGAGGATCGACTCGACGTCGATCTCGTGATCGCGACGGGTGCGCGCCTCGCGGAGAGCGGCGCGGTTCTCGCGCTGCTGGGCCCGGTGGCGCTGACAGAGACGAACGGCAGGCGACTGCTGCGCGCGCCCGGGGTCGTGGTGCTGGGGGCTCGCGGATTCGAGGACGTCCCTGCGTACCTCCAGCACGCTGACGCCCTGGTGGTGCCACACCTGGTCGACGACTTCACCGCCACGCTCGACCCCATCAAGCTGTATGAGTACCTCGCCGTGGGCCGGCCCATCGTGTCCACCCCGTGCGCGGGCTTCGTGGACGCCGGCGAAGAGGCGTGGGTGACCGTGGCGCCGCGCGACGGCTTCGCCGATGCCGTCACGGCCAGCGTCGGGTCCACGCACGGACCATCAGATCCCGCCGACGTCGCCGACTGGTCCGACCGTGCGAAGCAGATGCTCGAGGTCCTCGACGGCCTGCCCCGCTCCGCAGGCGTGGGACCGGGAGCCGCACCATGACCGGCGTGATCGTGCACGAGTGGATCGAACCGCACGGCGGCGCCGAGAACGTCGTCGCAGAGTTCGCTGCGCGCTTTCCCGATGCCCCGATCGTGTGCGCATGGGACGACACGGGTGGCCGCTTCGCCCCGGGACGGACCGTGGAGACTTGGCTCGCTCGCACCCCGTTGCGTCGCAGCAAGGTCGCGGCGCTGCCGTTCATGCTGCCCACGTGGCGGCGGCTCCCTGGTCACGACCCGGACTGGCTGCTGTGCTCGAGCCACCTGTTCGCTCATCACGCGCGTGTCGCGTCCTCGCCCGACGTGCCGAAGTTCGCCTTCGTCCATACCCCTGCGCGCTACCTGTGGGTGCCCGAACTTGACGGCAGGGGTGACTCGGTGGCCGCCCGCCTCGCAGCCCGTCCCCTGACGCGGATCGACCGTCGACGGGCGCAGGAGCCCACCGGCATCGCTGCGGTGAGCGAGTACATTGCTCGGCGCATCGAGGCCACGTGGGGCCGCGAGTCCACCGTGATCCATCCCCCAGTGAACGTCGCGGCCTTCGACGACGCCCCGGTGCTGTCCGAGGCGGACGCCGAGGTCGCATCGGCCCTCCCGAGCGCCTTCGTGCTCGGGGCGTCGCGCCTGGTGCCGTACAAGCGCGTCGATGCCGCCATCATCGCGGGCGAGGCGGCCCAGCTGCCGGTGGTGATCGCTGGCGACGGCCCGGACCGCGCGCGGCTCACGGCACTCGCGGAGCGCGCGCGTGTGCCCGTGACGCTGTTGGGGCGGACCTCCGACGCCCTGCTCCGCGAGCTCTACCGCCGCGCAACCGTGTACGTCTTCGCCCCCATCGAGGACTTCGGCATCATGCCTGTGGAGGCGATGGCGGCGGGAACGCCCGTCGTCGCACGCGACATCGGGGGCGCATCCGAGACCGTGGTCGACGGCGTCACGGGCGCCTTGGTGTCGGGGCTCGACTCGGCACGGCTGGGCGAGGCCGTGTGGCGCGCCGCCGACGCGTCGCCGCACGACTGTCGTGCCCGAGCGGCGGAGTTCGACGGTCGCACGTTCGGGACGAGGGTCGCCGCGTGGATGGCCGGACTAGGCGCGGTCGTCGACTCCGACGATCCCTCGAGCGACGCTCGCGGTCGCAGCATCGGTGATGGCGAGCACCTGCCGCCAGACGCGTCGTGATCGCCCGAAGGGATCCACGATGTCGTCCACCTTCGAGGCGCCGATGGCCTCGTGGCGGGGCCGATCCGCTGCCTCGCGCTCGACCCACCCGCGCAACGACTCCTGCGGATCGCGCGGATGCTCGGACCACCATCGTTCCGCCTGGCGGAGCGTGAACACGCGAGGCCAGAGGTGGGGAGCACGGGCGACGATCTCCTGAGAGTGCTCTCGGCTGGCGGTGAGCACCAGGTCAGCCGCGTCGAGCATCTCGAGCGTCACCTGCGTGCTCCGGTGCTCCCCGAGATCGAGGCCGGCCGCCGATGCGACCCTCCGGCCGTCCTCGGGAACCGTCTCCCCGCCGGGCAGGAGTCCCGCGGACGTCACGACCACGGGTGATGTGCCGAGGTGTCGACGCAGCAGGGCCGCGGCGAGCGGGGAGCGACACCTGTTCGCGGTGCACACGACCAGAATGCGCTCCTCGTGGCGCGTCACCGGCGGGGCGTGTGCTCGTGGTCCCCGGAGGTCGGCTCGGACGAGCCCTGCGACCCGCCGCCCCGCGTCCGCGGTCCACGCGAACCCGTGTCACGCGGGTCATCCTTCACCAGCGCATCGAAGGCACGGTCGGCGTCGTCGTCACTGCGGCCGAGCTTGCGGGCCACGCCGCGCAGGCGTGACGGCGGCGTGCTCGACTTCACGTAGTACGGGGTGTACGAGCGAGGGTGTCGGCGCTTCGCGCCGTTCACGATCACCCCAAGGATGTGGAGGCCGTTGAGCGACAGGCTCTCGACCGTCTCGACCAGATGGTCGCGGTGCGTGCGCCCGTCCCAGGCGATGACCGCGATGCCGTCCGTGTGCTTCGCGATGAGGCTTGCGTCGACGAGCCGCAGCGACGGCGGCGAGTCGAAGATCACCACGTCTGCGAGACCACGGAGCACGCCGACCACGTCGGCAACGGCGGAGTTGGCCAAGAGGTCAGCCGGATCCGCCGGCGGCGTGCCGGACGGAAGCACGCGGAGTCCGCGGAAGTCCGTGGACTTGAGACGTGCCTCGACGGCGCTGCGAGTGGGAGGCTTGCCCATCTCGAGGCCCTCCTGCATGATCTCCGCCAGTCCGGGGCCCATGGCCGCCGCACCGAAGTAGGTCTGCAGCGACGGGCGTCGGAGGTCTCCGCCCACCAGAATCACATTCTTGCCGGCACGAGCCCACGCCAGGGCGATGTTCGCCGAGGCGAAGGACTTGCCGTCTCCGGGTTCCACGCTGGTCATCACGAACGCGGCGTGCTCCGATGGGAGCAGCACCTGCAGCGCCGAGCGTGCGGATCGCAGACTCTCGGCGAGCGCGGTGGCCTGCGTGCGCGTCACGGGCAGCGTGTCGTGGGTCCGACGCACGCCACGGTCGAAGGCCAGTTCGCCCAGCACGGGAAGGGTGGTGAGGCGCTCGGCCTCCGCCTCGCCCCGCAGGCGCGGATCGAACTGGTCCCTCAGCAGGGCGGCGCCGATGGCCGCCACCAGCCCCGAGAACAGCGCGATGGCGAAGATGGTCGTGGTGTCGGCGCCAGTCAGCTGGCCGGGAGTGGCGACGACCTGCACCGATGCGGACGAACCGCCGCTTTCGAGGACGCGGACGGATTCGCGCGCGCCTCCGTACCGGCCGAGCGCATCGGCGAGCCGGCTCGCGATGATCGAGTCCTCGGGATCCTCGAGCGCTTCCGCCTGGAGGTCCTGCGCCTCCTTGAGCGCGCTGTCGCGCTGCTCCGTCAATTCCACGATCGCCCTCGCGACCTCGGAGTCGATGTGGGTCACGTATGCCGCGGCGTACGCCTGGGCGAGCGACTGCGCGTCCTCCGCGCTGGTCGCGGTCGCGTCCACATAGAGTCGCTCCATGCCGTAGAGCTCGTCCGGCACGATCTCGACTTCTTGAGGAGAGATCTCCGCGACCTGCGGCTCCGTCTCGGCGACGATCTCGCCGAGCTTTCCATCACTGAGGAGCACGAAGGGCGACACATCGACGGGCACCCCGGCGAGCTGGCTGACTCCCGCCGCTTCGGCGACGGTGGCGCTCGTGCGCACCACCGCACCCGATTGGTACGTGGGAACCTGGCGCTGGACGAGCATGACCGCGACGACCATGGTGACGATGACGATCGCGATCATGAGCCACTTGCGTCGCCACAGCACGGTGAGCATCTCGTTGAGCGTCACTCGACCCCACCCCCTCAGCTGTGTCCGATGTGACCCGGCTCACATTACCCGGCGTCGGCCCCAATCGGAATAGCGACCTGAGAACGCCGGCCACCGGGCATCGCCGTGGCCACAGTCATCGGTCGACGTCGGCCAAGAGGTCGAGCAGCCACGTCGCGCCATGCACCGCGGCACCCGCTGCCGTCGCGCGCTCGCGAAGCGCGCGGTCGCTGGTCACGACGACGGGAGTGGCGCCGGCAGCGGTGAGTGCTCGGGCTCGCGCCTCGATGGCGTCATCTCCCGACCCGAGGGCGGTGATGAGCGCGACCTCGCCGCTCCCGGCTGCTCCGCGCGCCACTCCTTCGACGACGACCTCGATGCGGGGGTGCCAGGACGCGCCCTCGAGACCGAGTGCCGGGGCGGCGACGCCAGCACGGTCGAGCGCCGCGAGGCGGCGCACCAGCCGCTCGACCGCACCCTGACGGTCGCGCCACCAGCCATCAGGTACTGAACCCACGACATTTGCCGCGTCGACCAGCAGGTGTGGTCGCCGACTGAGGCTGCGACGCAGGGACGGCCACGCCTGGGCGAACGCCGGATGGAGCACGAGGTCATCCACGTCCTCGATGGCGACCCACCGGAGCTCCAGGCTCTCCGCGTCGCCGGGGACGGGTTCGAAGGGATCCTCGACGTCGACGACCACAGTGGTGTACGACCACACGTCTCGGTCGACGAGCCAGAAGCACCGGGGTCGCACGGAGGCGCGGGGCACCCCCGCCTCTTCCGCGGCTTCGCGCAGAGCCCCATCGAGGGGGCTCTCGCCGGCGTGCAGAGCGCCGCCGGGGATCCCCCACGTGCCGCCGTGGTGGCTCCACTCGGCGCGGTGCTGGAGCAGGACTCCCCGCCGCTCGTCGAACGCGAGGACGCCGGCGGCTCCGAAACGGCCCCAGTAGCGCTCGCCGGTCGGCGTCTCGACCCATGCGTCCCCAGGGTTCAGGTCGCGTTGCACCGGCCGCGGCGTCGCCTCGGAGGCGCGGTCACCGGTCATGACATGAGCCTCTCACAGACCTGGGGGTGGCCTCATCCGGACTCGACAGTCTGAGCGATCACGATGTGCGCACGCCCCCGTCGCTTGGCGGTCAGAAGGGCCCCGTCCGCCTGCTCCAGGGCATCGGCCAATGACTGGTCGCCTTCCACGTGGGCGACTCCGTAGCTGATCGACGGCGAGCTCGGACCGTCGGCCGCACGGCGGGCGAACGCGTCGTTGACGTCGAGGAGCGCGCGCTGGGCGCGATTCGCATCCGTGCCCGCGAGGAGGACCACGAACTCATCGCCGCCCCATCGGCACGCGACATCGGCGTCGGTGAGAGAGTCGCGCAGCGCGTCGCCGAGGCATCGCAGGACGCGGTCTCCTTCGTCGTGGCCGTGGCCGTCGTTGACGGACTTGAAGTCGTCGACGTCAGCGATCACCAGCGCGCTCGGACCGGAGCGCAGCGCTGGCCGCGTGATCTGCCGCAGGTAGTGCTCTTCGAACGCGTGGCGCGCGAGCAGGTGAGTCAGGTCGTCGCGAGACGCGCGCACCTGCCACGCCGTCGTCGCCTCGAACCGACTGAGCTCGGTGATCGTGAAGGTCACGACCACGAGCAGCACCAGAATGACGAACGTGGTGGCTTGTGGCCCGGCCCAGGTGGCGTACACCGGCGACTCAGGACCGAGCGCGAGGAAGGCCACGAGCCTCACCGTGTAGAAGGTCGCGAGGAACGTCGACGCCGCGAGCATGGCCCGCAGCGCCGGCCGCGCTCGCTGGATCGCGGCCTCGCTGTGCTGCAGTTCAGGGTCGAGCACCAGCGCCCAGATCTCCTTGGACGCCAACCCGAACATCAGCGCCATCCCCGCGAGGAGCGCGGGAGTGCCGGGGATCGTGCCGTCGGTGCGGCCATCGATCACGGAGACGATTCCGACCGCAGCACACGCCGCTGCCACGAGCCACGGGCGCGGGGCAGCGTTGCGCAAGGTCCGTCCGGTGGCCCAGGTGACACCCGCGCTGGCGACACCGAGCCCGTTGCCCAGCGGCGCGGCCAGCACATCGAGGGACGTGCCGATGAGGAAGTAACTTCCTGAGCTTGCGGCCGACAGCACCACGACCCAGCTCCAGCCCCCCGCGTACGGCGATCGCGTGTGCCGGTAGCTGCCGAATCGCACCAGAATGAACACGACGATCGCGACCGCCGCTTGAATCACCCGCAGAGTCTCGATGTCGAGCATGAGGCGAACTCTATGGGGCGGGAGCAGGGGTGATCCACACCCTGCACGAACTTTGCCTGAACGGCGCGAGGTCTGCGCGCACCCGCCGTGGTCTCTTGGCAGGCACCCCGATTGGGCGAGTCTTGTGCATCGATCGGTCAAGCGGGGGTAAAGTCTTGAGGCGTGAGCAACGCCGCTGCAGTGTCCGCCATGCGCATCGTCGCAGCAGGCGTGATCGCGGCCGCGCTCGGCGTTCAGGCGTGGGCAGACCTGACCTACGGCACCTTCACGTGGGCCCAGCTTCCCGGCTACTTCACCCCGCTGGCCGCCCTCGTCGCCGTCGTCGCGCTGGTCGCGGCGGCCATCGTCGGGCCGGATGAGCCGCGCTGGGTGGCGCTGCTCCGGGTCAACGCCGCCACGTATGGCGTCATCACCGGAGCGGTCTACTGGTACCTGCTGGCGGGCGTGGCGACGCCGGTGTATCCCTGGGCGAACATGGTGCTGCACGGGGGCGCGGGGGCCCTGCTCGTCGCAGACTGGCTGCTCATCGGCAAGCCGGTGCGGCTGCCGATGCGCACGCTGTGGACGGTGCTCGTGGTGCCCGCAGGGTGGATCGGGTACCTGCTCGTGCGTGCGACTCTCGATGGCTGGGTGCCATATCCGTTCCTCGACCCGGCCCGCGGCGCGTCCACGGTAGCCGCGACCATCGCCGTCATCGCGGGCATCGGGCTGGCGGTCGCAGCGATCCTGCACCTGGCGATCGTGCTTCGCCCCCTGCGTGACGAGTCCCCGAAGCATTCGGGCACTGTCGCTGTCCGCACGCCGCGCGCCTCTCGACGCTGACGCGGCCTCGGCGTGAGCGCCCTGCTGACGCCTCTGAGCGATCCGCTACGTTGAGCGCATGACAGCCGCGGCCCGCACGGTGGCTCCCCGCACCGAGTCCGTCCTCGCCGAACTCATTCGCCTCGCGAGGCAATCGTGGCCGATCCTGGCGGCCGGGGCCCTCGTCAGCGTCGCGTTCGTCGCGCTGGTGCCGGCAGGCCTGCCGTATGACGAGCCCGCGCATTGGCTGAATGTGCAGTTCTACCTCGACCACGGTCGACTGCCGACGCTCGGCGAGCCGGGAACGTCATACGAGGCGCAGATGGGTCCGTTCGCCTATGTGCTCTATGCCGTGGTCGCTGCGCCGTTCCACTTCCTCGGAGCCGAGACGGCGGCCTTCTACGCCGCCCGTGTACTCGGAGCGGCGCAGCTGCTCGTGCTCGCGGTGATGCTGGCAGCGGTCGCACTCCGCACCGTCAAGCCGCACCCGGGTGTGGCGCTCGTGGCCGCGGCGGCCGCGGTCCTGAACCCGATGCTGCTGGCGGTGTCCACCTCGGTCCAGAACGACACCCTGGCTCTCGTCTGCGGCACGGGTGCTCTGCTCACGGTGATCGTGCGCGGGCCGCGTCCGATGCGTGCGGCGGGAGTCGCCGGGCTTCTCCTCGGCCTCGCGCTGCTCACCAAGGTGACCGCGTGGCCGTTCGTGGTGGCGCTGGGGCTGCTCCTGCTGTGGCAGCGTCGCATCCGGGAGCTCCTCGTGATGGCGCTCGTGGCCGCGGCGGTGTCCGGCTGGTGGTTCGTGCGCAACATCGCGCTGTACGGCGATGTGACCGCACGTGCGGGCGTCGAGCGGGCCGGATACGACTTCCCGGCACTGCCCGATGCTGGGCCGTTGGCACTCGCGAAGTCAGCAGTGACCTACCTCTGGCTGCCGACCGAGTACGTGCGCAACATCATCGCCGCACCGGCCGCCATCGAGGTGCTCGTCGCGGGGCTGACGCTCACGGTGGCCACGGGCGTGGTCGTGATGCTGAGGCAGCGTGCCGTCGGCTCGCCGATGCCGATCCTGGTGGCCGGGATCGCCATCGCCGCGGTCGCCGCCTGGATCGCGGTCGCCGTCGCGGCCCAGGCAGTCGCGTTCAGGACCGCCTACCCCGCGATGCTGCTGGTGCACGCTGCCTGGGGGGCCCTTGCCTTCCTCGGCACCCGTCGTGCCCTGGTCGTCGCCCTCGTCCCGCTCGTGGCGATCGACCTATGGTTCCTTGCGCACATGGTCGGTCTCGACGTCGAGTCGATGCTGATCGGTTGACCCGTCCTTTGAAGGGCGCCGGGGCGCGTAGACCACGAGCGAGTGGAAGACGAACCGCACGACGAACGCCACCGCGAGCGTGATGGCCGCAGCAGCGATGCTCTGGATGTGAAGGGCCTCCACCATCCATGCGAGCACCGGGATGCGGATGACGGCCTCGGCATTGTTGAACGTGAACGATGTGGCGAAGCGCGCCCACCACGGAGCGGCATGATCGCGCATGTCGCGGAACACGAAGCGGTCCTGCAGGAGGAAGTTCGTCACGATCGTCACCTCGGCGGCGATGATCGCGGCCACCAGATACGGCGCGCCCATCTGGATGAGAGCCGCCATGATCGCGAGGTTCGCCACCGCGCCGCCCGCGCCGATGAGCGCGAAGCCGGACATCTTGCCGAACCGGAGCGCGGCTAGCTGGGTGAGGAAGTGCACTCCCTGCCGGAGCGAGGCCTTCGACTCCCCCGCGAACCGTTCTTCGAAGACGAATGGCACCTCGGCTACGCGGAGCGTGCGCCGCGCCAGGATCTCCAGCAGGATCTTGAACCCTCGCGGATGAAGGCTCGCCCACTCCACGGACCGTCGGTCGATCAGGAAGAAGCCGGTCATCGGGTCGGTCACCTGCGAGAGGCGACGCGGGAACATCGCCTTCGTGAGTGCGGTCGACGCGCGCGATACGAGCACGCGGGCCCGGTCCGCCAGTCCGCCGGAGGAGCCGCCGTCGAGATAGCGTGACGCGACGACCACATCCACGTCGCTCTCGTGGTGCTTCGCAAGGAGGGCACGGATCTGCTCAGGCGGATGCTGGAGATCACCGTCCATCACGACGCAGACGTCGGACGCAGCGGCCATGATGCCTTCCACCACAGCCCCGCCGAGCCCGCCCGTGGGCGCCTCGCGATGGATGAGCCTCACCGGCAGGGGCGCGGTGGCCGCGACGCTGGTGACGACCTGAGGCGTGTCGTCGGTGCTGTCGTCGACGAAGATGATCTCGACATCGAGGCCGACGAGGGCCGTCCGGGCTCGACGCACCAGCTCCGCCACGTTGCCCGCCTCATTGAAGGTGGGCACGATGACGGACAGTTCCACCGACTCGTCAGTCACATGCACTCCCCTCGCCTGGACGAAGCGTAGTCGCGCCGCATCCGCGTGTACATGGCGGGCAGGGCGTCGGTCGCGCGGCTGCCGCACGTGTGCCGAGCCGCACCCCTGGAACTCCTGGATGCGTCCGTGCGTTGACACCCCGTCGCATCATCTCCCGGTGCTGAGGGGAGTCGCTCGTTCGCGAGTCGCTCCTCGCGGCGTGGAATGCCGCCCGGCTCCGTCCGGCGCCATCGGTGAGCGGATCGACATCGAGACCCCGTGGCACGAAGCCTCGGGGTCTTGCGCCGTCCGGCCTCACCCCGCCGAATCGCGCCTGTCCCTGCTCCGAGCCCCCTCCCCCACCCCATGCCTCGATTCTCCCGTTCCACCCGCGCCCTCGCTGGCGCCGTCACCCTCACCTGTTTCGGCATCGGCCTCGCCGGCGCTCATGGAGCGCACGCGATCGACACTCGCAACGCCGTGGGCGACGCCCGTGCCGCCGCGCAAGAGCTCGAGGTGAAGCGCGACGCGCTCGAGCAGTCGTTGAACGACGCCCACGGCGCCATGCGGGACGCCGGCGACGTGGTGGACGAGAGCCGTGTCGCCGCCGCAGCGCAGGCGCTCAGCTCTGCCACGCAGACCGCGACGGAACAGGCCGCGCGCAGCGGCGTCGTCGTGGACATCGCACCGATCGACGCCGATGACCTGGAGGCATTGTCAGAAGCCGCCATCGAGGCGGAGCTGGCGCAGGCGCGGATCAGCGAGCCTCAGGAGGTCACGCACGACGTCGACGCTCCAGTGCAGGACACCGTGCACGACGAGACCTCGACGCCACCCACCGAGCCGACCCCTGCGCCCGTCACCACAGCGACCCCCGACGCCGCAGACGCCGAAGACGCTGCAGACGCCGCCGAGGGCGCCGACGCCTCCACGCCGGGTCCTGCGACCAGCGCCCTCGTCGATCTCATGGAGGAGGTCGCGGTGGCGCGGGTGCTCGCTGGGGAGACCGACAGCGCCGACGAGGCGCGTGACGCCGCCGACCGACTCGAGACCGCGTCCCAGGCGCTCGACGTCGCGCTCGCCGCGGTCGACGGCGGGGCGTCCGCGCTGTCCACTGCGACGATCGAAGCCGCCCACGACGACACCCTGGTGCTGCTCGACGGAGCGGTCGAGAGCGCAGACGAGGCGGCAGCCGAGGCGTCGCTCACGATCGCCGCCACGGAGGGTCGCGTCCTCGATGACGCCCCCATCGCCGCAGCCCAGAGCGCCCTCACTCTGCTCATGAGCGGGTCGGCGACGGCGGCACTGGTGGATCGCGGCGAGCCGGCGCGGGTCGTGGAGGAGCTCGACCAGCTGGTGTCCGCACAGGTCGTGTTCGACGCGGCCATGGCCAGCCTGCGCGACACGCACGAGGAGTGGGTCGCCCGTGAGAACGCGTCCATCCAGTCACGCAACGACTCCCTTCGTGAGGAGCACGAGCGCGAGGTCACCGCTGCACGCGCCGATCACGCCCAGGCCAACCGGGATGCCGTCGCCGCTCGCTCCAACGGGTGGACGGGGCGCCCGGTCGGCGTGTCCGGAACCAACGGCTCGTTGGCCTTCGACAGCCTGTGCGAGCTGGACTTTGCGCCCGGGCACCGTCTCCAGTGCGACGCCGCTCGCTCGCTCGAGGAGGCGAATGCCGCGTACATGGCGGAGACGGGACGACAGCTGACGATGACGGACTCGTACCGTTCGTACTCGCTGCAGGTGCGCACGCGCGCGCTGAAGCCCACGACGGCCGCCCGTCCCGGCACGTCGAACCACGGCTGGGGGATGGCCGTGGACTTCGACCGGCCGTCGGCGACCTGGCTCGCGGCGAACGGGCCTGACTTCGGCTGGGCGCACCCCACCTGGGCCAAACCGGGCGGAGTGAGGCCCGAGTGGTGGCACCTGGAGTATCTCGCGACTGACGTGGGAGCATTCGTGGCGCCGGACGCGCCCGCTCTCGAAGAGGCTGTCACCAGCGCCTTCGACCCCACCGAGGCGAGCCAGAAGTGAGCGCGCGCCGTTCCCCGGCCCACGCATCGGCCGTCCGCTGGGCGCGCTCGTCCAGTCGTGACAGCCTGACGGCACTACCGTAGAGCCATGCCTTCTGACACGACCGAGCCTTCCGACACCGCGACGCCCGCTGACGCCACCACACCTGACGCCACCGCGGCGCCCGCCGACGCGGCCCCCGACCCTGACCGCCTCACCTTCGCAGACCTGGGGCTCGGCGCCTCGGTCCTGAAAGCGCTGAGCGCCGTCGGCTACGAGGAGCCAAGCGCGATCCAGGCCGCCACCATCCCGACGCTCCTCGCGGGACGCGACGTCGTGGGCCTCGCCCAGACCGGCACGGGCAAGACCGCCGCATTCGCCCTTCCGATCCTCGAGCGGCTCGACACCTCCAAGAAGAAGCCTCAGGCGCTGGTGCTCGCGCCCACCCGTGAGCTCGCCCTCCAGGTGTGCGAGGCCTTCGAGCAGTACGCCGGCCACAGCAAGTCCATGCACATCCTTCCCGTCTATGGCGGCCAGGGCTACGGCGTCCAGCTGTCCGCGCTGCGACGCGGCGTCCACATCGTGGTCGGCACGCCCGGACGCATCATGGACCACCTCGACAAGGGCACCCTCGACCTCTCCGAACTCGCCTTCCTGGTGCTCGACGAGGCCGACGAGATGCTCAAGATGGGCTTCGCGGAGGACGTCGAGACGATCCTCGCCAAGACCCCGGCGGAGAAGCAGGTCGCGATGTTCTCCGCGACCATGCCGCCGCAGATCCGCCGCCTCAGCGCCAAGTACCTGCGCGACCCGGAAGAGATCGCGGTCAAGAAGAAGACGTCGACCTCGACCAACCTCACGCAGCGCTACCTAATCGTGTCCTACCCCCAGAAGGTGGACGCGTTGACGCGCATCCTCGAGGTCGAGAACTTCGAGGCGATGATCGTCTTCACGCGGACCAAGAACGAGACCGAGACGCTTGCCGAGAAGCTCCGAGCGCGCGGCTACACGGCGGCGGCGATCAGCGGCGACGTGGTGCAGGCGCAGCGCGAGCGCACGGTCAAGCAGCTGAAGGACGGCAAGCTCGACATCCTGGTCGCCACCGACGTCGCGGCGCGCGGCCTCGACGTGGACCGCATCTCCCACGTCATCAACTATGACCTTCCGATCGACACCGAGTCCTACGTCCACCGCGTGGGCCGCACGGGCCGCGCGGGCCGCACCGGCGACGCGATCAGCTTCGTGACGCCGCGCGAACGCCGCACGCTGGGGGCGATCGAGCGCGCGACCCGTCAGCCGCTCACGCAAATGCACCTGCCGAGCGTGGACGACGTCAACGCGACCCGCCTCACGCGTTTCGACGACGCGATCACCGAGGCCCTCGGCATGACGGAGCGCATCGATCGCTTCCGCGACATCATCGGCCACTACGTCGAGCACCATGACGTGCCCGAGGCGGATGTCGCCGCGGCTCTCGCCGTGGTGGCGCAGGGCGAGACTCCGCTGCTGCTGGACCCCGCGGCCGAGCCCAAGCGAGAGGAGTTCCGCGGCGGCAAGGACAGCCCGGGGCGCCCCGACCGGGGAGAGCGCAACCGTCGCGGCACCTCCGGCCCGCTCACGACGTACCGGATCGCCGTCGGCAAGCGACACAAGGTCGAGCCCCGTCAGATCGTGGGCGCCATCGCCAACGAGGGTGGCCTCAACCGAGACGACTTCGGCCAGATCCGCATCTTCCCCAACTTCTCGCTCGTGGACCTGCCGGCGGAGCTGTCCCCGGACACCCTGCGCAAGCTGGAGCGGACCCGGATCAGCGGGCACCTCATCGAGCTGAAGGCCGACGGCGGCGCTCCCGGGGGACGGGCCTCTGGTCCCCGGGGCCAGGGCGCGCCCCGGCGCGACCGGGATGACCGGCCGCCGCGCAAGCCCCGCTACTGACGGACCCGTCGGGATTCGAAAGGCGCGGGTGAGCTGACGGCCGATGCGGTCGCACGCATCCGTGCTCTCGTCACCCGGGCGGTCGGCTGAGATCGAGGCTGCAGGGACTTAAGCCTCGGCGCCCACGCGCAGCGGCCCCACCTTCGCGAGATAGCACCGTCCGCACAGTGACTCGTAGTCGGCCTGCTGGCCGTCGATCGCCACCTGCGCGCCGTGGCTCACGAACTCGCCCCCCACGATCCTGGCGTTGAAGATGGCCTTCGACCCGCATCGGCAGATGGTCTTGAGTTCCTCGATCGAGTGCGCGATCTCCAGAAGCCGGAGCGAACCGGGGAACGAGCGCGTCGTGAAGTCTCCCCGCAGCCCGTAGCAGAGCACGGGCACTCCCCCGGTGACAGCGATCGTGAACGCCTCGTCGACCTGCGAGGGCGTCAGGAACTGCGCCTCGTCGATGAAGATGGCGTCGATCTGCGCCAGTGGCGCATGTGCCGTGATCGCCGCCTCGAGGGAGACGCCGTCCTCGAGCAGGACGTCCACCGGCCTTTCGACGCCGATGCGCGATGAGACCGCGCGGCCCGCCTTCGTGTCGACGCCGGGCTTGACGATCACCGGGCGTTGGTCCCGCTCCTCGTAGTTGTACGCGGCCGTGAGCAGCAGCGCGGACTTGGACGAGTTCATCGCCCCGTATCGGAAGTACAGCTTGGCCACGTGAGTCCTCGTCGTCGTTCGCTGGCGGACCGGGCACCGCGGCCGGGTCGTTCGTCTAGGCGACACCGTACCGGGCGCTCCCGCGCGGTCGGGCCCGGCTCACGCAGGCGTGCGCAGAATCGATGCCATCTTCTTGCCCCGAGCGACCTCGTCCACCAGCTTGTCCATCCAGCGGATCTGCTGCATGAGTGGATCCTCGATGTCCTCGACCCGCACACCGCAGATCACGCCGGTGATGAGGCCAGCCGACTCGTTCATCGCTGGCGCCTCGGCGAAGAAGTCCCGGAGGCTCACGCCCGAGTCGATGGCACGCTCGAGTCCTTGGTCGTCATAGCCGGTGAGCCAGGTGATCACCTGGTCCAGCTCGTCCCGCGTGTGCCCCTTGCGCTCCACCTTGTTCACGTACAACTGATGGATGCTCCCGAAGCTCATGCCGTAGATGCGGTGCTCTCCCATGGTGTGCGCCTCCGTCTCTCCTCGAGCGTATCGCCGGCGACTGCGAGCCGCGCGACCGATGAGCGACGTCGCCCTACTGTGGACGGGTGAGCACCGACAGCGCTGACCACGGCGACCGCGCCACCCTCCTGTGGCTGCCGGTGGGCGCCGGCGGGCACGTGGTGGTTCACACCAGCGCCTGGTGGGAGCGCTGGCGTGCGGCCGTCGAGCGCCGGCCACCAGCGCCCCTGTTCCACGCCGCCTTGGAGTTCCGCCTGGACGGCGTGCCCTCCGTGATGGAGATGGCGCCCGCGTGGGGAGTGGGCTCGGGCGATCAAGGCGTCCTGGCAACGGGGCCGGTGGGTCTCGCGTGGCTGGGGCGATCGCGCTTCTTCCGCTACGAGATCCGATGCTGGGCTCACGGGGTCATCCCCGATCGGGAGTGGGCCGTCGGCGACCCGATCGACCTGACTGGCGACGCGGAGACCATCGCTGGAATGCTCGCGTCGGTGGGCTCCGCACCCACGCTGACATGGGGCCAGACCGTGCCGGACACGGGAGACATGTGGAACTCCAACTCGCTCGTGTCCTGGGTGCTCGCGACCGCCGGCCTCCCCACCCGACATGAGCCACCCAACGGCGGCCGTGCACCGGGATGGGCGGCAGGCGAACACGTCGCGCGCCGGGCCTGACGACCGTCGCGCTCATCGACGGCTGCGATCAGCGCTTGGAGCGCCCGCCCACCACCGCGTGGAGGAGCGGCACCGCCGATGCGATCATCAGCGCGGTGCTCAGGCCGGGCTCCTCTGGCCGGACCAGCGCACCGCCCGCCAGCAGGCCCGCGAACACGAGCGCTGAGACACCGCGGCGCGCCGTGCGTTCGAGCCGCGTGACGGCGCTCTCGAGGGCCGGCGCGGTGACGGGCATGGTGCCGTCCTCGGCACGGGTGAGCACGGCATCGATGCGCTTGGGCAGTCGCCATGCGATCGCGAGCGACTCGAGACCCTCGCGCGCCACGTCTCCAGCGACGTTGCCGCCCTCTGCGCGCAGCAGCGTCTGGGCATAGGGCTCGACGGAGTCCCACAAGTTGTAAGCGGGATGCAGCGCGCTGCAGACGCCGGACGTCAGGGACACCGCACGCATGACCAGCAGGAAGTCCTCAGGCAGCTGGAACGGCAGGGTCAGGATGACGTCACTGAACTCCAGGGCGAAGTCCCTGAACTGCTTGGGGTCCAGCTCGCGCAGCTCCGCGAAGCCCATGCCGCCGAACCGCTCGAACACGTGACTCATCACGCGCTCGAGCTCGACCGTGTCCGCGTTGGGCAGCAGCACGCCCGCCTCGCTCATCGCCGCCACCATGCCCTTCCCGTCCCGGGCCGCGGCCGCGATGATGAGCGCGCGCAGCGAGCCCCGGAGGGTGGGCGGGACGTGGCCCATCATCCCGAAGTCGACGAAGGTGAGGCGCCACGGTGGGCCCTCCCCCGCATCGGCGCTGGGAGCGATGAAGAGGTTGCCGGGGTGCGGATCGGCGTGGAAGAAGCTGTGCATGAACAGCTGGTCGAACATGACCTCGGCGAACACTGGGGCCACGTCGGCCGGATCGATCCCCGCGGCGCGGAGCGCAGCGTGATCGGTGATCTTGATCGCGGTCACGTCCTCGAGCGTCAGCACGCGCCGGGACGTCCGCTCCCACACCACGTCGGGAACCCGGATGCGCGGGTCGTCAGCGAAGTTCTCGGCGAACTGCTCGGCGCTCTGACCTTCGTGGAGGTAGTCGATCTCCTCGAGGCTGACCTCGCCGAACTCCTCGACCAGAGCGGGCATGTCGACGCGCGTGTTCACGAGTCGCACGCGGCTCAGCCATCCGCCGACCTTGCGCAGCGCCGCGAGGTCCACGGCGACGATGGCGCCGATGCCAGGACGCTGCACCTTGATCACCACGTCCGTGAACCCGGCGTCGGCGGCATCCCGCTCCATGAGCCGCGCCCGGTGCGCCTGGCCCAACGACGCCGATGCGAGCGGTGAGTCCTCGACATGCTCGAACACGCGCTCCAGGGAGACGCCGAGCTCATCCTCGGCCAGCGTGCGAATCGCGGAGAAAGGCACCGGCGGCACCTCATCCTGCAGGTCCTCGAGCTCCTTGGTGATCTCAGGCGGCAGCACGTCCAGACGCGACGACATGAACTGTCCGAGCTTGATCATCAGGCCGCCGAGCTCGACCGCGAGCACCCTGAACCTGCGCGCGAAGCGCTGCATGCGTCGTGTGCGCGTGCGCTCGGCGATGCGGGACAGGCCGATGGTGGGCAGCAGGATCTCGTACCACCACGTGATCAGCAGATTCCACGCCGCGAAGCGCAGAATGCGGCGGTAACGCGCGCGGTCGAGTACGTCGTCGGGCATCAGCTCTCCTTGACCCCGACGGTCCGACGGCACCCCCGTCAGTCCTGCGCGAGGATCGAGTAGATCTTACGTCGCGCGTCGTGAAGGACCTCGATGGCCTGGTCCTGCTGAGCGTGCGAACCCGTCCGCGCCACCTGCGACACGGCCTGCGCAAGGTCGAGTCCTGCCTTCGACACCTTGCCGAACCGGCTGTCCTCGCGCTCCGCGTGCTCTTCCCACGGAGCCGATGCGGCGGCAGCGGCGGCTTCTTCCTTGCCTGCCTCGGTGAGCGAGTAGGTCTTGCGGTCGTGGGTGGTCTCGGCGTGCACCACTCCCTCGTCGGCGAGGAGCTGCAGCGTCGGGTACACGGAGCCGGCGCTGGGCTTCCAGCGGCCGCCCGTGCGCTCGGAGATCTCACGGATGATCTGGTAGCCATGCATGGGCTGCTCGGTGAGGAGAGCGAGCACCGCGGCACGCACGTCTCCGCGACCCATGCGCGTCCCCACCTTGCGTTCGACGGAGGAGCGCATCTGCTCCATGGCCTCCCACATGGCGTCGGCGGCCTGACCGGGGTTGAAGTTTGAGCGACTGTGTCGGTTGGTGCTGGTCATGCTGAACTCCTCTGTCGTTGACGCACGAGCGATACTGAACGATATGTCGCTATCGTGACACGCGAGGCGGCCGTTGGCAACCACATGACGGCTCCGCAGCTGTGGCACGATGAACGGGACGACTCGACGACGAGTTCCTAGGAGCGAATGTGACAGCCCTGATCAGCCTCGACATCAGCGATGGCCTCGCACATCTCACCTTCGCCCGCCCCGATCGCCTCAACGCGTTCGACTTCGAGATGGGCCAGCAGTACCGCGACGCGTGCGTGACTGCGACCTCCTCCCCCGACGTCCGCGCCATCCTCATCACTGCCCAGGGCCCGGCGTTCTGCGCCGGGGGCGACGTGCTGGCGATGGCGGGTGCAGGTGTGTCGGGAGCCGAAGTGACCGCGGGGGCCCACGTGATTCACGAGGGGATGGCGGCTCTCGTCGAGTCCGGCGTTCCCGTCGTCCTCGCCGCACGGGGCGCCGTAGCTGGCGGGGGCATCGGGCTGATGCTCGCCGCCGACTACGTGATCGCAGGTGAGGACCTGAGGGTGGCCGGCAAGTACGCCGATGTCGGGCTCACTCCCGACTTGGGCGTGAGCACTCTGCTGACGCGGGCCGTGGGCGAGCGTCGCGCGCTGACCCTCCTGCTGACGAGTCGTGAACTCGATGCCGCAACGGCGCTCGAGTGGGGCGCTGTCGCCGAGGTGGCCACAGATCCCGATGCGCGCGCGAAGGACATCGCGCGCACGTGGGCCACGGGTGCGGCACGAGCACTGGGCCAGGCCAAGCGGCTCGTGCGGGCATCGCCCCCACGAGGGTGGTCCGAGAGCCTCGCTGACGAGGCTCGGACGATCGGCGAAGCATTCGAGGGCGAGGAGGCGCGCCGACGCATCTCCGCCTTCGCTGCGGCCAGCGCGTCGCGAGGCGGTGCGAGGTGACCGATCGGACTCTTGCCGGCACCACGATCCTGATGTCGGGGGGCAGTCGGGGAATCGGCCTCGCCATCGCACTGCGGGCGGCCCGGGACGGCGCGAATGTCGCGATGCTCGCCAAGACGGACGCCCCGCACCCCACGCTCGAAGGCACGGTCCATACGGCGGCCGATGCGGTCCGCGCCGCAGGCGGCCAGGCCCTGGCCGTCGTCGGCGACGTCCGCAGCGACGACGACATCGCGCGCGCTGTGGAGGAGACAGTTGCGGCGTTCGGGGGCATCGATGTGGTCGTCAACAACGCGAGCGTGATCGACCTGTCGCGTACCGCAACCCTGGCGGCGAAGAGCTACGACCTCATGCAGGACGTGAACGTGCGCGGCACCTTCATGCTGTCCCGGGCGGCGCTGCCGGCCCTCCTCCAGTCAGGCAACCCGCACATCCTGTCGCTCTCTCCCCCGCTCAACCCGAGCCCGCGGTGGCTCGGCGCCCATACGGGCTACACGCTCGCCAAGTACGGGATGACGTTGGCGACGCTCGGGATCGCGGCGGAGTTCGCCACGAAGGGGATCGCCGCGAACACGCTGTGGCCGCGCACCACCATCGCGACCGCGGCCGTCCGGAACATCCTCGGCGGCGAGAAGCTGATGCGCATCAGCCGTACGCCGGAGATCTACGCCGACGCGGCCTACGAGGTGATCACCACGCCAGCGCGGGAACTGACCGGGCGCAGCCTGATCGTCGAAGACGTGTTGGAGTCTGCAGGAGTCACCGATTTCTCCCGCTACGCCGCTGTGCCAGGCACTCCTGACGAGAAGCTGTTCCCCGACGTCTTCTTGGACTGAACAAAACGGACACATTGGTCCGTCAGTGTGATCTGCATCACTCGAAACCGCCTACACTCGGTGAGGCTCTCGAGGGGAGGGTCGCGTTAATGCTGATGGGGCACACATATGCAGAGTGACGACCGTTGGTCGGATCCGACAGGCTTCGATCGACTCGACGTGAGGCGCGCGAGCACCGTCGACACGATGGAGCACGCTGACGACCACGACAATCCGCTCGACGTGCTGTCGATGGACCCGGGGTCGGAGCGAGACTCGTCGAAGCCCGCCGCTCCCTTCCGCCGTCGCCGCCGTCAGTGGGGCGCCGAACGCCCGCGCCCGCCGCTTCCCGCCATGGAGAAGCCCGCCAGCACGGCAGCGACCTGGATGGGCGGCTTCGCCATCGTCGCGACCGTCGTCGCGTTCGTCGCCTACTTCGCGCTGACCATCGTCTCGCAGGTGATCGACAACGGCATCACGGACAGCACGTACCTGGGACAGTCCCTCGCGTACGTCATCGTCATGGGCTTCCTCATCTTCTCGACCTTCTCCTACCTGTTGGCTCGCCAGGGCGCTCTCTACCGCTCTCGTGGGCACGTCCGGACGCCACGCGCGGAGATCGACGCGTTCATGTCGAGCACCCGGCCCTCGCTCACCGCCCTCGTGCCGTCCTACGCCGAGGACCCTGGGGTGGTCCGTGCCACGCTGCTCTCCGCCGCGTTGCAGGAGTACCCGCGATTGCGCGTCGTCCTGCTCCTCGATGACCCGCCGAACCCGTCGGACCCGGCCGCGGCGGCGAGCCTGGACGAGTGCAGGGCGCTGCCAGGCGAGCTGCAGACGCTCCTGGATGGTCCGTACGAGCGCTTCACGCATGCGCTCACTGCCCACGAGGAGGCGGCTCGTGAGAACGGAGCGGGAACGCCGGACGGCATCCGCACACTGGCGATCGACTATCGGTGGGCGGCGACATGGCTCCGTGAGCAGCAGGTCGGCTATGCGCGCGCCTCCAACGCCGACGACTTCCTCGCGGACGAGGTGCTGGGCGGACTTGCCGGCGACTTCGAGCGCACCTCACAGGCGCTCTTCGACGCGCTCGACCAGGGTGCCGCGATTCCGGCCGAGCGGCTCAGCCAGCTGTGCCGCCGGCTGGTCTGGACGTTCGACGTCAAGCTCTCCTCGTTCGAACGCAAGGCGTACGCGAACCTGCCGCATGATGCGAACAAGGCGATGAACCTCAACGCGTACATGGCTCTGATGGGCCGCCGGGTCAAGCGCGTCGAGACACGCCTCGGAACGATGCTTCGCTACACCGAAGGAGAGGAGGGCGTCCTCATCCCCGACAGCGACTATCTGCTGACTCTCGACGCCGACAGCGTGCTGCTGCGCGAGTACTGCCTGCGCCTGGTGCACCATCTCGAGATGCCCGGCAACGAACGCGTGGGCGTGATCCAGACGCCCTACTCCGCGTTCCGCGGCGCGCCCACGCGACTCGAGCGCATCGCCGCCGCGACCACCGACATCCAGCACATCCTGCACCAGGGACTCACGTACTTCGACGCCACCTTCTGGGTCGGGGCGAACGCCGTCATCCGGAAGGCAGCCCTGAACGACATCGTCGAGATCTCGTTCGTCGGGGGTCAGGAAGTCCGGCGCTACGTCCAGGACCGCACGGTCATCGAGGACACCGAGTCGAGCATCGACCTCGTGGCGCACGGGTGGAGCCTGTACAACTACCCCGAGCGGCTCAGCTACAGCGCGACGCCGCCCGACTTCGGATCGCTCGCCGTTCAGCGCGCGCGGTGGGCCAACGGGGGCCTTCTCATCGCGCCCAAGTTCCGACGTCTCATCAAGAGCCGCCGCAAGGAGGGCGACCGCATCCGCCGCGCGTCGATCATCCTGCGCACCAACTACATGGCGTCGATCTCATGGGCCAGCATCGGCCTCGTGGTCCTGCTGACCTTCCCCTTCGATGACCGACTGCTCAGCCCGATCATCGTCGCGGCGGCGCTGCCCTACTTCCTTGCGATGTCGTACGACTTCCGCAGGCTCGGGTACAAGCGCTCCGACATCTTCAGGGTGTATGCGTTCAACTTGATCCTGCTCCCCGTCAACCTCGCAGGGACGTTCAAGTCATTGCAGCAGGCGGCGGCCAAGTCCAAGATCGCGTTCGCGAGGACGCCCAAGGTCGCCAATCGCACCGCCGCCCCTGCGCTCTACATCCTGGCCGCGTACGCCATCGCGATCTTCTCGTTCTACACGGTGGCGAACGACATCCGGACGGAGAACTGGAGCCACGCCGCCTTCGCCGCGTTCAACGGCGTGCTCACCACGTACGCCATCGGGGCCTTCATCGGCTTCCGCAACTCGATCGCGGATCTGGTGCTGGGCGCGGTGCACTGGGTGCAGGTTCCACGGCGACCGAAGCTGGCCGACGCCACACCTCAGGCGACCGAGAACGAGTGGGAGTCGATCCTGTACTTCGGACCTGACCACGACCCCACCTCGGACGCTCCCCCGCCGGTCGCCATGACCACGACTGCTCCGCCTCGCCACGGCGACACCCGCTCCCGTCAGCGCACCTCGTGAATCAGGAACCCACCATGACCAGCCTTCCCTCCGCCCCGACTCCACGCCGGACGCGCGTGTCCTTGCTGAGGCTTGGAGTCCTGCTGCTCACCGTCGGCCTCACCGGGTGGTTCGGATTCCAGGCCATCTCCGCCGTCGCCTTGGGCCCCGCCAAGCCCGGGCCATCGACCTTCAGTGGCTACGTCGACGTGACGGCCACCCCCAGCTACGCGTTCGAGACCCCCGACGGCCCTGCGCAGTCGGACGTCACCTTGGCGTTCGTGGTCTCCGACACCCAGGATCCGTGCGTCCCGAGCTGGGGCGCGTACTACTCGCTCGATTCCGCCGCCGCAGATCTCGAGCTCGACCGCCGTGTGCGGCAGCTCCGCGAGGTGGGTGGCGACGTGCGCGTCTCGTTCGGCGGCCAGGCCAACAGCGAGTTGGCCGTGGGCTGCACCGACCCCGACGGTCTTCTCGACGCCTATCGCTCCGTCGTCGAGCGCTACAGCCTCACCACGATCGACCTCGACATCGAAGGCGGTGCGCTTGACGACACCGCGAGCATCGCGCGGCGTGCGGTGGCCATCGCCACGCTCCAGGATGAGCGCCTGGCGGACGACGGGCTCGCCGTCTGGCTCACTCTGCCGGTGGGGCCCACCGGGCTCACCGCAGCCGGGGAGCAGGTCGTCTCCCAGATGCTCGCCGCCGGCGTCGATCTTGCCGGCGTGAATGGCATGACGATGAACCTCGGGGTGCCGACGACCGCGAGCCAGCCGCAGTCCGACGTCATCATCGACTCGGCGACGGCGCTCCACGACCAGGTCTCCGCTCTCCACGAGCAGGTCGGGATCTCCTTGACCGAGACGCAGGCGTGGGGCAAGGTCGGCATCACCCCGATGATCGGCCAGAACGACATCCCCAACGAGCGGTTCACCCTGGCAGATGCCGCGATCGTCAATCAGTTCGCGCGCGACACCGGCGTCGGCCTCGTGTCGATGTGGTCTCTGAATCGCGATGGCACGTGCACTGCCCCGTTGCCGTCCGTGCTCACGGTCGTGCAGACCTCGTGCAGCGGTGTCGACCAGGGCGGCCAGCTCTTCGCGGAGGCCTTGGCAGTCGACCTGCCGAGCAGCAGCGCCGGCGTCACGTCCGGCGAATCCCCCGCGCCGGTCGCCTCGCCGCCCGCGGCACCGGCCACGCCGCAGGTGGTGGACGACCCGGAGACGAGCCCCTACCCCATCTGGGATCCGCTGGGCACCTACCCGGCCGGCACCAAGATCGTCTGGCGCCAGCAGGTGTACGAGGCGAAGTTCTGGACCAGCGGCTTCGCGCCGGACTCGGCGGTCGCCAACGCCGCCGACTCGCCCTGGTCGCTGCTCGGGCCGGTGCTTCCGGGAGACACCCCGGCGCCTCTCCCGACGCTGCCCGAGGGCAGCTACCCGCAGTGGGACGAGGAGGAGGTCTACACGGCCGGTTCTCGCGTGCAGCTGGGGCTCGTGCCGTACGAGGCCAAGTGGTGGACCCAGGGCATCGAGCCAGGCGTGTCGGTCGAGGGCGGGACGCCGTGGGTGCTGGTGATGCCGGCACGATAGCCGGCGGACCCATCGATCCCTGACGCGCAGCCCCCGGGCGGCCAGTCCGGCGAACCGGGGGTGCGCGGCCCGTGCAGCGCATCATGCACGGCACCATGCATGGCTCGAGTCACGTTGCACGGATCGACCGATGCGGCACAGCCGTTCGTCCTCCTACCGTCGATGCCATGGATGTCTGGCTCCTGGCAGGTTCGGTGTCGACCGCGCTCTTCGCGGCCGCCAACGTTCCCATGCTCGCCAAGGCCGTGCGCACCCGCGACCTGTCGTCCTACAGCCTCCCGTCACTCATGGTGTCGAACGTGGCGAACGTCATCCACACGGTCTACGTCGTGTCGCTTCCGTGGGGACCCATCTGGGTGCTCCATGGCTTCTACCTGATCACGATGGCGGCGATGGCGACCCTCTACCTCGCGGGCGCGAAGCACCCCTCTGCTCTGCCCGGCGAGCCCCATCTCCACGGCGTTAGCATGAGCCATGCCCGCGACGCCGGCTCCGACCGCACCCGCCCATGAGGCATATGCGCGTCGAGAGTGGCTGGCGGCGGCGCAGCACTTCGAGTCGTCGGCGACCACCGGGACGCTCACAGCCGATGACGTCACCGCATGGAGCCGCGCCGCGTGGTGGCTCGGGCGCCCTGACGAGGCCCTGACCCTCGCTGAGCGCGCATACGGACAGCTGCGCGACGCAGGACGCGAGGAGGACGCCATCGCCACCGCGCTGCGCATCGCGCTCGTGAGGGCGACGCGCGGGGACGTGACCGTCGGCGCGGCGTGGTGGCGGCGCGCCCAGGGGCTGCTCCGCGATCGACCCGACGGTCCGCTGCACGCGTACTCCACGTATCTCGACACCTCGCTCGGGCTGACGACCGACGGCAGCACATGGTCGCCGTCCAGCGTCGCGCGTCTCGCCGAACTGAGCCGCAGCGTGCGGAGCCCCGAGGTCGAGATCCTCAGCCAGGTGGTCTCGGGAATGGCCGCTATCGCCACGGGCGACATGGCGCGCGGCTTCGAGCTGCTCGACGAAGCGATGCTGGGAGTGGTCACCGACGAACTCGAGCCGGAGTGGGGCGGGGACGTCCTGTGCACCACCATCCACGCGTGCCACGAGCTCGCCGACCTGCGCAGGATGAGCGACTGGACGCGGTCGACGGAGGCATGGGCCGCGCGGTTCGGGTCCGACGCGGTCTACGCGGGCGTCTGTCGCGTGCATCGACTTGAGCTCCGCTCGATCGAAGGTCAGTGGCCAGCCGTCGAAGACGACCTGGTGCGCGAGTGCGCTGCACTGGAGGACGGCAACGCGTGGATCGCCGGCGAGGGCTGGTATCAGCTGGGCGAGCTCAAGAGGCACCAGGGTGACATCGCTGCGGCGCGTGAGGCCTATGGGCGTGCCCGCTCGTGCGGCATCGATCCGGTCCCTGGCGAAGCTCTCCTGGTGCTGGAGGAAGGTGCTCCGGGGCGTGCGCTGTCGATGGTCAAGTACGCACTCGAGGGGCGCAGCCCTCTCGCACGCGTGAGGCTCCTGCGACCAGGAACCGAGATCGCCCTCGCCGCCGCCGACCTTGCGATCGCGCACGTCTGGGCAGAGGAGCTGCGAGGCGCCGCGCGACGGTGGACGAGCCCCGGCTTCGCGGCGTGGGCCGATGCGGCGGACGGCATGATCGCGCTCCGTGACGGTCGCGGCGACGTCGCCGCAGCCTTCTTCTCAGCTGCTGTCGACTATCACCACAGGCATCGGCAGCGGTGCGAGCACGCACGCGCGCTGGCCTGGCTCGCCGCCTCGTACGACGCCTCAGGAAACGCGGATGCGGCCGACCATGCGCGTGACATGGCCGCGGAGCAGTTCAGGACCTTGGGGGCGCTCGCCCGAGTGACGGTCGACGTCGGCGGCACGCCGGACACCGGCCCGCTCACCGCGCGGGAAGCCGAGGTCCTGGCCGCGGTCGCACAGGGCGCATCGAATCGCGAGGTCGCTGAGCGTCTCTTCATCAGCGACAAGACCGTGGGCCGTCACCTCGCCAACATCTACGTCAAGCTCGACGTCGGCACGAGGACTGCGGCCGCGGCGTGGTGGCGCGACGGCGCGGGGGCTCGTGCGCGCGAGTGACCTGCAGTGAACCATGCAGACCGCCTGAGGAAATGCACGGTTCGGACGATGTGCCGGGCCGCCACGTCGACATAGCGTGCGATCACGTTCACATTCACGTCGACAGGAGTCCCCCATGCCATCCACCCAGACCACCACCAGTACCCTCCACGCCGCCGATCCGGACGAGGCGATCGATGCCACTGCCGCCCCGACGGCCGAGGAGTTCGCCGACCGCGTCCTGACAGCGACGCTCGGCTGGGTCGAGATGATGTCGATCCACCTGGGCGATCAACTGGGCTGGTACGAGGTGCTCTCCCTGCACGACTCCATCACGGCGAGCGAGCTCGCGTTCCGCACGTCCTCCTCCACGCGCTATGCCCACGAGTGGCTCGAGCAGCAGGCGGCCTACGGCATCCTCGCGGTGGTCGAGACGGCCGATGCTCCAGCGAAGCGGCGCTATGCCCTTCCGTCAGGCGCGGCCGAGGTGCTCACCGACCGCAGAAGTCAGGCGTACATGGCGCCGATGGCACGGATTCTTGCCGCGGCGGCCGCGCAGATGCCTGCGCTGGTGGATGCGTACCGCGCCGGCACGGGAGTCAGCTGGGCCCAGTTCGGTGATCACGCGTGGCAGTCCCAGGCCGATCTCAACCGTCCTTGGCTCGGCGAGGTCCCCACCGTCTTCGCGCGTCACCAGCGGCTGCACAAGACGCTCTCAAGGCCAGGCGCGCGGATCGCTGACGTCGGGACCGGAGCGGGCTGGTCCGCGATCGCACTGGCGAAGGCGTACCCAGGACTGATGGTGGAGGGGTTCGATGTCGACGCTCCGTCGATCGAGGCCGCTCGCGCGCAGGCCGACCGTTCTGGCGTCGCCGACCGGGTGACCTTCCACCTCGCGGATGCGGCGAGTCTGGCTGACCATGGGTCGTTCGACGGCGTGGTCGCGTTCGAGTGCATCCACGACATGCCCGACCCCGAGAGCGTGCTGGAGGCCATGCGCCGAGCGGTCACCGCGGACGGCTTCGTGGTGGTCATGGACGAGGCAGTCGCGGAGGAGTTCGAGGCCGACGCCGGGCCCGTCGAGCGCTTGATGTACGGGTTCAGCCTATTCATCTGCCTCCCGGATGGTCTGTCGCACGAGACCAGCGCTGCGACAGGAACGGTGATGCGGCCGTCGACCCTGCGCCGCTACGCCACCGCAGCGGGATTCTCGGACGTCTCGGTGCTCGAGGATGACTTCGGGTTCTGGCGGTTCTACGACCTTCACCAGTAGTCACCGCCAGGTGTGCCCGTCGTCCCTGCCGAGAGAGTCACCGGCCGCACGCTCACACGGAGAGCGCCCCTCCCGCTGGAGGGGCGCTCTCCTGCGCGGCGCGCCAGAGCCGCTGGCTCGCCTCGGAGGTCCCCGCCGCGTGCGTCTGCTGCCAGTTCAGCCCGCCGCGCGCGAAGGTGGCAAGCACCCCCGAGGGAACCTCTGCATCGGCCGTCGGTGACGTCAGCCACCGACACGGCCGCACATGGACCAGGTCGGCGCGGATCGCGGCCGCGCTCTCGTCATAGGCCCATGCGCCCTCGAGCCGACCCAACCAGTACCAGCCGTCGACGTCTCGCGTCCACACATATGCGCCGGAGGGTGCGTCGTCAAAGCGGCCGATGCGTCGCGCCAGGCGGTCATCGTGCTGCTCTCGCGCTTTTGCGATCGCGTCGTCGCGGGACACGGGCGGTGGGTCCAGCACGCCGCCGAGGCCGCACACGCGTGCGTTCAGCGCCCGCTCGACTCCGGCGCCGTCCGGGACGTCGGCTCGGCGCGAACGCATCGGGGCCCGATACACGGGCGGCACGGTGAGGGGTGGGCACATGTGAGGTGCAACCACCCGTCCTCGTGGAGTCTTCCCGAGGAAACCCATGGTTCGAGGCGGGCAATGCCACGGTGACGCACGCGAAATATCGGGACAACGTGGGGCGTTTCACCCCCATCGTCGATGAGCGCGGTCCGCGCGAGTCCCTCAGAATCGGAGACCACCATGGCACTCACCGCTGTCGCCCCCAGTGCAGTCCGCCTCCCCTTCGCCGATCGTGGTCCTGTCAGCGACGCCGTGATGCGTCACCTCAGCGGGTTGACGGACTTCGCGGATCACACGGAGCTGGCGAGACATGCGGTCGCCCGCACGCCAGACGCGTGTCGCGACGAGGACACCGCGCTTGCGCTGTTCGCGCTCTACGCCTCGTCGTACGGGTCGATCGGCCAGGTCGCCGCTGACCTGGAATGGGATGCCCGGCTGATCGCGACGCGACAGGTGCTGGAGGAGAGCCTCGAGAATGCGCTCCGGGCGACGGTGCCCGTGCCCGAGGCGCCCGCAGCTGACAAGGATGCAGTGTCCCGAGCGCTCTTCACACTGACCAAGCCGTCACCCGGACCGAGCCTGTCGCGTCACCTCGCCAAGAGGGCGACAGTGGAGCAGGCGAAGGAGTTCTTCGTGCAGCGCTCGGTGTACACCTTGCGCGAGGCGGACCCTCACTCGTGGGCCATCCCCCGCCTCCACGGGCGCGCCAAGGCGGCGCTGGTGGAGATCCAGGCCGACGAGTACGGAGGCGGCAGGGCGGACCACATGCACTCGGCGATGTTCGCAGCGGCGATGCGCGGGATGGGCCTGGACGACTCGTACGGCGCCTACGTCGACGCCGTCCCCGCTCTCACGCTGACCTCTCACAACATGATGTCGATGTTCGGGATCAACCGGCGCCTGGTCGGGGCGATCGTGGGGCATCTCGCCGCGTTCGAGATGACGTCGTCGATTCCGAGCCGCATGTACGCGGACGGGCTGCGCCGGCTCGGATTCGGCACGGACGTCACGGACTACTTCGATGTCCATGTCGAGGCGGACGCGGTGCACGAGCAGATCGCCGGCCGTGATCTCGCCGGCGCACTCGCCGAGGATCGCCCAGAGGTGCTGAGCGACATCATGTTCGGCGCCGCCGCGTGCATGGCCGTCGACGGCTGGGTGGACGAGCACATCATGGAGGCATGGTCACGAGGCGACTCATCGTTGCGGACGGGGGTGCGCCTGTGAAGGACGAGCGCCCCACGATCACGGCGTATCCCGACGGCCCCCTGCTGCTCCGAGGCGACGTCGAGCTGGTGACCGCCGACGGCGAGCCGATCGAACGCCACCGCCCCACGGTCGCACTGTGCCGCTGCGGGCTGTCGGCGATCAAGCCGTTCTGCGACGGCACCCACAAGCTGTCGAACTTCCGCACTGAAGAGTGACGAACCCCGGTCGACCCCTCCCTCCTCGAGCGCCGTGGTGTCGTGAGGGGGTGGTCTCCCTCCATGCGAGTCTCTCTTCTTGACCGGTCGCGCACGCGCATGGGCGAGAGCGATGCCGATGCGGTGACGACGACGGTGGAGCGTGCAGTCCGGGCCGACGCTCTCGGCCTCCATCGCTTCTGGACTGCCGAACACCACGCGGTGCCCGGCATCGCCAGCGCGGCACCCACCGTGCTCGTGTCCACGATCGCTGCCCGTACCCAGCGAATCCGCGTCGGCACGGGCGGCGTCATGGTGCCCAACCATCGTCCGCTGGTGATCGCCGAGCAGGCGCTGCTCCTCGAGGCCCTCCACCCCGGCCGGATCGACCTCGGGCTCGGAGGTTCCCTCGGCTTCACGCCCCCGATCCGGCGCGCTCTGGGGCGAGCAGGGATCGCCGAAGCCGAGTACGGCGCTGAGCTCGAGCAGGTGCGCGCCTACCTTGAGGGGAGCGCGGGGATCACGGCGAGGCCCCGCGTCGATCCGCCGCCCATGTACCTGCTCGCCGTGAAGGGCGGACTCGCCTGGGCTGCGCAGATGGGACTGCCGGCGGTCGTGGGTGGCCCGATGGTGCACGACACGGGCGCGATCGAGGCCTACTTCCGGACCTTCCGCCCGAGTGCTCAGCTGTCCACGCCGTACCTGATGGTGAATGTCGATGTCTCGATGGCCGATGACCCGGGCCACGCGCGCGACCTCCTGCTGCCAGAAGCCTGGGCCTATGCCGACACACGTGACGTCGGGGAGTTCCGCCCGCTGCGCCCCGTCGAGGAGGTGAGGCGCCTCCTCGACATGGAACGCCGCGACAAGAAGCTGGCCGCCGTGCGCTCGTGGATGTCCGCGGCCGTCGCTGGCGCACCAGACCAGGTGGCTGCCGCACTGGCGGACCTGCTCGCACGCACTGGCGCCTCCGAGATCCTCGCGAACGTCAGCACTTACGACCGGGAGGACACCACGCGGACCGACGAGTTTCTCGCGTCACTGCACACCTAGCAGCCGCCCCCCGCCACACAGCGCCGCGCGAGTCGCCCCTCGGCGCCTTCGCACGGACGGCCGCGCCCTCAGCCCGTCGTCGCCCCTCCGTCCGGCAGCACTGTCCGCAGCCGTGGCAGGAGCTCGTCGCCGTCGTCGCCTCGGATCACGGGGACGCCTTCGACGGACTCCTCGTCCTCTCCCACGCGCTTCAGTCCGGCTCGCCGGAGCACGATCGCCGCGACTCGGCCGGGATGCTCCCTTGCGGCTGCCAGGTAGATCTCCGGATCGTGCTCTCCGTCATCACCCACGAGCACCCAGGTGACGTGAGGAAGGTCCTCCATGAGCCGCTCGATCGATGACGCCTTGTGATGCTTCCCGTCGCGGAACCACCTGGTGGGCGTCACGCCCCAGTCGGTCATGAGCAGTGCACCAGCGGGGAACTCCTGGAGCTCGAGGAAGTGCGTCACTGCGCCCACGAAGTTCCACGGCCCGTTGCTCAGGTAGATCAGACCGGGATCGGGGTCGGCGCCCAGGGCTGTCCGCAACAGTTCAGGCATGCCAGGAACAGACTGCCGTGTCCCGCTCGTGCCGCGAAGGGTGCGCCACGCGGCACGGAACGGGTGGGCCAGGCCCGTCACCCATGCAGTGTCATCGATGTCACAGACGACGCCGCGCACCGGATCGGAGCTGATGGCGTGAACGCTCGCGGGCACCGTGTCCCGGCCGGGAAGCACGAGCTGCGCACGGGTGGTCCCCGGCCCGAGCGGGCTCTCCATGGCGATCAGCTGATCCACGATTCCGGACTCGTCGCTCGTCGCCACGACCGTGGTGTCCCCCAGGGTGATCTCGACCTCGGTATGGGGGCATTCCAGCGAGAGCAGGTGCCTCCATCCCCGCATTCCCTGACGAGCGTTCAGGTCGAAGGACGGAGGCGCAAGCACCACGCGCGCGAGCACTCGCGCCGTACCGCGGCTCGAGTAGCCCGAGTACGGGAGCACCGCGGGCGTCCACCCATTGCGCCGCGCGCGGCGCGAGAACCAGTCCCGGACGCCGGTCTCGGTCCGATACGCCACGGAGATGGCTCTCGCGTTGAGGCGGGCCGTGAAGGTGCGGTCGGAGGACATTGGTCCACGCTATGCGCGAGTGACAACCATTGCCGAATCCGGGCCACGAATCGCGGGGCAGTCTGGTGACGGCGCCGGTCGGTAGAATTCCGCACGTGCCTCCACCCCCTTCTCGCGCCTCCGTGCCGTCACGTCTCGACCCCAGCGACCTCGCGACGACGCTACGGGTGCTGGGGATGCTCGACGAGCTCGATGAAGCAGATCCGGACTTCACCACGGTGCGCAACGCCGCGGCCGGGATGATCAAGGCGGTGAAGCAGGCTCGTCGGCGAGAGCGCCGCGCGGCGATCTACTCCGCCGATTCAGCCGTGGTCGCCGCGACGGCGACGGGTGCCCCCGACCGGATCGATGACGAGACCCGGGGCCTCACGCTCTCCGCGCGCGCCGAGGCACCTGTGGCGGGGACCTTCGCCAAGCCCCGTCCGTGCTACATCTGCAAGCAGAAGTACTCGACAGTGGACGCGTTCTATCACCAGCTGTGCCCCGCGTGTGCGGAGACGAGCCACGCCAAGCGGCACGCCCGCACCGACCTGCGGGGGCGGCGGGCGCTGCTGACCGGCGGTCGCGCCAAGATCGGCATGCACATCGCGCTGCGGCTGCTCCGCGATGGCGCCGACCTCACCATCACCACTCGGTTCCCTCGGGATGCGGTCCGCCGCTTCGCCGCCATGGAGGACGCCGAAGAGTGGCTGCACCGCCTCACGGTGGTGGGCATCGATCTGCGTGACCCTTCGCAGGTGGTGGCGCTCGCCGAGTCGACCGCGGCGGCTGGACCTCTCGACATCCTCATCAACAATGCTGCGCAGACGGTGCGACGCTCCCCCGGTGCCTACGCGCCGCTCGTGGATGCTGAGTCCGCGCCGCTGGCCGATGGGCTCTGGCCAGAGGGGCACGGGCCCCGGCTGCTCACCTTCGGCCGGACCAAGGACGAGCACCCTCCTGGCATCGAGTCCGCCGTCGCGGTGCACCCGCTGCTCGCCTCCATCGAGCTCGCCGATGGCCCCACGGCGTCTGCGCAACGCCTCACCGATGCGGCGCTGGCGCCAGGTTCGTCGTCGCTGGCAAGGCTCGCGGACGGCAGCGCGATCGACGCGGGCGGGCTGGTTCCCGACCTTCACGACACCAACTCCTGGATTCATGGCGTGGGCGACGTCGACCCCCGCGAGCTCATTGAGGTGCAGCTGTGCAACTCCACGGCTCCGTTCATCCTCATCAATCAGCTGCGGCCGCAGCTGGCCGCAGCGGCCCAGCGAGACGCGGACGGCCGCAGCTACGTGGTCAACGTCTCAGCCATGGAGGGGGTGTTCGGGCGCGGCTACAAGGGTCCAGGACACCCCCACACCAACATGGCGAAGGCCGCGCTCAACATGCTGACGCGCACCAGCGCCCGGGAGATGTTCGAGTCGGACCAGATCCTCATGACGAGCGTCGACACCGGCTGGATCACGGATGAACGTCCGCACCCCACCAAAGTGCGGCTCGCCGAGGAGGGCTTCCACGCGCCCTTGGATCTCGTCGACGGCGCCGCGCGCGTCTATGACCCAGTGGTGCGAGGTGAGACGGGCGAAGACCTGTTCGGGGTGTTCCTGAAGGACTACGAGCCCTCGCGCTGGTGACCCGCGCAGCCTTGCGCGTCACTCCGTTGTCGAACGGAGATCCCAGGCGTGCAGGAGATGACGCATCGGCGTGAGGGGCCGGGCCCCTGCCCGGGCAATGGTCTACTCAGTCGGCTCGCCGTCGTCGTCGGCTCCGGGCTCTGCCCGGAGGGCGTCAGCGATCTCCTCCTCCGGACGCGGCGCGACGCTCTGGTCCGTCTCGAGCTCGGGAACCTCGTGGTCGTCCGCGTGGGGAACGTGCTCGTGGGAGGAATGCCCATGATCGTGAGTCATCGTGGATCCTTTGTTCGGCGATAGCCACAGCGTAAGCGCTGGCGACGCGCCATCGCGCGCCTGTCGGGAATGGGTCGAGAGCAACCACGGTTTCCCCCACCACACACGCCTGTCTCACGGCACGCGAGTCAGGAGAAAAGACGATGACCCACGAGCCTGACCCGTCGCTCGACCATCCGCCCCTGAGCACTCCTTTCGGTTCAGAACCGGAGGTCCGGGCCATCCCTGACGCCGATGGTCAGACACCGCTCGTCCTCGTGCTGGGTGCGTCCGGATACATCGGCGGACGGCTTGTGCCTCGACTCCTCCAAGGGGGGTACCGGGTACGCACCCTCTCGCGCTCCGCCGCCCGGATCGAAGCGATGCCGTGGGGGGATGACGTCGAAGTGGTCGAGGGCGACGCAGCCGACGCTGAGGCCATGGATCGCGCCATGGCCGACGTCGAGATCGTGTATGTCCTGGTCCATTCGATGTCGAGTGGCAAGGACTACGGACGCCTGGACCGCGCCATCGCTATCAACGTGGCGCTCCACGGCGCCGCGCACAAGGTCGCTCGGTTCATCTATCTGAGCGGGCTGCACCCGGACCACGTCGAGCTCTCGCCGCACCTCGCCTCCCGAAAAGAGGTGGGCGACATTCTTCTCGCATCCGCCGTTCCGACCGTGGTGCTCGAGGCGGGGGTGGTGATCGGCGCAGGCTCCGCATCATTCGAGATGATCCGTCACCTCACCGAGGTGCTCCCGTACATGCCTGCGCCGCGATGGGTGCGAAACTCCATCCAACCCATCGCTGTCAGGGATGTGCTCTACTACTTGCTCGCCGCTGCTCGCGTCGAGGAAAGCACCAATGGAACCTTCGACATCGGCGGTCCGGACGTCATGCTGTACTCGGAGATGATGAACGGCTACGCGGCCGAGGCGGGGCTGCCGCAGCGGCACATCACAGCGCTGCCCGTGCTCACCCCGGGCCTCGCATCGCATTGGGTCGGACTCGTCACTCCTGTGCCGCGCCAGATCGCGCGGCCGCTGGTGGAGTCGCTGCTGCACTCGTGCGTGGTCGAAGACGACGCCATCGATGACCTGATCCCGCCGCCACCGGAGGGGCTCACCGGCTACCGCGAGGCAGTGCGCTGGGCGCTCGGCCGCATGGAGCTCGATCAGGTCGAGACCAGCTGGGTGGATGCGCGCGTGACGGGCGCCCCCAGCGACCCGATGCCCAGCGACCCCGACTGGACCGGGCGCACAGTGTTCGAGGACTCGCGACGCAAGGAATCCGGCGCGTATCCGGCGGCGGTCTGGAAGGTCATCTCGCAGGTGGGCGGTGCTACCGGTTGGTACTCCGCCTCCGTGCTGTGGGCCACACGCGGGCTCATCGACCGGTTGTCTGGCGGGGTGGGTCAGCGCCGCGGGCGCCGCGGCTTCGGGAGCGTCAAGGTGGGCGACGCGATCGACGTCTGGCGCGTGGAGCGCGTCGACCCGGGCCGGTTGCTGCGGCTGCGGGCGGAGATGCGCGTCCCGGGCGCTGCGTGGCTCGAGCTCGGAGTGAACCCCACGGACGAGGGCTCCGAGTACTGGCAGCGCGCCGTCTTCTTCCCCCGCGGGCTCACGGGACGCCTGTACTGGCTGTCGATGCTGCCGTTCCACGGGCTGATCTTCAGTGGAATGGTCAACCGAATCGTCGCGATCGCAGAGGACGAGGCTGAGGATGAGGCGGCCGCAGCGGCCGTGTAGATCGTCAGGGAGCAGGCTGACTGGATGTGAACCTGGGTTTCACCGTCTCAGGGCTGAAGCGGTTTTCGCGGCGGTGCCGGGCGGGGCGGCACCGGCTTCGCCGCAACGATGTCCGCCACCGCGATGCGCTCGACGCCACGCACTCCCTTGACGACCACCGTGTGGTCGTCGACGCTGAGCAGCTCTCCCAGCGCATCTGTCGCTTGTCCCGTCGAGATCAGGTAGCGAACGACCACGCGAGCGCCCGGTGCAGGCAGGACGATCTGGCCCTTCGCGCTTCTTGGCTCGGTCACGAGCCCATTCTCACAGCATCGGCCGGCGACAACGAACGAGCAAGGACCCCCGGAACACGCGTCTAGGCTTTCATCGTGATCGGAACTCAGCGCGGGACCCTCGCCGCCGGCGTCAGCCCCCACGGATCCAGCATCGCCGTGCGGGCGTGGCCCCTCGACGATGATCGGACGCGGTGAGCGTGGTGCTCGATGGGCTGCGACGTTGGCCTGACGTCGAAGCGCCCGGCCTCGTTGCGGTGGATGCCGCGGACCGCTTGATTCTGGACGAGTCCGCTGCGCTGCGCGCAGATGCCGATGCAGGCTCGATCGTGGTCATCGGCGACGCCTACGGTGCACTGACCCTCGGCGCGGCTTACGCGGGCGCATTCGGCATCAGGGTGCATGTCGATGCGCTGAACGGCGAGCGTGCCCTCGCCGCCAACGCCGAGCGCGCCGGTCTTGAGGAGACCTACCGCCCGTTCGCGCTGGACCCGGACCTCGTGCGCGGCGCGCGAGTCGTCCTCCTGCGACTACCCCGGTCCCTCGACGCGCTCCGCGACATCGCCGGACTCGTGGCCGCGCATGCCGATCCAGGCGTGGTCGTCGTCGCAGGCGGCCGGCTCAAGCACATGTCGCTGTCGATGAACGACGTGCTGAGGGAGTTCTTTGGACGGCTGGACGTGACCCGCGCGCGGCAGAAGTCCCGTGTGCTCGTGGCGCGTGAACCACACGATGGTCGCGATCCAGAGCCGGCGGCAGCGCACATTGACGGTCTCGAGGTGCGGGCCTTCGGAGGCGCGTTCGCAGGGGCGCGCCTGGACATCGGCACTCGGCTGCTGCTGGAGAGCCTGCCCTCGGAGCTGACAGGCGGGACCGCCGATGATCCGTTCATTGACCTCGCGTGTGGAACGGGAATCGTGGGGGCATGGCTCGCGACGCGGCACCCTGATGCTCACGTGTACGCATGCGACCAGTCGGCCATTGCGGTCACGTCCGCACACGCGACGATGCTCGCGAACGGCATCGGCAATCGAGTGGACGTGGTCCGCGACGACGGGCTCTCCGCCAGGCACTCCGCCAGCGCGTCTCTGATCGCGCTGAACCCGCCGTTTCACTCAGGCGCGGCCGTCACCGATGTGCTCGCGCCCCGACTGTTCGTTGATGCGGCCCGGGTCTTGCGCCCCGGAGGACAGCTGTGGTGCGTGTGGAACTCGGCACTGAAGTATCGACCGCTGCTGGAGCGCGCGGTGGGGCCCACCCAGCAAGTCGCACGCAACGCCAAGTTCACCGTCACGGTCTCGACACGTCGACGAGGATGAATGGACGATGCCCCGACAGCCCTGTTTCGGCAAGAAAAGAGCCGCCCGCCCGGGTTCCCCCAGGTAGACGGCTCCTCTTCGTCGGGCTGACAGGATTTGAACCTGCGACCCCCTGACCCCCAGTCAGGTGCGCTACCAAGCTGCGCCACAGCCCGTGACAGCCTGATAATCGTACCGGATGCCCGACGGTGGTCGGCACCAGGCCGGACCCGGCGCGCCAAGCCAAGGGATAGCGCAATCCCGCCACCGCATCGGCCTTCCTCTGGGGATAAGAGCCAGCGGTTGCGCGCAACGCAGTTCCGGGGGCTCAATAGTGCGTAGCTGAGGTCGAACCCACCCCGGAAGGGCAGTGCCGCCATGTCCCCACTCACTCATGCGCCCGCGGACGAATGGGCGGAGCACGTCTTCGCCTCAGCTCTCGGCGCCATCGACACCCTCGCGATCCACCTCGGCGACCGCCTGGGCTGGTACCGCGCCCTCGCGGAGGCAGGGCCTCTCACCGCGGACCAGCTCGCCGAGCGCACGGACACGTCCGCGCGGTACGCCCGCGAGTGGCTCGAGCAGCAGGCCACGTCCGGCTTCGTGGACGCCACCGATGACGAGCCGATGCGCTTCTCTCTTCCCGCAGGCGCGGCGGAGGCGCTCACGGATGAGCGCTCGCTCGCCTTCATCGCTCCGCTCGCGCGCATGCTCGCCGCATCGGCCGCCCAGATGCCCGCGCTGCTCGAGGCCTACCGCACCGGGGGCGGTGTGAGCTGGGACCAGATGGGAGACGACGCCCGCTGGTCTCAGGCGGACATGAACAGGCCGTGGTTCGAGAGCATGCTCGCGGGAGCCCTGGAAGGCGCCGCGGACCTTCACGACATCCTGGACCGGCCCGGCGCGCGCATCGTCGACGTGGGATGTGGCGCCGGATGGTCAGCCATCGCTCTCGCGCACGCCTACCCCCAGGCCACTGTCGTCGGGGTGGATATCGACGCACCGTCGATCGCGCGGGCGCGGACCAACGCGGAGCAGGCGGGCGTCGCGCCCCGGGTCACCTTCCACGTAGGAGACGCCAGCACGCTCGCCGGGTCCTTCGACGCGGCGTTCGTGTTCGAGGCCGTGCACGACATGTCGCAGCCCGTCGCGGTGCTGCGCGCGATCCGCCGGTCGGTGGTGCCGCACGGCGCGGTGGTCGTCATGGACGAGGGAGTGGGCGACGCACCCGTGGCGGTCGGCGACGACGTCGAGCGGCTCATGTACGGGTTCAGCCTCTTCGTGTGCCTGCCGGACGGGCTGTCGTCGCAGCCGTCGGTCGGCACGGGCACCGTGATGCGACCGTCCACGCTTCGCAGCTACGCGCAGGAGGCCGGCTTCAGCGACATGTCCGTGCTGCCCATCGAGGACTTCTCGTTCTTCCGGTTCTACCGGCTGCACCACTGACGCCGGCCGCCCCGTCAGCCGAAGTAGCGGCCCGGGCGGTGGTTGATCGCGAGCACGAGGTTGAGCAGCACCGCGCCAAGAACCGAGCACAGCAGGATGAACGGCTCGACGAGCGCGAGCGACGCGGCCACGACCACGATATCCAACGCGCCCTGCACATACCCCGCGCGGATGCCATGCCGATCCTGCATGTACGCGGCGAGGATGCCGAATCCGCCCGCCGAGGCGCCATGGCGGAAGATCATGATCATGCCGACGCCGATCGCCAGGCCCGCGAAGATCGCGGCATACAGGGGCGCCACCTCGCTCACGTCCATGTACAGCCCGTGCACCTCTGCGAGCACCGCGACGAGCGTGACCGTGATGAGGGTCTTGATCGTGAAGGTCCAACCCATGCGCCGCACGGCCAGCCAATAGAAGGGCAGGTTCACCAGGAAGAACAACAGGCCGAACGAGACTCCGGTCCAGTAGCCGCCCAGGATCGCCACGCCCGCGAGCCCGCCGGAGACTCCCCCGATCTGCTCGAGCAGAAACAGGCCGAAGGACATCAGGAACGCCCCGCTGGGGAGCGCCAGGGCATCCTCCCAGAGGGCGTGACGTTCGGCGATGGGTGGGTCGACCACTGACATGAGTGTCCTTAGCGTTCGTTGCGGGCGCGGGCCGTGGCCGCCGCACCCGTGATCAGTTCGCGGTCTCCCTCGTCGGGCAGGCCGCCGACGGCGCGCTGCTCAGCGCGCCCCGACGCCGCCATGAACGTCGCGGCATCCCCAGGCTCCGCGATGGTGATCAGGTCGCCCAGCACGCGCTGGACGCGCAGTCCCACCTCGACGATCCCCGCGCCGTCGCGGGCGAGCGGCCGCAGCGCGTCTTCGATGAGGTCCTCCAGGCTGACGGTGGGCACCCGAAGGTTCGGATGCGAGATCTCGGGATCAGCCGACGTCGTGAGCAGGTCGGTCAGCACGCGCTGAATCGCATTCAGCGCCTCGATCGCGGTGCCCGGGTCGTTCGTCGACGGCGACAAGGCCCGACTCCCGATCTCTGACAGCGCGACGAGGCCCAGGCGCGGATCCTGCTCGAACGTCCGATGCTTCTCGACGCGGAACGCCTCCCGCAACGCATCGGCCGTGTCGTCGTCGGCGAAGCCCTCGACGTAGGCCAGGGGGGTCCCGAGGCCCACCGTGACCCCCGGCAGAGCGGCCACATGCACCGTCAGGCGTGCTTGCTCGGCTGCCTCGGCCAGCGCCGTGACGGCGATGCCGGTGACGCAGCCAGGCGACCCCGCCCGGATGGCGCGCGCGCTCGCCGGCACGTCCGTGGCGGGCGCACCCCCCAGCGTGGGCGCCTCGGCATACGCACACACCGTGTCGTGTGCGGCCTGCTCCACGCGATCCAGCACATCGGCCATGCGGCCGAAGGTCGTGAGGTGGTGGATCCATCGCACCAGCGTCGCCACGACGATCGCGATCACGACGAGCGTGCCGAGGAACAGCAGCGTGCGCCCCCTCTCGCCGTAGTAGCTCGTCGACAGCGCGACGATGCCCACGATCGCGTACACGAACGAACCCAGGAAGCTCGAGAGCGCATTCTGTGACGTGTTGTCCGCGAGCAGCAGCTGCGTCGCTCGGGGGGTGGTCTGTGCGGCCGCCCCGGAGTAGGCGGAGATCATGACCGTGAGCGAGAAGGTCGTGACGGCGAGCATCGACGACGCGAGAATCTGCAGGATGGTCGCGACCGAGTCCTGACCGAAGTCGAGCGCCCACGCGTCCGGCAGCGCCGGGCCGGCGAACCGCCCCAGGAGCGAGACCGCCAGCGCGAGCACGGTGAACAGCGCGAGCCTGAACCAGATGCGCTGAGCCAGACGCGCCACGAACGTGCGCCATTCGATGCCTGCCATTCCGACTCCCCTCGTCACGTCGATAGTGCCGTGTGCGAACGACCCGCGCCCGCATCGGCGCGCACTACACGCTGATGAGCCCCGCGGCGATGAGTCCGAAGGCGGCTCCCCAGAGAATGATCGAGAGCACTTGCCACCTGGTCACTGCAGTGCGGGACGCACCGAAGCCCACCATGGCGCCCGCGGTGATCTGGCTGGGAAGCATCGTCTGGCTGAGCAGCGACACTCCTGGCACTCCGTACTTGTCGAACATGGCCTTGAGCCTGACGCGGCGCGTGCTCGGATCCTCGTCGCCCACCCTGCGGCGTCGCACCACGTGCGCCCCGTAGACGAACGCCACCATCGACACGACGTTGCCGACCACGGCGGCACCGATCGCCACCGCAGGGTGGAGGCCGATGGCCACGCCGATCACCGAGCCGAAGTAGGACTCGACGAACGGGATTGCGGACACGAGCGCGATGGCGAACCACTGCGCCCACTCGGGAAACGAGGCCGCGAACTCCTGGAGGTTGTCGATCACGGCGTGGACTCCTGGCTTCTCCTGGGGACGAGGGCCTGGTCAGGCTAGCCGATGCGCCCGCCAGCAGAGTCCCTGCGGTTCAGTCGTCGAGCAGCGCGGCCCCGAGCCACCCTTCGGGAATGCCCATGCCCTCGACCAGCGGCAGGGCGTGCGGTCGCAGTTCACGGCACAGCTCGTTGATCTGCGCGCCGATCGCCTTGGACCGGCCCGAGCTGATGCGGTTGTGCTCCATGAACCATGCGCGAGTGTCGTGGATCGACTGCAGCGCGTACAGACTGCACACCCGTTCGAGCACGTCCCGGCTCTCGCCTGGCTCGACCGTCTCGAGGGCGTCGACGAAGGCCGAGAGGATCCACTCCTCCATGTAGGCGCGGGCGACGAACTGCACGTGGTCGCCCAGGGCGTTGAATGACTCGAACTCATCGCCCTTGCTCTTCGCTGCCGCGCGCATGCGCATCGCGAGCGACTCCAGCGAGTGGCGGGTGCGCTGCTCGAACATCAGCGCGTGCCAGCGACGGTCGACCAGCGTCGTCTCCTCCGGCCTGCGTCGCACCGCGTCCGCGAGGCGGCCCAGCATGATGCCGGCTGACGTGGCCTCGAGCACCGACTCCCCCGCTACCCGCGCGGTCGCCTGCACCACGCCGGTGCGGTCCAGCTCGCCCCACTCCTTGCGGTAGTCGGTGAGCAGCGACTTGGTGACGAGCTGCATCAGCACCGTGTTGTCGCCCTCGAAGGTCGCGAAGATGTCGACGTCGCGGCGCATCTCGACCAGCTGGTTCTCACTCATGTAGCCAGCCCCGCCGCACGCCTCACGCGCCTCCTGAATGCTCTCGTTCGCGAACCACGTCTGGACGGCCTTCAGGCCTGCGGCGTGCGTCTCCAGGCTGCGCTGGTCCTCCTCGGTGGACTCGTCTCCTCCTTGGACGTGCACCAGCGCCTCGATGAGCAGGTTCTGGGCGAAGCCCAGCGCGTACGAGCGGGCGATTCGCGGCAGCAGCCGCTTCTGGTGCACCAGGTAGTCCAGCAGCAGCACGCCGTCGGGACGGCCGGCCGCCGGGAACTGGCGACGGCGCAGGGCGTGACGCGTCGCGATCGAGAGGCCGCGCCGGGCAGCGATGCCACCCCCGCCTCCCACGCAGACGCGGCCGCGCACGAGCGTGCCCAGCATGGTGAAGAAGCGGCGGTTCTGGTTGTCGATGGGCGACACGTAGGTGCCGGACTCGTCGACGCCGCCGTAGCGGTTGAGGAGCATGCGCCGCGGGACGCGCACGTGGTCGAACCTGATGGTGCCGTTGTCGACTCCCAGCAGGCCACCCTTGTGCCCGTGATCCCCGGTGTTGATGCCGGGCAGGTCGTTCCCGTCGTCGTCCCGCAGCGGAACGAGCACCACGTGCACGCCGTGGGATCTGCCACCCACCACCAGTTGGCCGAAGACGGCCGCCATGGTGCCGTCCTTGGCGGCGTTGCCGATGTATGCCTTGGTCGCGCCAGGGGTGGGCGAGTGCACCTCGAACTCCTCCGAGTCCGGCAGGTAGGTGATCGTGGTCTCGAGGCTCGCCACGTCGCTGCCGTGCCCCAGCTCCGTCATCGCGAAGCCGCCCAGCAGCTTCATGGACGTGATGTCAGGGAGGAACGTCTCGTGGTGCCACTCGGTGCCGAGATTGGTGACCGCGCCGCCGAAGAGGCCGAACTGCACCCCCGACTTGATGGTCACCGACAGGTCACCATGGGACAGCATCTCGAACGTCAGCACCGCCCCGCGGGGGTCGGAGCCGGCGTTCGCGGTCGTGGGGACGCCCGCGCTTCCGAAGCCCTGGCCATTGAGCGACAGGAGTCGGTTCAGCGTCCACTCTCGCGACGCCTCGACGTCGAGCTCGGGATCGCGCAGCAGGTCCTCGGCGGGGAAGGTCGCGCGCATCCTGGCGCGGTCCTCCGCGAAGTCCCCGTCCAGCGCCGTGCGCAGCTGCGCACCCAGGGTCGTGAGGCGCTCAGTCCCTGGTCCGTCCGTCGTCGTGGGCGCCGATGCGGTGGTGGAGCGCTCGGGGTGGGTCAACGTCATTGTCGGTCCTCCATAGGGGTGGCGGTCGGCGCAGACGCGCCGACCCGTGCAGGGGCGAAGAAGTCAGAGATGTGCTGGACGATGTGCTCGCGTGGCGGTCGCGGGTCGGTCGCCATCCAGTGGTCGGCGACCGCCCTGATGAAGCCCACGAGCCCGTGGCCCCACGTTGCCGCGCCGGACACGTCGAGGCCTCGGGCCGCGAGGTTCTGCGCGATGGAGTCCGAGATCTGCTCGCCGATCAGGCCGGGAAGCCCGCGCACCGGATCCACCACCGCGCCGGCCGCCGGGGCCGGCGGCGTCATCACGAACCGATAGATCTCGGGGTCCCGCTCGACCAGCTCCAGGTACGCGTCCGCCAGGTCTGCCGTCAGGCGGCCGAGGTCGGTGGGGTCGGAGAGCCGGAACGCGGTCGACAGCCCCGCGTGGATGTAGTCGTGGACCTGCTCCACCACGGCGTCGTACAGGCCCGCACGGTCACCGAAGTGCCGGTAGATCACGGTCTTGGAGGTGCCGGCGCGATGGGCGATCGCGTCCATCCCCACCGTTGCGCCGTGGATGCGAATGGCGCGCAGCGCGTGGGAGACGAGCTCCTTGCGCCGCGTTGCGCGATGTTCGTCCCAGCGGGAGTCCCTGCCGTCGATGGCCATAGCGCCACCGTACCCGATACCGCGAGTATCTGCTACTGTCGGTATCGGCTAGTTTCTCTCAACGATGGAGGACGCATGACCCACAACGCCGTGGTCGTCGGAGGCAATCGGACGCCTTTCGCGAAGGCGGGCGGACCACTCGCCCAAGCCTCGAACCATGATCTTCTCACCGCAGCGCTCGACGGACTCGTCGCGCGCTACGGACTCTCGGGAGCCCGCATCGGCGAAGTCGCCGCAGGTGCCGTGCTCAAGCACCCCAAGGACTTCAACCTCACCCGCGAGGCGGTGCTGAGCTCTGCTCTCGATCCGTCCACTCCCGCGTGCGACCTGCAGCAGGCGTGCGGCACCGGCCTCGAGGCGACCATCTACATCGCGAACAAGATCGCGCTGGGTCAGATCGACTCCGGCATCTCCGGAGGCACCGACTCGACCTCCGACGCGCCCATCACCGTCTCCGATCCTTTGCGCCGCGCGCTCCTCGCCGCGAATGCGGCCAAGACGGCTCCGCAGCGCCTCAAGGCGCTGTCCCGGATCCGCCCGGCCCACCTCAAGCCGCAGGCCCCCAGCGTCACGGAGCCGCGCACGGGACTGTCGATGGGAGAGCATCAGGCCCTCACCGCGGAGCGATGGGGCATCTCGCGCGAGGACCAGGACGAGATCGCCGCGGCCTCGCATCACAAGCTCGCCGCCGCATGGGAGGACGGGTTCTTCGACGACCTCGTCACTCCGTACTTGGGGCTGGCGCGCGACGCCATCCTCCGCGCCGACACGTCGGTGGACAAGCTCGCGAAGCTCCGGCCGGTGTTCGGCGGGCCGGGCGGCACCATGACCGCAGGCAACTCCACCGCTCTCTCCGACGGCGCCGCGACGGCACTGCTGGCGAACGAGGACTGGGCGCGTGAGCACCACCTGCCTGTGCTCGCGAAGGTCGTGGACGCCGAGGTCGCCGCCGTGGACCACCCGGGCGGAGACGACCTCCTGCTCGGCCCCGTCGCCGCGGCCGGACGCATGCTGTCACGCCGCGGCCTCACGCTCGACGATTTCGCACTCATCGAGATTCACGAGGCCTTCGCGTCGACGGTGCTCACCACTCTCGAGGCCTGGAAGTCCGAGGAGTACTGCCGCTCCCTTGGTCTCGACGGAGCGCTCGGCACCATCGACCGCTCCATTCTGAACGTCACCGGCTCGTCCCTCGCGGCGGGCCACCCATTCGCCGCCACCGGTGCGCGCATCGTCCCCACGCTCGCCAAGCTGCTGCACCAGCGGGGACCGGGCTCCAAGGGACTGATCTCGATGTGTGCCGCCGGTGGTCAAGGCGTCGTCGCGATTCTGGAGGCCGTGTGATGGGCGTGATCGAGAAAGCTTTCTACTCCCCTGCCGGCAAGGCGCTGTCCGCGAAGGCCGGCCTCAAGGAGCCCCCGCGCCTGCGTCGTGGCCGCACCTGGCCGCAGGGCGCGCTCGTGCTCGCCACCCTGGGCGGCGGCACCATCGCGGCCGATGCGCTCAGCCTCCTGGGCCGCGCCACCGAGGCGCCCGTCGTCGACGACCAGCCCGACACCCCCGCGGGGTACGGCTCACGGATCGGCGCGCTCGTCGTCGACGCCACCGAGCTGACCACTGTCGCGGCGCTGGAGGACCTCCGGGCCGTGCTGCGGCCCGCCGTCCGTGCCATCGAGCCCTCCGGACGCATCGTCATCCTCGCCCGCGCGGAGCAGGACGGATGGGAGGCCAAGGCCGTCACCCGCGCTCTCGATGGCATCAATCGCACCGTGGGCAAGGAGCTGCGCAAGGGCGCGACAGCAACGCTCGTGTACGTCGACGCCGATGCGACAGCGGGCGACCTGGTCTCGACGCTCGGCTTCGTGCTGCAGGGCCGGTCGGCATTCGTCGACGGCCAGGCGTGGCGTGTCAGCGCGGCGGCCCAGCGTCCGCAGGCCATGGAGGACCGCCCACTCGACGGCCGCGTGATCGTGGTGACCGGCGCCGCCCGCGGCATCGGGGCCGCCATCGCTCGTACGCTCGCCCGCGACGGCGCGATCATCGTCGCCGTCGACATCCCGCCCGCAGGCGAGTCGCTCGCGGCCGTCGCCAATGAGGTGGGTGGCACCGCGCTGCAGCTGGACATCACGGCGGCCGATGCAGGCGCGACCATCGCGGCGCACGTCGCCGCCCGTGGCGAGAGCATCTACGGGATCGTTCACAACGCCGGCATCACCCGCGACAAGATGCTGGTGAACACCGATGCGAGCCGGTGGGGTTCGGTGCTGGACGTGAACCTCGCGGCACAGATCCGCATGAACGAGGTGCTGCTCGACCCCGGCACGCCGGGCGGCATCGCGGACGGCGGCCGCATCGTCGGCATCGCGTCCACGTCAGGGCTCGCCGGCAACAAGGGGCAGACCAACTACGCCGCCTCCAAGGCAGGGGTGGCCGGACTGGTCGCTGCGATGGCGCCAGACCTCGCCTCGCGATCGATCACGGCCAACGCCGTGGCACCCGGCTTCATCGAGACGGACATGACGGCGCGCATCCCGTTCGTGCAGCGCGAAGTGTTCCGGCGCAGCAACTCCCTCAGCCAAGGGGGGCAGCCTGAGGACGTCGCCGAGGCGATCGGCTACCTGCTCGACCCCCGCTCGCAGGGCGTGACCGGACAGGTGGTGCGCGTCTGCGGCCAGAACCTGGTGGGGGCGTGATGGCCGATACGGATCTGGCACGCACGGCCGAGCACCTCACTGAGCCGCCCGGAATGGGGGGCGCGTTCACCCGTGCGCTGATCCCCCGCCGCGGCGACACCGCGCGCATCCCGGCGCGCGCGGTGACGATTCACGGGCATCGGCAGGACCTCGCCCGGTTGGCCGACTACTCCAGGGTCTGCGGCTTCACCCTGCGTGACTCGGTGCCCGCGACGTGGATTCACGTGCTCACCTTCCCGCTGCACGTGCACCTGTTGAGCGACGCCGAATCGTCGGTGCGACTGGTGGGCGCGGTGCACGTGTCGAACGACATGACGATGCACCGGACCGTCGGCTCCGATGAGGTGCTGGACCTCACCGTGCATCTCGAGAACCTCCGTCCGCACCGGCGCGGCGCGCTCGTGGACCTCGTAGGACAGGCCCACGTGGACGGGGAGCTGGTCTGGGACGGCGTGAGCACGTACCTGTCGAGCAGCGTCAGCGTCCCCGGCGACCCCGTGGAGCGCGATCGGACGCCGTTCGAGGCCCGCACGCCTCAGGGACTCTGGCGGCTCCCGGCCGACTTGGGCCGTCACTACCGACGCGTGTCGAAGGATCCGAACCCCATCCACACGAACCGTCTCGCGGCGAAGGCATTCGGCTTCCCCCGGCCCATCATCCACGGCATGTGGACCCATGCTCGGGCCCTGGCCGCTCTCGAAGGTCGGCTTCCGGTCTCGTACACGGCTCATGTCGACTTCGTGAAGCCCATCCTGCTTCCCGGCACCGTCGGTTTCACCTCGACCGCCACCGCACACGGGCAGGACCTCGCGGTGACGTCGCGCGACGGCGCCAAGCCGTTCCTGCTGATGTCGGTGACGGACGGCGCGCCGTGAACCTGTGGCTGCGTCTGCTCCGCGTGCGCCTCGCCGCGCACCGTGGAGAGCGCATCGGCCTCTGGGACACCGTCGTGACCAGGTTTCGGGTGGCGCTCACCGACCTCGACACCGTGGGCCACATGAACAACGGCCGCTACCTGACGCTGCTCGACCTCGGTCGCCTGGACCTGATGGTCCAATCCGGCTTCTGGCGCCGATGCCGAGTGCGCGGCTGGTTCCCAGTCGTCGCAGGACAGACCATCACGTATTGGAAGGACTTGACGATCGGCCAGTCCTTCGACGTCCACACGCGCGTGGCGGGTGTCGACGAGCGCTGGGTGTACCTCGAGCAGACTTTCAGGCGCGGTGACGTCGAGCACGCCCGCGCGCTCATCCGAGCCTGCTTCGTCGAGCGCGGTCGGGGTCGCGTGCCCGCCGCCGATCTCGAGGCGGAACTCGGCGGCTTCCCTGACCATCTGGGCGTGCCCGATTGGGTACGCTCCTGGACAACGCATTCGGCGGCGAAGGTCGCCTGAGCTGTCCCCCATCCCCGCGGTCCCCCGACCCATCACCATCAATGGAGATGAATGATGAACGACACCACCCTCCCCAGCCACGACCCGGTCGGCGACGCCGACCGCCCCTGGTTCGCGTTCTACCCCGACAGCGTGTCGCGCACCATCGACCCGCCCGTCGAGCGGTCGCTCGGCGAGATGGCGGCTCACACCGCCCAGCGCTATGGCGATCGCACTGCCTTCTCGAACCTGGGGGGCACGCTCAGCTTCACCGAGGTCGACGAGATCGCGACCCGCATCGCCTCGTACCTGCAGAACGAGCTCGGGCTCCGCAAGGGCGACCGCATCGTGCTGCAGATGCCGAATCTCATGCAGTATCCAGTGGCGCTGTACGGTGCCCTGCGCGCGGGGCTCGTCGTGGTCAACGCGAACCCGCTGTACACGGCCCACGAGCTCGCCGCTGTCGTCAAGGACGCGGAGCCGCGTGCCATCATCGTGCTCGCCAACTTCGCGGACAAGGTGGAGAAGGTGCTGCCTGGCAGCACCATCGAGCACGTGATCGTCACGCAGGCCGGCGACATGCTCCACCAGCCCAAGCGCGCCATCGTGAACCTCGTCGCCAAGCGCGTCAAGAAGATGGTGCCCGAGTACTCGCTTCCGACGGCGATCGACTTCCGCGCACTGTTGACCGGGGACCCCGTCGAGTTCACCGACCCGGGCGTCGAGCACTCCGACGTGGCCTTCCTGCAGTACACCGGTGGAACGACCGGAGGCACCAAGGCCGCGGTGCTCACCCACTGGAATCTGCTCAACAACCAGGAGCAGTTCATCGGCCAGATCCGGGTGGTGCTCGAGGAGGGCAACACCTCCGTCATCGCCGCGCTGCCGCTCTATCACGTGTTCGCGCTCACGGTGAACTGCATCGGGTTCTTCCGGTTCGGCGGGCACAACGTGCTCATCACGAACCCTCGCGACACGGCCGCGTTCATCAAGACGCTCGACGCGGAGAAGCCCGATTGCCTGGTGCTCGTGAGCACGCTCGCCGGCGCGCTGATGGAACGGCCCGAGTTCTCGAAGCTCGACCTGTCCAACGTCAAGGTCTCCGTGGCGGGCGGCATGGCGCTGCGCAGCGCCGTGGGCAAGCGCTGGCGCGAGCTCACCGACTCGGAGATCATCGAGGGCTACGGGCTCACCGAGGCTTCTCCTGTCGTCAGCGTGAACCCCACCCACTTGCCGCCCCGCGTGGGCACCATCGGCGTGCCCCTGCCGTCGACGGATGTCCGCATCCTGGCGGAGGACGGCACTGACGCTCCGCTCGGGGAACCCGGCGAGCTCGCCGTCAAGGGGCCGCAGGTCATGCAGGGCTACTGGCGCCAGCCCGAGGCGTCTGCCGAGGTCCTCACGGACGACGGCTGGCTCCTCACGGGCGACATCGCCACCATGGACGAGGACGGCTACCTGCGCATCGTCGACCGCAAGAAGGAGATCATCCTGGTGTCCGGCTTCAACGTGTACCCGGGAGACCTCGAGGATGCGGCGATGCTGCACCCGAAGGTGCTCGAGGCCGGCGCGATCCCGATCGAGGACGAGCACGCGGGCGAGGTGCCCAAGCTGTTCGTCGTCCGTCGCGATGACTCGCTCACCGAGGCCGAGCTGATGGCCTTCCTCAAGGAGGAGCTCACCGGCTACAAGCGCCCCCGCGAGATCGAGTTCCTCGACGAGCTCCCCAAGACCAACGTGGGCAAGGTCCTGCGCCGCGGGCTCCGCGAGATCGAGGCCGCGAAGGCGAAGTAGCGCACGCACTCGCTGCCGACGATCGCCCCCTAGCATCGAGGCATGGACGCCCTCGCAGACCGCCTGACGCGCGGCCCGCGAGGGCGTCGCCTTCTGCTCGAACTGCTCACGTCCGGGGACGAGCGCGCCCGTGAGGCGGCCTTCTTCGCCTCGCGCGGCCTCTCCGACAGCGCAGCCTCCTTCGGGTGGGCTGCAGAGGGAACCACGGACTGGGAACCTCCGAAGGTGACAGCCTCACAGGCGGCCGACGCGCTCGCCGGGGTCGAGCCTGCGTCACCGGACGGCGCCGCACTGCTTCGCGCGCTGCGCGAGACGGTCGATGACGCGAGGTACTGGCAGCCCCCTGGCGGCGAGGAGGTGCTCGCCTCCCAGCCGGAGCTCGACGACGTGCTGGCGGGGATGGCGCGGGTCGTCGCGGTCTCCCCCGCTGCCGCGTGGCTCGATGCTCCCCTGAGTGGCAGCGACCAGCACCGGGTGCGGTGGCCCACGACGGAGCGTGAGCATGGCGTGCCCGGCTCGTGGGAGGCGTCGATGCCCGCGGCACAGCTGCTCGGCGAGTGGAGCACGGCGGTGCGTGAAGAGGAATCGACGGCGCTGTGGGAGCGCCCCGCGGACCCGAGCGCTGCGTGGAGCGGGACGTGGTGGTCGGTACCGCCGCTGGCACTCGTCACCACGACGCGGAGCCTTCGCGATGCCGGGCCGGCGGGCCTGCACCTGGTGGAGGACTCGTTCGGCGAGGATCGGGCGGTGACCCTGCGCGTCACGGTCCCACAAGGCGCCGACGTGCTCGAGATTGCATGCGCGGAGGACTGGGCGGCGCTATGCCGGCGCCACTCGATTGACGTGACGGCGTCGAGGCGGCACGACTGGTTCAGCTGCACGGGGCGTGCAGGAGACTGGGTGATCCCCGACTGGGAAGGGGTGTCGACGGAGCACGACGCCGTTCACCTCACCGCCGCCGCCTATCTGGAAGCCTCCCGTGTCGCCATTCGGGTGGACGATGGCCGCGCGAGCGTGATCGCCGGGTGGAACCCGGACGCGACCGTGTGGCTGCGCGATGTCACCATTCCGGCGTCGCCGGAGGTCGCATGGATGTGGCCCGACGGCGGTGAGTGGTGTCGGGCCTGAGCCGCACCTCCGGCCGGCGAGCCTTCTCGCTACCGTGCCAGCGCACTCACCGCTCGGCCCAGTGAAGCGTCGCGCATCGCGCCCGTGGCGGTCATGACCGCATCGGCGCCCGCGTGGCGGTAGGTCTCGTAGTCGTCAGCGGTCAGCACTCCGCCCACCCCGAGGATCGTGTAGGCCTCGTCGCTGGCTTCGCGGTGGCGAGCGAGCCGACGCACCATGTCGAGCCCCGCCCACCGTATCGAGGCGCCGCAGACGCCCGCAGTCTCGCGCCCGGGTCCGGGCAGTGCCTGCCGCCCGGCCGCGTCCACGAGCAGCGCCGGCAACGTGTTGACGGCGGCGATCCCGTCCGCGACCGGCGCCACCGCACGGACCAGGCTCGCCAGCGCATCGTCGTCGCGGAAGTAGGCGATCTTGAGCACCAGCGGCACGTCGCCGATCCGCTCCTTGGCGGCGCGCGCCACCCGTGCGACCAGCGGAGTGTCGAAGCACAGCAAGGCTCCGGTGCCCTCGTTGGGGCAGCTGAGGTTGAGCTCCACGGCACCGGCTCCGGTCTCCGCGACCAGCTGCGCGGTGCGCGCGTAGTCCGCGATGAGAGCGGTGTCGTCACCATCGCGCGTGCCCTGGCACGAGCCCACCAGCACCTGCCCGTTGGCCGCTGAGGCGGCCGCGGCAGCCATGTCGGGCTGCCACTGATCGGGGTCGGGCGACGGGACGCCATACGAGTTGGAGATGCTGTGCGCGGTGTCGAGGTCGCCGTCGACCAGGAGTGTCACGCCCGGCTCTGCGCACAGGTCGCCGTCGACCCGTACCGCGAGAGTGTTGGGGAAGGGATGAGCCGGCATCGCGCGCGAGCGGACGGTCTTGTAGACGTTCACGTCGAAGCCATGGCTGAAGGCGGCGGCGCAGTGCCGCGCGGTCGGGAGCGGCCCGGCAGCGATGCCGAACGGACGGCGCACGGTGTGCCCCAGGAACCTCTCGGCTGGTGTGGTGGGGGCATCCCGCTCGGGGGGGTGTCCGTCGAACGGCCCGAACGGGCCGTTCCTCACATTGTCGTCGTACGTCCGCCGGGGATCGAACCACCAGTCCATGCCAGCGACGCTAGACCCGCTCCTTGCCGCTCCCCCGTGACCTCTGGCCCGGGCCGCGAGCGCGCGCATCGGCTGCCGGGACTCTCCGGACACGCGGCTCGGACCAACTGAGCAGCGCTGCTTTCCGCACGCAGGCGCACTGCCTTCCTGGCTCGGTTCATCCGGCTGTGGTGTCCGCGCCCACCCACGGGATGGCCCGCCCTGCCGCCACCGAGGCCCGCGCATCGAGGACGCGCTGGTTCGTGGAGCCACGGAACGCAAGCGACAGGTCTCGTCGGGCGTGGTCGTACGGACCGTCCACGAGCACGTCGACGTGACCGAGGAGCTCCCGCTTGTCGGTGCTGTCGTCAAGAATCTGCTCGAGCGTGTACCCCGACCAGGCCCACACGTCCTTGGCCGGGAGCTCGGCGCGCATGCGCCGCACCACCGCGAGGCACACCGTGGTGTTGAGGAACGGCTCGCCCCCCAGCAATGACAGGCCCTGCACCGCGGGGTGCGCGAGGTCGGCGAGGATCCGATCCTCGAGGGCGCGCGAGTACGGCTCTCCGCGCCTGAAGCTCCAGGCCGCCTCGTTGAAGCACCCGTCGCACTTGAACAGGCATCCGGCCACATAGAGACTGCAGCGCACGCCCTCGCCGTCCACGAACTGGAACGCCTTGTAGTCCGCGACGTAGTCGTGGCTCACCTTGCTGGCGACCCACGTGCGCGGCACCGGGGTGCGGTGCGTCGGCGCCTCGGTAGCCACGCCGGTCAGCGCTCCGGTTCCGTCATCCGGTCGACGAGCGCGGGTGCGACCCGGGTGTCCCCCGGCAGGTGCTTGACACGCGCCGCGATCTCCTCGTGCCTGCCGTGCACCATCGGGCGCTGCTGCGGATTGCCCAGGTAGCCGCAGGTGCGCTTGACGACGTCGCACGAACGAGGATCGTCGTTGCCGCAGGCCGGGCACTCGAAGCCCGTCGCAGTGGGCTCGAAGTCGCCGGCGTAGCCGCACTCGTAGCAGCGGTCGATGGGGGTGTTCGTGCCCAGGTAGCCGATGCGGTCGTAGGCATAGTCCCACACCGCCTCCAGCGCACGCGGGTTCTGTTGGAGCACGGGGTACTCGCAGTAGTGAATGAACCCGCCGGCTGTCAGCGGCGCGTACTCGGCCTCGAAGTCGAGCTTCTGGAACGGGGTGGGGTTCTTCCGCACGTCGTAGTGGAAGGAGTTCGTGTAGTAGTCCTTGTCGGTGATGTCGCGCACCGATCCGAACCGTTCCTTGTCGAGCCGGCAGAACCGGTCCGTGAGGCTCTCGGACGGCGTCGAGTAGACGCTGACGTGGTACCCGGACTCCGCCTTCCACGCCGCAGCGCGTTCGCCCAGCCGCCGCAGGACAGCAAGGGTCAGCGCCTTCGCCCGGGGGTTCGACTCCCACTGCCCGCCGTAGAACGCCGTCGCCACCTCGTACAGCCCGATGTACCCCAGGGAGACCGTGGCGCGACCGTCGCGGAAGAGCGAGTCCACCTCGTCATCCGGCCCGAGCCGGGTCCCGAACGCCCCATGGACGTAGAGGATCGGAGCGTTGCCTGGCACCGCCTCCTTGCACCGTGCGATGCGGTACATCAGCGCGTCGCCGACCGTCTCCAGACGCTCGTCGAGCAGCCGCCAGAACTTGTCCTGGTCGCGATCCGCTTCGAGCGCGATGCGCGGCAGGTTGAGGGTGACGACCCCGAGGTTCATGCGGCCGTCGACGCTGTCGTTGCCGTCCTCGTCGGTCCAGCCCTGCAGGAACGACCGGCACCCCATCGGCGCCTTGAACGATCCGGTGAGTTCGACGATCTTGTCGTAGCTGAGCATGTCCGGGTACATCCGCTTGGTCGCACACTCGACGGCCAGCTGCTTGATGTCGTAGTTGCGGTCGCCCTCGACCAGGTTCAGTCCCCGCTTCACCGTGAACAGCAGCTTGGGGAAGATCGCCGTGCGCTGCTCGCGCCCGAGGCCGCGGATGCGGATCTGCAGGATCGCCCGCTGGATCTCGCGCTCGTACCAATTGGTGCCGAGCCCGAACCCGACGGATGTGAAGGGCGTCTGGCCGTTCGACGTGAAGAGTGTGTTGATCTCGTACTCGAGGCTCTGCATCGCGTCGTAGATGTCCTTGCGCGTCTTCTCCTGCGCGTACTCGGCGCGCGCCTCCGGGTCGACGATCCAGCGCTCCGCGTCTGCCTCGTGCTTCGCACGGTTCAGGGCGGCATAGGGAGCGAGCAGCTCGTCGATGCGGTTGACGGTGCACCCGCCGTACTGGCTCGAGGACACGTTGGCGATGATCTGGGAGATCTGCGCAGTCGCCGTCTGGATCGAGCGGGGCGGGTCCACCTGAGCGTTGCCGATGCGGAATCCGGCGGAGAGCATCGTCGTGAAGTCGATGAGGCAGCAGTTGGTCATCGGCGAATAGGGGTGGTAATCGAGGTCGTGGTAGTGCAGATCGCCCTTCTGGTGGGCATTCGCGACGTGAGGGGGCAGCATGCGCAATCCCACGGCCTTGCCCACCATCCCCGCCGTGAGGTCGCGCTGCGTGTTGTAGACGTCGGCGTCCTTGTTGGCGTTCTCGTGCACCACCGAGGACTCCTTGCCGAGCAGCCGGTGGATCGAGTGGTTGAGGTCCGTCGACTCGGACCTCGCCAGATCGCGGTCGACACGGTAGTCGATGTACGCGCGCGCCACCGCGCGCTCGCCCGCGTCGAGCAGCTCGTGCTCGACGACAGCCTGGATCTCGTAGATCATCACGGTGGACTCGTGCCTGCGTGCAAGCTCCTCCACGATGCGGGTCACCAGCACATCGATGGTGCGCTCGTGGCCGGGGGTGATGACTCCGTGGACTGCCGCGAATGCCTTCGTGAGCGCGATGCCGATGCGACTGTCATCGAACGCCAGGGTGCGTCCGTCGCGCTTGACGACCTCGAGGGTGGGCGTGGCCGTACCAGCGGTCTCCCGAGCGGTCGTGCCGTGGTCGTTCTCGATGATGCTCATATGGCCCTCCGTGGTCCGTCTGCGCCCTTGCACCACAACATCTAGTGGTCTGTTCCGTGTGAATACACTAGATCTCGTGTTCGCGACGAACTAGGCCCAAGGTCCCATGCGCGCCAGGGGGACGCCGTCACCCTCGTACGGCGCCTACGCTGGAGAGGTGACGACCGTGCTGCTCACCGCCTTCGAACCGTTCGCCTCCGCGGATCGCAATCCCTCGTGGGAGGCCGCGCGCACCGTGGCAGAGGAGTGGGCCGGCGACGCCACGGTGGTGGCCGTATGCCTGCCGGTCGAGTTCGAGGGCGCCACCGTCGCGATCACCCGCGCGCTCGACACGCACCGGCCGGACGTCGTGCTCGCCTTGGGGGTCGCCGAGGGCCGCACCGCGATCACCCCGGAGCGCATCGCGATCAACGTCGACGACGCGCGCATCGCCGACAACGGCGGCGCACGCCCTGTCGACATTCCCGTGGTGGAGGGTGCACCGGATGGATTGTTCTCGACGCTGCCGGTGAAGGCGATCGTGCAGGCGATCCGGGACGCGGGCATCGCCGCCGAGCTCTCCGCAAGCGCGGGCACCTACGTGTGCAATCACGTCTTCTTCACGCTGCAGCACGCGCTGCGAGACGCGAGTGCGCGGTCGGGCTTCATCCACGTCCCGGCAAGCCCCGAGATGCGCCAAGCGGACGTCGGCCCCACCATGGAGCAGACGGCGATCACGGCCGGGGTGCGCATCGCCGTCGAGACGGCGCTGACGCACGCCACCGACGTCGTCGTCTCCGAAGGGACGGTGCATTGACCGCGGCGGCCGACTCCCCTGTGGCGTCTCCGGTCGTGGTGATCGGCGCGGGACAGGCGGGGCTGTCCGTGGCGTACCACCTGCGCCGGAGGGGGCTCGTGACAGGCACGGACGTGACAGTGCTGGACCGGGGCCCGTCCACCGGCGGCGCGTGGCAGCATCGCTGGGAGGCGCTGCGGCTCGGGGACGCCCACCGGGTCCACGACCTGCCCGGCATGGACGAGGTGGGGATCAGCTTCGCGACGGCGCCGCGTGATCGTCCCGCGCGGGACGTCGTCGCCGAGTACTACCGCAGGTATGAGCGTCACTTCGAGATCGCCGTGCGCCGCCCGGTCGATGTCGACGCAGTGACGCGTCAGCACGATGGCCGGTTCCTCGTCGAGTCCCGCGACCTCGGGAAGCCCCTGGCGGCCTCGGCGGTGGTGGGCGCCGTCGGAACCTGGGGCGCGCCCCGCCGGCCCGAGATCCCCGGCACAGAGGTCTTCCGCGGCCTGCAGGTCACGACCGCCGACTACCGGTCCGCCGCCGACTTCGCGGGCCTCCGAGTCGCCGTGGTGGGCGGCGGCACCTCCGCGATCGGGTTCGTACGCGAGGTGGCCGATGCGGGCGCGACACCCCTGTGGTACACCCGCGGCCCGGTGCGGTTCCTCGAATCCGCCGCGACGCTGGGTGAGGACCTGGGCCGAGAGTCCGTGCGGCTCCAGGACGAGGCGGCGCGTGCGGGAGCGGAACTGCCGAGCATCGTGTCGACGACGGGAATCCCGCTCACCCCGCGAATGCGCAGGCTCCGCGATCGAGGACTGCTCGAGCGACGGCCCATGTTCGTGCGCCTGGTCACCGACGGCGTCGTCGAGCAGGACGGGCGCACCACGACGGTCGACGCGATCATCTGGGCGATGGGCTTCCGCGCAGACCTCGCGCCGTTCGCGGGAGTCGGCGTCGACGCCCGCAGCGGCGTCGAAGTCGACCGGGGCTACGCCGTGCGCGTGCCCGGGCTGTTCCTCGCGGGCTACGGACCCCAGGCCTCAACGGTCAGCGCGAACCGAGGGGCGCGACGCATCGCGCGTGACGTGGAGGCCTACCTGAGCGACGGGCGGTGGCCGCCCACTCAGCCGCGCCGCGTCGGGGCGTCGGACTCGATCACCCGCGGCTGATCGGTCGCCCGGCGCCGCATGCCGAATCCGGGGTCCTGCCCGAACTCGGGAGTGTAGGCGACCGCGCGATCGCGGCCATCGGCCTTCGCACGATAGAGCGCGATATCGGCGCGTTCGAAGATCTCGGCGGCCGAGTCGCCGTCGGCCAGCCCGGCGATGCCGTAGCTCACCGTGGGCAGATCGAAGTCGTGCGCGTCGGATCGCGCGGCGAAGGCGCTGCTCATGGCCTCGAGCCGCGCCACTGCGCCAGCGGAGTCGACGTCCAGCAGCACGAGGCCGAACTCCTCGCCGCCCAGCCTGCCTGCAAGCTCACCGGGCTCCAGGGAATCCTTCACGGTCGCGGCGAACGTCAGCAGCGCGCGGTCTCCCGCCGCGTGCCCATGGGCGTCGTTGACGGCCTTGAAATGATCGAGATCTGCCATCACCAACAGCGCGAGAACCCCGGTCGTCCTCGCATCATCGAAGGCGCGCTCGGCTTGCAGACGGAACTCTGTGCGTCCCAGCAGCCCCGTGAGATCGTCCTGCATCGCGCGCGTGCGCAGCTCCTGCGTCTGCTGGTCCCATCCCACCGCAGACACACTGAACGTCACGGCCACGAGGCTGATCAGCAGCATTCCCGTGGTGGGGCCGGTGCCGACGATCGTCTCGAAGGTGGGGCTGTCCGGACCGACCACGAAGTACAGCACGCTGCGGAGCAGGTAGAACGCCCCCAGCGCACTCGACGCGATGGCGCTCACCAGCAGCGCGACGACGGCCTCGCCATTCGGCTCGTAATCCGTGCGCGATCGGCGTGCGTGCCACGCGAGCCACACCTCGAGGGAACCGGCGGCGAACATCGCGCCCATGTAGGTGAACAGCGCCCCGTTGCCGGCCCAGATGTTGTCTCCAGGGTTCTGGAGCAGCGAAGGGATGAGGATCAGCGCAGGACTGACCGCCAGGACCCACAACGGCAGGCGCCTGCGGCGGAGCGAGCGCGTCGCGAACCACACGCATGTGACGCCGACGACGGACAGGACGGTGGAGACAGGGTTCGCCACCACCTGCAGGGCGCTGTCGTTCAGCAGCAGCAGCGTCGTCGAGGAGCCTGCGCACAGCAGCGAGACGCTCCACCACCCGGAGAAGCTTGACCGCGTGGGCCGGTAGACGCCCAGGTAGAACAGCACGAGAACCGTCAGCGACACTCCGCCCAAGGCGATTCGCATGGTCTCATTGTCAAGCATCATTCCAACTTACCCGCAGGAGTATCGGAACCCCGCACCCCCGTGACACATCCCACCCTGCGGGGATGCCCGCCGCGCCGTATCGTGACGGCATGGCCGACAACGCGACACAGCCCACCGACCAGGACGTCGAGGAGTTCCTCGCGAGCGTCGAGCCCGCACGGCGACGAGAGGATGGCTTCCGGCTGCTGGCGCTCATGGCGGAGGTGACGGGCGAGGCACCCACGATGTGGGGGCCGAGCATCGTCGGCTTCGGCCAACGCCATTACACCTACGCCAGCGGACGAGAAGGCGACTGGATGCGGGTGGGCTACTCGCCACGCAAGACCCAGCTGTCGCTGTACGGTCTCAAGGACCATCCCTTGGCCGACGACGTGCTGGAGCGACTCGGACCGCATTCCACGGGCGCGGGATGCGTGTACATCAAGCAGCTGGACGCCGTGAACGAAGGCGTGCTCCGCGAGCTCATCGACCTGGCCTACCGCAGCGCCGACGACGCGTCGTGAGACGCGAGCGTCAGCGACGCTTGCGCTTCTCGCGCACGCGCACCGAGATCTGAATCGGCGAGCCTTCGAACCCGAACTTCTCGCGCAGGCGCCTTTCGATGAACCGCCGGTACGTGGGCTCGAGGAAGCCCGACGCGAAGATGACGAACCGTGGCGGGCGGTTCGATGCCTGGGTGGCGAAGAGGATCTTGGGCTGCTTGCCTGAACGCACCGGGTGCGGGTGCTCTGCCACGAGCTCTCCGAGGAAGGAGTTGAGCTTGCCCGTCGAGATGCGCTGGTCCCAGCTGCCGAGTGCGAGGTCGATCGCCGGCACCAGGCGGTTGGTGTGCCAGGAGGTGAGCGCGGACAGGTTGACCCGCGGCGCCCATGTCAGCTGAACCAGGTCCTGCTCGATGGAGCGCTCGAGCAGGAAGCGCTCGTCCTCGCCCACCAGGTCCCACTTGTTGAATACCAGCACGATCGCGCGGCCCGAGTCCAGCACCTGCGAGATGACTCGGGAGTCCTGATCGGTGAGCGGCACGGAGGCGTCGAGCAGGACGAGCACCACCTCGGCACGCTCGATGGCCGTGGCGGTCCGCAGCGACGCGTAGAAGTCTGCGCCCTTGGACATGTGGACGCGGCGGCGGATGCCCGCGGTATCGACCAGGGTCCACGAACGACCTGCGATCTCGACGCGCTCGTCCACCGGATCGCGGGTGGTGCCCGCCTCCTCGTTCACGACGACGCGGTTCTCGCCGGCCAGCTGGTTCAGCAGCGAGCTCTTGCCCACGTTCGGGCGTCCCACCAAAGCGATGCGGCGCGGGGCATCGGGGTCGACCTCCACCTGCGGCATCTCCGTGGGGAGCACCGCGATGGCGGCGTCGAGCAGGTCGCCGGTGCCACGGCCGTGCAGAGCGCTGACCGGGTACGGCTCCCCCAAGCCGAGGCTCCAGAGCGACGCCGCCTCGAGCTCGCCCTGCGGACCGTCGACCTTGTTGGCCGCGAGCACCACGGGCTTGCCAGAACGGCGAAGCAGCCGCACCACCTTCTCGTCGGACGCGGTGGGACCAACCTTGGAGTCCACGACGAACATCACGGCATCGGCCATCTCGACCGCGACCTCGGCCTGCTGGGCCACGGAGAGGTCGAGGCCGGTCACCTTGGCCTCCCAGCCACCGGTGTCCATCAGCATGAAGTCCGTGCCCGACCACTCAGCGGGATAGAGCACGCGGTCGCGGGTGACGCCCGGCTTGTCCTCGACCACGGCGAGCCGCTTGCCGAGGATGCGGTTGACGAGAGTCGACTTGCCCACATTCGGACGGCCGATGACGGCGAGGATCGGCAGCGCGCGCTCGGTGACCGGCTCGACGTCGCCTTCCAGCGCCGCCAGGTCCTCGGGGCTCAGCTCGTAGTCGTCGAGGCCGGCGCGCAGCGCCGCCTCGCGAACCTCGTCGAGGCTCTCCTCAGGGTCGGACGCCACGGGCATCGGCGGCGGGACGTCCTCCAGTCCGGGGTACTGCTGCTCGTCGCTCATGCGTTCTCCTCGATGCTTGCGATAGTCCGGCCCCCATCATCCCCCGGCAAACGGAGGTCGGTGTCAGCGAGCGTCGCCTCCACCTGTGCACGCAGCGCAGCGGCGACGGCCTGCTGGGCCCACTCCTGACGCCTGCGGCCCTTGAGATCCGCGGGTGGAGCGAGCGTCACGGGCGCGCCGAACGCCGCCAGGATGCGGCGTCGCGGCGGGGGCCACACGCTGACCGGCTCGCCTGCTCGGCGAGTGCCGATCAGCGCCGTCGGGACGATGGGCGCCCCCGACTGGAGTGCCAGCCACGCAGCACCGCCGTGCACCGCATCGGCCGTGCCCGCGCCTCGCGTGCCTTCCGGGAACATGCCCACCACGCCGCCTCGGCGCAGCACGGCGAGCCCCTGCGCCAGCGCCGTCCTGCCGGCGCCCTCGACGCGGATCTGGCCAGCGGCGCGCAGGATGGGTCCGAGCGCACCGCGGTACATGTGAGACCCGATGAGGAAGTGGGACGGTCGAGACACGACGCCGTGCAGCACGGGACCGTCGATGAAGCCCACGTGATTCGCGACCACGATGGCGGCGCCCCGCCGAGGCAGATGCTCGCGACCGCGGACCTCGGTCGCCCACCAGCCCCGCGCGAGCGCGACGCCGACCCACCGGGACCATCGCGGTCCCCAGGCGCTCGGCGCGTCGGATCCCGTCACAGTGCCGCCTCGTGCGCGAGCTGCACCACCGCTCGCACCGCCTCCTCGATGGTCAGGTCGGTGGTGTCGAGGGTGTGGACGCCATCAGTGGCCTCATGGAAGCTCACGACGGCGGAGTCACGTCGATCTCGACCCAGCACCGCCTCGCGTACGGTCGCGACGTCCGCGCCTTCGCCCGCACGGCGCGCCACCCGCACCTCGTCGTCGGCCGTCATGAGGACCCTGACGTCGGCATCGGGCGCGATCACCGTGGTGATGTCGCGGCCTTCGACGCACACTCCCCTGCCTCGGGACATCCCGCCGTCGCGCTCCAACCGGATGACCTCACGCTGCATCTCCTGCAGGATGGGGCGCGCCTCGAGGTTGGTGGCGACCTTCGACACCGTGAGGGCGACCGTGTCGGTGCGGATCTGGCGCGAGACGTCCTCACCATCGAGCAGCACGCGCGGGTTGCGCGGATCGAGCACCAGCTCGACGTTCATCGTGGCGACCATGGCTGCGACATCGCTGGTGACGGCGAAGTCCACGCCTTCCATGAGGCACGCGAGGGTCGCGACCCGGTACGTCGCTCCCGTGTCGAAGTACGCCAGACCCAGGCGGGTGGCGACCTCGCGGGACACGGTGGACTTGCCGGTGCCCGCGGGCCCGTCGATGGCGATGACGATTCCAGTCATGAGGCTGCGATCTCCCACTCGTGTGCGATGAGCGCTCGCGACAGCTCGTCCGCCTTGGCGGGCAGGACGTGAAGCGTGGTGAGTCCCACGGGCTGTCGTGGCGAGTGCTCGATGGTGATGTCTTCGACGTTCACGCCGACCGAGGCCACGTCGGACAGCAGCCGCAGCAGCTGTCCTGGCTCGTCGGGGACGATGACGGTCACGGGGATCCACTCCCGCTTGGCCCCACCGTGCTTGCCAGGGATGCGCGCCACCTCGACACGTCCGCGTTCGATCAGGTCGGTGAGCGCCTCGCCCACGTCATCCGAGTCCCGGACGTCCTCGAGGTCGTCGATGATGTGCGTCAGCGTCGCCACCAGCGCGTGGCGGTTGAGCCGCGCGATGTCCGCCCACATGCGGGGGTCGGAGGCCGCGATGCGCGTCACGTCCCGCAGTCCCTGTCCGGCCAGCGCCACGTCATCGGGCCCCAGGGTGCCGAGCGCGGCGGCCACAGCGGAGGCCGCGACCTGGGGCGCATGCGACACCCGCGCGACCGCGGCGTCGTGCGCGTCAGCGTCCATCGTGACGAGGTCGCATTGGAGCGCGTGCGGCACGCGCGACACGAGCTCGACGGCGTGCGCTGTCGCACCATTGGGGCACAGCACCCACGGCCGGGCCTTGAACAGGTCGCCCTGCGCCGCGAGGGCCCCGGAGATCTCGCGACCCGCCATGGGGTGCGACCCCACGTATCGATCGCCATGACCGGTGGCGTGAGCTGCCCGGGCGATCGGCGCCTTGACGCTCGCCACGTCGGTGACGACGGCGTCGGCCCAGCGCTCGAGGGCTCCCGCGACCACGGTGGCGGCGAGGGCAGGCGGCACTGCGACGATGACCAGGTCGGGGGCGGAACCCTCCGGCGCCCGTCCCGCGCCGATCGCGTGGGCGAGCGCCTGAGTCTCGGGGTCGGCGTCCTCAATGGTCACCGGCCAGCCCTCAGCGCTCAGGCCGATGCCGATGGACGCGCCGATGAGTCCCGCGCCGATGACGTGGGTGCGCGGCAGCGAGCCATCCATGGCTACTGCGCCAGGTCGCGCCGCAGAGACACCGCGTCGTGAAGGTACACGTGGGTGATCTCGTTCCGGGACCGGCCGGTCTCGGCGTGCATCATCACCCGGACCACGAGCGGGAGCGCACCCGGAACCGCCATCTCCTGGGCGCACATGAGCGGCACGGCGCCGAATCCCAGCTCGCGCGCCGCTGCGGCGGGGAAGTCACTGACGATGTCGGGAGTGCAGGTGAAGATCACGGAGACGATGTCATCGGTCTCGAGGGAGTTGGCGGCCACGACGGCCTCGACGAGTTCCTGCGTGCGCTGATGCAGGTGTTCTCGCTCGTCGCGCTCGAGCGTGGTCGCTCCGCGGATGGCTCTCAGAGGCATGGGGACCATCGTATCGGCCAGCGCACCGCCTCAGAGCCCCGCGACCTTCATCAGCGAACCGACTTCTTCGCGACCGAGCCGACGCACCTGGCCCGGCTGCAGGGTGCCCAGGGAGATCGGCCCGAAGTCGGTGCGGACCAGGTCGATCACCGGGTGCCCGGCCTTGTCGAGCATGCGGCGCACGATGCGGTTGCGACCCTCGTGGAGCTCCACCTTGACGAGGGAGGCGTCATCGCGTGCGTCGAGGATGGCGCAATCGGTCACGCGCACCGGTCCGTCGTCGAGATCCACCCCCGCACGCAGCATGGTGCACAGCGACTTCGGCACGCGGCCCTCGACCTTGGCGACATACACCTTCGGGACCCCGTGCGAGGGGTGGGCGAGCCGGTTGGCGAGGTCGCCATCGTTCGTGAGCAGCAGCACCCCCGTGGTCTCCGCGTCGAGCCTGCCGACGTGGAACAGCCGCTCCTCGAAGTCGGCGACGAACTCGTCCAGGGATCGACGCCCCTGGGGGTCGCTCATCGTGGAGACCACACCCGCGGGCTTGTTGAGCACCACGACGACCTTCGAGTCGTCGACGCTGATGCGTTGACCCTTGACCTCGATCGTCACCTCGTCGGGATTGACGCGGACGCCGAGCTGGTCGACCACCTCGCCGTTGACCTTGACGAGCCCACGTTCGATGAGGATCTCGCACTTGCGACGCGACCCCACTCCCGCGGCCGCCAGCACCTTCTGCAATCGCACGCCCTCGGGGCGGTGCACTTCGAGCTCATCCATCAGCGGCCCTCTCCATCGATGTCAGCGAGGTCGGGCAGGTACGGCGCGAGCTCGGGAAGGTCGTCGAGCGAGGCGAGGCCCAGCCGCTCGAGGAACTCGGTGGTCGTGCCGTACTGCACGGCGCCGCCCACCTCGCCCACCTCGGTGACGAGCGACCGCGCGCTCAGCGTCTTCATGACGGAGTCCACGCTCACCCCGCGCACCTGAGAGATCTGGCCACGGGTCACCGGCTGCCGGTACGCCACGACGGCGAGGGTCTCGAGCGCCGCCTGGGACAGCCGCGCGGACTGGCCCTCGACGATGAACGTGCCCACCGCATCGGCGTACAGACGCGAGGAGTAGATGCGCCAGCGACCGTCGACTTCGCGGAGCTCGAACCCTCGCGGCGCGGCGGGGTCGGCGTACTCGTCGCGCAGCTCGTGGAGCACCGCGATCACCTGGTCCAGCGGCACGTCCACCGCCGCGGCGAGGTCTGCCGCATCCACGGGCTCATCCACGACCATCAGGATCGCCTCGATGGCGCCCCTCGTGTGCACGTCAGTCATCCGATCGCGTCTCCGTCTCCTGTGCCGACCCATCCGCTTCGGGGGCACCGCCGGCGGCGCCCTCGTCGAACTCGTCGGACACCTCGATGTCCACGTCCCCGTCTCCGCCTGTCCAGCGGATCGTGAGCTCGCCGAGCGATCTCATCTGTTCGAAGGCGACCACCGCCTCCTTGAACAATTCAAGCAGGGCGAGGAACCGCGCGACGACCACGTTCACGTGATCCGCGTCCTGCACGAGCGCGCGGAAGGTCACCACGCGCTCACGCTGCAGCCTGCTCGTGACGAGCGCGGCCTGCTCCCTCACGCTCACCGCTGGGGCGTGCAGGTGCGTCAGGCTCACCCCCGCCTGTTCAGGCTTGGGCTGCAGCGCGTGGGCAGCGAGGCGCGCCAGGTCGTCGGGCGTGACCGACCACACCAGCTCCGGCAGCAGCATCGCGAAGTGCGGCTCCAGGGTCACGTCGCGCGGGAGTCGCCTGGGCGCCGCGAGCAGTTGGGAGAACGTGCCGGCGACCAGCTTGTACGCCCGGTACTGCAGCAGGCGCGCGAACAGCAGATCGCGCGCCTCGAGCATCTCCAGGTCCTCGACGTCATCGACCTGCCCCTGGGGAAGCAGCCGTGCCGCCTTCATGTCGAGCAGGGTGGCCGCGACGACCAGGAACTCGCTCGCCTGCGACAGGTCCCAGTCCGTCTCGTGCGCGGCGATCGTGGCGAGGAACTCATCGGTCACGCGGGCAAGGGCGACGTCCGTGATCTCCATCTCGTGCTTGGAGATGAGAGACAGCAGCAGGTCGAACGGACCCTCGAAGTTGTCCAGGTGCACCGAGAACGCCGGACGCTGCTCCCCGGCTGGGGCCTCCGTCGGGACGGTCACGGTCGGACGGTCGCGGTCAGGCCGCGACGCCCCAGGCGACGAGCTCGCGGGCGAGGGTGCGGTACTGCTCCGCGCCCGTGTGCTTGGGGGCGAACGTCGTGATGGGCTCGGCGGCGACCGTCGCGTCCGGGAACTTCACGGTGCGGTGGATCATCGTCTGCGTGACCTTGTCGCCGAACCGCTCCCGGACCCGTTCGACGACCTCCTGCGCGTGCAGCGTGCGACCGTCATACATGGTGGGGATGATCGCGTCGACGGCCAGGCGCGGGTTGAGCCGATCCTGCACCTTGTCGATGGTCTCCACGAGCAGCGCGACGCCGCGCATGGCGAAGTACTCGCAGGCGAGCGGGATGATCACGCCGTGTGCCGCCACCAGGGCGTTCACGGTGAGCAGGCCCAGCGATGGCTGGCAGTCGATGAGGACCACGTCGTAGTCGTCGAGGACCGGGCGCAGTCCGCGCGCCAGCGTCGACTCGCGCGCCACCTCGCCCACCAGCTGCACCTCTGCGGCGGACAGGTCGATGTTCGCGGGCACGAGGTCGAGGCCGTCGACCGGGGTCTTGCGCACGATCTCGTCGATGCCCACTGACGAGCGCATGAGCAGGTCGTACACCGTGGTGTCGAGCTCGTTGGGGTTCACTCCGAGACCGGCGGAGGCAGCGCCCTGCGGGTCGAAGTCGACCACCAGCACCTTGCGTCCGTACTCGGCGAGCGCTGCCGCGAGGTTGACGGTGGTGGTGGTCTTTCCGACGCCGCCCTTCTGGTTGCACAGGGCGATCACTCGGGCCGGGCCGTGCCCTCGCAGCGGGGTCGGTTCGGGGAAGTCGGTCACCCGGCCCACACTACCGAACCCGGACGGGGCCGCTCAGCGGGCACGCGGGTGCGTCGCGGCATAGACCTCTCGCAATGCGTCCTGGGTCACCGCGGTGTAGATCTGCGTGGTGGTGACGGACGCATGGCCCAGCAGCTCCTGGACGACCCGCACGTCAGCCCCGCCGGACAGCAGGTGCGTCGCGAACGAGTGACGCAGGGTGTGGGGCGACACCCCAGAGACTCCGGCGCGCTCGGACGCCACCTTCAGGATCGACCACGCGCTCTGGCGGGACAGCCGTGAACCGCGGGTGTTGAGAAAGAGCGCGGCGGTCCCCCGGCCCGACTGGGCAAGCGCGGACCTGGCGCGCACCAGGTAGGCGTCGAGCGCATCGGCCGCGTATGACCCGATGGGCACCACCCGCTCCTTGCGTCCCTTGCCCCTCAGCAGCACCGCCTGCTCCCCCGGGGCCAGAGCCACGTCGTCGACGTCGAGACCGATGGCCTCCGAGATGCGCGCGCCGGAGGCGTAGACCAGTTCGAGCAGAGCGCGATCCCTCACGGGCCCCACGCCGTCGCCGGCGCCGGCCTGGTCGAGGATCCGCGCGACGTCGTCGGTGGAGATGGCCTTCGGGAGGCGCTTGGGAACGGACCGCGGCTTGACGTCCAGCGAGGGGTCGTCGCGCGTCCATCCCTCAGCCACGGCGAATCGGTGCCAACCACGCACGGCGACCACCGTGCGCGAGGCCGATGCGGGGGCGAGTGCGCGCCCTCCGTCATCGCCGGTGCCGATCGCCTCGGCGAAGGCGGCGACGTCAGCGCGCGTCGCCTCCGCGAGCCCCGGACGACCACGCCCACTCAGGAACGTCTCATATCGCCCGAGGTCGCGGCGATACGCCGCGACAGTGTTCTTGCTGAGTCCCCGCTCGACGGTCACGTGCGCCAAATAGGCCTCGAGCTCGTCTGCGAGCATGCTCACGCCTGCAGGACGGTCAGCGCATCGGGGAGGAAGGGATCGATCAGCACGGCGGCGAAGACCAGGCTCAGGTACGTGATCGAGTCACGGAACAGCCGCATCTCGCGGAGCTTGGACTCCCCCCGCTCCGAGCGCCGGTAGAGCCGGATGCAGCCGCCCACGAACCAGGCGCCCGAGCCGACGGCGACGGCGAGATAGACCCACGTCATGCCCGCCACGGGCACGAGCACCAGAGTCGCGGCGACCATCGCCACTGCATACGCGATCATCTCGATCGCGACGCGTCGCGTCGACGCGACCACCGGGAGCATCGGCACCTCGGCGTTGGCGTAGTCGCGACGGAACCGCATCGACAGCGGCCAGTAGTGCGGTGGGGTCCAGAAGAAGATGACCGCGAACAGCAGCACCGGCGTCCACGACAGCGACTCCGTCACGGCCGCCCAGCCGATCAGCACGGGCATGCAGCCCGCGAGGCCGCCCCACACGATGTTCTGCGAGGTGCGGCGCTTGAGGATGAGGGTGTACCCCACCGCGTAGCCAAGAATGGCCAGGACGGCGAGCACCGTCGCCAGCGGCGACCCCACGACCCACAGGAACCACGCGGTCGCGGCGATGCTGAGAGCCCACGCGAACACGAGTGCCGCTCGCGGCGTCACGGCGCCCGTGACGAGCGGACGGTTCTGGGTGCGCTTCATCACGGCATCGATGTCACGGTCGATGTAGCTGTTGAAGACGTTGGCGCCGCCGGCGGCGAGCGCGCCGCCGATGAGGGTGGCGACCACGAGCGACCAGGAGGGCCAGCCATCGGCCGCGAGCACCATCGTGGGGATCGTCGTGACCAGCAGCAGCTCGATGATCCGAGGCTTGGTGAGCGCCACGTAGGCCTTGAGCCGACGGGTGGCGAGCAGCCACCGCGGCACGGTGGGCGCGGGCACCTCGTCGGTCACAGAGGCGGCGGAGGACATGCCACCATCCTACCTGCGCACCGGGGGCCGGGACCCCCAGCGCGCGGGCCGGCATGACGCCCATATGTCCGCCCTCTCACGCGCGCGCGTCCGCGCCTGTGAAGAGGGCCGATGCGTGCCCGCGGCGGCACTGTGCCCGGTAGGCTGGCGGAGAATCAGCACACGAGTCCTTGGGAGAATTCTGTGACCGTCAATTGGACCGACGCGGATCGCCGCGCCGTCGACACCCTTCGCGTTCTTGCCGCCGACGCCGTCGAGAAGGTCGGCAACGGCCACCCCGGCACGGCCATCTCGCTCGCGCCCGCCGCGTACCTGCTCTATCAGAACGTCATGCGCCACGACCCGTCCGACTCGCGGTGGCTCGGTCGCGACCGGTTCGTGCTGTCAGCCGGGCACTCGTCGCTGACGCAGTACCTGCAGCTGTTCGCGTCCGGCTACGACCTGAACCTGGACGACATCAAGGCGCTGCGGACCTGGGGCTCGCGCACGCCTGGTCACCCCGAGTACCACCACACTGACGGGGTCGAGACGACCACCGGCCCGCTGGGCCAGGGTGTGGCCACCGCCGTCGGCATGGCCATGGCTGCTCGACGTGAGCGCGGCCTGCTCGACCCGGACGCGGCCGCAGGCGAGAGCCCGTTCGACCACCACATCTACGTCATCGCCTCCGACGGCGACCTCCAGGAGGGCGTCTCCGCCGAGGCGTCGTCGCTCGCCGGCACCCAGGAGCTCGGCAACCTGATTCTGATCTGGGACGACAACAACATCTCGATCGAGGACGACACCGACGTCGCCTTCACCGAGGACGTCATCGCCCGGTACGCGGCATACGGCTGGGACACCCACCACGTGCAGTGGAAGAAGGCCGGCGAGGACTACGTCGAGGACATCGACGCCCTGGCCGACGCCCTGGCCGCTGCGAAGGCAGAGACCGGCAAGCCGTCCTTCATCGCCCTCAGCACGATCATCGGCTGGCCGTCGCCCACCAAGCAGGACACCGGCGGCATCCACGGCTCGAAGCTCGGCGGCGACGAGGTCAAGGCGCTCAAGGAGCTCCTGGGCTTCGACCCCGAGAAGACCTTCGAAGTCGAGCCCGAGATTCTCGAGCACTCCCTCAAGGTGCGCGAGCGGGGCCAGCAGGCCCACTCCGAGTGGAACGGCGTGTTCGCCCGGTGGGAGGCGGAGAACCCGGAGCGTGCGGCCCTGCTCGCCCGCTTCAACTCCGAGCAGCTGCCCGAGGGCTGGACCGATGCGCTCCCCGTGTTCGAGGCCGGCAAGTCCGTCGCGACCCGCGCCGCGTCTGGCGAGGTGCTCAACGCCCTCGCGCCGGTGCTGCCGGAGCTGTGGGGCGGCTCGGCCGACCTCGCAGGCTCGAACAACACCACAATGGCGGGCGAGCCGTCGTTCCTCCCCGAGCACCGCTCCACGGAGAAGTTCGCCGGCAACATCTACGGCCGCACCCTGCACTTCGGCATCCGCGAGCACGCCATGGGAGCGATCCTCAACGGCATCGCGCTGCACGGGCCGACCCGCGCCTACGGCGGCACCTTCCTGACGTTCTCCGACTACATGCGGCCCGCCGTTCGCCTGGGAGCGCTCATGAAGGCCCCGAGCATCTTCGTGTGGACGCACGACAGCATCGGCCTCGGCGAGGACGGCCCCACGCACCAGCCGATCGAGCACCTCGCCGCGCTGCGGGCGATCCCCGGCCTCGCCGTGGTGCGCCCGGCGGACGCCAACGAGACGTCGTACGCATGGCGCGGCATCCTCGAGCGCGTCGAGGGCCCTGCGGGCATCATCCTGACGCGCCAGGGAGTGCCCACGTTCGACCGCACCGACCTGGGCGGCGCCGAGGGCGTCCTCAAGGGCGGCTACGTGCTGGCGGACACGGACGGGACTCCGGACGTGGTGCTGATCGCCACCGGCTCCGAGGTGCAGCACGCGATGGGCGCCAAGGAGCTGCTCGCGAAGGACGGCATCCACGCCCGCGTGGTGTCCATGCCGTGCCGCGAATGGTTCGACAACCAGGACGAGGCGTACCGCGAGTCCGTGATCCCCGCGGCCGTCAAGGCGCGTGTCGCCGTCGAGGCGGGAATCGCCCTGTCGTGGCACGACCTCGTGGGCGATGCGGGCCGCATCGTCTCGATCGAGAGCTACGGCGCCTCGGCAGACGCGAACCTGCTGTTCGAGAAGTACGGCTTCACCGCCGAGAACGTCGCGGCGCACGCCCGCGAGTCCCTCGAAGCCGCCAAGTGACCGGACGCGGTGAGGGGACGGCGCACGCAGTCCCCTCACCGCGGACCACCGAATCGAAGGGCCTACCTCACGTGAACAACCCCCTGCGTGATCCCCGGGATCGCAGGCTTCCCCGCATCGCCGGCTCCTGTGGCCTGGTGATGTTCGGCGTCACGGGCGACCTCGCTCGCAAGAAGCTCATGCCCGCCGTGTATGACCTCGCCAACCGCGGACTCCTGCCGCCCGCCTTCGCCCTGACGGGCTTCGCCCGGCGGGACTGGGAACGCCAGGACTTCGAGGAGGTCGTGTACAACTCCGTCCGTGAGCACGCACGGACTCCGTTCCGTGACGAGACCTGGAAGCAGCTGGCTGAGGGCATTCGGTTCGTGCAGGGCACGTTCGATGATCCTGACGCGTTCCAGGAACTGCGCCGCACCGTCGAGGAGCTCGACGAGCGCCGCGGCACCGGCGGCAACCACGCGTTCTACCTGTCGATCCCGCCGTCGGCCTTCCCGCAGGTGCTCACGCAGCTGCGCGACTCCGGCCTGTCGGATCCCAAGGAAGGCGCGTGGCGCCGGGTCGTGATCGAGAAGCCGTTCGGGCATGATCTGCAGTCGGCCAACGAACTCGACGCAGTGGTCTCCGACGTCTTTCCGCCGGACTCCGTGTTCCGCATCGACCACTACCTGGGCAAGGAGACGGTGCAGAACCTGCTGGCGCTGCGCTTCGCGAACCAGCTCTTCGAGCCCATCTGGAACAGCCAATACATCGACCACGTGCAGATCACGATGGCCGAGGACATCGGCATCGGGTCGCGCGCGGGGTACTACGACGGCATCGGTCAGGCCCGCGACGTCATCCAGAACCACCTGCTCCAGCTGTTCGCCCTCACCGCGATGGAGGAGCCCGCGACGTTCGACGCGAACGACCTGCGCGACGAGAAGGAGAAGGTACTCCGGGCGGCGAAGCTGCCCGCGGACCTGAGCGCCAACACGGCGCGCGGGCAGTACTCCGCCGGCTGGCGTGGCGGCGAGCAGGTGGGCGGCTACCTCGACGAGGACGGCATCGACCCCGAGTCGATCACCGAGACCTACGCGGCGATCCGGCTCGACGTCTCCAACCGTCGATGGGCCGGCACGCCGTTCTACCTTCGTGCAGGCAAGCGGCTCGGCCGGCGCGTCACCGAGATCGCGCTGGTCTTCAAGAAGGCGCCGAGCCCGTACTTCCAGGAGATCGAGGGAGTCGACGTCGGGAACAACGCGCTCGTCATCCGCGTGCAGCCCGACGAGGGCGTCACTCTGCGGTTCGGGTCCAAGGTGCCCGGCACGCAGATGGAGGTCCGGGACGTCACCATGGACTTCGCGTACGGGAACTCATTCGTCGAGTCCTCCCCCGAGGCGTACGAGCGGCTGATTCTCGACGTGCTGCTGGGCGACCCCCCGCTGTTCCCCCGGCATGAGGAGGTGGCGCTGTCCTGGAAGCTTCTCGACCCCGTCACCGCTCACTGGGAGACGCAGGGACAGCCGGAGCAGTACCGCTCTGGCACGTGGGGACCGGCGAGCGCCGACGCGATGCTCACCAAGGACGGCCGCGTCTGGAGGCGCCCATGATCTACACGATGCCCATGACCACCACGTCCGCGATCAACAAGCAGCTGGTGCAGGCCCGCAAGGACTACGGCGTGATCACGCTCGGTCGCGTCATGACGCTCGTCATCGACGCGACGGACGCCGACGTCGAGGCCGCCATCGAGACGGCCAATGTCGCGTCGCGCGAGCACCCGTGCCGCATCATCGTGGTGTCCCCCGAGGAGTGTGGCGACGACTGTCTGAATGCTGAGCTTCGCGTCGGCGGAGATGCCGGCGCCTCCGAGGTGGTGGTGCTGCGCCCGTCCGGCGAGCAGGTGGCGCACGCCGACACCCTGGTCACTCCCCTGCTGCTCCCCGACGCCCCCATCGTCGCGTGGTGGCCGGCTGCGGTCCCCGCGGCCACGGCCGGGTCCGGCATCGGGCGCATGGCTGCCCGACGCATCACCGACACCAAGGGTGAGGACCACCCCGATCAGGTGCTGGTGAGGCTCGCGGAGGCCTACCAGCCTGGCGATACCGACCTGGCCTGGACGCGCGTGACGCGGTGGCGCGCCCTGCTCGCCGCGGCACTCGAGCAGGTGGGCGACCGCGAGGTCACCAAGGCACGGCTGCACGGCGACACTGGCAGTCCGTCGATCCTGCTCCTCGGGGCCTGGCTCCAGCATGCGCTCGGCTGCGAGTTCGAGGCGACCTACTCGGATCAGGTGCGCGGCCTTCAGTCGATCGTGCTCGAGACGCCGTCTGGCGAGATCGGCATCCACCGACCCGACGGGCACAACGCCACGCTCACCCAGCCAGGACAGCCCGACCACACGATCGCACTGCCGGCCCGCACCCTCGGAGACTGCCTGGCGGAGGAGCTGCGCCGCCTCGACGACGACCCTGTCTACGGTGAGTCGCTGGCCCAGTACGCGCAGCTGCGGAGTGGGTCATGACGGCCGCGCGTGAGGTGATCGTCTACGCGGATGCCGAGGCTGTCGCCGACGCCACCGCAGCGCGCCTGCTGCTGCGCATCGGAGACACCCTGGCCCACCGGGAGCGGGCCGATGTGGTGGTCACCGGCGGCACCGTCGGGATCGCCACCCTTGCGGCCGTCGCCGCATCGCCGCTCGCGACGGCCATCGACTGGACGGATGTCCACGTGTGGTGGGGCGACGAGCGCTTCGTTCCCGTCGGTGACGCGGACCGCAACGAGGGCCAGGCACAGTCGGCCCTGCTCGCGTCCCTTCCGTTGCCGGAGGAGAACATCCACCGCATGGGAGCCGAGGGACAGTTCGCGACCGCGGAGGACGCGGCCACGGCCTACGCGCGCGAGTACGCCGACGCGGGCTCGCCCGCCTTCGACGTGCTCATGCTCGGGCTGGGCCCTGACGGCCACGTCGCGTCGCTCTTCCCCGGCCACCCGGGCCTTGCCGCAACGGGCTCGCCGACGCTCGCCGTGCACGACTCCCCCAAGCCCCCGCCCACGCGCGTGTCGCTGGCTCTCGAGACCATCAACCGCGCGCGCGAAGTGTGGGTGATCGCGGCCGGCGAGGCGAAGGCGGACGTCGTCGCCCGCTGCCTGCGTGGAGACCTCGAGCTGCCCGGGGCCGCGGTCGCCGGGTCCGATCGGACGCTGTGGCTGATCGATGCGGCGGCCGCGACCAGCATCTGATCGACGCGTCGCGCGTCAGAGGCGCGCCTTGACCGCCTCGACGATCGTCGTGATGTCGAAGTCGGCAGGCTTCGCGTAGATGACGTCGTCGTCCGCGCGGAACGTGAAGACGCCCTTCTCTCCCGGCTTGAGCGTGACGCCCTCGAGGTGCTGGCCGAAGGTGCTCAGCAGGGTGCGCTGCGCATCCATCGCGCGGTCAAGATAGCCGCATGGGACGCAGTACTCGATCTCGATCTGCATGGTTCTCCTCGTGTCGAAGGGCGGGCACGATGCCCACCCCCGACGCTACCGGCTGAGCGCGGATGCCCCGAACAGCCGCGAGGGCGGCCCGCCCCCGAACGCACGAGACCGCCCGGCCCCGAGGGGCACGGACGGTCTCGATGCAGTCGCGAGCGTCAGGAGTCAGCGATGGCCATGCGCCGCTGGCGCAGCACATCGAGTGCCTCGGCCAGCAACGCCTCGCCCTCTTCCTCCGAACGGCGCTCCTTGACGTACGCGAGGTGCGTCTTGAAGGGCTCGTTGCGAATGGGCTCAGGCGGGTTGTCCGCGTCGAGCCCGGCCGGGAAGCCGCACTTGGGACAATCCCACTCGAGCGGGATCTCCGGCGCCTCCCCCTCGTCGCCCATCGCAAAGCTCGGAGAGGTCACGTGGCCACGCGCACAGAAGTACTGGACCATCTGCCGAGGCGCGGACTCGCCGCGCTCGTCCTCGCCGAGCGGCCCTGCTCCTACACGCGATCCACGGATCGCACTTCCACCTGCCATGATTCCCCCTCGGAATTGGCGTTAGAACGAATACCGGGTGATGAGACCCAGCAGCACGACGATCATGCCCCACAGCACCGCGACGATCCACGTGATGCGTGACAGATTGCGTTCGCCGACCGCGGAGGACTGCACTCCAGAGGCGAATCCACCGCCGAACATGTCGGTGATGCCGCCGCCGCGTCCGCGGTGGATCAGCACCAGGCCGATGATGATGACGCTGGTGATCACCAGCAGCACCCACAGCGTGGTCTCGAGAATGTCCACAGCTCTCCTTCAGATCCGGATCGAACGCCTACCAGGATACGCGACGAGTCGCGCGGCGTGGACCGGCTACAGACCCACCTGGTGGGCACGGAAACGGGCGATCTTCGCGAACTCCTCAGGATCGAGGCTCGCACCGCCCACCAGACCTCCGTCGACGTCGGTCTCGGCCATCAGCTGAGCGATGGACCCGGACTTCACCGAACCGCCGTACAGCACGCGCACGCCGTCGGCCAGTTCTGCGTCGTACAACTCGGCGAGCCGTCCACGGATCGCGGCGCAGACCTCCTGGGCGTCGGCCGGAGTGGCGACCTCACCGGTGCCGATGGCCCAGACGGGCTCATAGGCGATGACGACGTCCTTCGCCTTGTCGGCGGGGAGCCCTGCAAGCGAGCCGTCGAGCTGGGCGAGCGTGTACTCGACCTGGCGGCCCTCCTTGCGCACGTCGAGGCCTTCGCCCACGCAGACGATCGGCACGATGCCGCTCTCGAAGGCGGCGGCGGCCTTCGCCGCGACGACCTCGTCGGTCTCGCCGTGGTACTCGCGACGCTCGGAGTGGCCCACTGCGACGTACGAGACGCCCAGCTTCGCGAGCTGTGAACCCGCAACCTCGCCGGTGTACGCGCCGGAGGCGTGCTGCGAGATGTCCTGTGCGCCGTACTTGATCTCGAGCTGATCCGCGTCGACGAGAGTCTGCACGGACCGGATCGACGTGAACGACGCCAGCACCGCGACCTCCACGTCGGCGAAGTCGTGCTTCGCGTCGCGCAGCAGCCAGGCCAGCTTCTGCACCGTGTGAGTGGCCTCGAGGTGGTCGAGGTTGAGCTTCCAGTTGCCAGCGATCAGCGGCGTGCGTGCCATAGGTCAGTCCTCCAGAACGGCCAGGCCCGGCAGGACCTTGCCTTCGAGCAGTTCGAGCGACGCGCCGCCGCCCGTGGAAATGTGGCTGAAGCCGGCCTCGTCGAAGTCGAGACGGCGCACGGCCGCAGCCGAGTCGCCGCCACCGACGACGGAGAAGCCGTCCGAGTCGATCATCGCCTGCGCCACGGCCTTGGTGCCCCCAGCGAAGGCGTCGAACTCGAACACGCCCATGGGGCCGTTCCAGACGATGGTCTTCGCGTCGGCGATCTTGGCGCCGAACGCCTTCGCGGCGACGGGGCCGATGTCCAGGCCGATCCACCCATCGGGGATCTGATCGGCGGGCACGGTCTTGTGCTCGGCGTCAGCCGCGAAAGCGGAGGCGACCTCGATGTCCTCGGGGAGCACGATCTCGACGCCGTTGGCCTCGGCTGTCGCGAGGTAGCCCTTGACTGCCTCGATCTGGTCCTCTTCGAGCAGGGAGTTGCCCACCGCGTGGCCCTTGGCCGCGAGGAAGGTGAACACCATGCCCCCACCGATCAGCAGGCGGTCCGCCTTGCCCAGCAGGTTGGCGATGACGCCCAGCTTGTCCGAGACCTTCGAACCGCCGAGCACGACGACGTAGGGACGCTCGGGGTTGGTGGTGGCGCGCGACAGCGACTCCACCTCGTTCTGCACGAGCGTGCCTGCCGCCGCCGGGAGCAGCGTGGCGATGTCGTAGACCGAGGCCTGCTTGCGGTGCACGACGCCGAAGCCGTCGGACACGAACGCATCCGCGAAGGCCGCCAGCTCTGCGGCGAGCTCCTCACGCTCGGCGTCGACCTTCGAGGTCTCACGGGCGTCGTAGCGCACGTTCTCCAGCATGGCGACCTGGCCGGACTGGAGCGCCGCCACGGTGGCGGCAGCCGACTCGCCGACGAGGTCGTCCGCGAGGGTCACGGGCTGGCCGAGCAGCTCGGACAGACGCGCGGCCGCGGGCGCGAGCGAGTACTCGGGCTTGGGCTCGCCGCCAGGGCGGCCGAGGTGCGCCATCACGATGACGGCGGCGCCGGCGTCGAGGAGCGTCTGAATCGTGGGCACCGACGCGCGCACGCGGCCGTCGTCGGTGATCGTGGTGCCGTCGAGCGGCACGTTGAGGTCGGAGCGGACCAGCACCTTCTTGCCGGTGAGGTCGCCCAGGCTGTCGATCGTTTTCATCACAGTGTCCTTAGTGGTCCAGACATGACGACGTCCGCGCACGCAGTGCGTACGCGGACGTCGTCATGATCTCGGGGTGATTCAGAGCTTGTCGCCGACGAAGACCGTGAGGTCCACGAGGCGGTTCGAGTAGCCCCACTCGTTGTCGTACCAGGAGACGACCTTGACCTGGTCGCCGATCACCTTGGTGAGGCCAGAGTCGAAGATCGACGAGGCCGGGTCCGTCTCGATGTCCTTCGACACGATCGGGTCCTCGGTGTAGACGAGGAAGCCCTTCATGGCGCCATCGGCGGCCTTCTTGACGATCTCGTTGATCTCCTCGACGGAGGTCTCACGCGAGGCGGTGAAGGTGAGGTCGGTCGCGGAACCAGTGGCGACGGGCACGCGCAGGGCGTAGCCGTCCAGCTTGCCCTTGAGCTCCGGCAGCACGAGTGCGACGGCCTTGGCGGCACCAGTCGACGTCGGCACGATGTTCAGTGCGGCGGCGCGGGCGCGACGCAGGTCCTTGTGAGGCGCGTCCTGCAGGTTCTGGTCGGCGGTGTAGGCGTGGATCGTCGTCATCAGGCCCTTCTCAATGCCGATGCCGTCGTTCAGCGCCTTCGCGAGCGGTGCGAGGCAGTTCGTGGTGCACGAAGCGTTCGAGATGATGTGGTGCGAGGCGGGGTCGTAGTCCTCGTGGTTCACGCCCATCACGAAGGTCGCGTCCTCGTTCTTGGCCGGGGCCGAGATAATGACCTTCTTGGCACCGGCGTCGATGTGCGCCTGCGCCTTGGTGGCGTCCGTGAAGAAGCCGGTCGACTCGATGACGACGTCAGCGCCGAGGTCGGCCCACTTGAGGTTGGCCGGGTCGCGCTCGGCCGAGGCGGCGAAGGTGTGACCGTCGACGGTGATGCTGTCCTCGGTGAACGACACGTCCTTGCCGAGACGGCCGAGGATGGAGTCGTACTTGAGCAGGTGTGCGAGGGTCGCGTTGTCGGTGAGGTCGTTGATCCCCACCACCTCGATGTCCGCTCCCGATGCGAGCGCGGCGCGGAAGAAGTTGCGTCCGATGCGGCCGAAGCCGTTGATGCCGACCTTGATGGTCACTATTGATCTCCTCGACTTGCGCCGGACGAGACCGGCGCGGTTGTGGATGGATGCAGGTGCGCACCTCGACGTGCGCGGGGAGCCCGTTCGGAACAGGCCACTTATGCCAGCCTACTACTAACCAGACCCGTCTGGCACGGTACGAAAGTCCTGCAAACTGTCACTCCAGTTCGAGCAGGTCCTGACTGATTCCGGCCTCGGTGTCGGGGATCCCCAACTCCTCAGCGCGCTTGTCCGCGGTGGCCAGCAGACGGCGGATGCGGCCCGCCACAGCGTCCTTGGTGAGCTGCGGCGACGCGAGCTTGCCCAGCTCCTCGAGCGAGGCATCGCGGTTCTCGAGGCGCAGTCGTCCCGCCTCCTGCAGGTGGTCCGGAACCTCGTCGCCGAGGATCTCGAAGGCTCGGTGCACGCGCGCACCGGCCGCGACGGCGGCCTGAGCGCTGCGACGCAGGTTGGCGTCGTCGAAGTTCGCGAGGCGATTGGCCGTGCCCCGCACCTCGCGTCGGGTCCGTTTGTTCTCCCACTCGAGCACCGAATCATGAGCGCCGAGTCGCGTCAGCAGCTGCGAGATCGCCTCGCCATCGCGGATCACCACGCGGTCGATCCCGCGAACCTCCCGGGACTTCGCGCTCACGCCGAGCCTGCGGGCGGCGCCGACGAGTGCCAGGGCCGCCTCCGGTCCTGGCGACGTGACTTCGAGAGCCGACGACCGTCCCGGCTCCGTCAGCGAGCCGTGAGCGAGGAATGCCCCGCGCCACGCGGCCACCGTGTCCTCGATCGAGCCGCCGACGACCTGCGGGGGCAGTCCTCTCACCGGGCGGCCGCGGTGGTCCAGCAGTCCGGTCTGGCGGGCGAGCGACTCGCCCTCCTTGACCACGCGGACCACGTAGCGGTTGCCCTTCTTGAGGCCGCCGCCCGAGACCACGATGATCTCGCTCGACAGCCCGTACACCTCGTGGATAAAGCCGCGCAGCCGGCGCGCGGCGATCGCCGTGTCGAGCTCCGCCTCGATGACGATGCGACCCGAGACGATGTGGAGTCCGCCTGCGAACCTCAGCGTCGTCGCGACCTCTGCCTTGCGGGCCGACGTCTTCTCGACGGCGACGCGCGCGAGCTCGTCCTTCACCTGAGCGGTCAATGCCATGGCGCTATCCTGCCACTCCTCGCTCGGCGCCGCGGACCGCGAGGCCCTGCTCGATCGCGACGCGGGCGAGCTCGCGCCGAAGCGCGTGAGGGTCATGCGCCGGGGCTCCGAGCCCGTCGCGCACCGGTGCCACCAGGAGACGCGCGCCCCAGCGCCCCACCGCATCGGCCAGGCCCGGCTCGTCGCGGTGCTCCGAGTCCACCAGCACGGTGCGGGGCACGAAGTCCGGCGCCATGCGCTGCAGCGCCCGCACGTCATCGGCCCTTCCGGTGCCGGCGGTCTCCTCGTCGTCATGGCCGACGTTGAGCACCAGCACGCTGCGCTGACCGGCACGGACCAAGGCGTCGGCGACCGGTCGCACCATGAAGTGGGTGAGGACCGAGGTATACCAGCTGCCCGGGCCGAGCACCACCAGATCCGCGGCATCGATCGCCTCGACCGTCTCGCGCGGCACCACGGGGCTGGCCGGCGACAGTCGCAGCTCCTCGATCGATCCGTGCGCCGTCGCGACCGCGACCTGGCCCTGGACTTCGCGCACGCCGGAGTCGTCGCGCACGAGCGCGCTCACCTCCAGCGGATCAGCCGACAGAGGCAGCACGCGACCGTGTGCCTGAAGCAGACTGGCCACCCATGCGAGACCGTCGACGACGTCTCCGTTGCGCTCCCAGAGGGCGGCGATCAGCAGGTTGCCCAGCGCGTGCCCGTTGAGCGGCCCGTCCGTCGCGAATCGCCACTGCAGGACGTCTCGCCAGGTGCGGCCCCAGTCGTTGTCCGCACACAGCGCGCTGAGCGCCATCCGCAGGTCGCCCGGAGGCACGATCCCGAGTTCCGACCTCAGCCGTCCCGACGACCCTCCGTCGTCCGCCACGGTCACGATGGCCGTGAGCTCGGGCGTGAGGTCCCGCAGCGCGGTCAGCGATGCGTACAGCCCGTGACCGCCGCCCAGAGCGACGATCCGCGCCTCGCCCGTCATGTGCCAGACCGGTCCCGATGCGTGGTGCGCACTTGGTGTCCGCGGGTGCGCAGCGCCGTCCCGAGCGCCTCGGCAATGGCGACGGAGCGGTGACGTCCGCCCGTGCAGCCGACGGCGATCGTGACCGAATGCTTGTCGTGGGCCCGATAGTGACGGAGCGCCCCGTGCACCACCTCGGCGTAGCCGTCGATGAACTCCCGTGCGCCGTCCGAGGCGAGCACGTGGTCGCGGACGGCGGCGTCGAGGCCCGTCAACGGCCGCAGTTCTGGCTGCCAATGAGGATTGTCGAGGAACCTCACGTCCGCCACATAGTCCGCGTCGGCAGGGATCCCGTTCTTGAACCCGAACGACAGCACGTTGATCTGCAGCGCGGGCACCTCCTGGGCGACCTCGGTGGTCATCACGTCGCGCAGTTGGTGGACGTTCAACGAGCTGGTGTCGATCACGAGGTCGGCGCGATCGCGCACGTCGGCGACCCGCTCTCGCTCGCGGGCAATTCCTTCGAGGATGGTGCCGTCGCCCTGGAGCGGGTGGGGACGGCGTGCCTCCTCGAAGCGGCGCACCAGGGTCGCGTCCGATGCGTCCAGGAACAGCACCCGCACCGGTACGCCCTTGCGCTCGAGGTCGTCCATCACGGTGTCGAGATCCTGGAAGAACTCCCCGCCGCGCACGTCCACCACCGCGGCGAGCCGGCGCTGGGCCTCTCCGGAGATGTGCGCGGACACCAGTCCCGCGAGCAGGTGGGGCGGCAGGTTGTCGACCACGTACCACCCCAGATCCGCCAGCACGGCCGAGGCCTTGGTCCGGCCTGCTCCCGACATGCCGGTGAGCACCAGCAGCTCCGGCACCGTCGCCGGGGTCTCGAAGGTGGGCCGGGGGATGCCGGAGGGATAGGTGACTGCCGCTGCCTCGTCGCTCATGGCTCCAGCATGCCATTGCCGCCTCGGACCGCGGCATGAATCGTCGCCGCCGTCCGTGCGCCGATGCCAGGGACGAGCGCGATCTGTTCCACCGACGCCTCGCGCACCTTCGCGAGGGAGCCGAAGTGCCGGATGAGCGCGGCGGCGCGAGTGGGTCCCACCCCCGCCACCTCGTCGAGGGCCGACGCCTTCATCGCCTTGCCACGCCGGCTGCGGTGGCGGGTGATCGCGAACCGGTGCGCCTCGTCACGCAGTCGCTGCAGCAGGAACAGCGCCTCGGACCCACGCGGCATGATGACCGGGAACTCCTCGCCAGGCACCCAGACCTCCTCGAGGCGCTTGGCGAGGCCCACGACGGTGACGTCATGGATGCCCAGGTCGTCGAGTGCCTCACGCGCGACGTTGACCTGCGGGAGGCCGCCGTCGACGAGCACCAGTTGCGGGGGGTAGGCGAAGCGCGCACTGTCGCGCTCCTCCGGAGGCAGCGCCGACTCCTCGAGATAGCGCCGGAAGCGCCTCGTCAGCACCTCGCGCATCGCGGCCGTGTCGTCCGTCCCGTCGGCGATGGAGAACTGGCGGTACTCCGCCTTGCGGGGCAGCCCGTCCTCGAACACCACCATGGAGCCCACCTGGTTGGTGCCGCCGGTGTGGGAGATGTCGTAGCACTCGATGCGCAGCGGCGCCTGGTCCATGCCGATCGATTCCTGCAGCTCCTGAAGCGCCGCCGCCCGGGTGGTGAGGTCCGATGCGCGCCGCAGCCGATGCTGCTCGAGCACCTGGCGCGCATTCTGATGACCCGTCTGCGCGAGCTCGGCCTTCTTCCCTCGCGCGGGAACCTTGATCGCGACGGCGGCACCACGCACGCCGCGCAGCCACGTCCGCACCGCATCGGCCCCGTCAGGAATCTCGGGCACGAGGATCTCCGGAGGCACCTCCTCACGGTCGGCCCCGGCGTACGCCTCTTGGATCAGCTGGGCCACGAGACCTGATGGTCCGACCGGCTCCGGCTTGTCCACGACCCACCCACGCTCGCCCGTGATGCGCCCGTCGCGCACATGGAAGACGTGTGCCGCGGCCTCCATCTCGTCATCGAGCAGGCTGAAGATGTCCGCATCGGTCCCTGGAGAGAGCACGATGGAGTTGCGATCCATCACGTCCCGCAAGGCGCGCAGCCGGTCGCGGGCCCGGGCCGCGGCCTCGAAGTCCTCGCGTTCCGACGCATCCGTCATCGCCTGCGTGAGGTCGCGGATCATCCCCTTCGCGTCGCCGCCCAGCACGGCGCACACTCGCTCCGCCAACGCACGATGGTCCTCTTCCGAGATGCGCCCCACGCACGGGGCGGAGCACTTGTCGATGTAGCCCAGGAGGCAGGGCCTCCCCTGGCGCTCGGCCTTGCGGAACACGCCCGGTGCGCAGGTCCTCACGGGCAGCGCGGTCAGCAGCGTATCGACCGTGTCGCGGATGGCCCATGCCCGCGCGTACGGGCCGAAGTACCGGACTCCCTGCTTGCGATCGCCCCGCATCACCTGCATGCGCGGGTACTTCTCGTTGAGCGTCACGGCCAGATACGGGTAGGACTTGTCGTCCTTGAACCTCACGTTGAACCGCGGGTCGTACTGCTTGATCCACGTGTGCTCGAGGATGAGCGCCTCGACCTCGTTGCGCACGACGGTCCACTCGACCGATGCGGCCGTGGTCACCATCTGCTGCGTCCGTGGGTGCAGACCGCTCAGCGACTGGAAGTAGCTCGACAGCCGGGCGCGGAGGTTGTTCGCCTTGCCCACGTAGACGACTCGTCCGTGGGGGTCACGGAAGCGATACACGCCCGGGTCCGTGGGAATGCTGCCGGGCGCGGGCCGGTAGTCCGCGGGGTTGGTCACGGCCGCCAGCCTACGCGGGGGCCTCGACGCCGAGGATCTCCTTGAGGAACCGACCGGTGTGGCTCGCCTCGACGTCGGCGATGTGCTCCGGGGTGCCCTCGGCCACCACCAGACCGCCGCCGTTGCCCCCTTCGGGCCCCATGTCGATGACCCAGTCCGCCGACTTGATGACGTCGAGATTGTGCTCGATCACGATGACGGTGTTGCCCTTGTCCACCAGGTCCTGGAGAACGCCCAGGAGCTTGCTCACATCCTCGAAGTGCAGGCCGGTGGTGGGCTCGTCGAGGACGTAGATGGTGCGACCCGTGGATCGACGCTGGAGCTCCGAGGCGAGCTTGACGCGCTGCGCCTCGCCGCCCGACAGGGTAGGCGCCGGCTGACCCAGCCGCACATACCCGAGGCCGACGTCCACGAGGGTGCGCAGGTGTCGGGAGATCGTGGGGATCGCCTCGAAGAACTCCGCCGCCTGCTCGATCGGCATGTCCAGCACGTCGGCGACCGTCTTGCCCTTGAAGTGCACCTCGAGGGTCTCGCGGTTGTACCGGGCTCCCCGACAGACCTCGCACGGCACGTACACGTCGGGGAGGAAGTTCATCTCGATCTTGAGCGTCCCGTCGCCGGAGCACGACTCGCACCTGCCGCCCTTGACGTTGAACGAGAAGCGGCCGGGTCCGTAGCCGCGCACCTTGGCCTCGTTGGTCTCCGCGAAGAGCTTGCGGACCTTGTCCCACACACCCGTGTAGGTGGCGGGGTTCGAGCGTGGCGTGCGCCCAATGGGCCCCTGGTCCACGTGGACGATCTTGTCGAGGTGGTCCGTCCCCGTGATGCGCGTGTGGCGCCCGGCGACCTGACGCGCGCCGTTGAGGGTGTTGGCGAGCGACGTGTAGAGGATCGAATTCACCAGGGTCGACTTGCCCGATCCCGACACCCCGGTGACGGCCGTGAGCACACCCAAGGGGAACGTCACGTCGATGTCCTGCAGGTTGTGCTCCCGGGCGCCCACGACCGTCAGGGCACGATCGGCATCGCGCTGGCGGCGCTCAGCCGGCATGGCAATCGCACGCCGTCCTGCCACGTACGCGCCGGTGATCGAACGCTCGTTGACGAGGAGCTCGTCGTAGGTGCCCGAGTGGACCACCTCTCCCCCGTGCTCGCCCGCACCGGGGCCGATGTCAACGATCCAGTCGGCCGCGCGGATCGTGTCCTCGTCATGCTCGACGACGATGAGGGTGTTGCCCAGGTCTCGCAGGCGGGTGAGCGTGTCGATGAGTCGGCGGTTGTCCCGCTGGTGCAGGCCGATGCTCGGCTCGTCGAGCACGTACAGCACGCCGACCAGGCCGCTGCCGATCTGGGTCGCGAGCCGGATGCGCTGGGCCTCGCCGCCTGACAGCGTTCCGGCGGCGCGCGACAGGGTCAGGTAGTCCAGACCGACGTCGAGCAGGAACCCGAGGCGTGCGTCGATCTCCTTCAGCACCTGCACGGCGATCTGGCGCCCGCGCTCGTCGAGCTCCGCGGTCAGCAGGAAGTCGCGGGCGTCCGCGATCGACAGATCGCACACCTGCGCGATCGAGTGACCACCGATGGTCACCGCGAGCACCTCGGGCTTGAGACGGGTGCCCTTGCACACCGGGCACGGCACCTCGCGCATGTAGGACTCGTACTTCTCTCGCGACCATTCCGACTCGGTCTGCGAGTGGAGACGCTCGAGCCACGTGATGACGCCCTCGAAGCCGGTCGTATACTGCCGCTCCCGTCCGAACCGGTTGCGGAACTTGACGTGGACCTCATAGTCGTTGCCGGTGAGAATCGCCGTCTGGACCTTCTGCGGGAGGTCCTCCCACGGCGTCTCCATCGAGAAGTCCAGGTCGTGCGACAACGCGGTCATCATGCGACCGAAGTACTCCGAGGACGTGGACGTGCTCGACCACGGCGCGACGGCGCCATCGCGCAGGCTGAGTGCCGGATCGGGCACGATGAGTTCGGGGTCCACCTCGAGACGCACACCGATGCCGGTGCACTCGGGGCACGCGCCGTACGGGGCGTTGAAGGAGAAGGTGCGGGGCTCGACCTCCTCGAGGGTCAGCACGTGATCGTTGGGGCACGCGCGCTTCTCGCTGTAGCGGCGCGGCGGCATGTCGTCGTCGACGGGGTCGATCAGCACGAGGCCTTCGGCGATGCGCAGCGCGGTCTCGACCGAATCAGTGAGGCGCTGGCGCACGCCGTCCCGCGCCACGAGCCGGTCCACCACCACTTCGATGGTGTGCTTGAGCTTCTTCTCGAGCTGCGGAACGTCGGTGAGCTGAACCGTCTCGCCGTCCACGCGGGCGCGAGCGAACCCCTGCTGCTGGAGCTCTTCGAACAGATCCGCGTACTCGCCCTTGCGGCCGCGCACCACGGGGGCGAGCACCTGGTAGCGCGTGCCCTCCGGCAGCGCGAGCACGGAGTCCACGATCTGCTGCGGCGTCTGCGCCTGGATGCGTTCGCCGCACACCGGGCAGTGCGGGGTGCCCACCCGTGCGTACAGCAGGCGGAGGTAGTCGTACACCTCGGTGATGGTGCCCACGGTGGAGCGCGGGTTGCGGTTGGTCGACTTCTGGTCGATCGACACCGCTGGCGAGAGTCCTTCGATGAAGTCCACGTCCGGCTTGTCCATCTGGCCCAGGAACTGGCGCGCGTAGGCGGACAGCGACTCGACGTACCGGCGCTGCCCCTCGGCGAAGATCGTGTCGAAGGCCAGCGACGACTTGCCAGAGCCCGACAGTCCGCTGAAGACGATCAGCGAGTCTCGGGGCAGGTCGATGTCGACGCCTTTGAGATTGTGTTCGCGCGCACCGCGCACCATGAGTCGGTCATTCACACGGCAATGCTACGTGCAATCTCGTTCGAACGCATGTTCGATACGGTCGTGTCGCCCCACCGGTGCTGGCAGGATGAGTGGCATGGCTACTTGGACGATCGAATACGTGTACGACGATCGCGCAGACGCGCGCGATCTGCACCGTCCCGCGCACCGCGAGTACCTCGCGGCGCTGGCGGACGAGGGCACGATGCACGCCTACGGGCGCTACGACGACGAGGGAGCACCCGGCGCGCTGCTGGTGTGCGAGGCCGACGACGTCGACGACGTCGAGTCGATCGTCGCGGGCGACCCGTTCGTGGCGGCGGCGCTGGTCCCGGAGCACCGAATCCGTCGCTGGCCGGCGACATGGGCGAAGGCCCTCGGCTCCCGCCTCGAGGCCTGACTCTCCCCAGCACCGACTGAGGCCGGTCCGTGGGGGGGCCCCGGCGCCCCCCCCGCAGGGGGGCCAGGGTTAGCCCCCC